>NZ_JBIRKB010000020.1:0-26565 GCF_044329855.1 Streptomyces sp. NPDC017520
TGGGGTGGCGCGGCGGGGGGGGGGGGGGGGGGGGGGGGCGCCCCCCCGGGGGGGGGGGGGTGGGGGGGGGGGGGGGGGGGGGGCCCGCCCCCCCCCCCCCCCCCCCCCCCCCCCACGTCCTGGCCCGTGCCGGGCCCGGCGTTCTCCTGCTCCTCGGTCAGATCCGCCCGCGTGCCAGTCGGGTCAGCGGGCCCGTCGGAGGCCTGGCCGTCGAACGGCCGATGGCGAACGCCGCTCCGGCGACACCGGCCACCCCCGCAGCGGCTCCGACGGCGACCGCCTTGCGGTGCTTGACGACGGTCCAGGCCGTGGTCGCCGCGCTCGCGGCCTTCGCCGCGTTGGCGGTCACGGCGTGCTGCCCGCTCTGGAGACCGGCGGCAGCGGCGCGGCCGACGCGGCGGGTGGTCTCACCGGCCGCCCGGGCGCTGTCCGAGGCCGCGTCCTTGGCGCCCCCGGCCGCGTCCTTCGCGCTGCCTGCCGCGTCCTTGGCGCTCCCGGCCGCGGACAGCGCCTCGTCGGCGGTCGAGTCGGCCCGCTCGCCGGCCCTCTCGGCCGTGGCATCGACCGCCTTTCGGGCCGATGCCGTCTTGCGGGCGGTCGTGGTCCTGCCCTTGTCCGGGTTCGAGTTCTTCGTGTCCTTGTCATCAGTCATGGGCTCCTCCTTGCCTTGGGTGCTGCGATGAAACCTGGGCTCCGCCCGCTCACGCGCCGTCGTGCGGCAGCAGTGTGCCGAGCGGTCCGAGGTCGAGATTGAGGTCGTCCATCGTCAGGTCGTAGCGGTCGCACAGTTCCGTCATGCGTTCGTTCAGGATCATCAGCGTCATGCCGATCCGCTCCTCCTGGGGCTCGCTCAGGTCGCCCTGGTCGACGCGGTGGATCGCGGTGCGCTCCATGAGCTGACGGAGCAGTTCGACGATGGTGAGCACCAGCTTGATGAGATCCCGCTCCACGGTGTCCGGGTCGGTGTGCAGCCTCTGTGCCGTAGTCGAGGGACGGCTGTCGTCCGGTTGCGCGGGGCTGAGCCCGAACGCCCGGGCCGCCGCGCGTGCCACCTCTTCGGCCGCCGCGGAGCGCACAGCGGGGTCGTCCTCGGCCATCGTGTCCACCTCCTCCGCCTCCTCGCTCGCCGGCCTGCTTCCCCGTACGCGACCGGGGGCGGGCGGGCTCACCACGGCCCCGGCTCCTCACCGGTGATCGACCGGATCACCGCTCGGAGGTTGATGTGGACGAGATCCACGTCGGCGATGGACAGGACGAGGTCCCCGGTGAGCACGGCCCCGCCGTTCAGCAGCCGGTCCAGGAGATCGATCAGCGCGACGGGCGGACCGCCCCGGGGCCCGGTCTCGCCGAGAACGCCGCCGACGATGTCCGTGCTCACCGTGGACCACCGCCGTCCGCGCCCTCCGCCACCACGGCGGTGGCGAACGAGTAGGGTGCCCACGGCCCGGTCACCTCGATCGCAACCCCCGGGGTGCCTTCGGCCAGTGCGGAGAGATCCCGGTGGAGCCGCGCCGTGTGTTCCCGGGGCACGAGGTAGGCCTCGTTGGCCACGTTCACTCCGGCCCGGGCGGCGAGCTGCCCCTGCTGCGGGCGGTGCACCGCCCGTGACGCCGCCACTCCTTCGGCCAGCCGTGCGGCCCGGGCGGCCAGGTCGGATGCCGCGCGGTAGACGTCCTGGCTGTCGCGCTGCTGCGCCTGACGCTGCCGCAGATAGGCGCGGCCCGCTCCGCCGCCCGACGGCGTAGCCGCGGCCGGTGCCGTCGCGGTGGCCGTACGGGGATCGGCGTAGACCTTCACGCCCAGCTCTACGTGGCCCTCCAGGCGGCCCAGCAGTTCCTGGAACTCGCTGCGTTGCCGGACCAGCATGTCGGCCACCCGGGTGTCGTCCAGGTAGACCGTGGCCAGCCGCATCGGCAGGACGGAGGTCTCCGCGAACGCGGCGTCCACCACGGCGTGGTGGGCCCGGGCCACGGCTTCGAGCCGGTCCAGGTCCTCCATCTGCGCGGTGAGTCCCCGCTCGCTGAACGTGTCCGCCGGCACGGGGGAGACGAGTGCGCACAGCCCGCCTCCGCCGACGGGGCGCAGGGGCCTGCCGTCCACGCCCGGCAGCCGGGCGGCGAGCCCGTCCAGGGCGGGGCCCGCACGGCCGACGGCGTAGACGTAACTCATCTCCCCGGCGCCCTCGCCCGGAACGTGGACGGTTGCGTTCGGTCCGGTGTTCATCGCTCCTCCTCCTGTTCCGCCGGGGCGGCCCGGTCTCCGGCCGCCCCGGAGCCCGTGATCCCGGCCGCCGACCGCAGCTGGGCCAGTTCGGCGCGCAGCCGCTCGTTCTCGTCGGCCAGCTCGTCGGGCCCGGGAGCGGCCTCGGTCCCCCGCGCGGGGCGGGCCCGTGAGGAGAGCGAGGGATCGTGCTCCCACCAGTCGATGCCCATCTCCTTGGCCTTGTCGACGGAGGCGACGAGCAGGCGGAGCTTGATGGTGAGCAGCTCGATGTCGAGCAGGTTGATCTGGATGTCACCGGCGATGACGATGCCTTTGTCCAACACCCTTTCCAGGATGTCGGCGAGGTTGGCCGACGAGCCCTGTTGCCCGTATGCCGGGCCGGCCCCTCGGGGCGAGGCCGGCAGCCGGCCGGCGAGTGAATCGGACACGGTGTCTCACGCCTTTCCGTGGGGTGTCGGTGCGGCTCTGTGCGCGGGTGCGGTCATCGGTCGGTGGTGGCCGTACGGCGTCGGGAGCGTCGGGCCGGCCGCGGCTCCTCCTCCGTCTCGTCGGCCGCCGCTTCGTCGTCCTGGTCCCCGGCGTCCTCGTCGTCCACGGCCTCCTCCGCCGGTTCGTCCAGCTCGTCCGCCGGCTCGACGTCCTCGTCTTCCTCCTCGTGGCCCTCCTCGTCGCCCTCCTCGTGGGCTTCCTCGTCGCCGAACTCCTCGTCCCGCGGCTCCTCGTCCCGCGGCTCCTCGTCCTGCGGCTCTTCGTCCTCGTACGCGAGGTCGTCGTCCTCGTCAGGGAGCTGCTCGTCCTCGGTCGGTTCGTCGTCTTCCGACGTTTCGTCTTCGGACGGTTCGTCTTCGGACGGTTCGTCGGGGGCACCCTCGTCGGATTCGGAGCCCTCCTCGTTCCGGGACTCCTCCTCGTCCAGAGCCTCGTCATGACTGAGGACGACTTCCCCGTCACGGATCTCGCCGCGCCAGCTGTCGGTCGCCTCGCCGCGCATCATGATGAACTTGCGGTAGAGCTTGAGATCGAGCCGGGCGCGGCGGCCCTGGGCGCGCCAGATGTTGCCGGTCTTCTCGAACAGCCCCTTGGGGAAGTATTCGAGGACCAGCAGCACACGGGTGAGATCGTCGGTGATCGCGTGGAAGGTGACCACGCCCTTGACGGTGCCCTTGGCTCCTTCGGTGGTCCAGGTGATGCGTTCGTCGGGCACCTGCTCGGTGACGTTCGCCTTCCAGCTGCGGGTCGACTTGGCGACCTTCACCTTCCAGTTGCTGGTGGTGTCGTCCGCCTTCTCCACGCTCACGACACCCTTGGCGAACGAGCTGAACTCCTGGAACTGGGTCCACTGGTCGTACGCCTCGCGGACCGGCACGCCGACGTCGATGTCCTCGACGATGGTGACGCTCTTGGACTTGCCCCCACCGGACTTGCGCCCCTTGCCGAACAATCCCTTGACCTTGTCCTTGACGGTGTCCTTCAGATGGGATGCGCCGGCGCTCAGGGCGGCCTGACCGGGTGACTTGCCTTCCCCGATGGCTTGGCCGCCCTTGGCCAGACTCTTGAGCGCACCGCCCCCGCCGCCCGGCTCCGCGAGCTGGGACACCGAGTCGCCGAGACGGTTTCCCAGCTGGGTCACCGCGTGTTCGGCACGGGCCCGGAGGTAGTTCCGCAGCTCGTCCTTGAGGCGGTCGGTGGCCGGGCTGTTGGCCACGTCGTTCTTGATGCCGCCGAGCGTGGAGTCAGCCATCGTCGCCTCCCCGGGCCTTGCGGGCACCGGAGGCCGCGGTCTTCCGGGCTGTTCCGCCACGCTTGCGGGCGGGGGCGGACTTGCCCCCGCTCCCGGACCGGCCGGCGCCGGACGAGGTCCGGTTCCTGGACGCGGGCTTGGAGTCGGACGTGGCGGCGGCCTTCCGGGGGGCGCGCTTACGCTTCCCGCCCGTGTCCTCGTCCCCGTCCCCCTCGGCTTCGTCGTCGTCGGCGGCCGCCGTCCCGGTCCCGTCGTCCTCCTCGTCGAGGTCCTTCTCGTCGGCCCCTGGTGCGGCTCCCAGCGCCTGGGTGCGCTGCTGCAGGGAGTCGGCCAGGCTGCCGGCCCGCTGGGTGACGGCCTTGGTGGCCGCCGTCTTCGTGGCGTCGACCAGTTCCTTGCGCACCTGGTCGTTGAGGGAGCCCAGGACCGGCGAGTCGGCCAGCATCCTGCCGAGCTGCCGCGGGTCGAGGTCGATCTTCTTGCCGAGGAGGAACATCCCGAACCCCAGGGCGAGTTTGGCCTTCTTGGTACGCCCCAGCAGGTATCCCCCCACCAGAGCGGCGCCTATCTTGGCGTTCTTCGTCATGTGCGATGCACCTCTGCTCTCCCCCAGGTCACGTGTGTCGTGGTTGGTGGTCACGGCGCGCGCCGTGTGTCGTTGCGGTACTCCTCGATCGCGTCGAGCAGGTCGAGGAGTTCGTCCTCGCGCCGATCGAACTCGTCCTCGTCGACAAGGCCGTTGATCAGGTCCTGTTCCAACTGGGCGAGCCGGGCGCGTACCGGCTCGGGGTCGTAGTACTCCTCCTCGGCGGCCTGGACGACCTGGTCGAGGACCCAGGCCGTCCCTCGTACGGGAGCCAGCGGCAGGGTCAGGAGGCTGCTGATGAGGCCCATGGCGAACAGATCACCTCCGCTCCTGGGGAGGGGCCGTACGGGCCCGGGCCGCCCGCGGCGATCAGACGAAGCTGTACGGGGGCAGGGGGCCGGTCAGGGTGAACGCGTACGCGTCGCCGCGCTGCTCCGCCTCGCGCCGGACCGCTGCCACGAAGGCATCGGTCTCCGCCCGGGGCACGAGGAAGGACAGGTTGAGGAACTGCTGCGGCGCCGGCTCCGCGTGCGAGCTCCGGGTGGCGACGTCCGCCAGCCGGGCGGCGACGTCCTCCGCCTCCCGCTGGTGGCGGGCGGTCACCTCGCGGGCCACCAGCTCACCCAGGGCGACCCGGTCGTCGTGGCCGCCCTGGGCACGCGTCCGTTCGTTGAGTTCCCGGATGTCCTCGGACTCGGTCATGATCTCCCGCAGGAGGTCCTCCTCGTCGCGGCCGGCCTTGAGGTTGTACTCCACCCGGCCGTCCAGCTCCGCCAGCCGCTCCCGGTACGCGTCGGCCTCCCGGTCCAGAGCCGCGGTGACCTCGTCGTCGCCGGGACCCACCAGCCCGAACCTCATCGGCAGGGTCGCGCCACCGGCCATCAGCGCCTCCAGAACTCCCTGATGTGCCATCACATCGCGGCGCTTGGCGCGGAGTCCGGGAGGTGCGTCGCTGACCACGGCGGCCAGCCGGTCGGTGTGCAGGGTGCGCAGGGCGGAAGGCGGGTCGCCCACGCCGTGCAGTCCGTTCAGGGGCAGCGGGTGGTCGGCGGCGGTGATGGCGTAGATGTAGGTGGGCACCGTTACTCCCCGCTTCGCTGGGTCTGGCGGCTGGACGTCGACTTACGGGCCGGGCGCTTGCGCGGCTCTTCCTCGGGCTCGTCGCGCTTGCCCTGCAACGACTCGGTCACCGCCTCGACAGCGCCGCTGAGCGCGCCCTTGGACTTGCCCTTGGCGCCGTTCTCCGTCATGTCGCCGACGAGGTCCGTGAGCTGGCTCGGCGCCTTGCGTCCGGACTCCAGATCGAGTCGGTTGCAGGCTTCGGCGAACCGCAGATAGGTGTCGACACTCGCGACCACCACCCGGACGTCGATTTTGAGAATTTCGATCCCGACCAGGGAGACGCGTACGAATGCGTCGATAACCAGCCCGCGGTCGAGTATGAGTTCAAGAACGTCGTAGAGATTTCCCGAGCCGCTCCCACCGGACGTCGCATTGCTCTGCTGAACGAGTGCCATGGGGAACTCCTTTCGGTGATCTTTGTTACGTCTGAGGTCTTGCTGACGTCTGAGATCTTGCTTACGTCTGATCGACGGAATTTTCAGCGACGGTCGATCTGGCCCCTGGCGTAGCGGCGCAGTCGCTCGTAGGACAGCAGCGTTCCCCGCGGGTCGAGTTCCACCCGGTAGGAGGCCATCACACTCATGGTGTCCGGCACTCTTTCCAGCTCGACGACTTCCACGTCCGCCGACCAACCGTCCTCGGTGGCCTTCACTGCGGAAACAGAACCCGGCTCGCACTGAAGCAATTCCGTGAGCTGCGCGGAGGCCTGCCTCATGGCGGTAGGAACGTCGACGCGCTTTCCGTCATGCCCTTCGTCATGCTCTTCGTCATGCTCTTCATCGGTCTTCTTCTCGGTGCTCATCATTCACCTGTCGCCGGGGATGACCGCTTGCGATCGGCCTCCGTCGTCCGTGGCTGACATTCGCCTGCCCCTGCGCTCCGGACGTATGCACGAACGAATGGGCCGATGCACGAACGAACGGGCCGGTGGTGGCGAACCGCCTCCGCTGACGCCGGATTTCCCCTGTACGGCGGCGACTTCGGCGGTGTGATGACGTGTCGGCGAGTCTCGTGTACCGAGAGTCCTCACTGCCCCTCGGGGGTACACGAAGCGGACACGTCGACCATGAAGGAGCCGGCCATGCACATCTCCGGACTCGTCAGCGCTCTGATCATCGGTGCGGCGGTCGGCCTGCTGGGGCGCCTCGTCCTGCCCGGCCGTCAGCACATCGGCGTCCTGTGGACGCTCGTCGTCGGCATGGCGGCCGCGCTCCTCGGCTCGCTGCTGGCGTCCGTGCTGGGTGTGGGCCACCCGCGGGGCGTCGATTGGTCGGAGTGGCTCATCCGGATCGTGCTGGCCGGCCTGGGCGTGGCCGCCCTCGACCGCGCCCTCGCCGGAACCGAACGGCGCCCGCGGAAGCGCTCGTGACGCCTGCCGTCAGTACGGGTGCGCGGGCCCCGCGGCCCGGCCGGTCAGGTCGTCTTCCGGCGGATGTGGTCAGATCGGGCTTCCGGCGGATGTGGTCAGGTCGCCCCGCGGATCCGGGGTCAGGTCGTCGCGCCGTTCAGCTCGCGCCGCTGGGTGCGTGGCTCGTGTCCACGACGCAGAAGATGTTGCCGTCCGGGTCGGCCAGGACAACGAAGTCCGGATCGGCCGGGTAGAGGTCCCAGTCGACGCTCCGCGCGCCGAGACCGAGCAGTCGCCGGACCTCACTCCGCTGTTCCTCGGCCGAATCCGTGAACAGGTCCAGATGGATACGGGGGTGTGGCTCGGCCGGGGAGTCGCTGCGCAACAGGCCGAGCGCCCGGCCGGAGCCGTCGACGTGGTCGAGCGTTCGCCACGTTTCGCTCGCCCACTCCTGACTGGCGACCAGGTTCAACGCCGCGCTCCAGAAGGCAACCGCTCGGGGGATGTCGGTGACACCGAGGACAGGAATTCCGAGTCTCAGCATAGGGCGAGCCTAACAAGGTGCTCCTTCAGGCCCGCGTGCTGTTCGGCTCGTGCTGTGTGACGCGCCCGTCGAGTGCACTCCGGTGGACGCCGACGAAGCCGCCGGGGCCGGGCGTTGTCGGGCCACGGATGGCAGTGGTCGCTGATCTCCACGGAGTCGAGGCCCGAGGCCGTACGGCGGATGCCCGACGGAGGAGTGGCGGCCCCGCACGACTCAGTGGAGGTCATCGGGTGTGAGGTCGGGGCGCAGGCGGTGCCAGGAGGGCTGGCGCAGCCGACCGGCCCTGGTGCGGGTCGTGTAGCGGACCTCTCCGACCAGCCGCGGCTCCACCCACCGGGCCCCGGTCACCGCCGGCCGCTCGGTGAACGGGCAGGTGTCGGTCGCCGCGGCATGGAGGAGGGCCCCGAGGGTGGTGCGTTCGGCGTCGCTCCAGCCGGTGCCGACGCCGCCGACGTAGCGGAGTCCCCCGCTGGGGTCCGGTCGGCCCATGAGGAGGGCGCCGGGCAGAGAGGTGAGGCGGCCGTGGCCGGGCAGCCAGCCGCCGACGACGACGTCCTCGGTCCGCACGTGCCGGATCTTGATCCACGCCCGGGAGCGGACACCCGGCTCGTAGAGGGAGGTGCGCCGCTTGGCGACGATCCCTTCGAAGCCTGCGGTCCGCGTCATCTCCAGCGCCCGCTGCCCGTGCCCGACGACCGCCGCCGGGGTCGACCACGCGGGCCCGCCCAGGCCCAGGGAGTCCAGGACGGCGCGGCGCTCGGAGTACGGGGTGCGGGTGAGCCGGCTCGTGCCGAGGAACACGACGTCGAAGAGCATCAGGTGCACGGGCGCCTTCGCTGCCATGCGGGCCGCCCTGGCCCCGGAGCCGGCCAGCCCCATCCGGGGCTGAAGCCGCTGGAAGTCGCCGCGCCCCTCGTCGTCCAGGGCGACGATCTCCCCGTCCAGCACGGCGGGGCGGGAGCCCAGCACCGCCCCCAGGCCCGCGAGCTCGGGATAGGCGGGGGTGATGTCGGCGCCGGACCGGGAGCGCAGCCGTACCGAACCGTCGCCGGGCAGGTAGACCATGCACCGCTGCCCGTCCTGCTTCACCTCGTACGCGTACGAGGTGTCCTCCGAGGGCGGGGGCAGCCGCCCGGGGGTCGCGAGCATCGGTGCGATGCGGGGCAGACGCGCCACGGAACCCTCTCGGTCCTCGGTCAGGAGGCGCTCCGCTTCCTCGCCGTGCGTTTGGCGCCGGTCGTCTTCTTCGCCGCGGTCGTCTTCTTGGCGCCCGCCTTCTGACCGGTGGCCTTCCTGGACGCCGCCGTCTTCCGGCCTGCGGCCGGCTTCCCGGACGAGGCCGTCTTCTTCCGGGGCCGCATCTCGTGCACCGTGGCCTCCCCTCCCCCGTCCTCCCCGCGGCTCTCCTTCGCCGCCTCGACCGACGCGTTCAGGGCGGCCATCAGGTCCACGACCTTGCCCTCCTCCCGCTCCTCGCCCTCGGCGGGCTCCGGAAGCTCCTTGCCCTCCGACTTCGCCGTGAGCAGCTCCTCCAGGGCGTCGCGGTAGGTGTCCCGGAACCCGGCGATGCTGTCCAGAGCCATGGAGTCGGTCAGCTGGACGGCCCGCTCGATCTCGCCGTCGTCCAGCTCCACCTCTCGCGGGGCCAGGGATTCGGGGCTGCGGATCTCGTCCGGCCAGCGCATCGAGTGCAGCACGATCGCCCCTTCCCTGACCCGCAGCAGCCCCAGCCGCTCACGGTTGTGCCAGGCGAACTTCGCGACGGCCACCTTGTCCGAGCGCTCCAGCGCCCGGCGCAGCAGGGTGTAGGGCTTCTCGGCGACCTTGCCGTCGATCGCGAGGTAGTAGGAGTCGCTGATCCGGATGGGATCGACGCTGTCGGCGTCCACGAAAGCGACGATCTCGATGGCTTTCGCGGTGGGCAGCGGAATCCGGTCCAGTTCCTCATCGGTGATCGGCACCGTCTGCTCCCTGGAGAGCTCGTAGCCCTTGCCGATCTCGTCCTGCGACAGTGCTTCGCCGTCCAGCTCGCAGACCTTCCGGGTGCGCACCCGTCCGAGATCCTCCAGGTGGACCTGGCGGAAGTGGATCGAGTGGTCCTGGGTCGCGGAGACGACCTTCACCGGGATGGTGACCAGGCCGAAGCTGATCGCACCGGTCCACAAGGGCCTCGGCATGCCTACCTCCATCCCCGCCACGGCTGAGTCTCCGTGCGGGCTCTCACGACCCCCACCACATTCTCGGCACCATTCGTGTCCGGGCGCCATTCGTGGTGCTGCGCCGGGATCCGTAACGGCGCAGGCGGCGGCCTTGTCGTTCCCCGCCGTCCCCTCCGCGGCGAGGAAGTCGATCGCCTCACATCCGGGATCTCAGCACGTCGACCTCACAGCCCGGGGCGAACGGGTCGAACCCGTGCTCGATCAGCCAGCGAACTGCCAGCAGGCTTCGCAACGACCACCATGCGTGGATCACGTCGAGGTCGATGTCGGCGCCGTAGCCGGCGAGGACGTCGTCGAGGTGCTTCTCGTGTCCGAGCGTGAAGGTGGCGAGGTCGTACAGGGCGTCCCCCCGGCCCGCCTCGGACCAGTCGATGATGCCCGTGACCTCGTCGCTGTCGAGGAAGACGTGCGCGATCTGCAGGTCACCGTGGGTGAACGCAGGGGTCCACGGCCGGAGCGCGGCCTCGGCGACCCGGCGGTTGTGGGTGACCAGGTCGGTGGGCAGGAGGCCGCTCGCCACGAGCGACGCGCACTCGTCGTCGAGCTCCGCCGCCAGCGTGAGGGCGCTCCGCCCGGCCCGACCGGGCCAGGGCGGCGGCGGCGCGTCGTGCAGCTTCCGGATGGCGGCGCCCGCCGCGGCCCACGCCGACGACGTCCCGGTCGGCGGCCCGCCGAGACGCCCGAGCGTTGCTCCCGGAAGTGCGGCGATCGCGAGCACCGGCGGCTTGCGCCACAGGACCTCCGGGGTCGGAACCGGCGCGAGGGCCATCGCCTCGACCTCGACGTCGATGCGCGCCTGATCGGCGTCCACCTTCAGGAACACGTCGCCGACGCGCAGAGTCGCACGCTCGGAATGGGCGACGACGACTTCGACCTCTTTCATGGGCGCCAGTATCCCGGGGATGATCGCCGATGCCGCCGGGATAGGGATTCCAACGGACCTGATCAGTCAAGTCACCGAGGAGAACCCGCGACAGTTGGACACGAGAGTCCACCGGCAGACCGCCGGTTCCTACACTGACGAGGGTGAAGGACGACAGGGCTACCAGGGTCGATGCGCGTCCTGCGCCCGCCTTGCGGCGGTACGTCAGCTCCTATGTCGGTTTCGACCTTCGCGGGTTTCCGGCGGGGGTCCACTGCGGTCCGCCGGGCCGCGTGCTCACCGCGGTGATCAGCCTCTCCGGCCCTCTGGCGGTGGCGACGGGCGTCGACGACGCGTCACCGGTGACTCGGTTCGACAGCGTGGCCGGCGGTCTGATGTGCCGGTCCGTCGCGATCCACCACGACGGACGCCAGCAAGGTGTGCAGGTGTCGCTGACACCTCTCGGGGCTCGGGCCGTCTACGGCATGCCCGCTGCCGCGCTCGCCCACCAGCTGGTTCCACTCGACGAACTTCTCGGAGCGCTTGGCGTCGAGCTGGTCGACCGGCTCCGAACGGCAACGACCTGGGCCGCGCGGTTCGCCGCGCTGGACGAACTGCTCCTGCGAGCCGTCGGCCGCAGCGCCGGCGGCAAACGCGTCCCCCCGGTACGCCCCGAGGTCGCCGAGGCCTGGAACCGCCTCGTCGCCGCGCGGGGCCGTGTCCAGGTCGGGGCGGTCGCCGCAGAACTGGGCTGGAGCCGCAGGTATCTCACCGAGCGGTTTCACAGTGAGGTGGGCCTGTTGCCGAAGACCTTCGCCCGTGTTCTGCGCTTCGAGCACGCGCACGAACTGGCGACAGCGCACGATCCGCTCCCGTGGGCCGATGTGGCGACTCTCTCCGGCTACGCCGACCAGGCCCATCTCGTCCGGGACTGGGGGGAGTTCACGGGCCGGTCGCCGACAGCCTGGCGTCGCGGCGAAGTCCTCCTGGGAACCGGGTAGCCGCCGGGGGGCTGCCCGTCGCGCCGGTTTCCGTTCCCTTTCCTTCAAGACCACCCGATGGGTGTCCTGTGACGATCGTCGGCATGAGACTCATCGACCACGAACGCAACTCCATCAACCTGCGGACCACCCCCGTGCACCTCGGGCTGGGATCACGTGCCAGACCCGTCGAGGGCTTCGCCTGGGACCCGGAAGTGCTCCAGGCCTACAGCGCCGCGGTCGCCGCGGACGGCGCCGAGGGCCGGACAGTGGCGATCTTCGACGGCGACGGCCCCGGTGACCACTGGGAGCGCCACCCCGCCGGCGACGAACTGGTCGTCTGCCTCAGCGGGTCGGTGACGGTCAGCCGCGACGTGGACGGGGTGCCCGACCGCGTTACGCTCCGGCCGGGCGAGGCCACCGTCAACCCGGCCGGGGCGTGGCACGTGGTCGACATGACGGGGTCGGCGTCCATCCTGACCATCACCGCCGGCCTCGGCACCGACCACCGTCCCCGGTCGGACACCCGCCCGGCCGAGCACATCGGCACGCCCGGCCCGCAAGCTCCCTGACGAAGGCCGCACTCCTCGAACTCGCCGAACCGTGTCGTGTGCGCGCTCCGTCTCGCGTACGAGGCCGGCCCATGGTCGGCCCCCGCCCGCCGGCGCAGCCGTTTCCCTCCGCGGCGACGGAGGCCCGTGACATCGAGTGGTGCCGTTCCCCGCGCCCGTGGTGATCGTTGACCGGGTCACTGTCACGACGCCGGGGCGGCACCCCGGCCGGTCACGCGGCCCGGAGGGATGGCTCGACCCTGGCCGGAGGACGGGGGATAGGGCGTCATCGCGAGTTGGCATCATCCCCGGCAGGGGTCCGCTCCCCCACACTCTCCCCGTACCGTCCCGCGCCCCGTCCGTTCAGCGGACAACCCCAGGGCGCGGCTTCATCGGACAGTAGGAGAAACCCCCCATGAGACACGTCCCGACCGCCATCGCCTCCGTCCTGGTCGGCCTCGGCCTGGTTGCCGCGCTGGGTTCAGCTCCCGCGGCCTCCGCCGCTCCTGCCCCTGCCACGTCCACCCCAGCCGGCATCGCCGCGTACAACGGGTCGGGCGAGAACGCCGCCGCGAACCGGGCCTTCTTCGACGCGGTCATGAAGTCGGTCGCCGAGAAGCGGGCCGCCAACCCGGGAACCCAGGCCGTCACGGTCACGTACAGCGCGGCCTACGCCCCGAGCTTCCGCACCCAGATAGCCAACAGCACCCGGATCTGGAACAGCTCGGTCTCCAACGTCCGGCTTCAGGAAGGCTCCAGGGCAGACTTCACGTACCGCGAAGGAAACGATCCGCGCGGATCGTACGCCTCGACCGACGGACACGGCCGTGGGTTCATCTTCCTGGACTACCGGCAGAACCAGCGGTACAACTCGACCCGCGTCACCACGCACGAAACCGGACATGTGCTCGGCCTGCCGGACAACTACTCCGGACCGTGCAGCCAGTTGATGTCCGGCGGCGGCCCCGGCCCGTCCTGCACCAACGCCCAGCCGGACGCCAACGAGCGGGCACGGGTGAACCAGCTCTGGCAGAACGGCCTCGCGGCCGCACCGGCCCGTGCCGCCTCCTGACCGGGAACTGATCGCTGCACCATGAGTGGAGGGCCGTTCCGGACGGGGAGCGGCCCTCCACGCCGAGCCCGCGGCAGGTGCTGCCGGTTCAGGTGCGGTGCCGCAGGGTCGGGAAGGACGACACCTTTCACACTCCGTTCCGATCTCCGCGCATCGACGTGCGCTGCGACAAGGTCACGGCGAACGGCGCCGTTCCTCAAGCACCCCTGGACGGCCCTGCACCCGGAGATCACCGAAGGCGCCGCCGAAGCGATCTCCTGCGGCGAGTTCCCGTTCTCTTCCACCTACCAATCCCCCGGCACGCCCAAGGCCAACGGCGGGGTGAACACCGCTGGTCCGAACGGCGGCGGCGAGTGCATCCAGACCGTTGCGGCCAGGACAGACGACGGCAGCGAACACCTGCTCGATGACACCCGCTACGACACCCCGACGTTCGCAGAGAACTGCGGCCGGTCGTCGATGTCACTGAAGGTCAACTCCCGGTCGATGAACAAGTTCGGGTTCACTGATCCGACATTTGTCAAGATGTTCCGGGTTCTGGACGGCGACGCCTACACCCTCGACCCGGGCAATGCCTGGTTCAAGGCGTGTGACCCGTCCAAGGCCACACTGGTCTGCACGATGGCCAAGCCGTAGCAAGTAGTCCTTGACGGTCCCCGCCCGGACCCGGGCGGGGACCTCTCTGGTCAGTGAACCGGGCTCCAGTGCTCGGCGGCATCCGTCAGCCAGGACCCCTGAGGACGGTCCCAGATCAGGCAGCCCCACACGACGCCGGGCACATCGGAGCCCATCAGGTTCGCAGGCCCTACGTCCAGCGTGCGGTGAACGCTCTCCAGGTAGACGGCCATCGACGGGTAATCGGGCGCGCCGGCCGGGTTGTCCTCGAACGACCACTTCCCGACACCACGGGCGCCGATGTAGGAGCCCTGCAGTGGAGCGTCCTCGTCGTCCCCCGTGAGCCACGGAACCACCTCGGCGCCCCAGAAGTCCTCCGTCCCAGGCCCGGGAAGGCGCGGCCCCAGCGCCTTGGCCGGCGACAGAAGCAGCCAGGCTGGGTGTTCTGTTCGACAGGCATGCGGGCAACCGTAACGGGAGACTGCTTCATGGCCGGTGTGGAAGCGGGCCGGGCGCGCGAGGACGTGGCAGCGGTCTTCGGATGCCGTTGAAGGCTGTCGATACGTGGTGGGCGAAGCGGCACGCGGACGGCCGGGAGGCATTGCAGCCGCGGGGCAAGCCGGTCGATGCGCATCAGGCGCTCGGGGAGGCCGGGCAGGCCGCCATGCGGCAGGCGGCCCTCGGTCACCGGCCCTGCGACGTGGGGTTGAGCGGGCCGTTGTGGACGCGTCGGCCCGCGCGAGGGCGAGGAAGGACGGTCGCGGCGGTCCGCTGCGCGGCCACTCTGCCGAGCCCGGCGGCAGACTTCGTGAGACGTCGCCGAGATGGCGTCAAACTCAGCACGCGGGCAGGATCGTACGGTGAACTTGAACACCTTCCCACCATGATCAGATCCGACTTCACGAGAAGGTGACGAACGGAAAGGAAACTCGGCAAGCGGTCAGCATCAGTACCGCCACAAGGCGCAATGAACCACCACGGGCCGCCAAGATCAGGCAACCGGGACACACCTCTCCTGACCAGGAAAAACGCAGGTCGAACACCCCTCTGCCAGCTCACAAGGAGACACACGTGAAAATGCTCATCAACGTTCCCGAAACCGTGGTCGCCGATGCTCTGCGCGGCATCGCGGCCGCACATCCCGAGCTGACCGTCGATGTGGAGAACCGGGTCGTCATGCGGCGGGACGCGCCCGTGGCGGGAAAGGTGGGCCTCGTCTCCGGGGGCGGTTCGGGGCACGAGCCGCTGCACGCCGGGTTCGTCGGGCCCGGGATGCTGTCGGCCGCCTGTCCCGGGGAGGTCTTCACCTCACCCGTGCCCGACCAGATGCTGCGGGCGGCGGCAGCCGTCGACAGCGGGGCGGGAGTGCTGTTCGTCGTCAAGAACTACACCGGCGACGTGCTCAACTTCGAGATGGCCGCCGAGCTCGCCGACGACGAGGGAATCCAGGTCGCCCAGGTGGTGGTGGACGACGACGTGGCCGTGAGCGACAGTACGTTCACCGCCGGGCGGCGCGGTACGGGAGCGACGCTGTTCGTCGAGAAGATCGCCGGCGCCCTGGCGGACGAGGGCGCTCCGCTGGAGCGGGTGGCCGCCGTCGCGCGGCAGGTGAACGGGGCCTCGCGCAGCTTCGGGGTGGCGCTGGGCGCCGTCACCACTCCGGCCAAGGGCAGCCCCACCTTCGATCTGCCCACCGGGGAGCTGGAGTTGGGCATCGGCATCCATGGGGAGCCGGGGCGTGAGCGGCGGCCGATGATGACGTCCGGCGAGATCGCCGACTTCGCCGTGAACGCGGTACTGGAGGATCTGCGCCCCACCGGACCGGTGCTGGCGCTGGTGAACGGCATGGGGGCGACACCGCTGCTGGAGCTGTACGGGTTCAATGCCGAGGTCCACCGGGTCCTGTCCGAGCGGGGCGTCCCGGTGGCTCGTACGCTCGTGGGGAACTACGTCACATCCCTCGACATGGCAGGCTGTTCGGTGACGCTGTGCCAGGTCGACGAGGAGCTGCTGCGGCTGTGGGACGCGCCCGTGCGGACGGCCGCGCTCCGCTGGGGCCGCTGAGCGCCGACGGGCCCCGCGACCGTGTGCGATGCCGGTGCGGGTCGGCCGTACAGCCCGTGCCACCGCCGGGACGATCCGTTCCGGCCGGGACCGAGGAACAGGAGATCATGTGCTCGACACCGACTTCTTCCGCCGCTGGATGACCGCTGTCGCGGCGTCCGTGGAGCGTGAGGCGGACCATCTGACCAAGCTGGACTCGGCGATCGGGGACGCCGATCACGGCAGCAACCTCCGGCGCGGCTTCACGGCGGTGACGGCGGTGCTGGAGAAGGATGCCCCCGCCACTCCCGGTGCTGTGCTCACCCTGGCCGGACGACAGCTCATCTCCACCGTCGGCGGGGCGTCCGGACCGCTGTACGGGACGCTGCTGCGCCGTACGGGCAAGGCTCTCGGGGACGACGCCGAGGTGACACAGGACCAGCTGGCCCAAGCGTTCGCGGCCGGGGTCGCCGCGGTGGGGCAGCTGGGCGGCGCGCAGGCCGGGGACAAGACGATGCTCGACGCGCTGCTGCCCGCGGCGGAGGCCCTCGCCACCTCGTTCGACGGCGCCGCGAACGCGGCTCGTGCGGGCGCGGAGGCGACGGTGCCGTTGCAGGCGCGCAAGGGCCGGGCGAGCTATCTCGGCGAGCGCAGTATCGGGCATCAGGACCCGGGGGCGACCTCGTCGGCGCTGCTGGTCGAGGCCCTGGCGGCGACGACGGCGGACGGAGCGGGCGCGTGAGCGGCGAACGGCAGGTGGGCATCGTGCTGGTCTCCCACAGCGGTGCGGTCGCCGAGTCGGTCGCCGAGCTGGCCCGGGGCCTCGCCGCCGGAGGAGTGACCGCGCCGGTCGCCCCGGCGGGCGGACTGCCGGGCGGCGGGCTCGGGACGAGCGCGGAGCTGATCGGCCGGGCCGCCGCCTCGGTGGACCGGGGTGCGGGTGTCGCGGTCCTGGTGGATCTGGGAAGCGCGGTCCTCACGGTGAAGGCCATGCTCGCCGAGGGCGACGAGCTGCCCGAGGGCACGCGGCTCGTGGACGCGCCGTTCGTGGAGGGCGCTGTGGCGGCCGTGGTGACCGCCTCGGCGGGTGGCGACCTCGCGGCGGTGGAGGCCGCGGCCTCAGAGGCGTACGGCTACCGCAAGACGTAGCGCTTTCCTCCGGGTCGTGCCGGGCCCGCCTGGCGCCCCGCACCGTGCCGCAGCAGACTTGACGACATGTCGACAGGCAGGCGCAGTGCGGGGCTTCTTCTCTTCCGGGTCACGGAGGGCGCGGGCGAGCGGGATGTCGAGGTGCTGATCGGGCACATGGGCGGTCCGTTCTGGGCGGGGCGGGAGGCGGCCGCCTGGTCGGTACCGAAGGGCGAGTACGGACCGGAGGAGGACGCGGAGGCCGCCGCCCGCCGGGAGTTCGTGGAGGAGCTGGGCGTGCCGGTCCCGCCGGGCGAGTGGATCGCGCTCGGCGAGTCACGGCAGCGCAGCGGCAAGACGGTGATCGCCTGGGCCCTGGAGGCGGAGCTGGACCTGGCGTCCGTCGTGCCCGGGACGTTCACGATGGAGTGGCCGCGCGGGTCCGGCGTGCGGCAGGAGTTCCCGGAGATGGACCGGTTCGCCTGGTGCACGCCGGAGCAGGCCTCCGAGCGGCTGATCGCCGGCCAGCGGGTGTTCGTCGACCGGCTGCGCGCTCAGGTGCGCGGGACGACGGCCTCCCCCGGCGCGTAGGCCTGCGCCGCGCCCGCCGGGCGGCCTGCCCGCAGTTCCAGTACGTCGCCGGTGAAGCGGGCCCGGAAGCTGCGGTCGTGCGAGACGACGACCACCGCGCCCCGGTACTGGTCGAGGGCCTGCTCCAGCTCCTCCACCAGGCTCAGCGCGATGTGGTTCGTCGGCTCGTCCAGTACCAGCAGATCGGCAGGCCGGGCCACCAGCCGGGCCAGGGCCAGCCTGCGTTGCTGGCCGACGGAGAGGGACGCGACGGGCACGTCGAGGTCCTCGGGGCGGAACAGGCCGAGGGCCAGGAACTCGTCGGCGTACTCGTCGGGGAAGCCGGGGCGGCCCGCCGCGAAGGTGGCGAGCAGGGTGCGCCGGGTCGGGCGCGCGGGCAGTTCCTGCGGGAGGTAGCCGATGCGGGCCCGGCGGGTGACCGTGCCCGCGTCGGGGGTCAGGTCGCCCGCGAGGACCCGCAGCAGGGTGGTCTTCCCGGCCCCGTTCTCACCGGTCACCAGGAGGCGGGCGCCCGATTCCACGCGCAGGGAGGGGAGGCGGAGCCGGTTCCCGACGGAGACGGCGTCCAGCTCCACGAGGGGCCTGGCGCGGTCCGCGGTGCCGGTCCCGGTAGGGGTACTCGCGCGGTCCGCGGTACCGGTCACGGTGGTGGTTCCGTCACCGTCCGCCGTGCCGGTCACGGTGGTGGTACTCGCGCGGTCCGCCGTGCCGGTCCCGTCGGCGGCGGTCGGGCGGCCGGTGAAGGCGAGCGGGTGGGGCGGGGGTGGCACGGGAGACCTGCGCAGCGCGTCCAGCCGGGTCCGGGCGGCCCTGACCCGGCCGGACAGCTTCGCCTCGTGCGAGCGGCGGTGCTTGCCGAAGCCCTGCTTCGGGTCTCCTCCGGTGGCCGCGAGCCGCGCTCCGGCCGCTGCGACGAGCTCCTCGGTGCGGGCCAGGTCCGTCAGGTACTCCTCGTGTTCCTGGGCCCAGCGGCGGCGGGCGGCGGCCTTGGCCGTGCGGTAGCCGTCCCAGCCGTCCCCGTACCGGGTGACCGTGCGCAGGTCTCGGTCGACCTCCAGGATCACCGAGGTGACGCGCTCCAGGAAGGCCCGGTCGTGGGTGATCGCCACGACGGTGCCCGGGTGGGCGCGCAGGTGGTCCTCCAGCCAGCCGACGGCGCGGGCGTCGAGGTGGTTGGTCGGCTCGTCGAGCAGCAGCAGGTCGGGGGCGGCTGCCAGGACGCAGGCGAGGGCGAGCCGGGACTGCTCGCCGCCGGAGAGGGTGGCGAGAGCGCGGTCGCGGGTGAGGTGGCCGAGGCCGAGGCCGTGCAGAGCCGCTTCGGTCCGGGCGTCCGCCCGGTAGCCGTCGCGGTCCTCGTAGGCGGTGAGGAGCTCTCCGTACGCGGCGAGTTCCGCGTCGGTGGGCCCCGGGTCACCGGGCTTCCGCTCCGAGAGGCCGGTCTCCGCCTCGCGGATACGGTGTTCGAGGTCGCGCAGTTCGGCGAGGGCCGCGTCGACGGCGTCCTGCACGGTGTCGGACGGGTCGAGGTCGAGGGTCTGGGCGAGATAGCCGGTGCCGCCGGGGAAGCGGACGGTGATCTCACCGGTGTCCGGTTGTTCCACTCCGGCCAGCAGCCGGAGCAGCGTGGACTTTCCCGAGCCGTTCTCGCCGATGACGGCGGTCTTCTCACCGGGCCGGACGGTGAGGGTCACCTGGTCGAGTACGGAGCGGTCCCCGTACGACTTGGAGACGTCCTTGATGGCCAGTTGAGCGCGGTCGCGCTGGGGGTGCATGGGTGCCTTTTCCCTGGGTGACGGCCCGCGAAGGCGCGCGCGGAGGCGCGGCGGCGGGGCGTGGATGCCGGACGGCGGAGGGGACGGCGGCGGGCGCGCGCGGTGACGTCGACGTCACCGGGGCGTCTCAGAGGGACGCGCGGTGCGGCGCGCTGCGGCCGTCCGGACCGGGAATCAGCGGAAGAAGTAGTAGCTGTACGAACCCATGTCGTCCATTCTAACGGCGGCCGGCCTCCCGGCGCCGGGAATTTCTCGTCGGCCCGGGCGTGGCCGCCGGGCAGGAGCCGGAGGCCGCCGCCCGGGCGGACGGGCGGAGGTTGGACGACGAGGGGACCGGGAGGTTTAGCCGACCCGGGGGGATTCAGGCACCCGCCGGGGTGCCTGAGGGGATCAGGCAGCGCTGCCCGGGGGCCGAAGGGGCTCGGCCCCCAGGCTCCGGAGGGCTCAGCCGCCCGGGAGGATGACGGCCCGGCCGTTGATCCTTCCGTCGTGGAGGCGCTCGTAGGCGAGCGGGGCCTCGTCGAGGGAGTACGTCTCCACGTGGACGTCGACCGCTCCGGCGTGGGCCAGGTCGAGAACCTCGGCGAGCTCCTTGCGCGAGCCCCAGTAGGGCGCGCTGACGTTGGCGCCGTACGGAAGCGTGCCGAAGCCGACCGGGAGCGCGCCGCCGCCGATGCCGACGATGGTGACGTCGCCGTCGACCCGGGCGACGGCGCCCGCGGTCGCCACGGTGGGCGGCGCTCCGACGAAGTCGAGGACCACGTGGGCGCCGAGTCCGCCGGTCAGTTCCATGACGCGGGCGGCCGCCTTCTCGTCGGAGAGGACGGCTTCGTGCGCGCCGACGGTCCTGGCCAGGGCGAGCTTGTCCTCGGTGACGTCGAGGGCGATCACCCGGGCGGCCGTCATGGCGCGCAGCAGCTGGATCGCGACGTGGCCGAGGCCGCCGGTACCGATGACGACGGCGGTGGAGCCGGGCACCAGCTTCGCCCGGGAGCGCACGATCGCGTGGTACGGGGTCAGTCCGGCGTCCGTGAGGGGCACGGTCTTCACCGGGTCGAGGTCACCGATCGGGATCAGGTGGCGGGGGTCGTCGACGATCATGTACTCGGCCATCGCGCCGGGTGCGCCGAGTCCGGGCGGCATGATGCCGAGCTCCTGGGCGCGCAGGCAGTAGTTCTCCTTGCCTTCGGCGCAGTTCACACAGGTGCCGCAGCCCCAGGGCCCGTAGACCGCGACGGAGTCGCCGAGGGCGAAGCCGTCGACGCCGTCACCGAGGGCGGCGACCGTGCCGACGCCCTCGTGCCCCAGGGTGAGGGGCAGCGGGAAGGGGATCTGGTCGGCGGGCCAGCTCATCACGGCGATGTCGGAGTGGCAGACCCCGGCGGCGGTGACCTTCAGCAGGACCTGGCCGGGGCCGGGCTCGGGGTCCGGAACGGTGACCACCTCGGGGGCGGCGCCGACGGCTCGGTACTGAACGGCTTTCATGAGGTCTCCTCGCTTCTCTCTTGACTCTCTTTGTCGCCCCCGTGTCCCCCGCGCGCCACTCGGGCTCCGTCACGGGGCGGAGTAGCCGCCGTCCACCAGGTGGTAGCTGCCGTGGATGAAGGAGGCCTTGTCGGAGAGCAGGAAGGCCGCGAGTTCGGCGACCTCCTCGGCGGTGCCGAGCCGTCCCGCCGGGTGCAGGGAGATCAGCTGCTCGCGGGCCCCCGGGTCGGTGTTCCGCAGGAGCGGGGTGTCGATGAAGCCGGGCCCGACCGCGTTGACCCGGACGTTCTGGCCCGCGTATTCGAGCGCGGCGGTCTTGGTGAGACCGACGACGCCGTGCTTGGCCGCGACGTAGGCGGGCGACCCGGCGAAGCCGTTGGTGCCGAGGATGGAGGACATGTTGACGATCGCGCCGCCGCCCGCAGCGACGATGGCGGGCAGTTCGTAGCGCATCGAGTGGAAGACGCCGCTGAGGTTGGTGGCGACGACGCGGTTCCAGTCCTCGACCGGGTACTCACCGGTGGGACTGCTGGGGCCCGCGATGCCGGCGTTGTTGACGGCCAGGTGGAGGGCGCCGAAGGTGTCCACCGCGAACCGTACGCCCGCTTCGACGGAGGCCGGGTCGGTGACGTCCATCGCGACGGCGGCGGCCCTGGCCCCCGCGCTCTCCAGGTCGGCCGCGGCCTTGCGCGCGTTCTCCTCGTCGTAGTCGGCGACGACGACCGCCGCGCCGCCGGCGGCGAGCCGCCGGGCCAGGGCGAGGCCGATGCCGGAGGCGCCGCCGGTGATGAGGGCGGTGCGGCCCGCGAACTCGGTGCGGGCTTCGCCCTTCGCCTCGGCCGCAGGAGTGGAGGTGGAGGTGGAGCTGTGCTCGGTGCTCATGGTGTTGCCTCGGTTCCTTCTGCTTCTTCGGTGGTGCTGGTGGTGCTGTTGGTGCTGGGCTGTTCCGGGGCGCCCCGGTGGTGTTCCGGAGCGGGGCGCCGCTCGCCGAGCAGGTCGGCGGAGAGCGCGTCGAACGCCTCGGCGACCAGGCCGGGCAGAGCGTCCGGCCGGCCTCCGCGCACCCAGGCGGCCTGGGCGGCGAGCAGCGCGCCCGCTCCCGCGGCGACGGTCACGGCGGGCCGGATGTCCCGCCGGGGATCGACGCCGAGCCGGTCCGCGACGATGGCGACCGAGTCCTCCTGGGCATCCACCCGGATGTGGTGGAAGACGGCGTAGAGGGTCGACTCCTCCTCGGCGACGACCAGCAGGTCGAAGATCCGGGGCCGGCGGTGCCAGGGCTCCGACCCGGGATCGTCGAGCCAGTCCAGGACGGCCCGCCGGTAGGCGAGGAGCGGGGGTTCAGGGGCCGGGCGGGCCCGCAGGGCCGCGTTGATGCGGTCGCCGTCGCCCCGCAGGGAGTCGAGGGCTGCGGCCTCCTTGCTCGTGAAATACCTGCTGAACGTACGGCGGTCGACGTCCGCGGCTTCCGCGATCTCCTCGACCGTCACGTTCCGCAGCCCCCGGTCGAGCACCAGCTCGAACGCGGCCTGCGCCAGGGTGTCGCGGGTCCGGCGTGCCTTGCGGCCCCGCCGATCCGGGAGTTTCCGTTCCGGAGACATACATGCACCGTACACCTGAAAATGTCCCCACGCGACATTCGTCTCGTGGGGACATCAGGAGCGCCTGTCGGCAGTCTCGCGGCGCGCGTTCAGACCGCGGCGGGCCGTCGCTGAGCCTCGCCCGCTTCGGCGGGATCGCCCAGGGCCCCGACACCGGAACCGGCGCCGCCGGGGATGGCGTCGCCGGGGACTGCGGGGCCCGGGACCGCAGGCCGCCGCCCGTCGTCGGCAGAGGTGCGCAGCAGGGCGAGCGCGGCGACGTCGTCGCGCCGGACGCCTCCGGAGAACTCCCCCAGATCGACGCGGAGCGCGTCGAGAAGTTCGCGCGGCCCATGCCCGGCCCAGGCCCTGATCCGCTCGTCCAGCGGGTAGAAGGCACCGCCGATGTCGCGGGCCTCGGTCACCCCGTCGGTGACGACGAGGAGTGTCGCGCCCGGCGGGAAGTCGAAGGACTCGGCCGTACGGGTCTCCTGGCTGAGTCCGGCGAGGCCGAGGGGGACGTACGTCCGGTGGAGCGTGACGCCCGAGGACCGGCCGTCGTGCAGCAGGCGCGGCGGCAGGTGCCCGCAGTTCACGGCCTCCACCCGGCCGCCCTCGTCGAACCCGAGGACGAGCGCGGTCACGAAGCGTTCGGCCTCACCCGTCTGGGCGGAGAACACGTTGTGCCGGACGACGGCGGCCTCCAGCGCCTCCACCACTCCCGTGAGCGTGGGTTCGCGGATGGCCGCCTCACGGAACGCGGCGATGGCCGCGAATCCGGCGCCGATGGCCGCGAGCCCCTTGCCCTGGACGTCTCCGATGATCACGCGGGTTCCGTAGGGCGACTCGACGACCTCGTAGATGTCTCCGCCGACGAAGCGGTCCTCCTCGATCGGCTCGTAGAGCCCGTGGGCGACGACGTGGTCGGTATTGACCGGCAGCGGCCGCAGGATCTGGCGCTGCAGGGTGACGGCGGCGGACCGCAGCCGTGCCATCTCGGTGGCGTGCCGGATGCGCGCCGCGCAGGCGGCGACCCCGAGCGCGCAGGCCAGTACGGCGAATCCGATGCCGAAGACGAAGTCCCAGAAGGTGCCGTCCGCCCCGACCCGGAACCCGACGACGACGGTGGTGATCCACACCGCGATCCAGATGGTCTGGCGGAGGTTGCAGTAGACGGAGGCCAGTGCGGGGACGACCACGAGCAGAGGCACGACCCGCAGGTCGTTGCCTGTGCTGACGTCGAGGAACACGACGAGTACGGTCAGCAGCGCGAGACCGCCGACCAGCGCCCAGTTGCCGATCCGGCTCCGGGACACCGCCCCGACGTCCGCATCCGCTCCGGGCGCGGTCCCACCCCGGGGCGCTACGCCGCCGCTCGGCTTCTGTGCCATGTCCAGCAACCTCATGGGCACGGCCTGTCCTCCCGCTGTTCTCTCGGTGCCGCCCGCGGTTTCGGTCGGTCCCTTCCAGTTGACCGGGTGGCGGGCGCCCTCGCAGGAGGGCTTAGGGCCCCGAGCGGCTGCCGAAGGTCCCGCCCGGGACTTCCGGCCCGGGGCCCTGGTCCGGGGTCGAGGGTGTCGTCGTACGGGTACCGGGACCGGGACGGGTACCAGGCACCGGGCACCAGGCACCAGGCACCAGGACGGGTGCCCGGTGCCCGTACCGGTCAGCGCAGCGAGGGGCTGCGGCTCCCGTCGGCGGACGGGAGCGTGGCGGGGACGAGCGCGGACATGAATTCCGTACGCCGGCGAAGCCGGAAGCCGAGGGACTCGTAGAGCCGGACGGCCCCGGTGTTGGAGGCGGAGGCATGCAGGAACGGCGTCTCGCCGCGCTCCCGGATCCCGTGCGCGACCGCCAGGACCAGTCGGCTCGCCAGTCCCTGCCCCCGTACGGACTCGTCCGTGCAGACACCGCTGATCTCCGTGAAGCCGGGCGGGTGCAGCCGCTCCCCCGCCATCGCCACCAGCGCGCCGCCCCGACGGATGCCCAGATACGTGCCCAGCTCGACCGTGCGCGGCAGGAAGGGACCGGGGCGGGTGCGCGCCACCAGGTCCAGCATCTCCGGCACGTCCCGGGGGCCCAGCGGGACCGCCTCCGGATCGGGCGCGGCGTCCACCGAGGCGTCGACCAGCTGGACGCCCTCGGCCCGGAAGACGATCTCCCAGTCCTGCGGCGGCGGCTCCCGGAGCGCGGCCAGGGTGACGGAGCCGCCCGGCCCGGCGAGCGCCGCGACATCGGCCCAGTCCCGGGCGTCCGGGGTGTCGGGGAGTGCGAGCCAGGGAGTGACGTCGGCGGGATAGCGCAGGACCCGCCCGCGGCTCTCGGCGAAGTGGGCGTGGGGTCCGGTCAGCGAGGACCGGGCGGGGTTGTCCAGCGGGTGGAGCCTGGAAGGACCATCGGTCCTGGGCCGGGTGCTGTTCTGGGTCATGGTCTTCCTCGTGCTCGTTCCGTTCATCGCGCGGTTCCCGGCAGCGGGTGCTCGGGGTCGGGAGGGCGTACCCGCCAGGCAGGAGAAGCCGGTGGATACGGAAGGTATTCCATGAGGCGGATCTGTTCACGGCGTCGCCATCATCGGGGCGCGGGCTGTCCGCCCCCGCGCCCTGCCCGCGCCACCGGCGCCGACGGCCCCCGCGAGACCCCGACGGCCCGCCACACGCCCGAACCGGCGAGCGGCGAAATCGACTCATCCGTAGGCCGATACGCGCCGGTCCGGTCCCAACAACCCCCCGGCTGTGGCACTCTGGTGGCGACCGCCCCACCGGGCTCCCCCGTACCGGTGGGGCGGTTGTTTGCGCATTCATTGCCCGCGCCGTTCAGCTTCGCCCGCTACCTGCGCCCTTCGGCTCGCGACTTTCGACCCGCGTCTCGCGGCCCGTGCACTCGGCTCTCCCCTCCGGGCTCGCGCCTCTCGGATGACCGCGCCTCAGAGCCGAACTGCACCTGTTTCGAGCCAACTCACTCCGGTTGGCCGGATCAACTCCGTCTTCGACGTATGAGAGCCATACCTCTGGGAAGGCGAACAGACCTCAGGGCCTACGAACCAGGGAGCGTGAAGCCGACATGACCGCGCAGACCACACAAACCGCGCAGACGGCCGGTACGGAGCAGGCGGGTGCCACCGAGGAACTTCCGTGGATCGAGGATGCCGGGAAGGTCGCCCCGATGGACGCGCGTCGGCTCTCGCGCCTCTTCTTCGACCGCCTCCAGACGCTGGAGGAGGGCACGCACGAGTACCAGTACGCGCGCAACACCCTCATCGAGATGAACCTGTCCCTCGTCCGCTTCGCCGCCAACCGCTTCCGCAACCGGGGCAGCGGCGACATGGAGGACATCATCCAGGTCGGCACCATCGGGCTGATCAAGGCGATCGACCGCTTCGACCTCTCACGGGAAGTCGAGTTCACCTCGTTCGCGGTGCCGTACATCGTCGGGGAGATCAAGCGGTTCTTCCGTGACACGAGCTGGGCCGTGCACGTGCCGCGACGCCTCCAGGAACTGCGGGTCGACCTCGCCAAGGCGAAGGAGTCCTTGGCGGGCGACCTGGACCGGGACCCCACCGTGCGGGAACTGGCAAAGGACCTGGGGATCGAGGAGTCCGAGGTCACGGAGGGGATCGTCGCTTCCAACGGCTACACGGCGGGCTCCCTGGACATGCCGACCGACACCACCGAGGCCGGGCCCCGTCAGACCGCCGGGCGGACCTTCGCCGATGTGCTGGGCGAGCCGGACCCCGCCATGGAGACCGTGGAGAACCTCCACGCCCTCGCACCCCTGCTGGACGAACTGGACGAGCGGGAGCGCCGGATCATCGACATGCGCTTCGGCCAGGAGATGACCCAGGCGCAGATCGGGGCGGAGCTCGGGATATCGCAGATGCACGTGTCCCGGCTGCTGAGCCGGATGCTGGGCAAGCTGCGGTGCGGGATGCTCACCCAGGAGTGATCATCGCGCGCCACCCCCGTCCGGCGCCGGCCGGGCGGACAGCGGGCGAGCAGGCGTGGGGGGGGGGGGGGGTTGATGAAGAAATAAAAACCCAACCCCCGGAGTATTAATATTAACCAACCGTAAAAATTTGGTTTTTGATAAACAGAGAGAAAGCGAGG
>NZ_JBIRKB010000020.1:26575-32643 GCF_044329855.1 Streptomyces sp. NPDC017520
CCCAGAGTGCCACACCCCCCCCCCCCCCGCGGGGGGCCCGGCCGGGTCTGAGGGTGGGGTTGTGGTTTTTGTTTTTTTTATTTTTATTATACAACCCCCCCCAACGCCTTGCTATTTAAGGGACTACGCCTCTCTCATGTTGAGGTTTCCTCAACACATGGCTACGGTGGCTGACCATGGAGCAGGACGAGGTGGCCGCACAGGTCCGGCAGGTGATCGAGGCGACGGGTGTCAGCGCGCGCGAGTTCGCGCGGCGGATCGTCATCGATCCGTCCAAGTTGTCCCGTTCCCTGAACGGCACACGGCGCTTCACCGCCGCCGAGCTGGCCCGGATCGCGGACATCGGCGGCGTGGACGTCGGTCGGCTGATCGGTACGACGACCGGTGCGAGCGACGACGCGACAGCCGGCACGACGGTCGGCAGCGCGACGCCGACGCCGTCGACCGTGCCCGCCCCCTCGCCCCCTCGCGCGCCGTCGCCCTCGCCGGAGGGCGGCAGGCCCTTGCAGATCGTGCGGGAGACCGTCCGGCTCATCGCCGAACGCGGATTCCACGCCGTCCGGGTCGCGGACATCGCCGCGGCCTGCCATACCAGCACCGCGGCGATCCACTACCACTTCCCCGGCCGTGACGAACTGCTCGAGGCGGCGGTCCGCTGGTGCATGGACGAGGACACCCGTCGCCGTGCCGACGCCACGGCCGGCACCCGTCACGCCGGGGACGAGCTGCGCCTGCTGATCGAGCTCCAGACGCCCCGCACCGAACAGCAACGGCGGCAGTGGTGCGTCTGGCTCGACCTGTGGGCCGAGGCCGCCCGGTCCACCACGGTCGGACGGCTCCACGTGGAGTACTACCGCCAGTGGCGGGGAACGGTCGCCGACGTGATCCGTCGCGGCGTCGCACAAGGCGTGTTCCGTCCGGTCGACGCGGACAGCACGGCTCTCGCCCTCACCGCCCTGATCGACGGACTGGCCTCCCAGGTCCTGGCCACCGAGCCCGGCCTCCCGGGCACCGGCGCGCAGACCATGCACGACGCGCTCATCGCCCACGTGGACGCCTGCCTGACGTCACCCCTGGCCGGCTGACGCTCGCACCCGCCCCGCCCCGCCCACCTCCTGCACCCCGACCCCGATCCCTGAGCCCGCACTCCCCGAACTCCCGAACCCCCCGAACTCCCCGAACTCCCCGAACTCCCCGAACTCCCCGAGAGGAGACGTTCCCGCATGCCCGTGAACCAGGACGTCATCATCACCTGCGCGCTCACCGGAGCCGGCGACACCGTCGGCCGCAGCCCCCATGTCCCGGTGACGCCCGAGCAGATCGCCGCCTCCGCCGTCGAGGCAGCCGGGGCCGGGGCCGCCGTGGTGCACATCCATGTCCGCGAGCCGGAGACCGGCGCGCCGTCCCGCGATCCGCGGCTCTACCGCGAGGTCGTCGAGCGGATCCGGGAGACCGGCACCGACGTGGTCATCAACCTGACCGCCGGCATGGGCGGAGACCTCGTCATCGACCCGGAGGCCCCGCTCCGTCAGCTGCCGGGCACCGACCTGGTCGGCGGTCTCGAACGGCTGCCGCACGTCGAGGATCTGCTGCCGGACATCTGCACCCTGGACTGCGGTTCGCTCAACTTCGGTGACGGCAGCAACCTCTACGTCTCGACCCCCGACATGCTCCGCACCGGCGCGAAGCGCATCCAGGAGCTCGGGGTCCGGCCCGAGCTGGAGATCTTCGACACCGGCCAGCTGTGGTTCGCCAAACAGCTCCTCGCCGAAGGGTTGCTCGACGACCCCACGGTCTTCCAGCTCTGCATGGGCATTCCGTGGGGCGCGCCCGCCGACCCGGGCGTCCTCCAGGCGATGGTCAACATGCTTCCGCAGGGCGCCCAGTGGGCGAGCTTCGCGCTCGGCCGGATGCAGATGCCCTGGGCCGCCCAGTCGATCCTGCTCGGCGGACACGTCCGGGTCGGCCTGGAGGACAACCTCTATCTGGGCAGGGGCGTCAAGGCCACCAACGGTCAGTTGGTGGAGCACGCCGTGCGGATCACCGAATCCCTGGGCTCCCGGGTCGCCACGCCCGACGAGGCCCGCGTGAAGCTCGGCCTGTGCCCGCGCGCCTGACCACGCACGCCTCCCTTCCCTCCCGTACACCCTCCCCCTCCCCCTCCCCCTCTCCCTCTCCCCTCCCCCACACCGTCCTTCTGGAGTGCCGCCCGTGACTGTCACCCCCTCTGCCGCCGCGAACGACGGCCCCGCCGCCCCCTGCGCCCCGGAAGACGTACGCCGTGTCGCGTGCGTCGGGGCCGGGGTGATCGGCGGTGGCTGGGCGGCCCACTTCCTCGCCCGCGGATACGACGTCACCGCCTGGGACCCGGCCCCCGACGCGGCCGTCCGGCTGCGCCGGCTCGTCGCCGCGGCCTGGCCCGCGCTGGAGCAGCTCGGGCTGGCCCCCGGAGCGTCGCAGGACCGGCTGACCGTCACCACGACGCTCGAAGAGGCCGTGGCCGATGCCCAGTTCGTCCAGGAGAGCGCCCCCGAGAATCTGGATCTCAAGCGCGATCTGCTGGCCCGGCTGGACGCCGCGACGCCCGTCGGCACGGTGATCGCCTCGTCGACCTCCGGCTACCCGATGACGGACATGCAGACCGAGGCCGCCGCCCCCGGGCGGCTCGTCGTCGGGCACCCCTTCAACCCGCCCTACCTCATACCCCTGGTCGAGGTCGTCGGGGGTGAACGGACCGCGCCCGCCGCGGTCGACTGGGCCTCGCGCTTCTACGCCGTCGCGGGCAAGTCCGTGATCACCATGGAGCGCGAGGTGCCCGGCTTCATAGCCAACCGGCTCCAGGAGGCCCTCTGGCGCGAAGCCCTGCACATGGTCGCCAACGGCGAGGCCACGGTGGCGGAGATCGACGCGTCGATCACCGAGGGCCCGGGGCTCCGCTGGGCCGTCATGGGACCGATGCTGACCTTCGCGCTCGCGGGCGGCGAGGGCGGGATGGCCCATATGCTCGACCACTTCGGCCCGTCGCTCAAGTCGCCCTGGACCAGGCTCGAAGCACCGGAGCTGGACCGGGCGCTGTACGAGGCGGTGGTGGCCGGCTGCGAGGAGGCGGCGGGCGGCCGGAGCATCGCCGATCTGGTCGCCGAGCGGGACCGGGGCGTCATCGACGTCCTGCGGGCCACGGGCCGGCTGCCCCGGTCCGCCGAGGAGGACGCCCGATGAGCGAGCACTCGACCCCCGAGGAGACGACCGTGACCGACGACGCCACGGAACTCCCCCTGTTCCACCGGACCGTGCGACCCGAGTGGATCGACTACAACGGCCACATGAGCGAGGCGTTCTACGTCCTCGTCTTCGGGTACGCCACCGACGCGATGATGATCGAGACCGGTCTGCACGCCGGGTACCGGGAGAGCACCGGCTGCTCGCTCTACACCGTCGAGTCGCATCTGCGCTATCTCCGCGACGTGGCCGAGGGCGCCCATCTCGCTGTGCGCACCCGCCTGTTGGGCGTGGACGCGAAGAAGGCGCGCTTCAGCCACGAGCTGTACGTGGTCGGCGCGCCGGACGGCGTACCGGAGCCGGAGGCCGCCCCGGTGGCGACGAGCGAACTGCTGGCACTCCATGTGGACCAGCGGGCGGGCCGCACCATCCCGTTCCCGGATTCCGTACGGGAGCGGCTGGCCGCGCTCGTCGAGCCGACGCCCCAGTGGGCGGGCCGCTCGATCGCCGAGGTCCCGGCGGCCCGCTGAGCCGTCGACGCCCACAGCTCGCCATCGCCGTCGCCGCGCCGGTGGTGCGGCATCCGGTGAGCGGGGGTGCGCCGGCCCGGGCCCGTCACGGGCCTGTGCGGGCTCCCGCCAGGACGGCGGTGTGCACGGCGCGGGCGATCCGCGCCCCCCAGGTGGACCGGGGTCCGGCGAAGGGTTCGCCGCCGTCGGGTCCCGGTTCGGGAGCGGCGACGCACACGGCGTCCGTGGGGGTGCCCGAGCAGTCGAGTCCGGCGTCCAGGAGGGCCTGCACCTTGGCCTCGGTGGCGGTGGCGACGGCGTTGACCAGGGCGGCGTCGGAGAGCGCGACGGGCAGTGTGACGACGATGTTGACCGTGCCCGGCCTGAACGGGGCCGCCGGGGCCTCCGCGGGCCCCGGCGGGAAGGGGGCCGTCGAGGACTCCGCCGTCGGCGGACGCGGCGCCGGGGTGGCGGTGTCGGGGGCCGCCGCCCAGCCCCGTACGCCGAGGCCGGTGGTGACGGTCGCGGTGACTCCGCCGTCCTGGCCGGTCGTGTACGCGGCGACGTCGGCGGCGGTCATCAGCCCCGCGCCCGGTCCGGTGAGCCCCTCCGCGGCGGCGATCTCGGCGAGGTGCCGGTCCGGGTCGAGGCGCGGGTAGCCACCGGGGACCTGGGCGTTGAGGATCCAGGCCCGGGTGCCGATGCCGCCGCCGAGAATCGCGCTGCTGCAGACCCGGACGCCCGGCCCCAGCCGCCAGAGGAGGTGGTGGAGACGGTGCCCGCCCTCGTGCCGGTCGCGCAGTTCGCCGCGTTGCGCGGGCGGCCGGAGGCGTACGGAAGAGATGGCGCACCCCTGGTGGCTCGGCGGGTCGGCGGTGGTCCGTCCTTCGGCCGCCATGGTCCGCCGATCATATGCCGGACCCGGGGCCTCACCCGATTGGCCTAACGGGTTCGGGGGCGGCCCGGTGCCGCCGCACGGGCCCGGGGCCCCGCACCGGGCTTCCGGAAGGCCTGATCCGGGCGAGCGGGCGGTTGCAGCGTCCATGCGGGTGAGGCGCGATGGAATCCGGACGCGCCACCTCTGGTGGAGCCACCCACAGGGCGTGCCCGAGAGGAGGAATCGGTTATGGGAGCCGCTGACGGTTTCACGGATTCCGGAGAACTCGACGGTCTGACCGTGTACGACAACGACGGCGAGAAGGTCGGCAGTGTGGGCCGGGTGTACGTCGACGACGACACCGGCAAGCCCGACTGGGTCACGGTCAAGACCGGTCTGTTCGGCATGAAGGAGAGCTTCGTCCCGCTCGCCGGAGCCCGTCGGGTGGGCTCCGACCTGCACGTCGCGCATCCGAAGGACAGCGTCAAGGACGCACCGCGCGTGGACGCCGACGCGCATCTCTCCGTGGCCGAGGAGGAGGAGCTGTACCGGCACTACGGCCTGACCAGGAAGTCCGGCAACCTCGGTGAGAACCGTTCGCCGGGCATGGACGCGCCGACCGTCGCCGGAACCGGTGCGATGGGTGCGGCGGGCGCCGCCGGTGCGGCGGGCGCGGCCCGCGGGACCGGAACGGCCCCCGGCGCCAAGGCGACCGGGAAGGCGACCACGGCGGGCACGAGCGCCGGGATGGCCGGTGCGGGAACGACGGGAGCGGGCATGGCAGGAGCAGGCAGCGGTACGGGCAGGCACCGCGACACGGACGCCTCCAGCACGGCGCGCCCGATGGCGGGCGCGGGCACGTCCCGGTCGGCCGACCTGAGCGGCCGCGAGGAGATGATCCGCTCCGAGGAGCAGGTGCACGTCGGCAAGGAGGAGTACGAGAGCGGCAGGGCACGCCTGCACAAGTACGTGGTGACCGAGGAGGTCACCCGGACCGTGCCGGTCTCCCACGAAGAGGTCCGCGTGGTCCGCGAACCGCTGCAGCCCGGTGAGAAGACCACCGGGACCACGGACTTCGGCGAGCAGGACGTCGAGGTGACCCTGCACGCGGAGCGCGCCACCGTGCGCAAGGAGTCCGTGCCGGTGGAGCGGGTCCGGCTGGAGACCAACCGGGTCACCGAGCAGAAGGAGGTCTCCGCCGAGGTCCGCAAGGAGAAGATCGACTACGCGGACGGCACCGAGATGGGCAAGGGCAAGGACGCCGGTGGCGAGTCCGGCCAGGGGCGACGCCGCTGACCGGCGCTTCCTCAGGTGGCCGCACGGCCGCTCCCACGTCCTCGGCCGCCGGGCGGACCCGTGTCACGGGTCCGCCCCGCGGGCGGTCCGGCGCCGGCCGCGCACAGCGGCGCGGCAGGAGCCCCCCCGCGGGGCCCCGCGAGCCCGGCGGCCGGCGGGCACCCGGC
>NZ_JBIRKB010000020.1:32653-103507 GCF_044329855.1 Streptomyces sp. NPDC017520
GGGGGTGGCGGGCCGGGGCCCCCCCCGCCCCGCCCCCCCCCCGCCGGGCCCCCCCCCCCCCCCCCCCGGCCCGGGGCGGGGGGGGGCCCGGGGGCCGGGGCCCCCCCCGGCGGGCTGTCCGGCGCCGTCCGCGCACAGCGGCGCGGCAGGAGCCCCGCCGAGGGGCCCGTCGAGCCCGGCGGCAGGCTGTCACGCGTCTTCGGGCAGGTCGGAGGCGGTGCGGCGGGCGGGTGTGCGCGGGGCCGGTGCGGCGCGGGATCGACCCGCCGCACCGGCCCGGTGAAGTCCGCCCTGGGGTCGATCAGCCCCGAGGTCGATCAGTCCCGGGCTTACGGAACCCGCGGGTCGCGGAGCTGGGTTACGGAGCCTGGAGGGCGATCACCGCGTTCTGCCCGCCGAAGCCGAAGGAGTGGCTGACGGCCCGCCGTACGGGCACCTCGCGCGGAGCCTTGGTGACGCAGTCGATGTCGAACCCGGGCTCGGGGGCGTCCAGGTTCGCGATCGGGGGAACCACTCCGTGCTGGAGCGTGAGGATCGTCAGGCCCGCTTCGATGGCGCCGGCCGCCCCCATGCAGTGGCCCAGCACGCCCTTGGGGGCGGTGACGGGCGGCCGGTGCGGATAGGACCGGCGGATGAGGGCGGCCTCGGTGGCGTCGTTGAGGGGGGTCGACGTCCCGTGCGCGTTGACGTGGTCGACGTCCTCGGCGTGCCAGCCCGCGTCGCGCAGCGCGGCGTCGACCGCCGCCCCCGCGACCTCCCCGGAGGGGTGGGGGCTGGTGGGGTGATGGGCGTCGGTGGTGGCGCCCGCGCCCGCGATCAGCGCCCGGGGAACGGCTCCTCTCGCACGGGCGTCCGCCGCCCGCTCCAGGACCATGATGGCCGCGCCCTCGCCCATGACGATGCCGGCCCGGTCCGCCGCGAAGGGCCGGCAGAGACGGGCGGGGTCGCCGTCCCGCAGCGCTGCCGCGCCGGAGCGGGCGAAGCCCGTCATGGCGACCGGGAACACGATCGACTCGGTGGCCCCGGCGATGGCGATGTCGCACTGGCCCAGCGTCAGCATGTCCCGGGCCACCGACAGCGCGGTCACCCCGGACGAACAGGCCGTGCACGGGGCCAGGCTGGGGCCGGTCGCCCTCATCCGGATGGCGATCTCGGCCGCGGGCATGCTCGGGATGGTCAGCAGGATGCCCGAGGGTGAGGTGGCCCCGGGGCCCCGCCGCTCCAGGGCCACAGCCTGCTCGGTGAGTCCGGCGGATCCTCCGCTGCTCGTGCCGACGACGACGGCGACCCGGGCGCCGTCCCAGCGCTCGGGGTCGAGCCCGGCGTCGGCGACCGCCTCCCGGGCGGCCAGGAGGGCGAACTTGACGTACCGGCCCATCCGGAACGCGGTCCGGCCGCCGACCGCGTCGTCGAGGTCGATGCCGGTGACCGTACAGGCGAAGTCGACTTCGCAGCCCAGCAGTTCGGGGACGGTGCGGGCGGGCGACACGCCTGCGCGGACTCCGTCCCAGGTGGTGTCGGTGGTGTGGCCGACCGGGGTGATCATCCCCAGCCCGGTGACGGCGATGGCGGGTCGCTTCATCGGGTGTTGCTCACCGGCACCGTGGTTTCGGCCGCCGCGCTGCCGACGGCCGCGTCGATGTACGCGGAGATGTCGGCCAGCGTGGCGTCCTTGTACAGCTTCTCCGAGTCCGCGTCGACGCCCAGGGTCTCCTTGATGACGACGGCGAACTCGGCGACCGCGAGGGAGTCCATCTCCAGGCTGTCCATCGTGGACTCCGGCAGGATCTCGGCGGCGGGCACCTTGAACGTCGCGGTCAGCACCTCGGTGATCTTGGGGTGGATGGTCTTCATGGTGGTTCCTCTCATCGGCGTCTCATCGGCTTGGCTTCGTCCCGCGCGGCGGGTGCGTGAACACGACGGCCCGCCGCCCGATGTAACGGGATGACGATCTTCCGGTTACGCCTTCGGGCGAACCGATTCGTCTACGCTCACCTGCGACTTCTCGAACCATCGGGAGAGCATGGAGGCGGTTCCCCAGTACGCCAGCAGGACCCCGCGAGTGCCGAGCGCCGCCACCTTCTCGCGCAGCGGGCGCCGCCTGCTGCCGCAGACGGGCCGCCGGAACTCCGCCGCGCGGCCCCGGATTCCCGCCCTGCGACCCCGGTGCCAGGGCCCCTCGGGGTCGTCGTACACATCCGCGTAGCCGGGTCCGGCGATCGGCCAGTCCGACATCAGCCGCTCGGGGAGCGCGAAGGACTCCACCAGGGCGGGCGTGTGTTCGGCCACGACGGCGACCGCGTCCTCCACCGCGTCGGGCAGCGAAGTGACCTGATCGGCGGTCAGCCGTCCGGACGCGAGCAGGGCGCCGCTGTTGCGGGCGATCCACCGGAGCGCGAAGAGCCTGCGCAGCTCGGACAGCCGTTCGCGCGCCGCGCCCTCGGGCAGGGAGGCGACGGCCTCGGCGTACGCTTCGTCCGCCTGCCGGTAGGCGTGGGCCTCGACGCCGCGCAGCGCGGCCGACGAGGCGGCGTTCCAGCGGCCGAGCGGGTCGCCGGGCGGGGCGGCGGCCATCCGCTCGCGGGCGCGGGCGAACCAGAGGTCCTCCAGCGCCGCGAACAGCCTGCCGAGGAAGGCGGGGTCGTCCGTATCACCGGGGCCGCCCGGGGCCGGTTCCGGGGCGGTGGCACCGAACAGCATCTCGGCGGCGGCCTTGGCGTGCACGGCGAGGTTGTCGCCCTCGGCGGTGATCACGCCCTCGATGCCGGTGAGCAGCTCGGTCATGCCGTTGTTCTCCAGGAGTCCCTGGGCACCGCACCGTTCGCGGCACTCGACGATGACGGCGCGTGCCTGCCAGGTGATCCATCCCTTGGCGACGGCCACCAGGCGCTCCGCCTCGTCCCGGTCGGTTTCCGGCGCCGACTCCCAGCGGTCCAGGGCCCTACGGTGGAGCAGGCTCATCGCGTAGACGGTCGCCATCGCTCCGGCCAGCGGCCCGTGATGGGTGCGGTGCGCGTACACCGGGATCCGCCGCGCGGCGCGGGGTCCGGAGATCATCCGGTGGCCGGCGTACCGGACGGCGATGGCCAGGGTGACCCGGGCGGCGCCGACCGCGCAGGCGCTCATGGAGAGCTTTCCGGGGGTGACCCGGCCGATGGAGACGAGGAACCGCCTTCTGCGGTTGGGGACTTCGCTGCGGAAGTGCCCGTCGTCGTCGATCCGTCCCTGCTGTCCGGCGAGCAGCGCGTCGCGCGCCACGAAACGGCGGTCGAAAGAGGTCAGGCAGTGGTCGACCGGGGAACCCATCCGGGCGGGCAGCCGCCGCACCCGGACACCGGGGAGGGTGCGATGGGCGTCGGTGAGCGGGACGAGGAAGAGGAAGACCCCGTGGTCGGCGCCGTCGACGAGCAGCCGGGCCGCGACCACACCGGACTTGGGTCCTCCGGCGGGGCTGGTGTTGGGCATGAACTTCTGCGCCCCGGCGTGCGGGGTGTGCAGCACGAAGCCGTCGCGTTCCCGGTCGTACGTCGCGGTCGTCTCGATGGCCGCCGCGTCGTTGCCGTGCGTCACCTCCGTACAGAGGAAGGTGCCCACGCGGCGCAGGGCGAGGAAGTCCGACAAGTCGCGGAGTGTTCCCGCGTCGTGGTCGAGGAGGCTGCCGAGGAAGAGGTTGTAGTGGACGCCCGCCACGGTGGTCAGCGCCGGGTCGACGGGGCCGAGCCACTCGTGCAGGGCGGCCAGCGCCCGGGGGTCGGCGGCCAGTCTCGCGCCGCTGTCGAGGGCGTTGTTGAGGATCCGCAGCCGGTGGTAGGAGAGAGCGAGTCGTTCGTCGGGGGTGCCTCCACCAGGACGGCGAAACGGCTCCGTTGTGAGCAGTCGGCGCCAGAACCCGTGCTCCTGACGGAAGTTCGGTCCGAAAAGCACCGCGGTGAGCAGGTCGTTCGTGGACGGCGAGGCCGCGTCGTTCATGATTACGGTCACAACAAAGTAACGATCACGGAACGGCGAGGACACCCCCGCCGTCCCGAAATGCCCCTATGGATCACGCGCGTTGGAACGCGAGGGCGACATTGTGGCCGCCGAAGCCGAAGGAGTGGCTCACGGCCGTCTCGACCCGCTGCTGACGGGGCTCCTTCGTCACGCAGTCGAGCGGGAATGCGTCGGGGAGCGCGTCGAGGTTGGCGATCGGCGGGATGGCGGCATGTTCCAGCGTCAGGACGGTGGCCACCGCCTCGATCGCGCCCGCCGCCGCCAGGGTGTGCCCGACGACCCCCTTGGGCGCGGTCACCGACGGGCGGTGCGGGAAGAGCCGGGAGATGAGAGTGGTCTCCATGGCGTCGTTGAGGGGTGTGGAGGTGCCGTGGGCGTTGATGTGGTCGACGTCGGACGGGGCCCAGCCGGCCTGGTCCAGCGCCGCCTGGACCGCCCGCTGGGCGCCGTACCCGTCGGGGGCCGGGGCGGTGGGGTGGTGGGCGTCCGTGCTGGACCCGGCCCCGGTGAGCAGGGCACGCGGGCGGCCACCCCGGGCGCGGGCTCCCGTCTCGCGCTCCAGGACGAGCATGGCGGCGCCCTCGCCGATGACGAAGCCGTCCCGGTCGGCTGCGAACGGGCGGGACGCGCCGGCCGGGTCGTCGGTGCGGGTGGAGAGCGCGCCCATCCGGGCGAAGGCGGTGACCACCAGCGGGGTCAGCACCGACTCCGCGCCGCCCGCCACCACCACGTCGCAGCTGCCGCCGAGCAGCAGGTCTCGGGCGACGGCGAGGGCGGTGGCCCCGGAGGCGCAGGCGGTGGCGGGGGCGAGGCTGGGGCCGCCCGCCTTCAGCGCGATGGCGACCTCGCCCGCCGCCGCGTTGGGGATCATCATCGGTACGAGCAGCGGGGAGACCGCCTCCGGGCCCGAGGCCGCCAGCTTGGCCGCGTTGTCCACCAGGACGGAGACACCGCCGACGCCGACGCCGAGGACCACCCCGACCCGGCTGCCGTCCCACCGTGCCGGGTCGAGGCCGGCGTCGGCGACGGCCTGCCGGGCGGCCACCAGTGCCAGCTTCACGAACCGGGCCATCCGCCACACCGACCGGCCGCCCACTGCCGCGTCCAGGTCGATGCCGTCGACCGGGCAGGCGAAGTCGACCGGCAGACCGGCCAGTTCCTCGCACCGCCGGGCGGTGGAGTGCCCGGAGCACAGCCTCTTCCAGAAGCTGTGCTCGTCCGCCCCTGCGGGTGTCACCAGGCCGACTCCCGTCACCGCGATGGCGGTGCCGGCTCCGGCCTCGGTGCCCTGATCAGCGGGGAGCGACATGCTGTGTTCCTTCCGTAGAATCCGTGGAAATGGTCCCCGGGGTCCCCGGCCAGCGGAGTGCCGCCGAACCCCAGGTCAGTCCGCCCCCGAAGGCGGTGAGCAGCACCCGGTCGCCGGAGCGGAGGCGGCCTCGGCCCGCCGCGTCGGCCAGGGCCAGCGGGATGGAGGCGGCGCCCGTGTTGCCGACCCGCTCCACATGGGTGACGCAGCGCTGCGGCGCGATGCCGACCCGCTCCGCGACGGCGTGCAGGATCCGGGCGTTGGCCTGGTGCGGCACGAAGCGGTCGACCTCGGCCGGGTCCCAGCCGACCCGGTCCAGGAGCGTCCGGCAGGAGCCGGTCATCCGCTCGACGGCGTGCTGGTAGACGGTGCCGCCCTGCATGCGGAAGAACCCGTCGTCCGGGGCCGGCGGCTTCCCGCTCGCCCGTGCGCGGGCCCCGCCGCCGGGGACGGTGATCAGGTCGTAGCCCGTGCCGTCGCTGCCCAGGTCGAACGCGAGCAGTTCCCCGGGGTCGCCCAGGCGCCCGGCCGCCACCAGGGCGGCGCCCGCCCCGTCGCCGAAGACGACGCCCGCCGAGCGGTCGGCCGGGTCGAGCCAGGTCGAGTAGACGTCGGCGCCGACCAGCAGGATGCGCCTGTAGAGGCCCGAGGCGACCAGCCCGTGGCAGACGGCGAGCCCGTAGACGAAGCCGCTGCACACGGCAGCGATGTCCAGCGCCGGTACGGTGCCGAGCCCCAGCCGGGCCGCCAGCGCGGGGGCCGTGCCCGGACAGAGGTGGTCGGGGGTGGCGGTGGCGAGGACCACCGCGTCCACCTCGGCCGCCGCCGGGGCACGGGCCAGCAGCCGGGAGGCCGCCTCGTAGGCGAGGTCCCCGGTGGCGACGCCCGGTCCGGCGCGGTGCCGGCTGCCGATGCCGGTGCGGCGGCGGACCCAGGCGTCGTCGACGTCCCAGTCCGCGGGGAGCAGGTCGTTGCCGACCGGCTCGCCCGGCACCCATCCCGCCACGCTCTCCAGCACCGCCGTGCGCGCCCCGGCCCCTAAGACAGCCGCCTGCTTCCCCGGCTCCGTACCGCTGTCGGCCACCCGTCGCCTCGCCACCCGTCGCCCCGATCCCGTTGTCGTACTGCATCCGGTTGACGAACGGCGGAACGTCTCACGAGGATGCGTTCGACTGCGCCGAACGGGTCATGACGCGGCGTCAGCTGTTGGCGAGCGCCTCCTGGAGCTCGTCCGCGCCGGGCGGGTTGGCCCCGGCCCGGGAGACGGTCACGGCGGCGGAGGCGACCGCGTGGCGCAGGACGTCGGTGACGGTGCCCCGGTCCACGGCGTGCAGCCGGTCGCGGGCGCCGGGGCCGAGGAGGCCGTGCGCGGCGAGGGCGTGGAGCGTCCCCGACATGAACGCGTCGCCCGCGCCGACGGTGTCGACGACGTCGACCGGCCGTGCTTCGGCGTCGGCCCGGCCGCCGGCGAACAGGGCGGACGCGCCCGCCCCGCCCCGGGTGACGAGGACGAGGGCGGGGCCGGCGGCGATCCACCGCTCGGCCACCTGCTCCGGCCGCTCCGCCGTGTACAGCCACCGCAGGTCCTCGTCGCTGGCCTTCACCACGTCGCTCAGCGCGACGCAGCGCTCGACGCGGGCCACCGCCCGGGCGCGCTCGCCCATCAACTCGGGCCGCACGTTGGGGTCGTAGCTGACGGTGGCGCCGGCCCGCAGCGACTCCACGGCGGCCAGGACCGTCGCGGCCCCGGGCTCGGCGACGGCCGCGATCGAACCGGTGTGCACATGCCCCGGCATCCGGTCGAGCACCACCGGACCCAGGGTCCAGCCCACCTCGAAGGCGTACGTGGCGTGCCCGTGGTCGTCGAGGGTGACGGCCGCCGACGGGGTGGGGCCGATCGCGCCGTCGGTACGGACCTCGACCCCGGCGGCGGCCAGATGGTCCCGGATGAGCCGCCCGTGGGCGTCCGGCCCCAACTGGGTGAGGAGGGTGGTGTCGTGGCCGAGCCGGGCCAGGCCGTACGCGACGTTCGCGGGGCTGCCGCCCGGGTGGACCCGGTCGGGCTTTTCCGGCAGCCGGACGATGTCGGCGACGCATTCGCCGATGACCAGCGGATCAAAGCGGTCGGGCATGGGGGCGGGTCTCCTGGGTTTCCGTGTCGGGGAGTTGTCCGGCGGTTCCGCCGCTCGCCGGAGCGGTGGACGGCGTCGAAGGGGTCGTGTTCTCCGGGGGAAGCTCGCCATGGCCGCGCTGGTCCGACCGGAGGAGCGGCTTCGCGGGGGCGGCCCGGCGGAGCCAGAGGAGGGCTCCGGCCAGCACGGCCGTGGCGGCCAGCAGCCAGGGCAACGGGCCCGGCGGCAGGGTGCCGGCGGCCAGTCCGGCGCCGGCGGCGACCAGTTGCAGGGAGAGCGACTGGACGGAGAGGGCGGTGGCCCGGCCCGAGGCGTCGACCCGGCGGTGCAGCAGGTCGTTCTCATTGGGGCCCGCGGCTCCGAGACCCAGATAGACCAGCCCGTAGCCGGTGACGGCAGTCGCCGTGGCGAGGGGGCTCATCGAGTGCGCGGTGAGGCCGAGCAGGGTCAGCCCGAACGTCACCAGCCCGAGGCTCACGAGCACCGCGCGCTCACTACTGCCCGCGAACCGGGCGACGAGCGGAGCGAGTTGGCTGCCCAGGGCGGAGCAGAGGAATCCGGCGCAGGCGAGCCCAGCGAAGACCAGGGCTCCGGATTCGGCCGTCCCCATAAGCGCGGCGGCCCGGCCCGGGGTGAGCAGTTCCATGGCCGCGAGCGCGGCGCCCGCGGCGCTCGCGGTCAGCAGGATGCGCCGGATCAGGGCGTCCCGGGCGCCGAGCCGGAGCCCGGCCGCGATGGCGGCGGGCACCCCGCCCACGACCCCTCGCACACCCGCCCGGGGCCGGGTCGGTTCGGTCAGGGCGCTCAGCACGTAGAGCACGAAGACGACTTCGACCAGCGCGCCGAGCAGGGCGGGCACGGAGAGCGGGATCACGAGCCCGCCGGTCGCGTCGGCCAACCACTCCGCCAGGCCGGGGACGAGGCCGAGCAGCCAGGGCAGCCCGCCGCCGAGCAGGGTGCCGAGCGCGAGGGCGGCCGAGGTGGCGGAGCCGCCGCGCGCCAGCCCCGTACGCAGATCGGCGTCGGGTCCCGCGTGGGCGTGGACGGTGTCGACGTACCAGGCCTCGGCGGGTCCGCTGGACAGGGCGCGGGCCAGGCCCATCAACCCCATGCCGAGAGCGATGGCCCAGCCCGCCGCGCCGAGGCCGACAAGGGTGAAGGCGGCCAGGTTGAGGAGCCCGGCGATGGCCAGGACGGGGCGCCGCCCGATGACGTCGGAGAGGCCGCCGGTGGGCAGTTCCATCGCGGCGGCCGTGAGGGAGTGCACGGCGTAGAAGCCGGCGATGGCCGCGAGGCCCATGCCCCGTTCGGTGAAGAGGAGCACCCCTGTCGCGATGGACATGCCGATGGGGAACCAGAAGAGGAAGGAGACCGTGGCGAACCGACGGCGCGCGGTCGCCTCGTCCGGGCCGCGCCCCGGGGCGGGGGCGGCGACGACCGGCCCGCCGCTCATGAGGCGTCACCGGCAGCGGGTGCGTCCGAGGCTCCGGAGTCCGGGGCATCAGGTCCGGCGGGGGCGTCCGCGTGTTCCTGACCAGCCACCGGGTCCGGGGCGAGCGGCAGCCCAGCGGTGAACAGGACGACCTGCTCGGCGCGGGGGTTCCCGGCGTCGCGGGCAGTCAGTTCGTCCGTCTTCGCCTGGACCGCCTCCCACAACTCGGCGAGCGACTCGGGGGTCAGCCGGGATATCCGGTCGTCGAGGGTCGACGGCTCCTGCCATTCCCGTCCCAGCCTGCCGCTCTCCAGGTCCGCCTCGTGACGGTCCAGCGACTGCTGCAGGTGCTCGACCTGCCGACGGCGCAGAACACTGAGGATCGTGCTGCCGCCGGGGCTGCGGTACATCGCCTCGTTGCTCACCGAGGTGATCTCGTGCACGGACTTCCAGCGCCGCTCCCGGCTGTCGCGGTGCTCGGCCTCGGTGACGAACGCGTACTTGGCGAGCACCCGCAGGTGGTAGCTGGTGGAGGCCGAGGACTCCCCCGTCCTGGCCGCGAGCTCGCTGGCGGTGGCCGGGCCGTGCTGACGCAGCAGTCCGAGCAGGGTGAGGCGCAGGGGGTGGGTGAGGGCCTTCAGGGCGGCCCCGTCCTGCGCCGGATCGAGTACGCGAGCACCGTCTTCGCTGTCCATGACCTCAGCGTAGAACGGAAGAGACACTTTCCCAAAGTATTTTTGCAGAATTTTTTTTGGAAACTCGGCGGACCTCGGAGCGCCACCCGTTGGTCGGCGGCCTGGACCTGGACCCGCAGGTCCTCCCGCAGGAACGAGGGCTTGGCGGCCGCGGACGCGAAGCTCTCCAGCTCGGCCGGCCTCTCGCCGGTGACGCGGAACAGGCCGTACTGACCGGTCGGGCCGCCGACGGCCTTGCCCCCGCCCCGTAACCACGCCCCGTAACCACGCCCTGTATCCGCACCCTGTATCCGCACCCGCATCCGCCGCCCGGTGGCAGCGCTCCGGCTCAGCCGGCCCGCGCCGCCTCCAGGGCGTCCGCGACCAGGCCCAGGAACCGGGCGTGGTCGCGGGGCCCGTAGAGGGGCTCGGGGTTCCACGGGACGACGGGCGTCGACACGCCCTCACTCCCCCGCAGCTCCTCCAGCGGGGCCGCGTGGGCGCGGATGTCCGTCAGGATCACCTCGGGACGCAGCGCGAAGGTGTCGGAGCGGCTCTGCGTGGACCAGTTGGCCCCCGGACCCTCGGCCGGCTCCACGACCTGGACGCCCAGTTCGGTGAGCACGCGCAGCTCGGGCCACATCCTGGGGCGCGCGACATGCGCCTGGTCCGGACCGGCCGGGGAGAGGGCGAGCACCCGCGGCGCTTTCGCGGATGTGACGGCGACCACGGAGCGCAGCCGCTCCCGGGCGGCGTCCAGGTCCCGGTCGGCGTCCGGCCGGGGCGTGGCGCCGAGCGAGCGGGCCAGTTCGGCGAACCGCCCGCCGATCTCATCGAACGTACGGGCCTGGCTGACGTCGAGGACGACCACCGGAACCCTCTCCTCCAGGGGCTTGGCCGTCTCGGGGGTCAGCCCGTAGACATGGCCGCCGCCGTAGCTGACGGCCACCACGAGGTCCGGTCCGGTGCTCAGCAGCCGTTCGACGTCCAGGGTCGCTCCCGCACCGACGTACGCGACCTCGCCCACCGGCAGGGTCCCGGTCTTCGCCGTGTCGGGGTCAGGTCCGTCGTGGTCGGAGCCGAAGATCCCCACCGGCCGGATTCCGAGGTCCCACAGGGTGGCGCCGGCCTGGACGTAGGCCAGCACCCGCCCGGGCGGCCGGGGTGCCGTCGACCGCTGACCCCGGTCGTCGGAGAACCGCCATTCGCTCTGCTCCGTCACGTCACACACGCTCCTCTGCCGCCGACTGCCGTTCCATTCGTACGAGTTCGCACGCATGTACCTGCCCACCCCCTCGCTGCCACACCCCTCCAGCCAGGGAACAAACGGCCGTCAACCGGTTTCGGGCACGACGGGCGACCGTCGTCACGGAGTGTTAGAAAGGAGAGACCCTCAGTCATCGGGCGGCGCCCCCGGCCGACCCCCTTCCGGACGGAGTCAACTCCCCATGCGCGCGACCCTTTTGAAGGCAGCCCTGGCCGTCGGCGTCGGCGCATCGCTCTGTGCGGCCTCGGCGGACGCCCCGGCCACGACCGTGGCCGCGACACGTCCGGCGGCCGGAGCGGCGAGGGCTGCGGCGTGTCCCGTGGTCGACGTGCTGGCCGTCTTCACTCCCAAGGCGGCGAAACGGGCCGGCGGCGAACATCGGGTTGCCTCGTCGGCTCAGGAGATCGCGACGCGGATGAACCGGTCCCTGGCGGCGGGCGGGCTGTGCGGAGTCATCCGGGTCGTCCACCCCTACAGGGCGAAGGGTTACGAGGGCCCGGAGGAGTTCCGCGCCGCGCACGCCATCCTCAAGGACCACTCGGTGGGGCTCGGACGCCAGGTGCACGAGCAGCGGGCGCGGTACGGCGCCGATCTGGTCACGCTCGTCGTGGACCGGGAGGAGCGGGGTGGCGGCACGGCGGACTACACGCCCGTGCTCGACGGCTCCACGGACGAGTACGCCTACGCGGTCGTCGAGGTCGACGGCATCCGCCTGGATTCGGCGAGCCACGAGATCGGCCACAATCTGGGCCTCGCCCACGACCGCACGACACTGGCGGGCAACACGGACGGTTCGATGAGCGTGAGCCACAACCGTCCGTACAACACCGGCTGGATCACCGAGGACGGCAATCACTACACGATCATGGCGTACCGCTCCGCGTGCGGGGACCACTGCCGGCGGATCAGCCGGTTCTCCAGCGCGACGGAGACATGGAAGGGCCACCGACTGGGTGACGCGGTCAACGACGGCGTACGGGTGCTGCGCGAGACGATGCCGATCGTCGCCGGATACCGCGACAAGCGCTGACCCGGCAGCCTCGAGGCGTCACGGCGCCACCCGGGCGCGGGGCCGGGTCCGCAACGCCTCACGGGGGCGTCAGCCGGGGGCGGCGGGCCCCTCGCGGGGGCGCGCCCCGTCGAGCGTCAGGTCCACGATCCGGCGCGCGAGCCCCCTGTCCAGCGGCGCCCCGGTGAGCAGGACCCGGGCGAACAACGGTCCCGCCAGGGTCTCCGCCACCAGCCGGGCGTCGGTGTCCGGGGCCAGTTCGCCGCGCTCGACACCGCGCCGCACGATGTCCTCGCCCCGCTCCAGCCGGGCGTCCCAGTACGGCAGGCGTTCCGCCTCGACGGACCCCGCGTCGGGGGAGGCGCCGAGGTGGAGCAGGGCCGCGCCCTGGGGCGAGGCGAGATAGTCCGAGACCGCCGACATCAGCTGGATCAGGTCCTGGCGCACGTCCCCCGTGTCGGGCTCGGGCAGCGCCTCGTCGGCGTGCGAGCCGAGGGCGTCCAGCAGCAGGCTCTCCCGGGTCTTCCACCGCCGGTACACGGAGGTCTCGTGTACCCCCGCCGCCCTGGCCACCGCGGCGACCGTGGTGCCGGTGAGTCCTTCCGACGCGAGCAGGTCGACGGTGGCCGCCAGGACGGCCTGCCGCATGCGTTCGCCTCGGCGGCGCAGGGGGGCGGGGCTCTTCTCGGTGGTCACCTCCGCACCGTATCGCAAGGCTACTTGCTTTACCGGCAGGCCGGGTCTACGTTGCAAAGCAAGGCGACTTGCGATAGGCCGCCGATCCGAACCGTAAGGACCCGTCATGGAACGCATGCGCGCAGCGCGTCTGCACCTGCCCAGCCGCACCCTCGCCGTGGAGGAGGTGGACAGGCCCGTGCCCGGTCCCGGCGAGGTGCTGGTGAAGGTCGAGGCGGCGGGGGTCTGCCTCTCCGACGTGCACCTCGTCGACGGCACGCTGAGCCCGCTGTACCTGGAGGGGGACACCGTCACCCTGGGCCACGAGGTGGCCGGGACCGTGGCGGAGCCGGGTCCGGACGTCACCGGCTGGCCGCCCGGCACGAGGGTGGTGCTCCAGGCGGGCGAGCAGCGCCGGGGCCGGACGCACACCCGTGGCGTCGACTACGACGGCGGCTGGGCGGAGTACGCCCTCGCCACCGCGTCGACCCTCGTCGCCCTGCCCGACGCCCTCCCCTTCGAGCAGGCCGCGATCATCCCGGACGCGGTCTCGACGCCCTGGGCGGCGGTGACCGCCACCGGCGACGTCCGGGCGGCGGAGGCCGTGGGCGTCTGGGGCGCGGGCGGGCTCGGCGCGCACGCCGTGCAGGTGCTGCGGGCGGTGGGCGCACATCCGGTCGTCGCGGTGGACCCCGCTCCGGCGGCCCGGCGGCGGGCCCTGGAGTTCGGGGCCGACCTGGCGCTGGACCCCGCCGATCCGCTGTTCCGCGAGAAGGTGCTCGGGGCGACGGGCGGCGTGGGCCTGGACGCGGCGTTCGACTTCGCCGGGGTCCCCGCGGCCCGCGAACAGGCGCTGACCACACTGGCCCCGAAGGGACGGCTGGTGCTGGTGGGGTTGACCGACCAGCCGCTGACCGTCGCCCGCCCCACCCTGTTCAGCTACCTCCAGCACCGCATCCTGGGCCACTACGGCTCGGAGGGACACCATGTGACGCAGCTCGTCCGGCTCACCGAGGGCGGCCGGCTGGACTTCTCCCGGTCGATCACCGACATCCTGCCCCTGGAGGACGCGGTGGCGGCCGTGCGTCGGGTGGAGACCAAGGAGGGCGACCCGGTCAGGATCGTTCTTCGGCCGTGACGGGCTCCCCGTCGTGGGCGCCGGCCTCCCGCTCCGGCTCGGGCCGCCGCAGCTCCACGTTGAACTGGGCGCCGGCCAGCAGCGAGAGGTTGGCGAACCAGACCCAGATGAGGAAGACGACGAGCCCGGCGAGCGACCCGTACAGCCTGCTGTAGCTGCCGACCTGGGTCGCGTAGAGAGCGAACAGCGCCGACGCGGTGAGCCAGCAGAACGCGGCGAGGATCCCACCGGGCAGGCCCCGGCGGACACCACGCGCGGAGCGGGGCCCGGTACTGAAGAGGACCATGATCAGACAGGCCACGAGAAAGACCAGCAGCGGCCATTTCAGCGCCGTCCACAGGGTCTCCCCCTCGTGCGGCAGGCCGATGCGGCGGCCCAGCCAGCGGGCCAACGGACCGGTCATGACGATGGCGAAGGCGCTGGTCATCAGCAGGAGGAGCAGGCCGATCGCGGAGACGACGATGACGTGCGCCTGCCGCAGGGGCGGGCGCGTGTCCCGGACGCCGTGCATGGCGTGCATCGCCCGGCGGAAGACCGCGAGGTAGCTGCACGCGGACCACACGGCGCTCACGGACCCGGTGGCGACGAGCAGCCAGACGGCGGAGCGCTGTTCGGTCGCCGCCTCCAACGGCCTGCGCAGCGCCTCGCCGGACTCGGCCGGCGCGAACGCGGTGATGTCGGCGATCAGGGCGCCGGTCGCGTCGGGGTTGGCCAGTCCGATCACGGAGACCGTGACCAGGAGCGCCGGGAGCAGGGCGAGGATGGCGTAGTACGTCAGGGCGGCGGCCCAGTCGGTGACGTCGTCGTTCCACAGCGAGACCGGTGTACGCCGCAGGGCAGCGCCCCAGCGGCGGGGCAGGACGGCGGGGGCGGTGCTTTCCGCGGCGGATGCGGTCTGGGTGGACAAGCTGGTACTCCGGGGACGTGGGCGGGCGCGGCGGGCGGCGTGACCTGTCCGTCTCCGGACGCGATGACTCCGCTCGATCCTCTCCTGCCACGTCGCGGCCGGAGCACACCCCTCCCCGGCCGGTACCGCGCGCCCCCGGCCGGATCAGTCGTTGACGGCCGTGAGCAGGACCACGGCGTCCTGGAGCGCCAGCAGTCCGTGCCGTTCCCGCGGGATCGGGTGCAGGGTCCCGGACGGCAGCTCGACGTCCCCGGAGGCGGCGGTGAGGCGGACGCTGCCGCGCAGGACGAGGAGCGAGGCCGCGGGCGGCGCGTTGTGCTCGTCGAGCGCCGTCCCCTCGGTGAGGGCGATCACCGTCTGCCGCAAGGGGGGCTGCTGGAGCAGCAGGTGGGCGCTGCGGCCGTGCGCGGAGGCGCGGGCCGCGGTCAGGTGTTCCTCGGCGAGTGCGTTGAGGTCGTCCATGTGCCCACTGTGCCGCAGCCGCGACGGCGCCGCGATCCGCGGGATCAGCGGGGCGCCTTCGCGGTGGAGCCCCGTACCACCAGCTCCGGCTCGAACAGCAGCTCGTCCGGGGGGACCGACCCGCCCTGGATACCCGCGCAGAGCAGTTCGACGGCGGCCCGGCCCATGGCCTCGATGGGCTGGCGGATCGTGGTGAGCGGGGGCTCGGTGCAGTTCATGAACGCCGAGTCGTCGTAGCCGACGACCGAGATCTCCGACGGCACCCGGAGGCCGCGTCTGCGGGCCGCCCGCACCGCGCCGAGAGCCAGGGGATCGCTGGCGCAGATGATGCCGGTGACTCCGCGCTCCAGCAGCCGGGAGGCCGCGGCCTGCCCGCCTTCCAGGGAGAACATCGCGCGCTCGACGTACTCCTCGGGCAACTGCCCGCCAGTGGCCGCCGCGACAGACCGGGCGGCTGCGAGCTTGCGGCGGGAGGGCACATGGTCGGAGGGGCCCATCACCACGCCGATGCGCTCGTGACCGAGGGAGGCCAGGTGGCGCCAGGCGCGCTCGATCGCGACGGCGTCGTCGCAGGAGACGCAGGGGAAGTCCAGTCCTTCTATGGGGGCGTTGATCAGCACGACGGGGATGCGGCGCTCCGCGAGCCGGTGGTAGTGCTCATGGGCCTCGTCGGCCTGTGCGAAGAGACCGCCGGCGAAGACCACCCCGGAGACCTGCTGCTGGAGCAGGAGGTCCACGTACTCCGCTTCGGAGACTCCGCCCTTGGTCTGGGTGCACAGCACGGGGGTGAGCCCCTGCTGGGCGAGGGAGCCGCCGATCACCTCGGCGAAGGCGGGGAAGATCGGGTTCTGCAGTTCGGGCAGGACGAGGCCGACGAGCCGGGCGCGCTCGCCCCGCAGTTGGGTGGGCCGCTCGTAGCCGAGGACGTCCAGGGCGGTCAGCACGGACTGCCGGGTGGTCCGGGAGACCCCGGGCTTGCCGTTGAGCACCCGGCTCACCGTGGCCTCGCTGACCCCAACCTTCTTGGCAACCTGAGCAAGTCGTCGTGTCATGCCGCAAGACTAGCGTAAGCAACGCAAACAATTGACTTATCAATGCAAGGATTGCATGCAAAAGGGGCGCCTTCCTGTCATCGGGAGGCGCCCCCTCGCCGGTGACCGCGGCCTCTCCTCCCGGCTACGGGTTGGTGATGATCTTGAAGGTGGAGGTGGTGTTCCTGACGTCCTGGGCGTTGTCGCTGAGCTTCAGGCCGTTGAAGGTGACCTCGCCGACGGCGGGCCCCTGCCCGGCCTCCGGCATCTCGTTGGCCCACAGCCCGAACCCGGACTTGGCGTCGAAGGCGTCACCGCTCTTGCGCGCGCCCGAGATGGACACGTCGGTGAGCACGGTGTCCTTGATCGGGAACTGGGGCTGTCCGCCTACGTAGTTCGTCTGGAACATGATCCCGCTGTAGGTGGGATCGACGATGTCCACGTTGGTGACGCGGATGCCCTGGAACACCTTGGACGCCGAGAACAGCCAGATGCCGGGGAAGGTCTGCGATCCCCAGAAATGACCGCCCGCGCGCACGATCGAGACGTTCTCGATCGTCGTCGGTCCGGTCCCGAACCCGTTCATCGGGTAGCCGAAGTCCAGGGAGCTGACCGTGATCCCGGCGTACACCAGGGTGTCGGCGATGTGGATGTTGCGGAAGGTGTTGTCGTAACCGCCGTAGACGGCGACGCCCGCCGCGCGCCAGGTGAGGATCGAGGTCAGGTTCTCGTAGACGTTGTTCTTCATGTCCGCTCCCCCGGCGTCGATCGCCGAGAAGAGCGCGAAGCTGTCGTCGCCGGTGGCCCGTGCCTCGTTGTTGGTCACCAGGTTGTCGGTGGACCCGTTGGTCATGTTGACGCCGTCGGCGAACATGTTGCGGATCCGGGAGTTCTTGATGGTCACTCTGTCGGTGTTGGCACCCCAGTAGAGGCACACCATGTGCTCGTTCCAGATGTTGTCGATCACGATGTCCGACACGCCTGAGAAGTCGAACACCTTGCCCGGTCCGTCGATCCGGGACGTGTAGTTGCCGAAGTACGCGAAGTTCGCGAACGAGGACCCCTTGGCACTGGCCTCGGCCCGGAAGCCGATATCGGTGTTGTCCTGGGTGGAAGGGGCGTTGAAGCGGGTGTACCAGGGACCCGCGCCAACCACCTTGACGGCCTTGCCGTAGACCTGGAACTTACTGGCCGTGCTGTACTCCCCCGCCGGGAGGTAGACACCCACGAGGGCGCCCGTGGTGTCCATGCGGACCTTGTCCAGGGCGTTCTGGACGTCCTGGTGGGTGAAGCCGGCCGGCACGGTGTACGTGGCGGGGTCCGGGTTGGCGACCGGGGCGACCTGCTCCAGGTTGATGAAGTCGATCGCGTACGTGGTGGTGTTGGCGGTGTCCTTCTGGAGCCGGATCTTGGAGCCCGCCGGGATGGTCCTGCCCAGCATCGTATTCGCCTCGTCGTAGATGTGACGGGGCGCCCCGGAGCCCGGGGAGTTGCCGGGAGCGGCCTCGTTCCCGTACAGCCAGGCGTACTTGGAGGTGAGGTCGATCGCCTTGAGGAGGACGCCGTCCACGTAGAGGTTCAGGGTGGAGTCGATGCCGCCGCCGCCCGGGGCGTCGGGGATGGAGAACCGGGTGACCAGGGTGTTGGTGGCGGCCCGGGTGGTGAACTCGACGGAGTCGCCGGTCCGGTCGAGGGTGACGGCCTTGCGTCCCGAGGCCTCGCCCGCGATGTCGCCGACCGTCCGGTTGGGGCCGACGACCTTCGCGCCGCCGCCGGCCGTACCGTCCTCCGCCTCGTACATGTCGTACGGCATGTTGGCGCCGCGTCCGACGAAGAGCGCCTGGGTGGAGGTGTTGTTCTCGCGCTTGACCGGGAGTTCGTTGGCGTCGGCCGCGATCACGGTCCGCATGGTGTACGAGCCGTTGGCGGCGGTCCAGGAGCCGAGCGCGACCGGCGCGGTGGTGGCTCCCGCCGCGATGGCCCCGGTGTGGCTGCCGGTGAGCGTCTTCACCGTGGCGCCCTTGCTGTCGACGAGCGTCAGGGTGATGCCGTGGGCGCCGGCGGCCGAGGCCACCGTGCCCTGGTTCTTCAGCGCGACGGAGAAGGTGACCGTCTCACCGGCGGACGCGGCCGAGGGAGAGGTGGTGACCGCCGAGGCCACCAGGTCGGAGCTGGAGACCGGCTTCACGACCAGCGGGGAGGTGCTGGTGAAGCCGTTGTTGGTCTCGTTCTGCTCGATGACCTCGCCTGCCGGGTCGGCGACCGCGCTCAGCACGTAACTGCCCGCGTTCCGGGCCCCGATGGAGGCGTCGACCTGGGTGGAGGCGCCCGCCGCCAGTGCGCCGACGGAGGCGGTGGCGACCTTGGTGCCGCCGAGGCGCAGCTCGACCTTGCTGGCCGGGGCGGCGAGCGCGCCGGCGTTGCGGACGGTCGCGGTCAGGGTGACCTCGTCCGTCTCGACCGGTGCGGCGGGTGCGGCGGCGATGCCGGTGACCTGGAGGTCCGGGTTGGCCGCCGGAGCGCCCAGGACCTGGAACTCCGCGACCTGCCCGGCTCCGGAGCCGCTGTTGGCGGTGAACTTCAGCTGGACGTCCGCGACGCGCGCGGAGACCGGGATGGTCACCGTGTTGCCGGACGCCGGGTTGAAGGCGTAATCCCTGGCGGCCGACAGGGAGTTGAAGGAGGAGGAGCTCTGCTCCCGGCCGAGGACCTCGATGCGCTGCGTGCGCGGCCCCCAGCTGTGGTCGGGGTTGAGTTTGACGACGACGTTCGCGGTGTCGGCGTTGGAGCCGAGCTTCACGGTGAGGGTGTTCGGGTAACTGCCGCCCGCGCCCTCCCAGTAGGTGGAGGTGCTGTTGTCGTTGGCGTTCTCCGCGACGTAGGTGTGGACCACGGAGGAGGCGGTGATCGGCTTGTTCACGGCGAGGTTGGAGTCCGAGCCGCTCTGCCCGTTGCGGGTGACGGTGTTGCTGTCACCGGATACGTTGCCCGCCGCGTCCTTGGCCCGCACGACGTAACTGACCGTGGTGGACGTCGGCTGGGTGTCGGTGTACGTCAGCACGTTTCCGGCGACGCTGCCGCGCAGCACGTTGTTGGCGTAGACGTCGTAGCCGGTCACGCCCTTGTTGTCGGTGGACGCTCCCCAGGTCAGCTTGACCGAGCCGCCGGAGGGCTCGGTGTACGCCAGCGCGGAGGGGGCGGTGGGGGCCTGGGTGTCACCGGTGTCGCCGCGCCGGGTGACGGTGGCGCTGTTGGCCGAGACGTTGCCCGCCGCGTCCTTGGCGCGGACGAAGTAGCTGACGTCCTGCCCGGCCGGCCGGGTGTCGGTGTAGGTGGTGACGTCGCCCGCGACGCTGGTCAGCAGGGTGTTGTTCGCGTAGACGTCGTAGCCGGTGACGCCCTTGTCGTCCGTGGAGCCCTGCCACGTCAGCCGGATCTGCCCGGTGGCGGGCTCGGTGAACGCCAGGCCGGCCGGTGCGGTCGGGGCCTGTGTGTCGCCGGTGGTGGGGCCGTAGATCTCCAGTTCCGCCAACTGCGCTGCCTGCGCACCGCTGTTGGCGGTGATCAGCACACGGACGTACCGGGTGGTCGTGGCGTCGAAGGTGATCGTCGCCGACTGTCCCCCCGCCGCGTCGAAGCGGTACGCCTTGGACGCGGTGAGGTCGGCGAAGTCCGTGCCGTTCGCGCTGCCCTGGAGCTTCAGCGTCTGACTGCGCGCGGCCCAGCCGTCGGGCAGTCGCAGGACCACCCGGTCCACACCGAGCGAACCGCCCAGGTCCGCCTGGATCCACTGCGGGAACTGGTCGTCGCCGCCGGCCCAGTAGCTGTCCCGGTTGCCGTCGTTGGCGTTGGCCGGAGCCCGGGATCCGCTGCCGCTGCTCGCGGTGAGGGTCTTGCCCGCGGCGAGGTCGGCCGACGAGTCACCGGCGCCCCGGACCTCCAGCTCGGAGAGCTGCGCGGCCGGCCAGCCGGTGTTGGCGGTGATGTCGACGCGTACGAAGCGGGTCAGCGTGGCCGGGAACGCGATGGTGACCTCGTTCGCCGCCCCCGGGGCGAAGGTGTACGTCGCGGTGTTCTTCAGGGTGGCGAAGCTGGTGCCGTCCGCGCTGCCCTGGAGGGACAGCGTCTGGGTGCGGGTCTCCCAGCCCGCCGGCAGGGTCAGCTTCACCTCGTCGACGCGGGCGCCCGCGCCCAGGTCCGTCTGGACCCACTGGGGCAGTCCGCCTCCCGCGCTCTCCCAGTACGTGGACCGGTTGCCGTCGGTGATGTTGGACGCGCCGTACTCGGCATGGGCACTGCTCGCGGCCGCGGCCCGGCCCGCGGCGAGGTTGGGGCCGTCGGCCGCCGCCGCGGCGAGCGACGGTACGCCGATCATCAGAAGACTCGTGGTGACCAAGGCGGATATCGCCCGCCATCTCCAGCGTCTGGCTCTCATAGCTCCCCGATCTTCGGCCTCGGCGCAGGGTGCGTCGAGGGCGCGGCTCTGTGACCGCAGCCAGGGAACACGTGTTTCTGCATGCGCTGCGGCCTGTTTTGCGTTGTGCCGTCAGAGAGTTGCAGAGAAATGAGAGGTCGTCCACTGTTCCGACAACAGCCGGGTGGCCGGGCCGGGGAGCGGATCCCGTCGCGCGGTCACCGCTCCCCCACCCCGTGGACAAGTCGCCGGTCCGGCCACCCGACGGTTTGTCAGAGGCCGCCGGTGTACAGCAGCAGGTCGGGCGAGCCCTGACCGAGAGCGGAGAGCACGTCCGGGGTGGCCGTGTCCGCCAGCCACCGGGAGACGGCGGCGGGAGAGGCCGAGGGGTTCTCCTCCTTGTAGAGCGCCGCGACACCCGCGACGTGCGGGCTGGCCATGGAGGTGCCGTTCAGCGAGACGGTGCCGCCGCCGAGGCGGGCGGAGACGATGTCGGCGCCGGGGGCGTAGAGCGAGAGACAGGAGCCCCAGTTGCTGAAGGAGGTCTCCCGGTCCTGCCGGTCACTCGCCCCGACGGTGAACACACCGTCCGCGCCGGCCGGCGAGACGTCACAGGCGTCCCGGTCGTCGTTGCCCGCGGCCACGACGGGCAGCACGCCCGCGTCGGCGACCGCCTCGACCGCGGCGTCGACGGCCGTGGAGCGGTCGCCGCCGAGCGAGGCGTTCAGCACGGCGGGGACACCGCCGCGCTCGGCGTCCTTGGCGACCCAGTCGAACCCGGCGAGGATGCCGGCCCAGGTGCCCCGGCCCTCGCAGTCGAGGACGCGTACGTTGACCAGCGAGGCGTCCTTCGCCACGCCGGACACCGCGCCGCCCACCGTGCCCGCCACATGCGTGCCGTGTCCGTTGCAGTCCATGCCGGCGCGGCCGTCCCCGACGGCGTCGTACCCGTTGACGACCCGGCCGCCGAATTCACTGTGCGCGGCGTCGATCCCGGTGTCGACGACGTACGCCTTCACCCCCTTGCCGGTGGCCGTGGTGGTGAAGGTGTCGTCCAGCGGCAGGGCGCGCTGGTCGATACGGTCGGTGCCCCAGCCGGCCGCGGGCGCTCGCAGCAGGTTCGCGGCGGTGGGCGCGGGAACGGTCACCTCGGCGTTCTCCTCGACGGCGAGGACGCCGGGAACGGCCCGGACCGCCTCAAGTTCGGCGGCGGTGAGCGCGGCGGCGAAGCCGTGCAGAGCGCTTCCGTAACGGAACAACGGGTCGAGCCCGAACTCCCGCAGGACGGTGTCCGGCGAGAGTTCGGGCTTCAGGGTGACGATGTACTGCCCGGGTACGGCCCGGGTGGACTGCTCCACCAGAACCCCTTCCGGTCCGCTGTCGGCCGAGGCCGTGGCGGGTGCGCCGATCAGCGGTGCGATCAGCAGCAGGGCGGCCGTGGCCCATCGGGCGGGCAGGCGCATGCGTTCTCCTAGAGGTGGGGATCCGGTCACGGAGCAAGTGCGTCCGCGCATCACGAACACCCGTTCCTTCGTCCCCGCCCGTCGGTCGCCTTAGCCGGTTCAGCCGGACAGCGCAACGCCCGCGGTCAGCTCCAGCTCGCCGAGGTCGTGTCCGACGTCCGCCCGCAGTTCGTCCTTGGCCCAACTGCCCACGGCCACTTCGGCGGTGATGCCGGGCCCGAAGCCGGCGATGAGCCCCTGCGCGGACTCGGCGGCCCCGCCGTCGTCGAAGAGCCGCGCCAGTGCGTCGAAGACGACGGAGCTGGCGATGTTGCCGCGTTCGGTGAGGGTGGCCCGGCTGTAGCGGAACATCTCGGGCGGCAGGTCCAGGAAGTGGCAGAGGTCGTCCAGGATGCGCGGTCCGCCCGCGTGGACGATGAAGAAGTCCATGTTGGGGACGGACCAGCCGTGCAGGTCGACCAGGTCCAGGAGCACCGGGGCGAGCATCTCCATGGTGCCCGGGACCCGCTTGTCCAGCTGGAAGTGGAACCCGGTGTCGCGGACGGCGTAGGAGATCCAGTCCTCGGTGTCGGGCACCAGGTGGGAGCCGTTGCGCTCCAGGCGCATGCCGGTCCCGCCCTGCCCCCGTACGACGGCGGCGGAGAGGGCGTCGCCGAAGAGACCGTTGGAGAGCAGCGAGCCGACCCCGATGTCGGTGGGCTGGTAGCACAGCGAGCAGAACTCGCAGGAGACGATGAGGACGTTGGACTCGGGGTAGGCCAGGCAGAAGTCGTGCGCTCGGTTGATCGCCGCGCCGCCCGCCGCGCAGCCGAGCTGGGCGATGGGCAGTTGGCGGGTCTCGGGTCTGAAGCCCATGCTGTTGATGATCCACGCGGTCAGCGAGGGCATCATGAAGCCCGTGCAGGAGACGTAGACGATCAGGTCGATCTGGGACGGGTCGGTGTCGGCGTTGGCGAGCGCCTGCCGGACGACTTCGGGGACCCGGGTCTTGGCCTCGGCCTCGTACACCTGGTTGCGGGCCTCGAAACCGGGGTGCCGCAGCGTCTTCTCGATGGGCTGCACGAGGTGCCGGGTCTGGACGCCGGTGTTCCGGATGAGCCTCAGGACGAGCTCGCGCTGCGGGTGCCCGGCGTGGGTCTCCCGGGCCAGGTCGAGGGTCTGCTGCATCGTGATGACGTGCTCGGGCACAGCGATGGCCGGTCGGCACAGGGTCGCCATGGGTTCTCCTCGTTCTCTGGAGCGAAGGCCCTCGTCACCATGTGACGGGCAGGGCGAGCGGGTAACGCCAGATGGACGTCGTGTTCCACGAGACGTCCGCCGGCGGCACGTCCAGACGCAGGGCCGGGAAGCGGGTCAGCAGCGTGGAGAAGGCCACTTCCAGTTCCATGGTGGCCAGCGGTGCGCCCAGGCAGTGGTGGGCGCCCCAGCCGAACGTCATGTGGGGGATGGTCGGCCGGTCGGGATCCAGCTCGTCGGGACGGTCGAACTTGGCGGAGTCCCGGTTGGCCGTCAGGTAGGACACGTGCACCACGTCGCCGGCCTTGATGAGGACTCCGGAGAGCTCCACGTCCTCCAGCGCGATGCGCGGGATGCCGACGCCCTTGCGGAAGGGGATGTGGCGCAGCAGCTCCTCCAGGGTGCGGGGCAGCCGCTGCGGTTCGGCCCGGAGGGACCGCATGAGGTCCGGGCGGGTGAGCAGGGTGTAGGCGATGTTGCCGAGCTGGTAGGTCGTGGTGTCCTGGCCGGTGATGAGCAGGACCATCGCCATGACGGCCAGCTCGTCGTCGTCCAGCAGTTCGTCGCCGTCCCTGGCGGTGGCCAGGGTGCTGATGAGGTCCTCGCCCGGGGAGCGGCGTCGCTCCGCGGTCAGCTCCTGGAAGTAGCCACGCAGCTCCGCCTTGGCGCGTACCGCGTCCTCCTTGCCCGCGGCCCCGACGTTCATCATGGTCATGGCGTGGGCGCGGAGCCAGGGGCGGTCGGCCTCGGGGATGTCGAGTGCCTCGCAGATGGTGATCAGCGGCAGCGGCGCGGAGACCCGGGCGACGAAGTCGGCCGGTGCGCCCTCCTCCTCCATCTCGTCCAGCAGCCGGTCCACCACGCGCTGGGTCCCGCCGCGCATCTGCTCGACGCGACGCGGGGTGAAGCTCTTGGCGACCAGGCCCCGCAGCCGGCTGCTGGCGGGCGGGTCCATGAGGTTGATGGACTCCGCCTGCACGATCGGTTCCGGTGTCATCCGGGGGAAGTCACGGCCGAGGACGGCGCTGCGGCTGAACCGCCGGTCGGTGGTGACCGTCCGGACGTCCTCGTAGCGGGTGACCAGCCAGGCCTCGCCCTCTCCGTACGCCATACGGATGCGGGACACCGGCTCCTCGGTCAGCAATTGCCTGAGCTGGGGGTCGAACTCCAGCTGCTGCGCGTAGTCGAACGGACAGTTCCGGACGGTTTCCTTGTTCTGCACCGAGTTCTGCACCGAGGTGTTCTCCACCGAGGTTCTCCCCATGACCGCTTCGACGAAAAGGGCGAGTGCCGGACCGGGGCCCGGCGCCCGACCTACCCTGTGTGCCCCGTCACTCTTCGAAACATGTCAGTGACACACGGCAGTCAGCCGATCAGGGGGCGTACGCCCCCGCGTTCACGCGGTCGCCTCCCCGGCGGTCAGTGCCTCGGCCCGGTCCACGACGTGGTGGCGGCCGATCGGGAGCATCAGGGGGCGGCCCGACACGGGGTCCTCGATGATGCGGCTGTCGAGGTCGAACACCACCCGTACGGTCTCCTCCGTCAGCACGTCGGCCGGGGTGCCGGACGCGTGGAGCTTGCCGTCGGCCAGTGCGATCAGGTGGTCCGCGTACCGGGCGGCGAGGTTGAGGTCGTGCAGGACCATCACGATGGTGGTGCCGCGCGAGCGGTTCAGGTCGGTCAGCAGGTCGAGGACCTCGATCTGGTGGCTGGCGTCGAGGAAGGTGGTCGGCTCGTCGAGCAGCAGCAGATCGGTCTGCTGGGCGAGGGCCATCGCGATCCAGACGCGCTGGCGCTGGCCGCCGGAGAGTTCGTCCACCGCGCGCTCGGCGAGCGGTTCGGTGTGGGTGGCCTCCAGGGCGGCGGCCACGGCGGCGTCGTCCTTCTCGTTCCAGCGGGAGAAGACCGACTGGTGCGGGTGGCGGCCGCGGCCGACGAGGTCGGAGACGGTGATGCCCTCGGGGGCGACGGGCGACTGCGGCAGCAGGCCGAGGGTGCGGGCCAGTTCCTTGGCGGGCAGCCGGTGCACCTCCTTGCCGTCCAGGACGACGCGGCCGGCCCGGGGGGCGAGCAGCCGGGACATGGAACGCAGCAGCGTCGACTTGCCGCAGGCGTTGGCGCCGACGATCACGGTGATCCGGCCTGGCGGTACGGCCAGGTCGAGGGAGTCGACGACGGTGCGGTCGCCGTAGCCGAGAGTGAGTCCTTCGGCGGTCAGTCGGTGGTGCGTGGTCATAGCGAGCCTCCCGCCCGGTTGGTGCGGATGATCAGGTAGACGAGGTAGGGGGCTCCGAGGACGCCGGTGACGACGCCGACCGGGTAGCGCTCGCCGAAGGCGAACTGGCCGGTGAAGTCGGCGACGAGGACGAGCAGCGAGCCGACGAGTCCGGCGGGCACCAGCAGGGAGCCGCCCGCCCCGGTGATCCGGGCCGCGATGGGTCCGGAGAGGAACGCCACGAACGCGATGGGGCCGGCCGCCGCCGTGGCGAAGGCGATCAGCCCGACGGCGGCGACGATCAGCGTGATCCGGGTGCGCTCCACGCGTACGCCGAGGGCGGCGGCGGTGTCGTCGCCGAGCTGGAGCGCGGAGAGGTTACGGGCCTGGCCCAGCAGCAGCGGGGTGAGGACGGCCGCCGCGACGAGGGCGGGGACGACCTGGTCCCAGGTGGCTCCGTTGAGGCTGCCGGTCAGCCAGCGCATCGCCTCCTGGAGGTCCCATTCGGCGGCCCCGGACAGGACGTAGGAGGTGATGCTGTCGAGCATCGCGGAGATCCCGATGCCGATCAGGATGAGCCGGGTGCCGACGACGCCGCCCTTGAAGGCCAGGGAGTACACCAGCAGGGCGATCCCGAGGCCGGCGGCGATGGCGAGGACGGAGACCTGGACCTCGCCGAGCGAGAGGGTCACGATGGCGATGGCCGCGGCGGCGCTCGCCCCGGAGCTGATGCCGATGATGTCGGGGCTGGCGAGCGGGTTGCGGAGCATCGTCTGGAAGGTGACCCCGGCCAGGCCGAAGCTGAATCCGGCCACCAGCGCGAGGACCGCGCGGGGCAGCCGCAGCCGGCCCACCGTGAACGACGCGCCCGGCACCTGCTCCCCGAGAATCACCCGGAACACGTCTCCGGGCGGGTAGAAGGTCCGGCCTGCCATGAGCGTCACGGCGAACGCGGCGAGGACGAGGACCATCAGCGCCAGGACGACCCGGCGGCGGCGCGATGCGCCGCGCAGGCGACGGCGGGTGGCGGCCTCGACGGACGACGGCCGGGTGAGGACAGGGGCGCTCACAGGGCACGTACCTTCTGTCGGCGGACGATGTAGATGAAGAAGGGGGCCCCGATCAGTGCGGTCACGATGCCGACGTCGACCTCCGAGGGGCGTGCCACGATCCGGCCGACGACGTCGGCGGCGGTGAGCAGGACCGCGCCGAGCACGGCCGAGAGCGGCAGGAGCCAGCGGTGGTCGACGCCGACGAGCAGCCGGCAGGTGTGCGGGACGACGAGGCCGACGAAGCCGATCGGCCCGGCGACGGCGGTGGCCGCGCCGCAGAGCAGCACGGCGCCGAGGGCGGCCACGGCGCGTGCCACGGCGACCCGTTCACCGAGGCCTGCCGCCAGCTCGTCGCCGAGTGCCAGCGAGTTGAGGGCGCGGGCCGAGAGCAGGCAGACGGCGAAGCCGACCGCGAGGAACGGCATGATCTGGCCGATGCGTTCGAAGGACGCGCCGCCGACGCCGCCGATCTGCCAGAGCTTGAAGCTTCCGGCGATGTCGTTGCGCGGCAGGATGACCGCGCTGACGAGGGAAGCGAAGGCCGCGGACGTGGCGGCTCCGGCGAGTGCCAGCTTGAGGGGGGTCGCCCCTCCTCTGCCGAGGGTTCCCACGGTGTAGACGAACAGGGCGGCGAGGGCCGCGCCCAGGACGGCGGTCCAGACGTATCCGGTCGGCGAGGTGAGCCCGAAGAACGCGACCGCTGTGACGACGGCGAGGGACGCCCCCATGTTGACGCCGAGGATGCCCGGGTCGGCCAGCGGGTTACGGGTCACGCCCTGCATCACGCCGCCCGCGAGGCCGAGTGCGGCGCCGATGACGACGGCAAGGACGGTACGGGGGATCCGCTTCGTCGCCGCCGCCCGGCCCAGGGTGTCGTCCGCGCCGCCGAGCGCCGCGACGACGTCGGACCAGGGGACGTCGCGGGAGCCGATGGCGACGGACGCGACCATGACCGCGGCCAGGGCGAGTACGGAGAGGAGGATCCACAGCAGGCGCACGCCCGCCGGACGCCTGGTGACGACGTCCGGCGGGGTGCGGGTGTCGGGCTCGGTCACTTGACCTTGTCCGCGGCCTTGGCGAGGGCGGCGGCGTAGTCGTCCAGCACGTAGCTGATCGACAGCGGCGTCGGGTTCGCGGCCGTGGCCAGCGGGCTGGTGCCGGGCAGGAGGTAGACGGAGCCGCGCTCGACGGCGGGGATCTTCGAGAGCAGCGGGTCCTTGGTGACCGTCTTCAGCAGCTCGCCGGTGTCGTCGCCGTAGCCGGTGATGATGTCGACGTCGTCGAACGCGTCGACCTGCTCGGCGCTCTTGGTGAGGGCGAACTTCTTCGTGCCCTCGGACGCCTTCGCGATGGACCCGGGGATCTTCATGCCGAGGTCCTGGAAGAACTGTGTGCGGGTGTCGTGGGCGGTGTAGAAGCCGACCTGGCTGACGTCGTTGGGGTCGACGTGCGTCATGAACATCGCCGACTTGCCCTTGAGCTGCGGGTACTTCGCCGCGGTCTTCGCTATGTCTCCGTCGAGCTTCTTGATCAGCTTCTCGCCCTGATCGGCCAGCCCGATCGCCGTGCTGTTCGTCCGGATGATCTCGCGCCACGGCGTCGCCCAGGCGGCGTCCGGGTAGGCGACGACGGGGGCGATCTCGCTGAGGGTCTCGTAGTCCTTCTTGGTCAGACCCGAGTACGCGGCCAGGATGACGTCCGGCTTCGTGTCCGCCACGGCCTCGAAGTCGATGCCGTCGGTCTCGTCGAAGAGCACCGGGGTCTTCGCCTTCAGCTCGTCGAGCCTCTCCTCGACCCAGGGCAGCACGCCGTCGTCGTTGTCGTCGCCGAAGTTGGCCGCGGCCATGCCGACGGGCACGACGCCGAGCGCGAGCGGCACTTCATGGTTGGCCCAGTTGACGGTCGCGACGCGCTTCGGCTTCGCCGGGATCGTGGTCTTGCCCAGGGCGTGCTCGACGGTCATGGGGAACCCGCCGGAACGGCTTTCGTCGTCCTTGTTCCCGGCGTCGGAGGTCCCGCCGCAGGCGGAGACGCCGACGAGGGCGGCCGCCACGACGAGCAGGCGGAGGCGGTGTGAAGACATGCTTGTGTACCCGGCTTTCCGGATGTCGGGGTGCCGCTTCTCGCACGTTGGGGCGTGCGCGACCGTCATGGATCGGTGCGCGGCACGTGCGTCATCGGCTTAGGTAAGGCTTGCCTTCGCACTTTATGAGACTCGGCCCGACTGTCGCAATCAACCGTTTAGGACAGGCCCTGTAGCGATACGGACATGGCGCGGCGGTCACTCCGGCCGGAAGGCCCCCGGGGTGAGCCCGGTCGTACGCCGGAAGGCGGCGCCGAACGCGCTCGCCGAGCGGTAGCCGACCTGTTCGGCCACCGCCTCCACGTCCCATCCCCGGGCCAGCAGGCCGATGGCGTGCTGGGCGCGGACCGCCGCCACCCAGCGCACGAAGCTCGTGCCCGTCTCGGTGGTGAACGCCCGGGTGACCGTGCGGGCGCTGACGCCGAGGGCGGATGCCCAGTCCGCCAGGGTCCGCCGGTCGGCCGGCTCCTCGCGCACCGCGTCGGCGATCGGGCGCAGCAGCTCGGAGGCCGGGATCCGCACGAGCAGTTCGCGGGGCGACGGGACGAGGACGTCGAGCACCAGCGCCTCGGTAGCGGCGCGCGAGGCGGCCGTGAGGCCGGGTTCGCCGAGCCGTTGCAGCAGCAGGCGCAACAGCGGGGTGATCTCGACGGCGACCGGCGTGGCGGAGATCGACGCGGTGGTGCGGAAGCCGAAGAAGCTCGCCCGGAACCAGGTTCCGGCGGTCGCCGATCCGGTGTGCAGGGTCCCCGCGGGCATCCACAGGCCCAGGGTCGGGGTGATCGTCCAGATCCGGCTGCCGACCACCGCTGTGGAGGCGCCGCGCTCGTTCCAGAGCAGTTCGTGGAAGGGGTGGGAGTGCGCGTCCCAGAGCGTGTCGTGCGTGACGACCTCGTCGTAGCCGGCGATGACGAAGGGGGTGTCCACCGAACCGGGGGCGAGCGCGGGCAGCGTCCGGGTCTCCCTGGTCATCGGCGGTGGACCTGTCTCGTACGGGGGCCGCTCGCGGCGGACGGGGTGCGCATCGGCTCAGCCTAGAGGTCTGGGGGCGCGCGCGGCCAAAGAGCCCCTCCGCCTGCCTCAACTTGACGTTTACGCAGGTCAGTTACGTCCTTCAGGTGAAAGAACCACGACTTTCGCCGTGGACGCCGCTTCTCGGCGGACAGTGGGTGGGCCGACCGGGCACCGGGCCGTGGTCGGTGGGAACATGGCATGTGGAGAAAGGTGACGGATTCATGGGCATTGAGGCCACCAGGCGGGCCACGCTCGTCTTCTCCCTGTTCGACGCCAACGCCAACGGCGTCCTGGAGGCGGACGACTTCGACCTCATGGCCGACCGCGTCGTCCGCGAGGCGCACGCGTCGGACCGGGCGGCGCAGGACGCGATGCGCGCGGCGTTCCGGCGGTACTGGACGACGCTGCGCAGCGAGCTCGACGCCGATGGCGACGGCGAGGTCGACTTCGAGGAGTTCACCGCCTGCGTGCTGTCGCCGGAGCGGTTCGACGCGACCGTCGGGGCGTTCGCCGAGGCACTGGCCGCCCTCGGCGACCCGGACGGCGACGGCCTGATCGAGCGCCCGCTGTTCATGGCGCTGATGACGGCCATCGGGTTCGAGCCCGCGAACATCGACGCGCTCTTCGACGCCTTCGAGCCGAACGACGGGGACCGGATCCGGGTGGAGACGTGGGTCGCCGGGATCAAGGACTACTACGCGCCGGGCAAGGCCGGCATCCCCGGCGACCATCTGGTCGTGGGCACCGCCGCCTGACCGGGCGCGCACGCATACGGCCGACGACGGTGGGCGCTCTCCCGGGCGTCCGCCGTCCCGCCTTCCCTCCGTCCCGATGTGATCCGCCCGGTCCGGCAGCTCCTCGGCCGCCGGCGGCGACGCACCGCCGCGGCTGCGGCGTCCCCGCGAGCCGAGCCTGACCACGGGGCCCCGGGAGGACGCCCACACCGCGGCCGGCACCGCGCACGTGCCGAACCCGGTGGGTCCGACCACCGCCACCGCAATCGCACCAGCGCCCGCGCCTGCCCGCGCCTGCCCGCCGCAGCTCTCCGGAGACCTGGTCGACCAGCGGGCGGCGGGCTCCTACCGCGACGCGTCCATCCACGCCTCGACCGCGTCCGCGTCGCGTGGCAGGTCCGACGACAGACACGTCGCGCCGTCGGCGGTGATGACGAAGTCGTCCTCGATCCGCACGCCGATGCCACGCAGTTCCTCGGGGATCGTCAGGTCGTCGGGCTGGAAGTACAGCCCGGGCTCGACGGTGAGCACGTGCCCCTCCTCCAGCACACCGCCCAGGTAGGTCTCGCTGCGGGCGGCGGCGCAGTCGTGGCAGTCGAGGCCGAGCATGTGACCAGTACCGCATACGGTGTACCGGCGGTAGAGGCCGGACTCGTGCGGGATCGCCGCACCGCCGGGCCGCAGGCCCCAGGCGTCGAGCCCCTCGGCGATGACGCGCGTCGCGGCGTCGTGGAAGGCGCCGTACGGTGCACCGGGCCGCAGGGCGGCGATGCCCGCCGACTGGGCGGCGAACACCAGGTCGTAGACGCGGCGCTGCACATCCGTGAAGCGTCCGCCGACCGGCAGCGTCCGGGTGACGTCCCCGGTGTAGAACGAGTCGGCCTCGACGCCCGCGTCCAGCAGGAGCAGCTCCCCCTCCCGGACCGGGCCGTCGTTGTGCATCCAGTGCAGCACGCACGCATGCGCGCCGGCCGCCGCGATGGTCTCGAACCCCAGGCCGTAACCCTCCAGCCGCGCCCGCCGGTTGAAGGTGCCCTCCACCCACCGCTCCCCGCGTGCGAGGCGGGTGGCGTGGGGCAGTTCGCCGACGACGTCGTGGAAGCCGGCGACCGTGTGCCCCACGGCGGCGCGCAGCTGCTCGATCTCCCACGCGTCCTTGACCAGCCGCGACTCCGACAGGAAGGTGAGCAGCTCGGCGTCGGCCGGTGCGGACGGCGGGATCAGGGCGTCGACGAGCGCGTCCTCGCCGCGCACCACCCGGGTCGGTACGCCACCGCCGAGCGCCCGCTCCAGCCCTTCCCGGGCGACCGCGTCGACGCCGAGGGCTTCGGCGGTCTCCCGGAGCGTCCGGCGCCGGCCGACCCAGAACTCGCCGTGCTGCCGGTCACTGTGGAACTCCGCACCGGACGGACCGGCATCGCGCGGTGAGCGGGGCCGGGTGAACAGGGTGACCTCGTGCCCGCTGCCGGTGGGCTCGAGGACGAGCACACTGTCCGGTACCGCCGCCGTCCCCAGCTCGGCCGTGAGGTGGATGTACGCGGAGTGCGGCCGGAAGGCGTAGTCGAAGTCGTTGCTGCGGGCCTTGAGCCCGCCCGACGGGACGACGATCCGCTCTCCGGGGAACCGCGTCGACAGCGCCGCACGCCGCTTGGCCGCGTATGCGGCTCCGGAGACGGGTGGAAGCCTCCTGTCCGTGTCCGCCCACCCCTGCCGAAAGACCTCCGCCACCGCCGCCGGTACTCGACGATCGTGACTCCGCGCTCCGCGCGGGCCGTCCTGACGTTCCATCGCACGCCTCCCCGTCATTCCGTTCCGTGGTGCTGCGCCCTCACTCCACAGGGAGAACGCACGTGTCCGAGCCGCGGCCCCGAAGGGCCGCGGCGGCCGATGTCAGCCGCGAAGCCGGGCCATCCACTCCTCCACTTCGTCGGCCGTCCGAGGAAGGTCGGCCGAGAGGTTCTCGTTGCCCTCGTCGGTGACCAGCAGATCGTCCTCGATCCGCACGCCGATGCCGCGGAGCTCCTCGGGCACGGTCAGGTCGTCCGACTGGAAGTACAGGCCGGGCTCGACGGTGAGCACCATGCCCGCCTCCAGCGTCCCGTCCACGTACAGCTCGGTACGGGCCTTCGCGCAGTCGTGGACGTCCAGGCCGATCATGTGGCCCGTGCCGGCCAGCGTCCAGCGGCGGTACAGCCCGAGTTCGTACGCCTCGTCCACCGACCGCTCGCCGAACAGGCCCCAGGAGGCGAGGTGCTCGGTCAGCACCCGCTGGGCGGCGTGGTGGAAGTCCCGGTACTTCGCACCGGGCCGGACCTTGGCGATACCGGCCGACTGCGCCGCGTACACCGCGTCGTACACCTTGCGCTGGACCGGCGTGAAACGGCCGTCGACCGGCAGGGTGCGGGTGACATCGGCGGTGTAGAGGTTACGGCTCTCCACTCCGGCGTCGATCAGCAGCAGTTCGCCCGGCCGGGTCTCGCCGTCGTTGCGGACCCAGTGCAGCGTCGTGGCGTGGGCTCCCGCGGCGCAGACCGACGCGTAACCCACGTCGTTGCCCTCGGTCCGCGCACGCATCCAGAACGTGCCCTCGATGGCCCGCTCCGCGGTCGGCGTGTCCGTGCCGAGAACGCGCACGATGTCCTCGAAGCCACGCGCCGTCGCCTGACAGGCGTGGCGCAGGTCGGCGATCTCGAACTCGTCCTTGATGAGGCGCATCTCGGACAGGGCGACGCGGAACTCGGCGTCGCGCTCGGCGGTCACCTTGTCGTTGAGGGCGGCGTCGACCCCGGCGTCGTAGCCGCGCAGCAGACGGATCGGGCCGGTGGCCTCGGCCAGCCGCTCGGTCAGCGTGCGGACATCACGGCAGGGCAGGCCCAGGAGCCGCTCGTTCTCGGTGAGGCTGTTGCGACGGCCGTCCCAGAGCTCACCGTGGTAGTCGCGCCAGAACTCCCCGTTCTCGCGGTCCGACCGGGGGAGCAGATAGGCGACCGCCACGTGCTCGCCGTCCGCACCGGGCTCCAGGACCAGTACGGAGTCCTGGGACTGGTCACCCGTCAGGTAGGCGTAGTCGGAGGACGGCCGGAACGGATAGTCCGTGTCGTTGGCCCGCACCTTCGGGTTGCCGGCCGGCACCACCAGCAGTTCGCCGGGAAACAGCGCGGAGAGGGCCGCCCGACGGCGCGCGGTGCACGCCGCCTGGGCGATGGGTTCGAGGTCGCGACGCTCGGTGTCGGCCCAACCCTGCTTCATGTTCTCGGCCAGCTCGGCACTCACGTCCACGTACAGACCGTTCTTCCGCGTCTTGTTCTCATCCGTCTCACCGGCCACGACGTCCTCCTGGTACGAATCCGTCACGCGTGTTCCTCTCCATCGCAGAAGTCAATCCCTTCGGGCAACCAGCCGGAGAACGTCCATGAGCGCGTCCGTCGCGGCACAGGCCCCGCCGGATCCAGGCAGCGCCGGGTTGGCAAGCTCAACTCCTCTGGCAGTACGGCTGCTTACCGTGGACCGCACTCTTGCAGCCCCTTCCCATCCCCACTTCATACACATGTATGGAATCGTGCGGGCGCTCTTGCGTCATTTGTCGCTGGGCGGACCCGGCCGCCCTCGTGGAGTCCGGGCCCCCCGGTTGCCCGGCGGCGCCACCCGCCCCGTCGGCGCGGCGCCACCCGGGGCATGCGACCGACCCCGGCACCCGTGGCGGCTCTTCCCGAGACAGCCTCGCCCGGGCCGTCACCGTCGCCGTCGTTCGGCTCTCGGTATCTGCCTTGATTCCATGGGTACTTGGTCTGTTCCGGGTGGCCGACAGACCCGTATGCTACGCGCATAGATTTTGGTGCGGACATGCCATTTCGGCAGGGCCCTTCCTCTTCCCATGGCGTGGCCGCACGCGTTCCACCCTGCTTTCGCTCCTGTCGCCCTGTCAGCCCCCTCTCGTCCAGAAGGGACACCACCCGTGCTCTCCAAGCTGTCCGTGAGAACCACCGTCGCGACCCTCGCCGCCATAGGCCTGCTCGCCACCGCCCCCTCGGCGACGGCGGCCCTCCGCGACTCCGCCGCAACACCTGCCGGGGCTCCGGCAACCGCCGCCCAGTCGCCTTCCCCCGATGTCACGGTGAAGATGCCGTCCGCGGTGGCCAACCGCCTCGGCGCCGGTCGGCAGGCGCTGATAGACGCCGTCTCGACAGACGTTCTCTCCCGGTCCCACGACGCCAAGGGCCTCACCCCGAAAGCCGCCGTCACCAAACTCGCCGACGAGAGCCGCAAGGTGGTCGTCGATGTCCGTACCGTCTCGGCCGACTGGGCCCGTGGCGTCGCGTACGTCGAAGCGCCCCGCACCCACCACGGCGATCCGGAGGGCTGGCTCTACATCGCTCACCGCAAGGACGGGCGATGGATCTCGGGCCTTGAGGGCGACCGCGAGTTCGCCGATCACGTGGCCAAGTCTCCGCTGGTCGGCAAGGCGGAACGGCGGACCATGACGGCGTACGCCGAGCGCAAGGCGGCTCCGCCGCAGGAGACGCCGTCGGTGGGGACCACCGCTGCCAACACCAACGGACTGCTGCTTCCCTGGATGCCCGACTACTACATGACTCTCACCGGCGGGGCACACTCCCACACCGGCTCGACGGGCTACTGGAGCAGCCTCGACTTCGCGGGAGGCAACGCCAGCGGGCGGGTCCGCTCGTCCCGGGAGGGGACGGCGACCTCGATGTGCGGTGCCGGAGGCGGCTGGACCAGAGTGATCCACCCCGGCGGCTTCTCGACGGACTACTACCACATGTGGAACACCACCTACTACAACGGAACGTCGATCCCTCGCAGCGCCCTGCTCGGCACGATCGGCACCGACACCTGTGCCGGCGGGGCCGCGACCGGAGCCCACGTGCACTGGAGCCTGCGCACGTACGACGCCAACTACAACGGCCAGTACACCTGGCTCAACGGCCGCACCATCGGCGGCTGGGCCTGGTGGAACGGCTCCAGCCAGTACACCGGGTGCGCGACCCGCTCGGGCATCACCGCCTGCCCCGGTACGGCGATCTACAACCGAACCAGCTGACCAGCGTCCGTGACTGAGCGGTGGGTGGAGCCGTCGACCGCTTGGCGCAGCCAGGAGATGCAGGCAGCGGCGCGGTCGGGGCAGACGGCTGGTACGGCCGCGCGGCACGAATTCCATGGCCCGGGGCGGCCGGTCGCACATCTCGCCGATAGGCAGATGGCAGCGGCCGGTCGGCCCCGTACGGCTACGGACGAGCCCCAGCCGGTGGCGGCCGCAGCCCGCCAGGCCGTGCCGGCGGAACCGTCACGCGTCGATCAACCGCTCACCTGCTGCGTGAGGCAGTACCTCCGGGTTGACCGAGGTAATCGCTGTCTCCCGAGCGCGATGCTGTTCCTCGCGAGCGGATATTCCGGCCTCGACCGTGGTCACGAACCGATGGTTCGGGACCGGAACGTGCGTCCGTGCTGCCTCCCTGCGAGCCATGCGCTGTCCGGTCTCCACGTGACGCGGACCCGCCGAACCTGAGCACACGCGCGGGCCGGTCACGGTGTGCCGGGCACCAGTCCGACCCGGTGGGCGAGGACGACGGCCTGGACACGGTCGCGCAGGCCGAGTTTGGCCAGAAGGCGCGACACGTAGGTCTTGACGGTCTCGGGCGTGATGTACATCGACACGGCGATTTCCGCGTTCGACAGCCCCTCGGCGATCAATTGGAACACTTCCAGCTCGCGGGGGGTCAGCGCACGCACGACGTCCTGTCCGGCCGGCCGGGAGGCGTCGGCCGGTCGCAGATGCTGGGCGAAGTGGCCGATGAGGTGGCGGGTGACGGCGGGTGCCAGCAGGGCCTCGCCCCGGGCGACGGTCCGGATGCCGTTGACCAGCTCCGCCGGAGGCGCGTCCTTGAGAAGGAACCCGCTCGCTCCGGCACGCAAGGCGTCGTAGACGTAGGCATCGACGTTGAACGTGGTGACGACCAGTACCTTCGGTGCGTCTTCGGTGCCGAGACCGGCCAGTTGTCGCGTCGCCTCGATGCCGTCGAGCAGGGGCATCCGGATGTCCATCACGACCACGTCGGGACGCAGCAGCCGCGCGGCCTGGACCGCCTCGTGTCCGTTCTCGGCCTCCCCGACGACCTGCATGTCGGGCTGCGCGGAGAAGATGGTGACGTAGCCGGTCCGCACCAGCGCCTGGTCGTCGCAGACGAGCACACGGATCGGTGGCGGAGTATCGCTCACGAGGTCACTCCTGAAGGGGCTTGGACGGAATCGTGGCACGGACCTCGAACCCGCCTCCGGGCCAGGGACCGGCCTCCAGTTCACCATCCAGCATCCGAACCCGGGCACGCAGCCCGGCCAGCCCTCGTCCGCCCGTGGGGCCCGGCTTCCACGCGACCGGTGCGGCGGCGGTTCCCTCGGTGGTCACCACGATTCCTATGTGCTCGTCGCCGTGCCGGAGCAGAACCCGCGTCGGCTTCCCGGCCGCGTGCTTCAAGGCGTTGGTGAGCGCCTCCTGCACCACCCGGTAAGCGGCCAGCTCCACGTCCACGCCCAGCGTCCGCCGCTCACCCTGCTCGCAGAACTCGACCGGCTGACCCGACCTGCGGGTCTCCTCGACCAGGTCCCCCACCCGCCCCAGGGCCGGTGTCCGGCCCTGGGGCGGGTCCGCGGATGCCGCCTCGCCGGTCGCCTCCAGGACCCCGAGCAGGTAGCGCAGTTCCGTCAGCGCCCGACGGCCGGTGTCGCTCACGGCCGTCAGTCCCTCGCCGACGCGTTCCGGCGCGGACGTGAGCAGAAATTGCGCCGCGTCGGCTTGGACCACCATGGCCGTCACGTGGTGGGTGACCACGTCGTGCAGCTCGCGGGCGATCCGCGCCCGCTCGGCGGCCGTGGCCACCACAACGGCCAGCCGCCGTCGCTTCGTCTCTTCCGTCCGCCGCATGCGCACCGTGCTCCCCACCAGCCAGGCCGTGGCCAGAGCCAGGGAGAACGCGAGGTAGTCCGGTAGCGAATTCGGTGAGCCGAGACGGTGCAGGACGACGGCCAGCACGGCGTAACCCGCACTCGCCACGACGACCAGGCCGTGGCGGAAGCGGACCTGGTGGGCCCCGGCGGAGTACAGGGCCAGATACAGTCCCATGCTCGCGAACGTCGTCGCGAAGCCCAGCGTCTGATGCACGGTGAACGCGCCCGCGATGACGGCCAGACAGGCTGCGGGCCACCTGCGGCGGACCGCCAGCGGCACGGTCTGGGCCAGGACCAGCCCGACGCTCAGTGCGTCCGTCGGCCTCTGTGGCAGATCGCCGATCTGCGCGCCTATCGGGGACAGGGGCGGCACGAAGGCCAACAGGGTGAGCGCCAGGGCGAGGACACCGTCCTTGACGAGAGCATCCCGCTCCCGCCACCGGTCGAGCGGCGCCCGGAGCAGCGGCAGACTCCAGATCGCGTGACGGGCCATCACTTCGGTTTCCTCCAGCCGGCCTGGCTCAACGGGACGCACTTCGGCGGGACTTGATGCCACCGGCCCGGTGGGCGCGGACGAGCATCGGAACGGCGATGGCCACGCCCATGAGGACGGGCATGATCGACGCCTCCAGACCGAAGCTGCCCCCGGTCAGCAGGGCGGAGCCATGGACGTCCACGGTGAACAGGCCCTCGGGAGGGTGTCCGGAGACCGGGATACCGAGCAGCTGCTCCGTGGTGTTCCAGGCGAAGTGCAGCCCCACGACGAACCAGATGTTACGCCGCCACAAGAACGCGGCTCCGAGCAGGACGCCCGCCTCCAGGGCGATCGCCAGTCCGCTCCACGCGTTCGCGCCCGGGGCGCCCAGGTGGGCGACACCGAAGAACAGCGAGGTGACCACGATGGCGGCCCGACTGCCCCACAGCTGCTCAAGGGCCTGTAGGGCAAGGCCGCGGAACAGCAACTCCTCGGTGACCGCGGCACCGATCTGCACCGCGACGGCGGTCCGGACGACCGACAGGAAGCCGTCGCCGGCCCAGGTGAACGAGTAGCCTCCGAACGCCGTGATCAGGAGGGCGGAGACAAGGATGAAGCCCAGGCCGATCCCGCCGCCCAGCAGCATCTCCCGGGCGGCCCCGGACCGGGCGATCTCCGGTACGGAGCGTCGTGCCACACGGCGCATGACGTAGCAGTACACGGCCACCGCGGCGACCGCGCCCAGCATCGGCACGGGGCCGGGGCCGGTCGCCGTCAGCCCCGACACCAGGCCGACGCCGAGCATTCCCGCCGGCATCCAGCCGAGCGGAGACCGCATGATCCGACCGAGGCGGCCGCCGCCCCCGTCGCGGTCCTCCCCCGGGCCGGAGCCCGTGCTGTGCCGAATCGCGGATGTCGTGTCCATGGTGGCCTCCCCGGTAGTGGGTCACCTCCTGCGGCGACCTGACGACCACACTAGGAATCCGCGGACCTCGACGGATCACCCGCGCGAGGACGGCTCCTGTAGCTCTCACGGGGGATGTGCCAACGCCCTCGCCCGTTCCCGCCGCGGGGCGCGGGGCGCGGTCCGGTCAGCCGGTCAGCAGATCGGGGTTGCCGGCCAGGGCGGCGAGACGGCCCCGCGGGTCCGGGACGAGCCGGCGTTCGGTCAGGTCGAGGACGCCGGCCACTCCGGTGACCTCGGCGGCCACCGTGCCGTCCTCCTTGATGATGTGCTGCTCCAGCGTGAACGTCTTGCCCGTGCCGTAGTCGAACCGGCAGGTGACGCGCACCCGCTCGCCGCCGCGCAGTTCGCGGAGGTACTTGACCGTCACCTCGAGCTGCACCGGGCCGATCCCGTCGGCGAGCAGCTTCTCCTGGGGCAGCCCGGCGGCCCGAAGCAGCTCCCAGCGCGCGTGCTCCGCGTACTGGAGGTAGACGGCCTGGTTCAGGTGGCCCTGCGTGTCGAGCTCGTAGCCGCGCACGGTCACATCAACGGAGAAGGTCATGCCCGTGCGAACGTCGGCACCAGCCCTTCCATTCCGGTGAGACGGTGCCGCCGGGTCCCTTTACGCACCTGTCATGCACCGGTAACTTCCTCCCCGCAAGGAATTGCAGCAAAATTCCGGCGGAACTTGCCGTCGGCCGTGTTCACCCGCCGAACCCCGAGGCGCGTCAGGGTTCTCCCCCTCCCTCTGGAGACACGCATGAGACGCACCCCTCATCGGTTGCCGCGGCGCCCGCTCGCGGTGGCCGTGGCAGCAGCCGGGCTGCTGGGACTCCTCACCGCCGCCCCACGAGCTGTTCCCGATCTCACCACCGCACCCGTCGCGGCCTCGGCCTCCGCGGCGACTACGGCGACTACGGCGACTACGGCGACTACGGCAACCGTCTTCTACTCCACGAAGACCCGGAACTGGTCGGCGTACTACCTGCATTACTCCCCCGACGGCGGTTCCTGGACCACCGTGCCCGGCACCCGGATGGAGGCCGCCTGCGCCGACTGGGTCAAGCTGACGGTCCCCCTCGGGGGCGCGGGCGGGCTGAAGGCGACCTTCACCGACGGCTCGGGCACCTGGGACAACAACGCGGGCAAGAACTACGACCTGGGCACCGGGAACATCACCGTCCAGGACGGAGTCGTGGCGCACAGCGACCCGTGCGCGGACCCGGCGCCCGAGGAGCCGGAGGAGCCCGGAGGGCCGAACTCGGCGTCGGTCTACTACGCGACCTCCACCGTAGGCTGGCCCACCGTCAACCTCCACTACCGACCGCACGGCGGAGCCTGGACGACCGTCCCCGGCATCGGCATGCAAGCCGCCTGCGCCGGCTGGGTGAAGCGCACGGTGGACCTGGGCAGCGCCACCGGCCTCCAGGCGACGTTCAACAACGGCAACGGGGTCTGGGACAACAACAACGGCGACGACTACACCCTGGCGACCGGGCTCACCACGGTGAAGGACCGCAAGGTGACCGCCTCGGCGGAGGACCCGTGCGCCGCCGGGGAACCGGACACCGAGGCGCCCACCGCGCCCACGGCGGTGAAGGCCGTCGCCGACGGGGTCGCGACGGTGGTCACCTGGGAACCCGCCTCGGACGACAGGGTGGTGATGGGGTATCAGGTGACACGGACCGGCGGCACGAAGGGCACTGTGGTCGCCGACACCACCTCGACCGTGTTCTCCGACACCGGTCTTGAGGCGCGGACCGCCTACCGCTACACCGTCCGCGCCGTCGACGCCGCCGGGAACGTCTCGGCGGAATCCGCCCCGGCCTCCGCCACCACCGGCGACAAGCCCACCGCACCGCCGGCCGGCACACCGCTGGGCACCGACCCCCGCAAGGACCCGATCTACTTCGTGCTCACCGCCCGCTTCAACGACGGCGACACCGCGAACAACCGGGGCGGCAGCCAGCACGAGAAATCCGGCAACGCGGCCAACGGCGACCCCATGTTCCGCGGGGACTTCAAGGGGCTGGTGCAGAAGCTCGACTACGTCAAGGGGCTCGGCTTCTCCGCGATCTGGATCACCCCGGTCGTGCTCAACCGCTCGGACTACGACTACCACGGCTACCACGGCTACGACTTCTACACGGTCGACCCCCGGCTGGAGTCCGCCGGGGCCTCGTACCAGGACCTCATCAACGCGGCGCACGCCAAGGGCATGAAGATCTACCAGGACGTGGTCCACAACCACTCCTCGCGCTGGGGCGCCAAGGGGCTGTTCACCCCGAAGGCCTACGGGGTGCGCGACGCCCAGTGGAGCTGGTTCTACGACGAGAAGAACGACGCCTTCGCGTACGACGGCCTCACCGTGGAACCGAAGTCGGGGAAGTCGTACTACAACGGCGACCTGTGGTCCACGGCCGAACCGACCGGCAACACCTGCCTCAACTGGGGCACCCCCACCGGACACACCTCGCCGGAGGGTTCCCGGATCTACAACTGCCAGTGGCCGAGCCCCACTTCGGGCATGTTCCCGAAAGCCCTCTACCACAACTGCTGGATCGGCAACTGGGAAGGCGAGGACTCCCGATCCTGCTGGCTGCACGACGACCTCGCCGACTTCAACACCGAGAACGCCCAGGTCCAGAACTATCTGATCGGCGCGTACAACAAGTACATCGACATGGGCGTCGACGGCTTCCGACTCGACACGGCGGTGCACATTCCCCGCACCACCTGGAACCGCCGCTTCCTGCCCGCCATCCAGGAGCGCGTCACCCAGCGGTTCGGGGCCGGGGCGGCGAAGAACTTCTTCGTCTTCGGTGAGGTCGCCGCCTTCGTCAACGACAAGTGGAACCGCGGTTCGGTCAACCACTCGGCGCAGTTCTTCACCTGGAAGGAGCGCAAGGAGTACAACGCGGACGACGAGAAGGCCGCCCTGGAGATGTACGACCACGAGCAGCGGCAGGGCACCGCGGCGCAGCCCGTCTCCGACAACGCCTTCCTCAAGGGCAACACCTACCACGCCCCCGACCGCAGCCGGTTCTCCGGGATGAACGTCATCGACATGCGGATGCACATGAACTTCGGGGACGCGAACAACGCGTTCCACAACGGCAAGGACTCCGACGACGCGACCAACGACGCCACGTACAACGTCGTCTACGTCGACAGTCACGACTACGGGCCCAACAAGAGCAACGAGCGGTACACGGGCGGCACGGACGCCTGGGCCGAGAACATGTCGCTGATGTGGACCTTCCGGGGCATCCCGACGCTCTACTACGGCTCCGAGATCGAGTTCCAGAAGGGGAAGAAGATCGACTGCGGGCCGACGTGCCCCCTGGCGACGACCGGGCGGGCCTACTTCGGGGACCACCTGGCCGGGGAGGTGACGGCCTCGGACTTCGGCAAGGTGTCGTCGGCCACCGGGAAGGTCGCGGACACGCTGGCCGCACCACTGGCCCGGCACCTCCAGCGGCTCAACGAGATCCGGCGCGCGGTGCCCGCCCTCCAGATGGGCCAGTACTCCACGGAGGGCATCAGCGGATCCATGGCGTACAAGCGGCGCTACACCGACGCGGCGAGCGGCACCGACAGCTTCGCCCTGGTGACGGTCTCCGGGAGCGCCACGTACACCGGCATTCCCAACGGCACGTACAAGGACGCCGTCACGGGTGACACGAAGGTCGTCACCGCGGGCACCCTCGCGGTCCCGGCCCCCGGGAAGGGCAACCTGCGCGTGTACGTCCTGGACCTCGGCGGAAGGAACGCCGCGCCGGGGAGGATCGGCGCGGCGGGGCCGTACTTGAAGTAGCGGGCCCGGCCTCCCGTCACGACCCGCCGCACCGCGCGCCGCAGGTACTTCGCGGTGCGACGGGTCGTCACCGCCCTCAGGCGCCCTGGGCGTCGGTGACGTTCTCGACGAGTCTGGCGATGACCCCTTCGTCGGGGCCCGGCTCCGGCTTGAACGTGGCGAGCCGGGTCCGGGCGGCCTCCTCCGTGCAGCTCAGCAGGTTGGTCCTCCTGGGCGACAGGCGCTCTTGCCCCGGTACGTGATCGACTGGGCCGCGGCGGTCTCCTCGTCGTCGCCCTTGGTGGCGTCGCGTATCCGCCGGCAGGCCTCGGGCGAACAAGACGCACGGCCCGACCACCCCGGCCGCCCGGCTACCGCGCCCGCAGGTGCGGGAAGCGCCATTCGGTGCGGCTGCGCAGGATCTCGCCGGGGCGCAGCACGGTGGTGGGGTGGCCGGGGCGGTTGGGTGAGTCCGGCAGGTGCTGGGTCTCCAGGCAGAGCGATCCGTGGCGCCGGTGGCGGCGGCCGGCACCGTCGGTGAAGGCGCCGTCGAGCTGGTTGGCGGTGTAGACCTGGAGACCGGGCTCGGTGGTCCAGAGCTCCAGGGAGCGCCGGTCCCCGGGGGCGGCGAGGCGGGCGGCCCGGCGCAGCGCCCCGGGGGCGGCGGGCCGCAGGACCCAGCAGTGGTCGAAGCCGCCGGCCCGGGCGAGTTGCGGGTGTGTCAGGGCGAGTTGTCCTCCCAGCCGCTGCGGGGTGGTGAGGTCGAACGGGGTGCCGGCCACCGGGGTGGGCGGGCCCTCGGGGATGGAGCCGGGGTCGATGGGGAGGTAGGCGTCGGCGTCGACCTGGAGGGTGTGGCCGAGGATGTCGTCGTCGCCGAGGTTGAGATAGGAGTGGTTGGTGAGGTTGACGACGGTGGGCCGGTCGGTGACGGCCCGGTAGTCGACGGCGAGCGTCCCGGTGGTGTCCAGGGTGTAGGTGGCGGTGACGTCGAGCGCTCCGGGGAAGCCCATGTCGCCGTCGGGGCTGTGCAGGGTGAGCCGGAGGACGGCGGTGGTGTCGGTACGGCCCCCGGTGGCCTCCCAGACCTTGGTGTGGAAGCCGTCGGAGCCCCCGTGCAGGGCGTGGCCCCGGTCGTTGGCGGGGATGTGATGCGTGGTCCCGTCGAGGGTGAAGCGGCCGTGGGCGATGCGGTTGGCGTACCGGCCGACGACGGCCCCGAAGTACGGGTTCTTGTCGGTGTAGTCGTCGAGCGCGGGCAGCGAGCGGACGACCGGACCGGGGCTGCCCGCGGTGTCCGGCACGGTGAGGCTGTGCAGGACACCGCCGTAGGTGAGGATCTCGGCCCGGACGCCGGTGCCGGAGTCGAGGGTCCAGAGGGCGATCTCGCTCTGCCCGTGGGCGCGGCCGAACGGTTTGCGGTGCACGGTGGGCATGAGGAGTTCCTTGGGGGGTGTGGAAGGGGCCCGCGAAGGGGCCGCTAGCGGGGCGGTCCGGGAGCCTCGCGGGGTGTGGTGGATTCGCGGACGACGAGCCGGTAGCCGGGGCGGGGCCGCCGGGGTTCGGCGACGGGGGTGCCCGCGAGGCGTTCGACGAGGCTGTCGACGGCGAGCCGGGCGATGGCCGCCTTGTCGGGCGCGATGGTGGTCAGGGTGGTGGCCCCGTACCTGCTCTCCTCGATGTCGTCGAAGCCGACGACGGCGATGTCGTCCGGGATGGCGAGGCCGCGTTCGGTGATGGTGCGCATGGCTCCGGTCGCGATCATGTCGTTGTACGCGAACACGGCGTCGGGCCGCCGGCCCTGGTCGAGGAGGGAGGCCATCGCCGCCGCGCCGTCCTCGCGCCCGTAACCGTCGGTGACGACGACGAGGGACTCGTCGGGTTCGATGCCGGAGGCGGCCAGTTCCTCGCGCCAGCCGCGCAGCCGCAGGTGGGCGGGCTGGCGTTCCTGGCCGGTGCGGGAGCCGAGGAAGGCGATCCGGCGGTGGCCGAGGGCGACGAGGTGGGCGACGGCCTCGCGGGCGGCGGCCACGTTGTCGATGGCGATGTGGTCGTAGGGGGCCTCGTACTCGCGCTCGCCGAGGAGCACCAGCGGCGCGGTCTCGGTGCGGGCCATCAGGTCCTCGGTCTCCAGGTGGATGGGGCTGAGGATGAGGCCGTCGATGACGTGGGAGCGGAACCCCTGGCAGACCAGCAGCTCCTTCTCCCGCAGGCCCGCCGTGTGGTCGACCAGGACGGTGTAGTCGTGCCGGGCCGCCGCGTCGACGACCTCGCCGGCCAGCTCCGCGAAGTACGGGTTGCCGAATTCGGGGACGGCGAGGGCGATGATGCCGGTGCGGCCCTTGCGGAGGTGGCGGGCGGTGAGGTTCGGCCGGTAGCCGAGCTCGTCGATCGCCTGCTGGACCTTGGCCCGCATCTTCGGGGTGACGTGCTGATAGTTGTTGACCACGTTCGACACGGTCTTGATGGACACGCCCGCCCGGTGAGCTACGTCCTTGAGGCTGACGCCCACGGCACTCCTAGTTGCTTGGTTCGACTCGGCCCGGTCCGTACGGTTCAGGTGGTCTCCGGATACGTACGGTTCAGGCGGTTCTGCGGGTACGTACGGTCAGGTGGTTCTCCGGCTGCGCGCGAGGTAACGCTGCGCCACCACGACAACGATAAGGAAGCCGCCGCTGACCACCGACTGGTACGAGGAGTTGAGCGAGCCGATCTGGTTGATGAGGTTCTGGATCACGGCGAGGAGCAGGACGCCCCAGAGGGTGCCGCTGATGGATCCCGCGCCGCCGATGAGGAGGGTGCCGCCGATGACGACGGCGGAGATCGCGTCGAGTTCCATGCCGACGCCGACGATGGTGACGCCGGAGGAGAGGCGGGCGGCGTTGAGCGCTCCGGCGAGTCCGGCGAGCAGTCCGCTGAGGGTGTAGACGAGGATCTTCGTCCGGGCGACGGGCAGGCCCATGAGGGTGGCCGCGTCGCTGCTGCCGCCGACGGCGAACAGGGTCTGTCCGAACGAGGTCCGCTGGAGCAGGAGTCCGCACGCCCCGAAGAGGGCGAGTGCGACGAGGATCGGGTAGCCGAAGCCCCAGACGCTGCCCTGGCCGAGCTCGGCGAAGGCGGAGTCCTTGGGCACCAGGTAGGTGGTGGCGCCCTCGTCGGTGAAGGCGAGCAGCATGCCGCGCGCCGCGAGGAGGGTGGCCAGCGTGACGATGAAGGGGGCCATGTTCGCGCGGGCGATGAGGAGGCCGTTGAGCAGCCCGATCGCGCCGCAGACCACCAGGGGTACGAGGAGGGCGGCGAGGAAGCCCCCTTGCGAGGCCCAGGCGGCCAGCACGCCCCCGAGGGCGAAGACGGAGCCGACGGAGAGGTCGATGCCGCCGGTGATGATGACCAGGGTCATGCCGAGCGCGACGATCGCGAGGAACGAGGCCTGGATGGTAACGCCCCGGGCGTTGTCGAGGCTCGCGAACGTCGGGTAGACGAACGAGGCGATGAGGATCACGGTCAGCAGGACCGCGAGGACGCCCTGGCGCTGGAGGAGTTCGCCGATCCGGGAGCCGGTGGAGCGTCCGGGGCGGGGTTCGGGGCGCGAGGGGGCGCTCTTGAGGGGCGACGGGGCCTTCGCCGCGGGCACGGTGGCCGGTGGGGTGTTGTTCATCGGGACCTACGCTCCCGGGCGACGTAGACGGCGGCGATGATGATGGCCGCCTGGGCGATCTGTGCGGTGGAGTCGGGCAGGTCGTGCTTGACGAGGGTCGCGCGCAGCAGCTGCATCAGCAGGGCGCCGGCGACGGTGCCGAGCACCCGGATGGAGCCGCCGTTCAGCGGGGTGCCGCCGACGACGACCGCCGTGATGGCGGAGAGTTCCATGAGGGTGCCGAGCGAGGACGGGTCGCTGGCGGTGAGCCGGGCGGTGGCGAGGATGCCGGCGAGGGCGGCCATCACCCCGCACAGGATGTAGACGCCGATCAGGACCCGCTTGACGGGCAGTCCGGAGAGCGCGGCGGCCGAGCGGTTGCCGCCGATGGCGACGATCTGGCGGCCGAAGGTGGTGCGCTGCACCAGGAAGGCGACGGCGAGCGCGAGGACGCCCGCGATGAGGACGACCGTCGGGACGCCGAGGAAGGAGCCGGTGCCCAGCGCGAGGATGTCCGGGTTGACGATCTGCTTGAGCTGGCCGTCCGCCATCACGAGGGCGAGGCCCCGGCCGCCGACGAACAGGGCGAGGGTCGCCACGATGGGTTGCAGCCCCACGAGCGAGACGAGCGTCCCGTTGACCGCGCCGACCACCGCACCGGCGAGCAGCGCGATCAGGAGCGCGGGGACCAGCCCGTAGCCGAGGTAGAGCGGCAGCAGGGCGGCGGCGAGCGCCATGGTGGAGCCGACGGAGAGGTCGATGCCCTCGGTGCCGATGACCAGGGCCATGCCGAGGGCGACGATCACGATGGGCGCGACCTGGACGAGCTGGGTGCGCAGGTTGTCGGCCGTCATGAAGTGCTCGGTGAACAGCGCGTTGAACAGCAGGACGACGGCGACGGCCGCGTACACCCCGTACTCCTGGTACCAGGCGGGGTCGCGCAGCCGGGCCAGTGGCTTCGCGGCGGGGCGTGGCAGGGTGGCCTGGGTGGTCATCGGGGGTCCTCCTGGGCGGCCGGGGCCTTCCCACCGGAATCGGGCGTGTGGTCGGCGAGGACCGTGTCGGGCGTGTGCTCCGCGGGCACGGCGCCCGGCGTGTGGTCGGCGAGCACTTCGAGCAGCCGGCTCTCGTCCACCTCGTCGCCGGCGAGTTCACCGGCGACCGCGCCGCCGCGCAGGACGACGATGCGGTCGGCGCCCTCGATCAGCTCCTCGATGTCGGAGGAGATCAGCAGTACGGCGAGCCCCTCGCGGGCGAGTTCGTCGATGAGGGACTGCACCTCGGCCTTGGCGCCGACGTCGATGCCCCGGGTGGGCTCGTCGAGCAGCAGCACCTTGGGCTCCAGGCAGAGCCAGCGGGCGAGCAGCACCTTCTGCTGGTTGCCGCCGGAGAGTTCGCCGACCTTCTGCTCGGGGCTGGAGGCCTTGATCCGCAGCCGTTTCATGAAGAGGTCGACGACGCGGTCCTGTCTGGCGCGGGAGACGATGCCGCCCCTGGAGAGCCGGGGCATCGCGGCGAGCACGATGTTCTCGCGGACGGAGAGGCCGGGGACGATGCCCTCGGCCTTGCGGTCCTCGGGGAGCATGCTGATGCCGGCGCGGATGGCCGCGGCCGGGGTGGGGCGGCCGAGGCGCTTGTCGTCGACGGTGATCTCCCCGCCGTCCAGGGGCAGCGCGCCGGTGAGCGCCTTGGCGGTCTCGCTGCGCCCGGAGCCCAGGAGCCCGCCGAGTCCCAGCACCTCACCGGCGTACAACTCCACGGATATGTCATGCAGTTGGTGGCGACGGTCGAGGTGCTTGGCGGCGAGGACGGGGGTGCGGGCCGGGTCGTGTCCTTCGGCGGCGAAGCCGGTGAGCCCGTCGCGCCGGACCTCGGACATGTCGCGGCCGAGCATCATGGACACCAACTGCATGCGTCCCAGTGGGGCCAGTTCGCCGGTGTGGATGTGGCGGCCGTCGCGCAGGACGGTGACCCGGTCGCAGATGCGGTAGAGCTCGTCCATGCGGTGGCTGACGTAGAGGACGGCGATGCCCTGGCCGCGCAGGTTCTCGATGACCCGGAAGAGGGTCTCGACCTCGCGGGGCTCCAGCGAAGAGGTGGGTTCGTCCATGATGACGACCTGGGCCCGGACGGAGACGGCGCGGGCGAGCGCGACCATCTGCTGGGTGCCGATGCCGAGCGTGTGCAGGGGCCGCTTGGGGTCGACGCGGACGCCGAAGCCGTCGAGGAGTTCGGTGGTCTCGCGGTTCATCCGGGCGAAGTCGATGAGCCCGAGGCGGTTCTTCGGTTCCCGGCCCAGGAAGACGTTGCGCGCCACGCTCATCAGCGGGACGAGGTTCACCTCCTGGTAGATGGTGGAGATCCCGGCCTGCTGCGCCTCGAACGGGCGGGCGAAGCGGACCGGTTCGCCGCTCACGCGCACCTCGCCCTGGTCGCTCCGGTAGACGCCGGTGAGCACCTTGATGAGGGTGGATTTGCCGGCCCCGTTCTCGCCGACGAGCGCGTGGACCTCGCCGGCGCGCAGGGCGAAGGAGACGTCGTCCAGGGCGACGACGCCCGGGAACCGCTTGCTCACCGAGCGGGCTTCGAGGACGGGGTCCGCCACGGCGGCGGCACCGGCCCCGGGGGTCTCCGGGTGCTGGGGTGTCGCTGGGGTTGGTGCCATGAATCCTGGCCTTCCGGTGTTACGGGAATGGGGCCGGGCCGCCGGTCGCCCCGGGGTGCCCCGGGCGTCGCGGCGGTCGGCCGTCGAGGGGGTCAGTACGCTCCGCCGAGCGATTCCTTGGCGTTGGCCTCGTCGTACTCGCGGTCGGTGATGATCACGTTCTCGGGGATCTCCTCACCGGCGTAGAACTTCTGCGCGGTGGCGAAGGCGAGCGGACCGAAGCGCGGGTTGGACTCGATGACGGCGTTGTACTCGCCGTTGACGAGGGCCTGGACGGCGTTGCGGGTGCCGTCGACGGAGACGATCTTGACGTCCTTGCCGGGCTTCTTGCCGGCGGCCTTCAGCGCGGTGACGGCCCCGAGGCCCATCTCGTCGTTCTCGGCGTAGACGGCGGTGATGTCGGGCTTGGACTGGATGAGCTGCTCCATGACCTGCTGGCCCTTGTCGCGGGCGAACTCGCCGGTCTGCTGGGCGACGATCTCCAGGCCGGGGGCCTTCGCCTTCACCTGGTCGACGAAGCCCTTGGTGCGGTCGGTGGTCACGTTGTTGCCGGACGCGCCGAGCAGGATGGCGACCTTGCCCTTGCCGCCGGTGACCTTGATCATCGCGTCGGCGGCGCGCTTGCCCTGCTCGACGAAGTCGGAGCCGAGGAAGGCCACGTAGTCCTTGCAGGCGGTGGAGTTGACCTTGCGGTCGATGGTGAGGACGGGGACCTTCTTGGCGGCCGCGGCCTTCAACGCGGGCTCCAGACCGTCGGAGTTGAGCGGGGCGACGATGAGGAACTGGGCGCCCTGGGACAGCATGTCCTGGATGTCGCTGATCTGCTTGGACAGCTGGGACTGGGCGTTGGTGGTGAGGAGCTTCTTGACGCCGACCTTCTCCGCCTCGTCCTTGATGGACTGGGTCTCGGCGATCCGGAAGGGGTTGGCCTCCTTCTCCGACTGGGAGAAGCCGACCACGGCGTCCTTGAGGTCCAGTTTCGGCGCGCCGTAGGTGGTCAGTTTGCAGCCCGACCCCGAGGTCGAATCCGGGGTCTTGGCTTCCTGCGCTCCCTGACTGCTGTCGCCGCCCGCGTTGTTGGAGGTCTCCGACTTGGCGCAGCCGGCGGCGGCCAGCGTGGTCGCTGCGAGGACGCAGACCACGGCGAGGGTACGGGATCGACGCTGGATCATCATGCGCGGAACGCTCCTTGGCGGGTTGACAGCACGCTGATCGGCGTGCGGTCGGGCATGCGGGACAAGGCATCGGCTGCTCTGCGGCCGCTGCCGCCGCATTCCTCACATCCCTGCTCCGGACTGCGGGAACAGTGGTCGTGAGAGTCTGCGCGGCCTGTCGGCGGCTCGGTTTACAACGTTATATACGCGGTGCGGCACGGGCGGCAAGAGCGTTGTCGATGCGTTCTCGAAATGAGCCGGGGGACCGCCGGAACCCACCCGCACGCCTCGAAGCACCCTTCGGCACAAGCGCTGCGCGAGGCCTGGACACCCGCCCGGCGCCGTGCTGTCATACCGCCGGACGCCTGTTTTTCAACGTTGGAAGAACGATCGCCGTCCGACCGCCCGCCGCGCGACGGCGGCCTGCGGCGTGCGCCGACCGCCGCTGCCCCGCCCCCGGCCCGTCCGGGCCCCACCACACGCCCGGCAGCGTCCCCTTCACCGCTCCGCCGCACGTCAGCCGCACCTCGGCCGCACAGCGCACCGCCCAGCAGCCCCGCCCCGCCCCGCGCGGCCACGACGCCGTGCGGCCACCCCCACCGAGCCGGCCGCGGCACAGGCGGCCGGACCGAGAGCAGGAGCCGCACCGATGCCCCTGAACCGCAGGCAGCTCATCACCTCCGCGGTGGCCACCGCGATCACCACCGGCGCGACGAGCCGGTGGGCGTCCGCCGCGACCCCCGACCGCCACCGGGCCCGGGCCGCCCGGGGCGGCCACTACTCCCCCAACGCCGCGCCGCTGCACCCCACCGCGTTCCTGAAGCTGCCGCCCGGCAGGGTGACCGCGCGCGGCTGGCTGGCCGGGCAGCTGAAGCTCCAACTGGAGGGGCTGTGCGGCCGGTACGAGGAGGTCTCGCACTTCCTCGACTTCACGGCCACCGGCTGGGTGCGCCCGGACCGGGGCGGCTGGGAGGAAGTCCCGTACTGGCTGCGCGGATACGCCGATCTCGCGATCGTCACCGCAGACGCGACCGCGCTCGCCACCACCCGCCGCTGGCTGGACGCGATCCTCGCCACCGGGCAGTCCGACGGCTTCTTCGGCCCGAAGGCCCTGCGCACCTCGCTGAACGGCGGGCCCGACTTCTGGCCGTTCCTCCCGCTGATCCAGGCCCTGCGCTCCTGGCAGGAGTACAGCGGCGACACCCGGATCATCCCCTTCCTCAGCCGCTTCTTCCGCTACATGAACGCCCAGGGCCCGGGAGCCTTCGACACCAGCTGGATCGCCCTGCGCTGGGGCGACGGCCTCGACAGCGTCATGTGGCTCTACAACCGAACCGGCGACGCCTTCCTCCTGGACCTCGTCGACAAGATCCACCGGTACGGGGCCGACTGGGGCGACAGCCTGGTCAACCCGCACAACGTCAACATCGCGCAGGGCTTCCGGGAGCCCGCCCAGTTCGCGCTGCGCAGCGGCTCGGCCGGCGACACGCGTAACACCTACGGCACATACGCGAAGGCCATGGACGCCTACGGGCAGTTCCCCGGCGGCGGCTTCGCCGGCGACGAGAACGCCCGGCCGGGCCACGGCGACCCCCGCCAGGGATTCGAGACCTGCGGCATCGTCGAGTTCATGGCGAGCCACCAGCTCCTCACCCGGATCACCGGGGACCCGCTGTGGGCGGACCGCTGCGAGGAGCTGGCGTTCAACTCGCTCCCGGCGTCGCTCGATCCGTCGGGCAGGGCCGTGCACTACATCACCTGCGCCAACAGCGTGGACCTGGACAACGCACCCAAGCGGGACCGCCAGTTCCAGAACGGCTTCACGATGCTGGCGTATCTGCCGGGCGTCGACCAGTACCGCTGCTGCCCGCACAACTACGGCATGGGCTGGCCGTACTTCACCGAGGAGCTGTGGCTCGCGACCCCGGACGGCGGGCTCGCGGCGGCCATGTACGCGCCGAGCGAGGTGACGGCGAAGGTCGCGGACGGCACGGAGGTGACGTTCACCGAGGAGACCGGCTACCCCTTCACCGACACGGTCACGCTCTCCCTCACCTCGCCGAAGCCCCTGCGCTTCCCGCTGGTCCTGCGCGTCCCGGCCTGGTGCGCGGACCCGGACATCCGGGTCAACGGGCGACGGGTCACCGCCCCGGCCGGACCCGCCTTCACCCGGATCGAGCGGACCTGGTCCAGCCGTGACGAGGTCACCCTGCGGCTGCCGCAGCGGACCGCCGTACGCACCTGGTCGGACAACCACGGCTCGGTCAGCGTGGACCACGGGCCGCTCACGTACTCCCTGCGGATCGGGGAGCGGTACGAGCGGATCGGCGGCAGCGACACGTTCCCGGAGTTCGCGGTCCACGCCACGAGCCCCTGGAACTACGGCCTCGTCCTGGACACCGACAGCCCCGCAGCATCCCTGCGCCACCGCTCCACGGGCCGGGCGCCCGGCGACAACCCGTTCACCCTGGAGGGCACCCCGCTCACCATGACCGCCCACGCCCGCCGCGTCCCGGAGTGGACGGCGGACGACGAGCGGGTGGTCGCCCCGCTCCAGGCGAGCCCGGCGCGCTCGGCCGAGCCGGTCGAGGAGGTCACCCTGGTGCCGATGGGTGCGGCCCGGCTGCGGATCACGTCCTTCCCGACGGCCGCCCCGGACGCGGAACCGTGGCTGGCGGACCGCTGGTACCGGATCGCGAACCGGCACTCCGGCAAGGTGCTGGGCGTGGACGGCATGTCGACCGCGAACAGCGCCCACGTCGTGCAGTTCGGCGACACGGGGACGGCCGACCACCTCTGGCGGCTGGTGGCCAACGGGGACGGCTGGTACCGGATCCGTAACCAGCACTCCGGCAAGGTGCTCGGCGTCGACCTGATGTCCACCGCGAACAGCGCGCACGTCGTGCAGTTCGACGACAACGACACCGCCGACCACCTCTGGCAGCTCGTCCCGGACGGCGACGGCTGGTACCGCGTCCGCAACCGGCACTCCGCCAAGGTGCTGGGCGTGGACGGGATGTCCACGGCCGACAGCGCCCATGTCGTCCAGTACGACGACAACGGAACGGCCGACCACCACTGGCGGCTCCTCTGACAGCCCTCCCTTCCCCGCACCGCTACCCGCGCCGCTCCGGCGCGGGGAGTCGTCCCCGTACGACCGTAGAAAGGGATGTTCCGCATGCGACCAGCACCCGCACCCCGCCATCGCACCTGGTGGCGGAGGTTAACGGCCACCACCGGCCTCCTCGCCCTGGTGGCCACCGCCCTCGTGGGGACCGGCGCCTCGCCGGCGACCGCCGCGCCCGCCGCCTGGGAGCCGAAGCCGGCGCCCATGACGACACCGTGGACGAACCAGGTCCCCGTCGACAAGCCGCTGCCGGAGTATCCGCGCCCGCAACTGACCCGGCCGGACTGGACGAACCTCAACGGCATCTGGGACTTCGCCGTCACCGGCCGTGACGCCGGGCAGCCCGCCGCCTTCCCGGAGCAGATCCGGGTCCCGTTCGTCGCCGAGTCCGCGCTCTCCGGCATCCAGCGGCGCATCACCGAGATGGACAAACTCTGGTACAAGCGGACCTTCACCGTCCCCGCGAACTGGGACGGCCGCCGGGTCAAGCTGCACTTCGGGGCCTCCGACTGGCAGACCACGGTCTGGGTCAACGGCGCCGAGGTCGGCGCGCACAAGGGCGGCTTCGACTCGTTCGCGTACGACATCACCCCGCGGCTCAACGGGGGTACGAACACGGTCGTGGTCTCCGTGTACGACCCGAGCCAGACAGGCGGCCAGGCGGTCGGCAAGCAGCGGATCAACGACGTGAAGCCGCACCCGGGCGGCGGGATCTTCTACACCGCGGCCTCCGGCATCTGGCAGACGGTCTGGCTGGAGCCGGTGGCCGCCGCCCACATCACCCGCCTCGACATGACGCCGCACCTGGGAAGCGGCACCCTGCGGGTGAAGGTCCGGACGGCGGGCGCGGCGGGCCGGAGCGCCCGGATCACCGTCTCCAGCGGCGGTACGGTGGTGGGCGCGGCGACCGGCGCGGTGGGCGGGGAGATCTCCGTACCCGTACCGAATCCGCGGCTGTGGACCCCCGAGGACCCGTTCCTGTACGACGTGCGGGCGGACCTGCTCGACGGCTCGGCCGTCACCGACACCGTGGGCAGCTACACCGGCATGCGGTCGGTGGGCCTGGCGAAGGTGGACGGCGTCCAACGGCCCGTGCTCAACGGGACGTTCGTGTTCCAGACCGGCACGCTCGACCAGGGGTACTGGCCGGACGGCATCTACACCGCGCCGAGCGACGAGGCGCTGAAGCACGACCTCCAGGCCCACAAGGACCTCGGCTTCAACATGGTCCGCAAGCACATCAAGGTGGAGCCGCAGCGGTGGTTCTACTGGGCGGACAGGCTGGGCCTGCTGGTGTGGCAGGACATGCCGTCGATGGACACCGGCAAGGTGCCGGACGGGCCCGCGCGCACCCAGTGGGAGGCGGAGTACCGCACCATCATCGACCAGCACCGCAGTTCACCGTCGGTGGTGATGTGGGTCAACCAGAACGAGGGCTGGGGGCAGTACGACCAGGCCCGGATCGCCGACGAGGTCAAGGCCCAGGACCCCTCGCGCCTGGTCAACAACATGAGCGGGGTCAACTGCTGCGGCTCGGTCGACGGCGGCAACGGCGACGTGGTCGACAACCACATCTACGTCGGCCCCGGCAACACCGCGCCGAGCGCCACCCGGGCCGCCGTGCTGGGCGAGTTCGGCGGGCTCGGCTACAAGGTGCCCGGTCACGAGTGGTATCCGGGCGGCGGCTTCAGCTACGAGGACCAGCCGAGCATCGCGGCCCTCAACAACCGCTTCGTCGGGCTCCTCGACGCCATCCGCGTCGGCCAACTCCCCGCCGGGCTCTCCGCGTCGGTCTACACGGAGATCACGGACGTCGAGAACGAGGCGAACGGGCTGCTGACCTACGACCGCCAGGTCGTCAAGGTCGACACCGCCCGGGTCAGGGCCGCCAACCAGGCCCTGATCCAGGCGTCCCGGAACCCCGCTCCCCCGGTGAACCTTCCCACCGGGCAGAACAGGTCGCTGCGGGTCACCACGCCCGGACACACGACGAAGCACCTGCGCCACTACGATGCGCTGGCCTTCACCGAGGTGGTGAACAGCGGGAGTCCGGCCGTGCTGAAGGCGGACGCCACCTGGAAGATCATCCCCGGTCTCGCCAACGGCAACTGCTACTCCTTCGAGTCCCGTAACTACCCCGGCGAGTTCCTCCGCCACCGGGAGTTCCGCGTGCGGCGCGACGCCAATGACAACTCCGCGCTGTTCAAGGCGGATGCCACCTGGTGCGCGGTCGCGGGCGACGGCGGGGTGCGCTTCACCAGCGCCAATCTGCCCGGCAGCTATCTGCGCCACATCGACTCCGAGGTGTGGCTCGCCACTCCCGGCGGCGGGCGGGCCTTCGACAGTCCGGCCTCCTTCACCGAGGACACCACCTGGGCGGTGGAGGCACCCTGGGCGCCGTGATCGGGGGCTGATGGCGATGAGCGGGTGAACGACCGGCCGGTCCGGCCGCGACGGAGAGTCTTCTGTCGCGGCCGGACCGGCTGTGCGTGGGGGCTCCCACGGGTCTGGTCAAGCCGATCGGGCGGGTCGGAGCTCGTGGAAGGTGCCGTCGCGAACATCGCGAGAAGGACAGCCCATGTCCCGGGCCACCGCCGGCGGCAGGGCTCCGACCGAGGCCGGCAGGCCGACCAACTGCTCCGCCCGACACCGAGAACAGCGGCGTCATCGCGAAGCGGATCGGCCCCGAGGAGCGCTGGCACGAGACGCCGGCTGTTGCGCACGCTATCGATCCTTCAGGTCGCGCGTTCCGACCAGAAGGATCAGGCAGGGTCCGTCCGTGCGTGCGGATCCCCCGTCGGCCGCACCTCGCCTCCACCCTGGAGGAGACGCAACCGGCGCACGCGGTGCGCGAGTTGTACAAACGGTGGACGGACCCGGGGCCCGCCGCTCCCCCGCGCCGGGAGGTCCGGCGCGGGGAAGGCGGACCCCTGGTCCTTCCGCCGTCACGGCTGCTGACGGCCGTGGAGTGCGGACACCTCCTCGGCGGTCAGGGCCTTGTCGTACACCCCGACCTGATCGACGGAGCCGTTCCAGAAGTCGCCCCTGGCACCGCCGTACTGGGCCCGCCCGACGGAGAGCGGACCGGTGCTCACATCGGCCGGCCCGGCCTCGGTGGTGGCGGCGGGCTTCCCGTCGACGTACAGCGTGATCGTGTCGCCCTTGCGGACGCCGACCAGGTGGTACCACTTACCGGTCTCCGGGGTGATCTCCAGGCGGGCGCGCTTGCCGCCCGGGGTGGAGAAGGCGAACGCGCCCTGCCCGTACTGGAGATAGAAGGGATTCTCGGTGCGGCGGCCGTCCTGGCTGACGACGGTGGCGTAGTTGCCCGGTACCGCGTCCAGCGAGGCCCACGCGGAGACCGTGTAGTCCTTCGTGGTGTCCACGACCGGGCCGGCGCTCTGCGCGTACTGCCCCTCACCGTCGAAGTCCAGTGCCGAGCCCGTGACACCCGGCGCCCAGGACGGGCCGCCCTCCAGGGCGAGGTGGGCCTTGTTGGGGCCGCTGTCGCGGGCGGTGGCGCCCTTGTTCTCGTCGAGCGACCAGGAGCCGCCGCCCTTCAGCTCGTCGCGCTCACCGGCGTTGGCCCCGGCGGCGATGACCTGGCGGTTGAACTCCCGGATCTTCTTCGGGTCGACCTTGATCTCCCGACGGTCGTACGTCCACAGCCCGTTCAGCTCGTTCTCCAGGTCGCTGACCTGGGTGTAGACGGAACCGGACAGTTCGGCGCCGGCGGCGGCGAGGTAGTACGTACGGGTGTTGTCGACGTACTTCGCGGTGAGGGCGGCCTTGTCCGCGACCCCGCTGTAGATGTTGGCGGGCGCGCCGGGCCACATGTGCCCCGGAGTCCGGAGCGTGAAGCCGCCGTGCTCGCCGTCCATCGCGGCGCGACGGTCGTCCGGGAAGGCCGGGTCGTTGTTCACGTAGTCGTGGTGGTCGATGATCTCGCCCTTGCCAGAATCACCCTTGGAGGCACAGCAGTTGACGCCACTGTGCGCGTTGACCACGCGGGACGGGTCCAGCGCCTTGACGTCCTCGGCGATCTTCCCGGTCTCGGTGCGGTCCCACTCGCCCCAGCCCTCGTTGAAGACGATCCAGCCACTGATCGAGGGGTGGTTGTGGAACTGCTCCATCATCTCCTTCCCCTGGGTGAGGAAGGCGTTCTTGCCCGTTTCGTTGTCGATGTCGGCGTTGACGAAGTCCTGCCACACGAGCAGTCCGAGGCGGTCGGCGTGGTAGTACCAGCGCGGCGACTCCACCTTGATGTGCTTGCGCACGGCGTTGAATCCGAGGTCCTTCTGGGCCTTCAGGTCGAAGGTGAGGGCCGCGTCGCTGGGCTGGGTGTACAGCCCGTCGGGCCAGAAGCCCTGGTCGAGCATGGCGAGGGAGAAGAAGGGCTTCCCGTTGAGGACGAGCTTCTGGTAGCCGCCGACTTCCGCGATCTTCAGCTGGCGCATCCCGAAGTAGCTCTCGACGCTGTCCTTGGAGCGGCCGTCGGCGAGGGAGACGTCGAGATTGTACAGGTAGGGGTCGTCCGGCGACCAGAGGTGCTGGTTCTTGACCGGCAGGCTCAGCTTGCGGTTGGCCGGCCCGGTGACCGTGCCGACGACCTTGCCCCTGCGGTCGCGGGCGACGGCGGTGATCCGGGCGTCGGGGGAAGCCTTCGCGGAGTTGACGGTGACCGCGAGGCGGCCGGTGTCGATGTCCGGTGTGGTCGTCAGGGAGTCGATGGCGGCGGGGGCGACCGGCTCCATCCACACGGTCTGCCAGATGCCGGAGGTCGGGGTGTAGACGATGCCGCCCGGGTTGGTGGACTGCTTGCCCTTGGGCTGGTTCGGGCCGGTCTCGTCGGTTACGGCGACGACGATCTCCTGGGGGCCGCTGCCCAGGAGCGCGTCGGTGATGTCCGCGGTGAACCCGGTGTAGCCGCCGGTGTGTTCGGCGACCTTGGTGCCGTTGACCCAGACGGTGGCCTGGTAGTCGACGGCGTCGAAGTTGAGCTTCAGTCGCTTGGACGCATCCTTGTTCCCCTTGCCGACCGACCAGTTCTTCGGCACGGTGACGAGCTTGCGGTAGAACATGTGGTCCTCGTCGCGCTCCAGGCCGGAGAGCTGGGACTCGACCGGGAACGGCACGATGATCTTCTCGTCGAGCTTCTTGCCGAAGACCGGCTGCTCCCCCTCGGTGGCCCCGGCGAACTCCCAGGGGCCGTTGAGGTTCTTCCACTGGTCGCGTACCTGTTGCGGCCGGGGGTACTCCGGGAGGGGGTGGTTCCTGTCCAGCTTGTCGCCCCAGGTGGTGGTGAGGCGGTGCGTGGAGAGGTTCTTGGCGGTGCGGCCGATCTCCGGGACGGTCTCGGTCCCCGACTTCAGACCGCCCTGGCCGTCGTAGACGACCTTGACGCGCTGGTCCTTCTGGACCGGTGCCGCGAGATCGACGATCAGCGCCCTCGGGTCGTCCGAGGCCCGGTTCACCGACTTCACCGGCATCGGGGAGGTGTCGACCTCGATCTTGAGGTGCTCCTTCACCTTCCGGTAGTCCGAGACGCGGTCGCGGAAGGTGGCCTGGAGGCGCTTGCCGTTCTTCGCGACGCTCAGGGCGACCGGGTAGACCTCGAAGTCGGCGGGTGGGGTGAACGCGGACTCGGGCACGATCTGCTTCTCGAGGGTGTCGCTCCCCCAGCGCAGGAACATGCTGGCGCCGCCGATGTCCTGGAACATCTCCAGCTTGAAGTCGTGCTTCTCCCCGGCCTTCAGGGAGATCGGAGCGCTGTGCTGCTCCTTGTCCCAGTCCGGCTCCCAGTGGTCGATGACAACGTTTCCGTCGAGGTAGAGCCGGAAGCCGTTGTCGCCGATGGCGGAGAAGGTGTACTCCCCGGTCTCGGGAGCTTCCAGCTGCCCCGTCCAACGGGCCGTCGTGTGCTCGGTCTTGCCGGTGGCTGACTCGAACGTCCCTGTGAGACCGGGGAAGTTGATCTCGGGTTCCAGGGAGGTGGCGCCGAGTTCCGCGAAGTCCCGGGCGCCCGGGGCGGACATGCTGAAGTATTCGCCCTTCAGCCCGTGGACATCGGTGACCGGGTCGTCGGCCGTGAAGGCCTTCGCGGTGGCTTCGGACGGTACGGCGGGTGCCGCGGCCGCCGTCGGGACCAGGGTGGCGCCGACCGGTATGAGCAGCGCCGCAGCGCAGGTCAGAGCCCTGAACAGGGCACGGGGGCGCGGGTGTTGTCGTCTCAAGGCGTCGTCCTCGTCGAAGAGCGGGGGGTGCCTCGAACCAGCGAGGCACTGCACATAGTCGAACATTGAGCCACAGCACCAAACACTGCACAACGGTCGTGCACGCAGAATTTTCAACGATAGAAATTTGACCTGTGCCCCTCGGCTGCCGCCGGGCGGACGGCGGGCGAGCCCGGAAGCTCTCGCCACGGAGAACGGCCCACCGACGCCACCAGGATCCGGCCCGGCCTCATCAGCGGCGGAGACCTTGGGGTTTGACGGACGCGACCTCGGGAACGCGCGGGGTTGAGGGGGCTAACACTCATGTCGGGACTCAAGCAGGCGGCCGCCTGGGCGGGTGCGCTGTTGTGCGTCGCGCTCGGGGCCCTGCTGATGGTGATTGCCTCGACGGTCGCGTTCGGCACCGAAGACGACGAATGGACCGCGCCGAACCGCGAGGCCGATGCGGTGGTGACCGATTTCGTGCGGATACGGTCCGGTGGAGGGCCGATCGGCAGCCAGTCCGCTCCCCGGGTGACCTATGAGGTCGAGGGTCTCCGCTACACCTCCCGGCTGCGCGGCACGCCGAAAGGGCGCACGCTGCGCGTGGGCGACACCCTCCGGGTCGTCCACCGGGCCGACGAGCCCGGCCGCCCCTTTCCCCGGCATTACGCCGAGGCGGGTCCTCCGGGTGTCGCCGACCGGACCCTGGCGGTCGGCCTGTGCGTGTTCTTCGGCGCGGTCCCTCTCGTCTTCGCCTGGCTGCTCATCTCGTTCGCCCGGAAGAGCACGAACGACACGGGGCTCCGCCGTGCCTGACGACGGAATGCCGCGGGGGATCAGAGGCGGTAGTGAGCAGGGACGCCGCCCGGCAGCCGGCTTCATGAAATGCCGATTCGGGGGTATCCGGAAACCACCAGAAGGCATACGCGACGGGGTGGAAAGCATGAACGACCGGATTCTGATGACGTTTTCACCGGACGGCGCGACCCGCACCGACTTCGTCTGCCGACCGGAGAAGGCCGCCGACGCGCGGGACGCGGTCAGCACCTTCGTCGCACGGCTGCACCCGGCGCCGAACTCGCACACGGTCCAGAACCTTCTGATCCTCGTGTCGGAGCTGGTCACCAACGCCGTCCTGCACGCGGGGGCCGTCACCGCGCTGTGGCTGACCGCGGACCGCCGGGGCGTCCACATCCGCGTCACCGACCCGAGCCCGGCGCACCCGCAGGACCGGACGCCCGATCTGACCGGCCTGACGGGCGGATTCGGCTGGCCGATGGTCCAGCGGCTGGCTCAGAATGTACGGGTCCGCGATGCGGCGAACGGCGGAAAGGTCATCCTCGCCACCGTGCCACGCTGAGCCCCGTGCCTCCGGTGACCCGAGGGACTCGGAGGGGTGACCCGGGGGACTCGGAAGCGGCACCGGGGACGGCCTCGCAGGGGGCTCCCACGTTCAGCCGGGGAAGCCGGGGTCCACGTTCAGCCGAGGAAGCCCGGGGCCCGCGTTCAACTGAGGAAGCCCGGGTCCGCGGAGCGCGGATCGGCTTCGCGGGCCCGGCCTCGGCCCACGGCGTCGGGGCGGCTCTCCGCCGGAGCGCTCTTCCCCCGCGCCCCTGTGCGCACTCCGGCGGCCGACGCCGCCGAGTGGAGGGAGCGCAGGGCGACCAGCAGGAAGCCGATGTCGTCCAGATAGACGGGGTCGGGCAGCAGGTCGACCGGTGACACGGTGTAGATGACGGCCGCCCAGAAGAGCGCCTTGCTGCGCAGCGGGATCCCGGCGTCGACCAGCAGCTTCCTGGCCTTGAAGACGCGCACCAGAAGCACGACGGCCGAGGCCAGCATGATCAGCACGGCCACGGCGCCGAGAACGAGCCAAACGGTGGTGGTGTCCATGGGTCATCGTGTACCCATTCCTCCCCGTACGACGAACCCGTGGCGGCGGTGTCAGCTTTCGGGGCCGGGGGGGGCACCCCGGTACGGGTCAGGCCGTGCCGTGCCCCCGGGCCTCCGCCCGCCTGCGGCTGCGGCGCTTCAGGGAGCGCCGCTCGTTCTCGGAGAGGCCGCCCCAGATGCCGGAGTCCTGCTTGTGCTCCAGGGCCCATTCCAGGCAGGCGGCCTGTACCGGACAGGTCCGGCAGACGGCCTTGGCCTCCTCGGTCTGGACGACGGCGGGTCCCGTGCTCCCGATGGGGAAGAACAGGTCCGGGTCCTCGTCGCGGCAGGCGGCGTGCAGGCGCCAGTTCTCGATGCTGCTCAACTCCGCTCACTCCCCATGTCGATGCGTCATGTCGATACGTCGTACGTGTCTTCCGTGCGGGTGACCGACGATCGGCGCCTCAAACATCACCGCTGTCCGGAAGGCCGGCGGTGGAAGCGGTAGCGGGTCTGGCTGTACGTCTCCCCCTTCCCGAAGGCGAATCCGACCTCCGGGTCGAGGCGGTACAGCTGGACCGTGCCCGAGCGGATGGTGTCACCGAGGCCGTGCCAGGTGCCGTCCGGGCTGGTCAGCAGGTTGCCGTACTTGCCCTCGTAGGCGTCGGCGGTGGCGCCGCGTTCCGTGGGGTCGCGCACCAACTCCGCGCGGCCTTCCATGGTGATGTCGAGGCCGTCCAGGACGTTCGTGCCGGTGGTCAGGACGCAGTGGTGGTTGCCGTGGAGGTTGCGCGCCTTGCGCTCCTGGTCGCCGGTGGCGAAGTACAGGGCTCCGCCGGCCCAGACGGCCAGCAACGGTGTCACGTGGGGCCGGCCGTCGGGGCGGACGGTGGACAGCCAGAACAGTCGCGCCCGCTGGAGCTCCCGCAGTGCGGTCGGCCAGGGGGTCGCGTCGGCGCCGGAATCGCCGAAGGGGCCGAGCTCGGCGATCGGGTCACGGTCGGACATGGACGCTCCTCGAAGGGTCGGGCAGGAATGCGGTCGGCCACGTTTTGGTCGACGGGAGGCGCCGCGGGCTCACTCGTGTCCTCCCGCTCGCAGCTCGACGTCCAACGCGTCGAGCCAGTCGCCGGTGCCGTGCTTCCGCCAGGAGGGCTCCTCCCGGCCGTCGAGGAAGGCGCCCTGCTCGGTGAGGACCAGCCGGGTGCCTCCATCGGCCGGGCCGAACGCCACGGTCGTCAGCGACGCCGCCGCGAGGTCGTCTCCCACGTGCAGCACTGAGGTGTAGACAATGCGCTCGTTCGGGACGATGTCGCGGTACAGGGATTCGAACGTCAGCGATGGGCCGCTGCCCGGGCGGCTGCGGTTGACCTCCCGGCCCCCGACCCGGAAGTCCAGTTCATGGTCGGCATCGGGCGTGGAGAACCAGCGGGCCTTCGTCTTCGGATCGGCCCATGCGGCGAACACCCGGACCGCCGTGGCGGGGTAGAGGCGTTCGAGGGTGAATGTGGCGTGCGTGACAGAACGGTCGATCATCACAAGTTTCCTCGCTCCGGTGTGCCGGGATCATCGAGCAGATGGTCGCCGAGCCGGTCCAGGCGCCGTTCCCAGGGGGTGCGCTGCTCGGCAAGCCAGCCCTCGGCCGTCCGCAGCACGTCCGGCTCGACGCGGCAGGTGCGGACCCGGCCGATCTTCTCGGAGCTGACAAGCCCGCAGGCTTCCAGCACCTGAATGTGCTGCATGGCCGCCGACAGCGACATCTCCAGCGGCCTGGCCAGTTCGCTGACCGATACCGGTCCGCGGATCAGGCGCTCCACCATGGCCCGGCGCGTTCCGTCCGCGAGCGCCTGGAACACCCGGTCGAGCGATCCTCCATAGTTAGGCATGTCCTTAACTATGGAGTGGCACACCTTTTATGGTCAAGCACTTCCTTGACCAATGACCTGATCACGGCGGTCACGTGGGGAACGGCGACGCACGGCGGCCCGTCACGTCTACGGGCGGGGCCGGGGCCGGGGCCGGTGCAGGGGCCGGGGCCGGTGCAGGGGCCGGTGCAGGGCGAGGAGCGCCTGATCGTCCTGGATCCGGCCGCCGGTGTGCTGCCCCACGTCCTCGATCAGCAGGTGGAGGATCTGCGCCGGGGTGGCCGGGTCGCCGGTCAGTGCGCGGTGGTGGACGAGGAAGGGCAGCCGGACGGACGCGTCGTAGAAGGTCCCGGACTCGTCGCGCGCCTCGGTGACGCCGTCCGTGTAGCAGACGAGGGTGGCGCCGGGCGGGAACGGGAAGGTGTCGACCGGGCAGGACCAGGGCCCCAGGGCGCTCATGCCGAGCGGGGGCGCCTCCTCGGAGGGCCCGAGGACGGTGGCCCTGCCCTCGGCGTCCAGCAGCACCGGCGGGGGGTGCCCCCGGTTGACGACGCGTACGGCGTCGAGGCCTTCGGCGAACTCGGCGATCAGGGCGGTGGTGAACCCCTCGTCCTGCTCCTCGCCGCCGCGTCGGCCGCCCTCACGCAGGAGGGCCCGCTCCAGCGCGGCCACGAGGCCGGGCAGGTCCTCCGCCTCGTCCGCCGCGTACCGGAAGGCCCCCAGGTCCGCGCAGACCGCGCTGACCGCGCCCAGGCCCTTCCCGCGGACGTCCCCGACCATCACGCGCACCCCGTGCGGGGTGTCCTGGACGACGTAGAGGTCACCGCCGATCATGGCCTCGTCCTCGGCGGGCACGTACCGGGCGGCGATCCTGAGCTCGCCGAGGCGCGAGGGAGGCCTGGGCAGGACGGCGCTCTGGGCCACGGCGGCGATATGGCGCGCGCGGCGGGTCCGGGCGTCCCGGCCCTCCAGGGCGCGGTTGATGAAGACGGCCAGCACGGTTACGGCCAGAAGGGTGAGCTGGCTGGCGACGCCCCGCTGCCAGCCGAAGGTGCCGTCGTACCGGGCGAGGCCCGCGTGGACCGCCATCGAGAGGGCTCCGATCGCGATGATGCCGCGCAGGGTCAGGAGCGGTGCCGCGGCGACCGGGGCGGCTATCAGCAGGGGCGCGGAGGTGACGTCCGCCGGGGTCACCAGGTCCAGCACGACGGCCAGCACGACGACGCCCAACGGAATCCACTTGGCCCTGCGCAGCTGCACCACTCCCCCACGCTGTACGGCGCCGGAGCCCGCCGCATCCCGGGAGCGCGGGCCCTCGGATCACTCCGGCAGCGGGGTCCCGGGGCCGGGTGCGGCGGCGCACGCCGCGTCCAGCCGGATGCGGTGGGCCATCACGGCTTCGGGATCATCGATGACGTCGACCCGGACGCCCGGGGTCTCCAGCACCGCCTGGTCCCCGATCTCGGGGGCGGGCACCCGGAGGATGTGCAGGGGCGGTACGCCGGTCAGAGGGTGTGGCGGGTGGTCCATGGGCACCACCTGGACGGTGACGTGCTGTTCCTTCATCGCCTCGGCCAGCGCGGCCCGCTGCCCGTCCATGGTCTCCCGGTCGCCGACCCGCGTATGGAGGGCCACCGCCGGGAACAGGGCCCACAGGTCGGCCCCGCGCTCGCGCATGCGGCGGCGGCGCTCCCACAGCAGCTCGACACGGCGCTCCCGGCGCCCGGGGGTGTCGTCGGGGTACTGCGTACGGTAGAGCGCGGCGGCGTACGCGGGGGTGCGCAGCAGTTCGGGCACCAGTGCCGGGTGCCAGGTCCGTACGAGGCTCGCCGAGGACTCCACTCCGATGACGTCCTGCTGCCAGCCGTCCATCGCGTCCCGCCACCGGTGCCACCAGCCGGGCAGGTTAGCGGCGCTGAGTCCGGCCATGATGGGCTCGGCCACAGCGGGCGGAACGCCGTAACAGCGGAGCAGTTCGCCGACCTGCCGGGCGTCGAGTCCGGTCTCGGCGCGTTCGATGCGCCGAACGGTGGCGGGGTGGGCGTCCAGCGCGTCGGCCGCGGCCCGAAGGCTGATTCCCGCGCGTTCCCGCAGCATACGGAGGCGGACCGCGAGAACGCGGTGCTCCACGGTGGGACCTGAACGGGCTCGCATGCGCAGAACCTTCCTCGTCGAGCCCCGGGGCGGAGCACTGCACACTCTGTCGCTTGCAAAGTATGCGTTTTGCGTCGAGAGTGCATACATGTCGGAAATAGCCAGTTGCGCGGAGCGTGTCCCCGATGACGGAGGTGTCCGAGGTGCCGGTGGTGACCGAGGTGCGCACAGCTGGTGGGTTCCCCGATTGCCCGGGGGGGTTCCGGAGGCCCGGCACCGGGTCCAGGAGGCCATGCGGGCCTGGGGCGAGCCGGCCGAACGGATCGAGGCGGCGGCCCTGATAGTGACCGAGCTGGTCACCAACGCCGTGCAGCACACCAGCACCCGGCGGATCCGCTGCCGGCTCCTGCGCTCCGCGGACGGCGTGCGCATCTGCGTGTGGAACCGCGGCCGGGCCCGAATCCCGGCACCGGCTTCCCCGGGCGACTCGGCGGGCCTTCCCGTCACCGGACCCCCGGCGACGGACGGCCACGCGGACGACGACACGCTCGACCACCTGGCGGAGGACGGCAGGGGCCTCCTGCTCGTCGACGCGCTGGCGGCCCGCTGGGGCACCCGCGCCGCGCTGGCGGGCCGCCTCGTCTGGGCCGACGTCTGAGCCTCCCCGCAACGCACCGTGACATCTCCACGAGCCTGCGCGACCGGCCGGACGGCCCACCGGGCCGCTCCTCCCGATGTCCTCGCGTGATCAGGCGGGAGCTGTGCGGCACTCCGGGTGGCCCCAGCCGTTCGGGTTCTTCGCGATCGGCTCCTTGACCGCGTACGGCTTTCCGCAGTGGCACCGGCCCGCGAAGCGCGCCGCGATCGTGCCGGTGGACCGCCCGCTCCGGGACGCGCTCACCGCGCTCCGCCCCTTCGCGCCGCCCGACGCCCCGGACGCCTCCGATCGCCCCTTCGTGGACCGCGCGGGCGCGGGCACCGGCAGAGCCGTGGCACCGTGCGCCGTACCGGCCGGGCTCTGGGCCACAGCCGCCTCACTGGCGGCCTGGTCGGCGATCGCGTTGAGCGGGTCGCCGTTCACCTGGTGCGCGGGCACATAGCGGAACGTCACCGAGCGGTCGGCGAGCAGGGCGTCGATGCGGGTGACCAGCTCACGGTTGGCGACGGGCTTGCCACCGGAGGTCTTCCAGCCGTTGCGCTTCCACCCCGGAAGCCACTTCGTCACGGCGTTCATGGCGTACTGCGAGTCCATCCGCACCTCGACGCGCGCCGCCGGGCCGGTGGCCTCCAGCAGCTCCGCCAGCGCCGTGAGCTCGGCGACGTTGTTCGTCGCGGTGCCGAGCGGACCGGCCTCCCAGCGCACGGGGTTCCCCTGCGCGTCGGCGACGACCCACGCCCAGGCGGCCGGACCCGGATTTCCCTTCGACGCCCCGTCACACGCGGCGATCATGCACTCGTCCATCCCCTGATCATGCCAGCCCCGCATGACCGTTCCGACCGTCCGCGCGACGCCGCGGACAGGGCGCGCCCGCGCCTTCACTCCGCGCCACCCTTGACCTCAATCAAACATGAGGTCCTAACGTTCCGAGTGAACCCGGGCCGCACGGCCCACGGGATCCGCAGGCCGTCGGGGGAACCGGGGGCCGTCAGACCTCGGAGCGCCCCATGGACATGGAAGTCACCGCGTGGCATTCGCTGCACAGTGCGATGAACGCCCAGCAGGACCGCCGGCCCTTCTCCCGGACGGCGTTGCGCCGCATCATGGTCTTCGCCCGGCCCCATAGGCGGCGGATCTACCGCTTCCTGGGGCTGAGCGTCCTGACGGCGCTGCTCGCGGTCGCCACTCCGCTGCTGGCCGGGAAAGTCGTCGACGCGATCGTGGACGGTGCCAGAACCGGGACCGTCACCCGGCTCGCCCTGCTCATCGCGCTCATCGCCGTCGCCGAGGCCGGTCTCGGCCTGCTCACCCGCTGGCTGTCGTCGACCCTGGGCGAGAGCCTGATCCTGGACCTGCGCACCGCCGTCTTCGACCATGTGCAGAAGATGCCGGTCGCCTTCTTCACCCGGACCCGGACCGGCGCCCTGGTCAGCCGGCTCAACAACGATGTGATCGGCGCGCAGCGGGCGTTCAGCAATACGCTCTCCGGCGTCGTCTCCAACGTCGTCACCCTGATGCTGACGCTCGCCGTGATGCTCACGATCTCCTGGCAGATCACGCTGCTCTCGCTGGTGCTGCTCCCGGTGTTCGTCGTGCCGGCCCGCCGGATGGGAGCGAGGATGGCGGGACTCCAGCGCGAGGCCGCCGACCACAACGCCGCGATGGGCACCCAGATGACCGAGCGGTTCTCCGCCCCCGGCGCGACGCTGGTCAAGCTCTTCGGGCGCCCTTCCGACGAGTCGGCCGAGTTCGCCGCCCGCGCCGACCGGGTGCGTGACATCGGCGTCCGTACGGCGATGGCCCAGTCGGCGTTCATCACCGCCCTCACCCTGGTCTCCGCCCTGGCACTGGCCCTGGTCTACGGGCTCGGCGGCTACTACGCCCTGCGCGGCAGCCTGGAGCCGGGGGCCGTCGTGGCGCTGGCGCTGCTGCTGACCCGGCTGTACGCGCCGCTCACCGCGCTGGCCGGGGCCCGGGTCGAGGTGATGAGCGCGCTCGTCAGCTTCGAGCGGGTCTTCGAGATCCTGGACCTGAAGCCGCTGATCGAACAGAAGCCGGACGCCCGCCGGGTGCCGGACGGCCCGGTCTCCGTGGAGTTCGACAAGGTGTCCTTCGGCTACCCCTCCGCCGACAAGGTCTCCCTCGCCTCGCTGGAGGAGGTCGCCACGCTCGACGACCGGGGCGGCACCACGGTCCTGCACGACGTCTCCTTCCGCGCCGAACCCGGCCAGATGATCGCCCTGGTGGGCTCCTCCGGAGCGGGCAAGTCGACGATCGCGCAGCTGCTGCCCCGGCTGTACGACACGGACACCGGTTCCGTGCGGCTGAACGGCGTCGACGTACGCGACCTGAGCGCGGACTCGATCCGGGACACGCTCGGCATGGTCACCCAGGACGGGCACCTCTTCCACGAGTCGGTGCGGGCCAACCTGCTGATCGCCCGGCCCGACGCCTCCGAGGACGATGTCTGGGACGCCCTGCGCCGCTCCCGGCTGGACGGCCTGATCGCCTCGCTGCCGGACGGGCTCGACACGGTGGTGGGCGAGCGCGGCTACCGGTTCTCCGGCGGGGAGCGCCAGCGCCTGACCATCGCCCGGCTGCTGCTGGCCCGTCAGCGGGTCGTGATCCTCGACGAGGCGACCGCGCACCTCGACTCCACGTCGGAGGCCGCCGTACAGGAGGCGCTGGCCGAAGCGCTGGCCGGGCGGACCGCCCTGGTGATCGCCCACCGGCTCTCGACCGTACGGGCCGCCGACCGGATCCTGGTGGTGGAGGCGGGCCGGGTCGTCGAGAACGGCACGCACACCGAGCTGCTGGCGGCCGGCGGGAGGTACGCGGAGCTGTACCGCACCCAGTTCGAGCGGCCGTCGTCGGAGGGGAAGAGGCAGGTCCAGCCGGTCCGCTGACCCCGCGCCCGCCCCCACGCCGTCCGGCCGGACCTCATCGGCCGGACGGCGTCAGCGCGTGCCGGTGCGGACGAGGGTGGCCCGGTCGGCGGTCCGCAGCCGCCGCAGCGCGTGGCCGCCGCACCGGCGCCACTCCTTGGGCGACACCCGCGGACGGTGCGCGCCGTTGGTGACGAGCGCGTTCACCGACGTCATCGGATCGGCCGCCATGGTCTTGGCCAGCAGGGCGCCGACCACGAGCGGCAGCAGCGTGACGGCCAGGGCGGAGCCGGCGGTGGTGACGTGCTGGATACGGGGGCGGCGCGGCGCTTCGGAGGTCATGCGCTCATCGAACAGCGGCCCGGGAACCGGAACATCGGGGTATGTACTCAGGGGTGCGGGACCGGCATACTCAGCCGCCCTCGGGGGGACGCTCACAGCGGCGGGGGACGCGGATCCCGGCCGGCCGCCGACCACGGAAGGATCGCCTCGATGGGTGACAGCCAGGGACTCGGTGACAGCAGGGAACCCCGTGGCGGCCAGGGGCTTCCGGACGCGGATGCCGGCCCCGGACATCCGGCCGCGGCGGTCTTCGACGCGCTGGGCGCGGAGTACGAAAGGGCCTTCGCCGCATCGGCCGCCCACCGCGAGTCGCTGGAGCGGCTGCTGGCGGACCTGGCCCCGGGGAGCCGGGTGCTGGACGTGGGCAGCGGGACGGGCCGGCCCACGGCACGGACCCTGACGGACGCGGGGCACCGGGTGCTGGGCGTCGATGTGTCGCCGGTGATGACCGCGCTCGCGGCCCGGCAGGTGCCGGAGGCGGAGTTCCGGTGTGCGGACGTTCGCGATCTCCCCCTGGCCGAGGGCGAGTTCGACGCGGTCTGCGTGTACTTCTCACTGCTGCAGCTGGAGCGGGGAGACCAGCGCGAGCTGCTGGAACGGCTCGCGCGGTCGCTGCGGCCCGGCGGGCTGCTGGTCGCCGCGACGGTCCCGGTGGACGCCGCGGGCGTCGACGCGGTGTTCATGGGGCAGCCGGTCCGGGTCTCCAGCTTCGGCGCCGAGGAGTTCACCGCCCTGGTCACGCGGGCGGGCATCGTTGTGGAGTGGGAGCACAGCGCGCTCTTCACCCCGGACCATCCGGCCGGCGCACCCGAGCCGCACCTCTTTCTGCACGGCCGCCGCGCCTGACGGCGCCGCCTTCCCTCGCGGCACACCCCACCCATTGGCTATCACAAAGAACAAGCCGAATGAATGACATGGGTGGCGCATTTGTGTTCCTTCACGAGAAGGTAATGCGATAGCAAAGTTCTGGTCGTTATGCTCTGCTGCAGTCGTATCCGCAAAAAGCGATCGGAGTGGGCCTCATCGCGGCCGCCATCCGGCAAACCGCTAGGTGAGGCACCCTCACCATTCCGAACATTCATCCGGTTACCAACAGAGCATTCGTCAATATGACCCGACCACACCGCTCCCCGGCACCGCCGGATGCAGGAGGCAGGCCACCATGCAATCCCTCGTAGAACACGCCCGGACGTTCACCGAGCACGTCGCCGCGAACGCAAAGCAATTCGAACATCTCGCGGACGGCCAGACCCCCGAAGCACTCTTCGTCACGTGCTCGGACTCGCGCGTCGTCCCCTCGCTGATCACCGGCGCCCGCCCGGGTCAGCTCTTCGAACTCCGCACCGCGGGCAACATCGTTCCGTCCTATCCGGCGGAGGACCGCCCCACGGGCGAGGCCGCGACCATCGAGTACGCACTGCGCGCGCTCCAGGTCCGCGACATCATCGTGTGCGGACACTCCCACTGCGGCGCCGTGGGCGCCGTGTTCCGCGGCGACGACCTCTCCGCCATGCCCGCCGTCCGCCACTGGCTGGAGCACTCCGCGGACGGCAGGGACCCCGCCGCGGACCCCGAGGACCTCCCCCTGGCGATCCAGGCCCACGCCCTCGCCCAGCTCGACACCCTGCGGGGCTACCCCGCGGTGCGCGAGCGGCTCGCCGAGGGCACCCTCGGCCTGCACGCCTGGTACTACGAAGTGCACACCGGCTCCGTCAGCGTTCACCGACCGGAGCGCGGGACCGAGTTCGCCCGACTTTGACGGTTTTCCCTCCCCCCACGCTCGCGCGCCCCGCCCCCCCGCCCGGCGCCCCCCGACCCCCCAAGGAAACCCACCCTGAAATACCCGAATGAAAACAACAAACCCCAACAACTACGACGTGACCATCTGGCGCCACGCGACGTCATCCACGACGCGCAGCCACA
>NZ_JBIRKB010000020.1:103515-125106 GCF_044329855.1 Streptomyces sp. NPDC017520
CCCCCAGGCGCCCACCCCCACCGCCCCCCCCCCCCCCCCCCCCCCCCCCCCCCCCCCCCCGGCGCCGCCCCCCCCCCCCCCCCCCCCCCCCCCCCCCCCCCCCCCCCCCCCCGCGACCGTACCCACAAGGGAAACCCACCGTGATTTCCGCGAAGGAACTCAAGAACCCCCACGTCGTACGGCGTGACCTGCTGGCGTCACTCGTCGTCTTCCTGGTCGCGCTGCCACTGTGCGTCGGCGTCGCCGTCGCCTCCGGAGTACCGGCCGAACTGGGCCTGGTCACCGGCATCGTCGGCGGGCTCGTCGTCGGCTTCCTGCCGGGCAGCAAGCTCCAGGTCAGCGGACCGGCCGCCGGGCTCACCGTGCTGGTATATGAGGCGGTCAGGGAATTCGGCCTCAGCACACTCGGCCCGATCGTGCTGGCCGCCGGACTGCTCCAGGTGGTGCTGGGCCTGGCGCGCTTCGGCCGCTGGTTCCGCGCCATCTCCGTCTCCGTGGTGCAGGGCATGCTCGGCGGCATCGGCCTGATCATCGTGCTGGGCCAGGTATACGCCATGGCCGACACCGAACAGCCGGGCAGCGGTCTCGCCAAGCTGGCCGGACTCCCCGGTCTCGCCGTCGAGATCATCACGAACCAGGAGGCCCTGACCGCCTTCGGCCTCGGCGCCGGAACGGTCGCCGTGCTGCTGCTGTGGCCGAGGCTTCCGGCCACCGTACGTCTTGTCCCGGCACCCCTCGCCGCGGTCGCCCTGGCCACGGCCGTCGCCTCCCTGACCGGTCTGCGGCCGGCGGTGGCCGATGTGAACGGGCTGTTGCAGGCCATCGATCCACCCGGCGGGGCGGATTTCGCCCGGCTCGCCGATGTGGCGGTCATCGGCACCGTCCTGGCCTTCGCCCTCATCGCCTCGGCCGAGAGCCTGTTCAGCGCGGCGGCCGTCGACCGGATGCACGACGGGCCCCGCACCGACTACGACAAGGAGTTGGTGGCCCAGGGCGTCGGCAACACCCTCTGCGGGGCGCTCGGCGCGCTGCCGATGACCGCGGTCATCGTCCGCAGCGCCACCAACGTCCAGGCCGGGGCGACCACCGCGCTCTCCCGGATCGCCCACGGTCTGTGGCTGCTGCTCTTCGCCGCGCTGCTGCCCGCCGCCGTCGGAATCATCCCTCTGGCGGCCCTGGCCGGGATCCTTGTCCACGCGGGCTGCAAGCTGGTGCCCGCCAAGGAGTTCGGCCCACTGTGGCGCGAACACCGCGGGGAGGCCGTGCTGCTGGCGATCACCGCGATGGCGATCGTCGTGACCAACCTGTTCGAGGGGGTCGTGCTCGGCCTGCTGCTGGCAGTGGTCAAGTCGGCCTGGGAGACCTCGCACGTCCAGCTCACCACCCACCCGCTCACCGGCGGCCGGGTCGTGGTGACCCTCACCGGGAACGCCACCTTCCTGCGACTGCCGCGCATCCTGGAGCAGTTGGAGAAGCTCCCGCAGGACCAGCCCATAGAGCTGGACCTGACCGGTCTGCGCCACCTCGACCACGCCTGCCGGGTCGCCCTGGAGAACTGGGCGCGCCGGCACAACAACGCGGAGATCGAGCCGGTGACGATCCGCCGGTAGTCGCGGCCCGGGGGCGACGGCCCCGGGCCGCGGCGCCTGCCGGCCCGCTGCGCGGCGGCCCTGGAGCGGGCCGCCGCGAGGCCTCGGGTCAGGCGGCCTGGGCGAGAAGTTCGGCGCGACCGAAGAGGAGCGCGTAGCCGGGCGGCAGGCTGCTCACCACCCGGGCGACGAGAGCGTCCCCCGTCAGAGCGGCGATCTGGCTCAGGACGACGCCGGCGTCCCACCGGGCGGTCGCCGGGGTACCACCGGTGCGCACGGCGAGATCGCGGACGAAGGCGGCACCGGGGAGCTGCCGCACAGCGGGTACTTCGGAGGTGAACACCAGGGCGGCCTCCCTGGGCAGAGCGGCGGCGAGCGCGACGCGCTCATCACCGGTGACCTGTCGGCCGAGCGCACCCAACACAGCGCGGAGGCTCTCCTCGGCGCGTTCGCGCGTCGGGTAGGCGCCCTCGTAACGGATCTTCTCCAGCAGCTGGTCGACCGTCGTGCCCGCCGGTGCGCCGGCGTTACGAGGCTCATGGATCATCGTGTCGGCAGCCTTTCTCGTCAGTACTGCTCGGATCGGGGCGCTGCCCGCTCCGACGGCTCACCATCACGGTGGCACGGAGGGGCAGCGGGGTGGATCAAGCTCATGCGTTCCGCGTGTGCCCACCGAAGAGCACGTCATACCCGGGCGGCAGCTGGAGCAGAATGCGGCGGGTGAGTTCCTCGCCCGCCGCCTCCGCCGCGACGCTCAGAACAGCTCCGACGTCCCATCGGGCGGTCTGTTCACCGGCTCCCTCGATCCAGGCCGCGGCGGCACGCACGAAGCGCTCCGGGGAGAGCGGTTCGGCGGCCTGAAGCGGGTTGAGCAGGATCAGGGCCATGGTCTCCGGCAGCCGGGCGGCCAGTTCGGCCCGTTCTCCGCCGACCAGGTGAGCGCCGAGGAGGGCCAGGACGACGCGCGCGGCGCGTTCGGCCTCCGTTCGCGTCCCGTACTCGCCGCGCTCCCGGATCCGGTCCAGGAACGCTTCCCATCGCAGGGTCACCGCAGCTACCCCCTCGGGTGGTTGCCGGGCGAGAGCCGGGAGCGGGGAAACGAGGGGGCCCCTCCCTGCCCTCGCCGCTGTCATGGGCCGAGCCGGGTCAGCCCTTGATCTGCCGGCGCCTGGACTCCCCGCCGATGGCGATCCTGCGGGGCTTGGCGCGCTCGGCGATCGGGATGCGCAGGGTCAGCACCCCCGCCTCGTAATCCGCGTCGATCCGTTCGGTGTCGAGCGAATCGGCGAGCACGATCTGCCGGGAGAAGACGCCCAGCGGACGCTCGGAGAGCTCCATCTGCACATGGTCGTCTTTCACCGCCGGCCGACGCTCGGCCTTGACGGTCAGCATGTTCCGCTCGACGTCGATGTCGATCGCGTCCGGCGGGACACCGGGGAGATCGAACGCCACCACGTACTCGTCGCCCTCGCGATACGCGTCCATCGGCATCGCCGAGGGCCGCGACCAGGTGCCGGGGCGGAGAAGCTGCTCGGTGATCCGGTCGAGTTCACGGAAGGGATCAGTACGCATCAGCATGACGGAAGCACCTCCAGTCGATCGGGCGGACGGCCCGTGCTTTTCACCTGAGACCGTTGTAGCATGTCATCCATTCGATGACAACAGATCGTGTCGCCTGAAGGATGACAAGATTTCGAGCGTGCAAGGGAGCTCCCGTTGTCCACACGAGCCCGGCCCGAACCGTTCCGGCACCCCGCCCCGGACGCTGTCTCCCCCCTCGCGGCGTCAGCGGCTCTGAAGAACATCGACGAGGCACTCCGCGGGGCACATGCCGTTCCCGACGGCGCCGGCTCCGGACCGGCGGTTGCCAGCGACCGGGCTCAGGCACCGGCCTCACTGCAACTGTTGCGTGAGGTGCGGGAGCGGCTCGCGAGCTGGGAGCCCGGGCTGATCGAGACGGCCCGCGCGGCGGGCGCGAGCTGGGCCGATCCGGCAGATCCCCTGGGCGTCGCCGGCCGCCAGGCGGCCGAGCGGCGCCACCTGCGACTGCGCGAGGACACGGCCAGGAAACGGCGGGGCGACTGAACGAGACCCGTGCGGGCCCGGGCGCCCCCCTCCCCGGACCCACACCCCGGCCCGCCGCGCGGCTCCCCGCCCGCCTTTCGGCTACGGCTTGCGGGCGACGAGCCCCCACTGGTCGACCGGCACCGCGTCGTCCTCCTCGGGCCGCCAGCGGTCGATCGAGATGAACCCCGGCTCGACCAGCTCCAGGCCCTTGGCGCAGCCGGTGATCTCCTCGGGCTTCCGGACGAGGTAGGGCGGGTTGTCGCCCGACGCGTACGCCTCCTGGGCGGCCAGCGTCTGAGGCGTCGTCACCGTGTCGCAGAGCACCAGGTAGCTTCCCGCCGGCATCCGGGCCAGGTACCGCTGGACGACCTCGATGCCCTCGGCCGGAACGAGGTGTCCCAGGGTCGAGAGCAGGAGAACGGCGACGGGCTCGGACAGGTCGAGCGTCTTGGCCGCCTCGTCCACGACCGCGTCCGCATCGGACAGATCGGCGTCCACGTAGGCCGTGCGGCCCTCCGGGGCGCTGGTCAGGAGCGCCTCGGCGTGGGCCAGGACGATCGGGTCGTTGTCCACGTAGACGATCCGCGACTCGGGTGCGATGCTCTGCGCCACCTCGTGCGTGCTGTTCGCCACCGGAAGCCCGGTGCCGACGTCCAGGAACTGGCGCACCCCCGCCGAGGCGAGGTAGCGGATCGCCCTGATCTGGAAGGCGCGTGACGCACGGGCGATGTCGACCATCTGGGGGTACGCCGCGCTCACCACGTCGGCCAGTTCCCGGTCCACCGGATAGTGGTCCTTACCGCCCAGCCATGCGTTCCAGACGCGCGCGGAGTGGGGAATGTCGGACCGGATCCGGCGGCGGAAATCGTCGTTGTCGACGCTCATGTCTCTCCTCTACTCACTGTCCGTACAAGGCCGTTGACCGAATTCCCGCTGGCCGGGGCCCTGGGGGTGACCGTACCCCGCCGCCCGGCGGCACGCAGCGGGGTGGGCCGTCTTGTCCGCGAGCCCGGCTCACCGGCCCGCGGCGCGGAGCGCGCCGAGGGCTCCGACAACGCACGCGCTCGTCACTCCACGCTGTCGGTGACTATCGGTGAGTGAGGGAAGTGTCGCCCACACCGGGGCTCGCCACGGCTCCGGCGACCGCGCGGGCCGCGGGCGCCGCCGGCTCGTTGAGCTTCCCGAACGGCACGTGGACGCTCGGGGTGGTCCGCGAGGTGCTCTCCAGGTGACCCTGCTGGTCGTCGAAGAAGATGTGGGGCTTGAGGATCTTCATGATCCGGCCCTTGTCGATGCCGCCGAGGAAGAACGCGTCGTTGACGGTCACGCCCCACCCCTTGAGGCTCTGCACCGGGCGCTCGTGCGCCGGGGCGTTGCGCGCCGTGACGATGGAGACGTGCAGGCGGATCCGGTAGTCGGGGTTCTTCCGGCGCTCCTGCTCCTCTCGCTGCTGGATCCGGTTCACGTTCGCCAGGAAATCCCTCAGCGGCCCGGCGTCGTGCGGGATCGCGGCGTTGGTGACCTCGTGGGCACGGAACTTCTCCATCCCGCCCTCCTGGAACACCTGCTCCGACGCGTCCGTGGCCAGGACCCCGTCGAAGTCGAAGGAGATCCGCAGGTCGTGGTCGTCGACGTCGTCCTCGTACGGTGCGCCCAGGACGTGCCCGGCGGGCAGCCCGGCGGCGACGGCCTCCCGGACGTCCGTCTCGTTCGCCGACAGGAACAGGGACATGTTGAGGGCGGGCATGAACCGGTGGGGCGAGTGGCCCTGCATGAAGACGGCCCTGCTGATGGGCAGGCCGTGGCCCTCTATGGAGCGCATGACCCGCAGGCCGGTGTCGGGGTCGTTCCGGGACAGGACGATGACCTCGACCAACGGGTCGTCCACCTCGCCCAGGTCGTTCAGCGAGAGCAGACGCCTGATGAAGGGGAACGCGCTCCCGGGGCGGAGCCGGTCGCCGACGTGCCGCTCCTGGTAGGCGCGGTAACTCTCCTCGCCCTGTTCCCGGAAGACGGCGTCCGACTCGGTCAGGTCGAAGAGCGCACTGGAGGCGATCCCGATGACCAGTCGATCGGCGAGTTCGTAGGACACGGCGCCCCTCTCCGGTCGGCCCCGCGCCGACGCGCCCCCACTATCGCACCGTCGTCGCCCTGGTCCCACACGGGCCGGAGGGGTCAGCTCAGCAGCAGGGCGCTGTCCCAGGACGTGGTCGGCGCGTCCCCGGTGGCGTACGTGTGCAGGGCGAGGGCGATGCCCGCGGCTCCCTCCAGGAAGCCGGGGCGGTCGAGTTCGCGCGCCGCCAGCGTATGTGAGTAGCGGTAGCCGAACGGGGCCTCGGGGTCGAACCCGTCCAGCACCCGTGCCGCCAGACCGTCGGCGGTGGCGTGGAGGTCCGGGTCGGCGGTGTCGTGGGCGGTGCGCAGCACGATCTGGAGGTGGCCGGCCCAGCCGTGGCAGAGCGCGGAGTCGCGGATCAGACCGTCGTCGGCCGCCGTCAGGGCGCCGAGAAGCGCCGCGTGTGCGTCGGCCTGCCAGTCCGACCGGTCCAGCGCGGTGCCGGCGAGATGGACGGCCCGGGCCGCGCCGAGAGCGCCGTAGCACCAGGAGTCCCGTCCGCGTTCCGGCGCCGCTCCGTTCTCGATGCGCTCGCGGGTCATCAGGTGCGGCCAGCGCGGGCCCGCCCCGTCGGTGGTACGGAGGCGGGTCAGCAGCTCCATGATCCGCTCGATGGCCTCGTCCTGACGGTCCACCCGGACCCCTGCCCGCCAGGCGACGGAGAGGAGCGCGAGCGGCCCGGGGACACCGTGGGCGAGGCCGAGGTTGACGTGTTCGGCGAGCCCGTGATCAAGGCCTTCGGTGATCCACCACGAGGGCAGCCGGGAGCCGTGCCTCGTGAGGTCCCCGGCGGTGGCGACCGCCACGAGGGAGGTGAGCACCTCGGTCAGCGCGACGCCCGCCGCCTCGCGCTCCTCCCGCCCGTCCGCCGCCCGGTGACGGGCCAGCAGGTAGCGGCCGATCCCGGCGGTGCCGCCGAGGACGTCGTAGCGGCTCCACGCTCCGGCCGGCTCCCCGGCTGCGGCCCGCTCCAGGTCGGCCCGCGCACGGGTGCGGGCCTGGTCGACGATGTGCCGGTCCAGTCCGGTGAGCATCGTGGTGTAGCTGCCGGAGCCGACGGCCGCCGTGTGCCCGGCGTACGCGAGGGCCACCATGCCGCCGAACAGCGACTGGGGGCGCAGCCGTATCCCGGCGGCGAGCGCGGCGGAGAGGTGCGCGTGGGCCCGCTCGCGCGCCTCGGGGTCGTCGGCCGCCAACTCGGCGTATAGCAGGGCGACTCCGGGGTGCCCGTCGGAGAGCGACAGGGGGTCCCACACCGGTTGGGGGTCGCCCGGGTAGTGCATCAGGTTGTCCGGCACGCCCGCGATCCGGGCCACACGCTCCGGGTCGGCCAGCCGGCCCGCGATCTCCGCGACGGCCCGGGCGGCGGCCTGCCGGTGGGCGGGCCCGCGGACGGCGGGACGGGGCGTCCCATCGGTGGGTGCTCGGTCAGCGGGTGCCCGGTCAGCGGGTGCTTGGTCAGCGGGTGCTTGGTCAGCGGGTACTCGGCCCGTGGGTCTGCGGTCAGTGGGTATGCGGTCAGGGGGTGTCGACGCGGATGACGGCACGGAAGCTCTCCAGTTCCTGCAACAGGCGGCGGACGTCCGCGCGCCGGGCCTCGGGCAGTTCCCCGACCCGCACCGTCCCGCCGGCGTCCAGCCGGCGCAGCACCGCGAGTACTTCGGCGCCGGTCGCGCCCGAGGTGACATGGCCGTTGGCTGCCCAGCCGTGCGGGCTCCCGCCGGGAGCGGGCAGCAGCGGGGCGCAGCCGCGTACGGGGGTGTCGTCGTCCAGGGGGCGCGGCGCCGCGGGCGGCTCGGTAGGCCAGAAGCCGCCCGCCGTCCTGACCCGCAGCGCGAGCGCGGTGGCCCGGTCGGCGAACCGCTCCTCGTCCAGGTGTTCCGCGAAGGCGTCCACGGCGTCGGCCAGGGCCCTGGGCAGCTCCCCGGCCAGCCGGCCGTCCGGACCGGCGTCCGGGGTGAACAGCGGGGCGGAGCTCTTCGGCCGGGTGCCCCGGAACAGGTCCTTGATCTCGTAGTACGGCCGGTGCTCGCGGCGCGGAATGCCCACGTTGACGCTGGTCGCCGGGGCCTCCGAGGCGCTCTCCCCCACGTGGTAGTAGCGCGCGGGCCAGTACAGCAGGTCCCCCGGTCCGACCTCGGCGACGAACGAGGACGCCAGGTACGGCTGGTAGTCCAGCACCGTGTGCACCGGGTCCGACCACGGCCGCTCGGCCCAGAACCGCATCCGCTTGGTGCCGCGTACGCAGAACATGAACGTGGCGAAGCGGTCCTGGTGCACGCCGACCGGGCTGTGCTCGTAGGAGCCGTGGAACAGCGTGGAACCGGCGGTGTGCGTGGGCTGTCCGACGCGCTCCCACAGCCCGGCGTAGAACCGCTGCGCGCGGTCCCACAGCGGGTGGGAGAAGGAGTGGAAGCGGTGGACGACGAGGGCGTAGCGCTGCCCGTCCAGCCGGTCGGCCATGCGCCGCTCGTAGCCGTCGAGCGAGCTGTCGCGCGACTGGGGCAGATAGTCGTGGGGCCGGGTCTGCTGCCGTCGCCGCACGAGGAACTGGACGTTGCCCGGCACGGCGAGCGGGTGGGGCGGGCGGCTGCCGAGCACGGCGGCCCGGAACACCTCGCGTTCGTCGAACGGCGCCGTGTCGAGGCCCTTGTAGAGCACGGGCGCCCGGTCCCAGAAGCGGTCGGCGAAGGTGTCCCAGTCGAAGGCCTTCTCGACCGTCAGCGTCATCGTGCCCTCTCCTCGGCCAGGTCGATGCCGCGCAGCCGGTACAGCTTGTCGAGCAGCGCGAGCACCGTCGGATCGTTCCTGTCGTCGCCGCCGGCGGCGAGGGCGCGGCAGACGTCGTCGGCGCCGGTCTCCTCGCCGTCGCCGAGGGCGGCGTACACGCGGTCGCTCGCGGCTCTCGGCAGGGTGAAGACGTTCCCGTCGACCGCCCAGACCTCGTGCGCGGGCCCGTCTGTCATCCGGACGATCTCGCCGGTGCGACGGAAGCGGGTGTCCCGGGTGATGGTGACGCCGTCGCGGGGCACCGGAATCGGTTCGAGCCCGGCGGCCGAGCGCAGCGCGGCCCAGCGGATCCCCAGCGTCCTGCGCAGCCGTTCGCCGTCCACGGCTCCGCGCAGTTCGTCGCCGAGCGCGGTCAGGCGGGGCAGCACACCGTCCCGGTCGTCGATACGGGTTCCGGGGCCGAACGGGAAGTAGGGCACGGTCTCGTCGTTGTCCTGGCCCGCGTGCACCAGGTCGGCGAGCAGGTCGCGCAGCGCGGTGAACGGCAGCCCCCGGTCGACCGGGATCCGCAGGCGGAGGGCGACGCACCGTTCGCGGTAAGTGTCCACGTGCCGCTGGTCGCCGGGCCAGTACAGCAGTTCCCCGGCGCCGGCGCCGAGGGTGCGCGCGCCGGGCACGTCCCGGTCCGGGTCGGCGATGTCCGCCGGTGGGGGCCCGCCGCGCTCGTCCCACAGCGTCACGTCCAGGCGCCCGCGCAGCACCCAGGTCAGCGCCGCGTGCGTCGGGGCCTCGGCCGCGCCGGCGTGCTGGGTGAACCGGTCGCCGGTGAGCACCTCGGCGGTGAGGGGGAGGTTGGGCCAGCCGACGTGTCGCCAGAGCCCGCTGACCGTGTCCCGTACGGCGGACCACAGGGCGTGATCCAGGAGGAGCGGCTGTCGCACGGTCAACAGGTAGCCCTGTCCGGGGACCTCGGTGTCGAGCCGGTCGAGGTAGTCGTCCAGGGTCGGATCCGTGGTGTCCGGCAGCAGGGTTCCGGGGGCGCGCAGCCAGCCGTCGCCGAGGAGGAACCGGACGTCGGGCATCACCCAGAAGCGGGTGCCCGCGCGGAACGGTGCGCAGGAGGCGACGTTCAGGGGGTGGACCTCGTCGAGACCGAACGGCGGCCGGGCGCGCAGCCGGGCGGGCCGCCGGTCCCAGAAGCGCTGCCCGAACAGCTCCCAGTCGACGCCGTCCGGCGTCCGCCGCGCCTCGGGGGCCAGCGTGCTCATGATGTTTCCCTTCCGGTCAGGGGAAACCGCCGCCGGATCCGGTCCGTGTGGTCGGCGAGCGGTTCCATGCCGAGAGCGGCCCGGCGGTGGTCCACGTCTTCCGGTTCCTCCACCGGCCAGGGGACCAGCACTCCGCCGACCGGCTCGAACTTCGTTCCGTACACCTGCGGGAGCCCCTCGGTCACCCGCAACTCATCGGTCAGATAGGCGATTTCTCGCCACGGCAGATCTCCGCGCTCCGCGGCGTCCCGCATCAGCTCCAGGCAGTGGCGGCGGAAGTCCAGGTGCTCCCGGGCGTGCTGGACGAGGCGGCTCGCGGCGGCGGCCGCCTCCGCGCCGACCAGGGCGTGCCCGGGCCAGCCGTGGTCGGCCACGACCGTGGTGAGCCAGGTGATGCCGGCGTCGGTCAGGTCCCGCAGGCGGCGCTCGGCCGTCCCGTCGCTCATACCGCCGTCGGCCCACGGTGTCCGGACGGCGCCGTCCAGCCGGTCGAGCCGCAGCAGCCTGCGCCGGATCTCCCCGGCGGGCTGGGGCTCGACCGGGGCTTCGGGCGCGTCGACCGGGTCGATGCGCAGCCGTACCTTCTGCCGGTCCCAGAGGTAGGTGATCCGTCGGCCGGCCTCCGGCCAGTCGAAGGCGACCTGGCCCTCGGCGGGGCTCTGGAGGTGGAGTCGGACGCCCAGGGGGCCATCCGCGACGACGTGGTCCGTCACATCGTCGAACACGTGCTCCGCGGCGTCCCGGAGGGCCACTCCGAGACCGGCGAGGGTGAGGTTCTCGCCCTCCAGCAGCTCCCGCAGTGGAGGCCAGCCGCCCTCGGGTTCGGGCCGGGCGGCGACCCGGGCCGTCCCGAACGGCACGGGCGGCGGTGCGACGCTCAGCACCGGCCCGCCCGCCAGGGAGCGGACGAAGTAGGGCACGTCCAGGCGTCGCAGTTGGTCGCGTTCGGCCCGGTCGAAGTGGACGTCGGGTTCGGTGGGGCGGGGCGCCGCGCCGCCGCCGGACAGCCAGCGGGGCACGAGCGCGTCGAAGTACCGGAACGTGGGCTGCCGCAGGACGCGTACGTGGTGGCCGGCGGTGGCGGCGGTCGACAGGAACTCACCGATGGCGGGCCGCTGTCGGCACATCAGGGTCCAGGCGTCGAACATGCCGCGCAGCATGGCCGGGAGGTAGGGCCCGTAACCGGTCCGCCCGTCGGTGTCGGCGACGACGTTCCTGGTCTCCTCCCGGGTGAGGGAGACGCGGCGGCGGTCCAGGCGCAGTTCCCCCGTCGGCCGCTCGGTCCAGCAGACCGGCGGGCCCTCGGCGTCGCACCAGCGGGCGGTGCGCTCCAGGCCGACGTGGTGCTGGTCGATCTCGGCGGTCGCGTCGTGCAGGAGGCCCGTGTCGTAGAGGCGCGGGACCCGGCAGAAGTAGATCTCCAGGTCGATCGGGTAGAGCAGGGGCTCGGGGTCGCCGGGCCTGCGCCCGGTGACCACGTTGCCGCCGATCATGTCGGTGATCCCGAAGGCGAACATCGCGGCGGTCAGCGAGCCGGTGCGATGCCAGAACCGCCTCGACTCCTGTGGGGTGAGCCGGGTTCCGGTCAGCTCCCACGGCCCGGAGGCCCGGATCGGCCCCCATTGTGCGGGCGGCTCGATCCACTCCTGCCACAGGTAGCCGGGCTCGGCTCCGGGCCAGCAGGACAGCACGGGCAGCCGGACCTCGCCGGACGCCGTGGGCGCGTGGTTGAGCAGATCGAACAGCGAGGCGGGCGAGGCCGATCGGGTGGACGTGACGGACGCGGCGGATGCGGTAGACGCGGTAGATCCTGCCGACGCGGTGGATGCGACGGACGCGGTGGACGTGACGGACGCGGTAGACGCGGTGAACAGCAGCTCGCCGGAGGCAGGCCGCGGTTTGTAGGCGACCCGGCCGCCGCCGGCGCAGTCGAGGCGCAGGACGCGCTGGCGTCCGTTGTGGGTTTCCTCGCCGTGGGCCCACAGCCCGACGACCGGCCCCCGGAACATGGGTTCACCGGGCCAGCAGGCGTTCATGTCCCGGAGCAATCGGTCGAGGAACAGCGTCAGAAATTCCTCGCAGCGCACCGCCCACTCGGCCACCCGGTCACGGGCGTAGTGCGGTCTTCCGGCAGCGCAGGCCACGAATGCCTCGGATACCACGGGGCCGAAGATATCGGCGTTGGTGATATCCAGTATTCCGGCGGAAACCACAGAGGAATAGCGTGGTCCGGAGAATGCGCACCAGGCGTCCAGCCGGTCCCACAGGTCCAGCAGCGGAGCGAACCGCCGGTCGCGGAGCGCGTGTTCGATCATCCGTGCGTCCGCCTCGCCGCCGAGCAGCCGGCCGATCGCGACCGTCCCTTCGGGGCCCGCCGTGACGACGGGCGGGAACAGTCCGCCGGCCTCGCCCTTCCGGAGGGCGTCGATCACCCGTCGCGCGACGGGGGAGAGTTGGGGTGATCCGTCCTGTTCGGCACCCTGGCCTGATCCCGGGGCGGGCCCTCGCCCGGTGCCGCCGCCGTGGTCTCGGCCGCGGTTTCCACCGGGGTCCCGGCCGGGGTCGCTCATCTCCCAGAGGGGCTCGACGTCCATGGGTGAATCCGGCACAGCAGCCCTTCGGCTCGTCACGGGGAGGGGGTCGGGGAGGGGATGTGCGGGTCACCCGGGTGGCGCCGACGTGGCGACACCACCCGGCGCGCGTCAACAGCAGTAGATGCTCGCGCACGAACCACAGGCGGTGCCGCTGCCCGAGTTCGTCGGTGAAGCGAGCGGCGGAATTTCTTGTTCCAGATCGCCGATCACCAGATCGAATACATCATCGGCGTTCCGGTCCGTTCCGCCCTGGACCTTTTCTTCAACTGCCTGCATGAATATCCTCCTCCCGTACTGGTCAATTGATCCGCCACTCAGTAGAACAATGCGGCATGCCCATGTCAACGAGTGGGGCGCGGGCACGCCCTTTTACTGGCCGGTAGGCATCTATGCGACGCGGGTCACACTCCTCTACGGTCGGGGCACTGCCCCGGTCCCTCCCATCAGCGAGCCGCCGACCGGGCCCGGGCATCCCCGTCTCCCGCCCCAGGAGGTTCCATGCCACCCCCCGCCACCCGCCGCGCCCGGCGCAGGCTCCCCGTCGCGGCACTCGCCGCCGTCCTCGGCACGGTCACCCTCGGCGCCCCCTCCCCCGCGTCGGCGTCGAGCACCGCCGACGGAGGGAACTACCTCGTCGGGCGGGGCATCTCCGACGTCACGGGCGAGGCCGCCGAGACCGGGATGATGGGCTACTCCAGCTTCGACCAGAAGACGTCGGGCATCCATCAGCGACAGCGGTCACGGGCCTTCGTCGTCGTCGACCGGTCGAGCGGCAAGCGCGTGGTGTACGTCAACGCCGACCTCGCGATGATCTTCCAGTCCGTCCGGCAGGGGGTCATCGCCCGCCTGAAGGAGCGTTACGGTGACCTGTACGGCGAGGAGAACGTCCTGCTGTCGGCCACCCACACCCACTCGGGGCCCGGCGGCTACTCCCACCACGTCGCCTACAACCTCTCGGTCCTCGGCTTCCAGAAGGAGACCTACCGGGCGATCGTCGACGGCATGACGGACTCCGTCGCCAAGGCCCACGAGGACCTGAAGCCCGGCACGATGAGCCTGGGCACGGGCACCCTCGCCAACGCCAGCGTCAACCGCTCCCGCGAGGCCTTCGACCGCAACCCGGCGGCCGACCGGGCGGCCTTCCCGGACGCGATCGACCCGGCGATGACCGTCCTGCGCTTCAAACAGGGCGGCAGGGACGCGGGCGCGATCAGCTGGTTCGCCACCCACAACACCTCGATCACCAACAAGAACACGCTCATCAGCCCGGACAACAAGGGCTACGCCGCCTACGCCTGGGAGCACGACCACGAGGGGGTGCGCTACCTCGACGACACCCCCGGCTTCGTCGCGGCCTTCCCCAACACCAACGCCGGCGACATGTCGCCGAACCTCAATCTGAAGCCGGGATCGGGGCCCACCGAGGACGAGTTCGAGAACACGCGCGTCATCGGCGAGCGCCAGCTCGACAAGGCCCGCGAGATCTACGCCGGCACACGGCCCGTCTCCGGGGGCGTCGACTCCCGGCTCGCGTACGTCGACATGGAGAGCGTGACCGTACGCCCGGAGTACACCCCGGACGGCAAGGAGCACCGCACCTGTCCCGCCGTCGTGGGCGCGTCCACGCTCGCGGGCAGCGTCGAGGACGGCCCGGCGATCCCCGGCTTCGAGGAGGGCACGCGCACCCCGGTCGCGGGCATCCTCGACGCGTTGCGCATCGACACCCCGTCCTGGCTCGCGACCTGCCAGTACCCCAAGGCGAGCCTGATCCCCACGGGGCTGCTGAGCAACGTCCACCCGGTCACTCCGCAGCGCCTCCCGCTCCAGATCATGAAGATCGGCGAGCTGCACCTGGTGGCCGCCCCGGGCGAGTTCACGATCACCTCCGGCCTCCGCGTACGCCGTACGGTGGCCGAGCGGCTGGGCGTCCCGCTGGACCGCGTCCTGCTCCAGGGGTACGCCAACGCCTACAGCCAGTACGTGACGACGCCGGAGGAGTACGACACCCAGAACTACGAGGGCGGCTCCACGCTCTACGGCCGCTACACCCTGCCCGCCTACCAGCAGGAGTACGCCCGGATCGCGGACTCCCTGCGCGAGGGCACCACCCTGGAGCGGGGCGCGACGCCTCCTGACGAGTCGGGCCGGCAGTTCACCTTCCAGACGGGGGTCGTGTACGACAACCCGCCCGCCGGAAAGGCGTTCGGCGGCGTCCTGAAGGCCCCGAAGACCTCATATGCGCGCGGCTCCACCGCGACCGTCGAGTTCGCCACCGGACACCCGAAGAACGACGTCCGCCGGGGCTCCACCTTCCTGGAGGTGCAGCGGCTGGAGAACGGCACCTGGCAGCGGGTGCTGGACGACGGCGACTGGGAGACCGCCTACCGCTGGACGCGGCTGAACGGTCTGACCGGCACCTCGAAGGCCACGATCACCTGGGCCATCGCGGCGGACACGGCACCCGGCACGTACCGGATCGCGCACCACGGGGACGCCAGGAGCCTGCTCGGGAAGATCACGCCGTTCACCGGGGCGACGGGGTCCTTCACGGTGAACTGAGGGCTACGGAGTACGCGGGGTGGGCTGGAACCAGGCGGGGCCATCGGTGAGGGCCTGCTTGATCCGGAAGAGGGCGAACTCGCCGAGGGGCGGGAGCCCGTCCAGCGGGAACCAGCCCACCTCCAGCGACTCGTCGTCGTTGACCCGCGCCTCGCCGCCGGTCGCCCGGCAGCGGAAGGTGACGTCGAGGTACTGGCAGATGTCGCCGTTCGCGTACTGCACGGGATCCAGCGCCTGCGTGAGCACCACCCGCTCGGCCACGCAGTGCACACCGGTCTCCTCCAGCACCTCGCGCTCCGCCGTCGCCGCCGGCTCCTCGCCCGGCTCGGAGATCCCGCCGATGACCGACCACTTACCGGTGTCCGCGCGCCGTCCGAGCAGCACGCGGCCCTCGTCGTCGAGGACGATGGCCGTCACCCCGGGCAGCAGGAGCAGTTGGTGCCCGGCGGTGGCGCGGATGTCACGGATGAAGTCGGGAGTAGCCATGGATCCGAGCCTACGTGGCCGGGTCCGCTGCTCCTGCCCCCGCGCTCCGGCGGGCCCGGAGCGCCGAGACGCTCACCCAGCCCAGGCCCGCCAGGGCCAGCAGTGCGATGGCGCCCTCGGGCAGGGGGCCCATCCGGGTGGCGGGGGTGAGCGAGGAGCGCAGCGGGACCTCGTCGACGAGGGCGGCGGGGGTGAACATGCCGCTCTTCTCGACGATCGTGCCGTCCGGGCGGATCACCGCGCTGACCCCGCTGGTGACGGGGACGACGACGGCCCGACCGTGCTCGACGGCCCGCACCTGGGACATGGCCAGCTGCTGGTAGGTCATCTCGCTGCGACCGAACGTCGCGTTGTTGCTCGGCACGGCGATCATCTGGCCGCCGTGGGTGACGGTGTCGCGTACCGCGTCGTCGAAGGCGGCCTCGTAACAGGTCACGAGCCCCACCTTCGTCCCCGCGAGGTCGAAGACGCCGACCTCGGTGCCGGGGACGAACTCGCGCTGCACCCGGTCGACGTCCTCGCTGAAGAAGCGGGCGACGGTGCGCATCGGCATGTACTCGCCGAACGGCTGGATGTGCCGCTTGTCGTACGTGTCGACGGGGCCCTGTGCCGGGTCCCACTCGATCAGGGTGTTGCGGAGGCTGTCGGAGCCCTTCTCGACCACCGAGCCGACGACCGTGGGGGCGCCGATCGCCTTGACGGCGTCGTCGATGACCTGGTGGGCGTCCGCGTTGAGGTAGGGGTCGAGGTCGGACGAGTTCTCCGGCCAGAGCACGAAGTCGGGCTGCTTCTCCTTGCCCGCCTTCACGTCCTCGGCCAGCTGCGTGGTGCGCCGGGCGTGGTTGTCGAGGACGGCGCGGCGCTGGGCGTTGAAGTCGAGGCCCAGGCGCGGCACGTTGCCCTGGATCGCGGCGACGGTGACCGTGCCGTTCTCCGCCGAGTCGTCGACCAGGGGCAGTGCGGCGAGGGCCCCGGCGACCGGCACGAGGACGCTCACGGCGGCTCCGGCGACGGCCGCGCGCGGGACCTTACCGGTGCTGCGGTACGCGACGAGCCGGCGCACGGCCTCGTAGAGCCCGAAGCCGCACAGGACGACGGCGCAGGAGAGCAGCGGGGTGCCGCCGAGCGCGGCCAGCGGCAGGAAGGCGCTCTCGGACTGACCGAAGGCGATCTTGCCCCAGGGGAAGCCGCCGAACGGGATCCGGGCGCGGACCGCCTCGTCCAGCGTCCAGACCGCGGCCGCCCACACGGGCCAGTACGCGAGCCGGGTCACCGCGGCGATGCCGACGCACCCCACCGCGATGATCAGCGCCTCCGCGGCGGCCAGGGCCAGCCATGGCACCGGGCCGACGTCCTCGCCGGTCCAGTGCAGCAGCGGAAGCATGAAACCGAGGCCGGAGAGGAGACCGAGACCGAAGGCGGGCCGGAGCCGGCGCCCGTGCAGCACCCATCCCAGCAGGGCGAATCCGGGCAGCACGAGCCACCACAGGGGCCGGGGCGGGAAGCTCGCGTAGAGCAGCACTCCGGAGAGCACGGCGGCGGCCGGGCGGAGGAGCCGCGGCAGCAGTCCGGCGGACGGGGAGGCTGTGGCGGGCGGCGGGTCGTCGTCGGGAGTCATGGTGGCGCTCACCCGGCGGAGTCTACGGTGGGCGGCTGTGAACGGCGGCGTTGACCTGCGTGGGGCCGGGACCCGTACGGCTCCGGGGCGCCTCTCGGCCGGCGGTGCGCGGCCCGGTCGGTCACCGGGGCGGTGGCCGGTGGCGTGTGCGGCCGGGTCGGTGGTCCGGTCAGTCGCCCGGTCGATTCCCGGAGGCCGGCAGGTGCAGGCGTTGCCGGATGAACCGTACGGCCGTCTCCGCGTCGTCGACCGTGACGGTGAAGGTGCGGCCGTCGCCGAGGTGCAGGGCCATGCCCTCACCCTTGCGGACCACGACGGCCGTGCCCTGCTCGGGACGCCAGCGGTAGCCCCAGCCGCCCCACTGGCGCGGGTTGATCCGGGGGACGAATTCCGCACCCGTCACATGGCTGAGCAGGATCCGGCGGCGCGGCAGGCCGGCGTGGCCGCAGCGCACCTCCAGGCTGTCCCCGTCGACCTTGACGGCCACATGGACGAAGGCGAGCGTTCCGAAGAGGATCAGCAGCCCGGCGGCGAGGCAGCCGATCACCGACATGAGCAGCGGGGCGATGCCCGAGGACCAGGCGTGGTCGACGGCCAGCTCGATGCCGAGGGCCACACAGCCCGCGCCCGCGAGGGCCAGGAGCCACTGGATGCGGTTGGTGGCGCGGCCGTTCCACTCCGTGGGCGGCGCCTGGCTCGACCCGTGCGTCGCGCTCTCGGGGAGGTCCGTCATATGCAGCAGCGTAGCCGCGTTCCGGGCTCCCGGCCGGGGCTGCGGGGACCGATCGGGCTACCGGGCCCAGATCCGCCGAAGGCCCCCCGGGAGCTCGGGTCTCTCGTGTGGATCAGGTCGGATCAGGGAGCGGGCCCGGTGCGTGCAGCTGCAAGGCGGAGGAGGGAGTCGCTGCGGAGCATTGGCGACTGACGACGCACCTGACCCTGCAGGGCCGCCCTTCGGGCGACGGCGGGAGTTTGACGACAGGACCTAGGTCAGCGGGCGGGCACCGCGGCGGCCAGCATCCGGCCCTCGGCGTAGGTCAGGGCGGCCTGCGGGAGGACGGCGGGGCGGCCGGCCTGGAGCACGGTGAGCCTGGCGGAGGGCTCGGCCGTCGGGGCGGGGTCCGCTCCGATCCGGCGCAGCGCCTGGGCGGCGACCGCTCCGGCGGACCCGTGCAGGGCGAGCGGTGGGCGGCCGGGCCGCTGCACGGCGTCACGGATCCGGGCCGCGACCAGCTCGTAGTGGGTGCAGCCGAGGACGACGGCCCGGACATCGGGCGGCGTGAGGGCGGCGGCGGCCGCTACGGCCCGGTCGATCGCGGCCTCGTCGCCGTGCTCCAGGGCGTCGGCGAGCCCGGGGCACGGGACCTCGGTGACTTCCGCGGTCCCGCCGAAGTCACCGATCAGCCCGCGCTGGTAGGGGCTGCCGGTGGTGGCCGGGGTGGCCCAGATGGCGACGGAGCCGCCGCCCGCCGCGGCCGGCTTGATCGCGGGGACCGTGCCGATGACCGGCAGCGCGGGCTCCAGTTCGGCGCGGAGCGTCGGCAGGGCGTGGACGGAGGCGGTGTTGCAGGCGACGATCAGCGCGTCCGGCCGGTGGGCCGCGGCGGCGCGGGCGACGTCCAGGGCGAGCGCGGTGATGTCCTCGGGGGTGCGGGGGCCCCAGGGCATGGAGCCGGGGTCCGAGGAGAGGACGAGTTCGGCGTCGGGCCGCAGGCGGCGCACTGCGGCCGCTGCCGCCAGCAGGCCGATTCCGGAGTCCATGAGCGCGATCTTCACCCGGTCACCCTAGCCGACAGCCCTTGCGGACCGGGCTCGGTGGGGCAGACTGCGGCGGATGAGCGCCGTTGCCTGGATCGCCGTGGGTTCGCTGATCGCGTGGGTGTGGCTGCTGCTGGGGCAGGGCTTCTACTGGCGGACGGACCAGCGGCTCCCCCGGCGCACCGACCCGGCGCGCTGGCCGTCGGTGGCGGTGGTGGTGCCGGCCCGCGACGAGGCGGAGATGCTGCCGGTGAGCCTGCCGTCGCTGCTGGTCCAGGACTATCCGGGGGACGTCCGGATCACCCTCGTCGACGACTGCAGCAGCGACGGCACCGGGCAGCTGGCGCGGGAGCTGGCCGCCCGGTACGGCGGGTTCCCGCTGACCGTGGTGGAGCCCGGGGAGCCGGAGCAGGGCTGGACGGGCAAGCTCTGGGCCCTGCGGCACGGGATCGCGGTGGCCCGGCGGGACAAGCCGGACTTCCTGCTGCTGACGGACGCGGACATCGCGCACGAGCCGGACAGCCTGCGCGATCTGGTGGCCGCGGCCGGCTCGGGGGGCGAGGGCGGCTTCGACCTGGTGTCGCAGATGGCGCGGCTGCGGGTGGAGAGCGTCTGGGAACGTCTGGTGGTGCCGGCGTTCGTCTACTTCTTCGGGCAGCTCTACCCGTTCCGCCGGGTGAACCGGGCCCGGTCACGGACGGCGGCGGCCGCGGGGGGCTGCGTCCTGCTGCGCACCGAGGCGGCCGAGCGGGCGCGGATCCCGGACTCGATCCGGCAGGCGGTGATCGACGACGTGTCGCTGGCGCGGGAGGTGCGGCGCGGCGGCGGCCGGATCTGGCTGGGGCTCGCGGACCGGGTGGACAGCGTGCGGCCGTATCCGCGGCTGGCGGATCTGTGGCGGATGGTCTCGCGCAGCGCGTACGCCCAGCTGCGGCACAGTCCGCTGCTGCTGGCGGGGACGGTCCCGGGGCTGCTGCTCGTCTATGTGGCGCCGCCCGCGACGCTGGCGGTGGGGCTGCTGACGGGGGACGGGGCTGCGGCCTGGGCGGGCGGCGCGGCGTGGACGGTGATGACGGCGACGTATCTGCCGATGCTGGCCTACTACCGTCAGTCGCTGTGGCTGGGGCCGCTGCTGCCGCTGACGGCGATGCTCTATCTGCTGATGACGGTGGACTCGGCGGTGCAGCACTACCGGGGGCGGGGCGCGGCGTGGAAGGGCCGCACCTATGCGCGCCCGGAGGCCGCGCCCGACCGGTGACGTCGCGGGAGGGTGTGCGGCCGGTCCGGGCGGGCGCGGTGGATCACTTGCGGCCGGGCGTCCAGTTCATGCCCCAGCCGTAGGCGGCGTCGATGGTGCGCTGCGGGCTCACGCCGCGGTCCGGGACCAGGTAGCGGGCCTCGCGCTGCACGGTGAGGTCGCCGCCGTTGTTGGTGATCAGTGCCAGGGCGCAGACGGTGGAGGGCACGGTGCACTCGTCGAGGGAGAAGTCGATGGCCGCGCCGTTCTGCGGCTGGAGGGTGACCGTGGCGTGGAGATCGGCGAAGCTCCGGGCGCCTTCGTAGATGGTGACGAAGATCAGTACGCGCCGCAGCAGGTCCTTGTGGTCGAGGTTGATGGTCATGTTCTCGCCGCTGGAGAGGGCGCCGGTGCGGTCGTCGCCGTCGAGATGGATGAAGGGCGGCCTGTTCAGTGAGCCGAACGCGTTCCCGAGCGACTGTACGACCCCCTTCCGGCCGTCGGCGAGTTCGTACAGGGCGCAGAGGTCGAGATCGAGATCGGCGTGCATGGCGACGGCCCGGCCGAGCTTCGCTCCCCAGCCCTTGAACTGTTTGCGCACTTCCCAGTTGAGGTTGACGCGCAGCGGGCCGGAGGTGCCGCCCTGTTTGGCGAGCGAGACGGACGGCGCGCTCTTCGTCAGCGTGATCTTGGTCAGCCGTACGGGCGTCGCGGCGGGCGGGGCCACCACGGGGGCGGCGGGGGCGGGGGGCGCGGCGGGTGCCGTCGGCGGGACGGGGACCACGGGCGTGGCCACCGGGGTCGGGGCGACCGGGGCGGGGGCCGGGGTCGGGGCTGCGGGGCGAGGTTGCGACGGCGTCACAGGGGCCGCCGGGGCCTGTGGGACGGGCGGGGCCTGTTGCGGTTCGTCCACGGAGATGCCGAAGTCCGTCGCCAGGCCTTCGAGGCCGGTGCTGTAGCCCTGTCCGACCGCGCGGAACTTCCAGGCGCCCTGCCGGAGGTACAGCTCGCCGAGGATGAAGGCGGTCTCGACCGTGGCGTCCGTACTGTCGAAGCGGGCCAGCTCCGCGCCGCTCGCCGCGTCGGTGACCCGCACGTACAGTCCGCTCACCCGGCCGAAGGTCCCGCCGTCCGCCGAGGCGGCGACGACGATGCGGTCGATCGCGGGCTCGACCTTGCCGAAGTCGACGACGAGGGTGTCGGTGACGTGGTCGGGAGCGGTCCGCTTGCCCTCGTGCCGGACCGCGCCGGACGCGTGGGCCGGCTGGTTGTAGAAGACGAAGTCCGCGTCGCCGCGGACTCTGCCCGCCGCCAGCAGGAGAGCGGAGGCGTCGACGTCCGGGGTGCCCGCTGCGGCGTGCCGGCCCAGTTCGACGCGCACCGTGCCGGCCGGCACCGCGACGTTGCTTCCTTTTTGCATGGTCATGCTCGCCCCCATCACGAATCCGGCTGCCCGCAGGCTTTCCTCCATAACCTACTGAGGTTGCACGCGTGGTGTCGTAGGGGGTGACGGCTGGCCGGTGGCTGCGGTATCACCGGAGTCATGCGGTATCCACAAGGGGGCGGGCT
>NZ_JBIRKB010000021.1:0-123498 GCF_044329855.1 Streptomyces sp. NPDC017520
TCCAGCGTCAGGTCATCGGCGAAACGCCGGTCACCGGTCGCGTCGGGCACGTACTTCACACAGACAACGATCCTCAAGCTCACGCCGGCTCTCCTACTGCATCGTCATTTCCGGGCTGCCTTGCTGCACGCAGCATAGGCGCCTCGTCGGGCCGGATCCGGTCAGGACGGCCGAGGCTCCGAGCCCGATATTACTCGCCAGTACACCCAGTCTCCTACCCTTGGGCAAGCGCCGCGCACTGTGACCTTGCCAACGCGGCGGGCCCGCGCGCGCGCCCCCTCAGTCTCGCAGAGCCGTGAACCGTCCCTGGTGGTAGACCAGCGGGCGACCGGCTCCGGAGGGCGCGCCCGCCAGCGCCTCTGCGATGACGATGCGGTGGTCCCCGGCCGGGACACGGGCCACGACGCGGCAGACGAGCCAGGCGGACACGCCGGCGAGCAGCGGAACGCCTTCGGGGCCGCTGCTCCACTCGGTCGACGGACCGAAGCGGTCGGCTCCACTGCGGGCGAACGTCGCGGCCAGCTCCCGCTGGTCCTCGCCGAGTATGTGGACGCCGACATGAGCGGCCTCGGACACCACGGGCCAGCTGGAGGAGGACGTACCGATCCCGAAGGAGATCAGCGGGGGTTCGGCGGCGACGGAGGTCAGCGAGGTGGCGGTGAAGCCGACCGGGCGCTCCCCCGCGGCGGTGATCACGGCCACGCCCGCGGCGTGGCGGCGGAAGACCGAGCGGAACAGTTCGGGGGTGGCGACCGTCGGGGTAGGGGCGAGCTCGGGCGTGGCCGTCATGGACGTGTCCTTCTGCGGAAGTGGCGTACGGGTCCGTAGGGGCTCAGACACCCGGACAACGCGCACTCGCATGGCGCGCGAGGTCCACATGGACCCGGCCGTAAAGAAGGAGTTCTGGCGGCATAACGTCAGACTGACGATGCGGAGCGGGCGCAGTCAAGGGCGTTCCGGAATGTGGGAGATGCGTCACGGCCCGTCACATGGCGTGCCCCAGCGCCGCGACGACGTCGACGGTGCGGGGCTGGCCGGATGCCCGGCGGACCACTTGGCCCTCGGCGTCGAGCACGAGGACGGTCGGCGTCTTCGTGATGTCCAGCTGCCGCACCAGTGCGAGACGGGCCTCGGCGTCGACCTCGATATGAGCGACCCCGTCGATCATCCCGGCCACCTCGCCGAGGGTGCGGCGGGTCGCCCGGCACGGCTGGCAGAAGGCGCTGGAGAACTGGACGAGCGTCGCGCGTTCTCCGAGTTCCGCGCCGAGTTGGGATGCGTCGAGTCGCTGGCCGTGGGTCCGGCGGTCCACTTGGTGCCTCCTGATCAGAGCTCTTCGTAAGAGGTCAGCGCCGGCCACCGGCCACGCATTCCCCGCAGCTCCGGGGGTACGCGCACGTGACGAGAATCTCGCGCCCCGCGTCCGCCGGGACTGGCCAGGGACTCGCGCATGGGGCACCATCGCCACAATGCCGAAAACCTACGGCTGCGTAACTTCCGCCGGGAGAACCCTCCCCAGGCACTGAAGAAGGGTCTTCATCCAGATGGCAGAACTCGTCTATCGACCGGTCATCGGCGCCGCTCGCACCCTGTTCAAGGCGCTCGACCTGAAGATCGACACTCAGGGTTCGGAGCACATCCCGAAGACCGGTGGCGCGGTGCTGGTCAGCAACCACATCAGTTATCTCGATTTCATCTTCACCGGGCTGGGCGCCCTGCCGCAGAAGCGGCTGGTGCGGTTCATGGCGAAGGAATCCGTCTTCCGGCACAAGATCTCCGGTCCGCTGATGCGGGGAATGAAGCACATCCCGGTCGACCGCAACCAGGGCGAGGACGCGTACGCCCACGCGCTCCGGTCGCTGCGTTCCGGTGAGATCGTCGGAGTGTTCCCCGAGGCCACCATCTCGCAGTCCTTCACCCTGAAGAGCTTCAAGTCGGGTGCCGCGCGTCTCGCCCAGGAGGCCGGGGTCCCGTTGATCCCGATGGCGCTCTGGGGCACGCAGCGGATCTGGACGAAGGGGCGCCCGCGCAATTTCCAGCGCAGCCACATCCCGATCACCATCCGCGTCGGCGAGCCCATGGAGGCGCCCTCCGACCAGTACGCCGGCGCCATCACCCGACGGCTGCGGGAGCGGGTCCAGGAGTTGCTGGAGGCGGCGCAGCGGGCCTACCCGGTGCGCCCGAAGGACGCGAGTGACACCTGGTGGGTGCCGGCCCATCTCGGCGGTACGGCCCCGACCCCCGCCGAGGTGCGCGAGCTCGGCTGACGGCCGCCCCCACGACCGCCGCGGCGTCGTCACCTCACCGCGGCCCGTGGACGGTGATCCGGCGCCCCGGGGCTCAGCCGCTCCAGGGCCGCGGTGAGTCCGGCGGCCGCTCGGGGCGCGGTGGTCCGGGCGCGGCACTGCGTTCAGAGAGCCGTGGGGAGGTTCCGCAACAGCTCCGAGCGGTCCCGGGCGCTCTTCAGCGCATGGAGGATCACCTCGGGCGGTGCAGCATAGACCACTGGGTAGTCGACTTCGTTGAACTCTTCGCGTGCCACCCAGGCCAGCCGCTCCTCGTCCAGCGAGAACTGCGCGTCGACGCCCGGCTTGTTGCCCCGCGGATCCACCCGCGCCCAGCCGCGGGCCCCGGGGAGCCGCAACGCGACCAGGCCGTGGAGCACCAGAGTCGCGCCGTCCTGGCCGGCCAGGCGTTGGTAGCAGAGGCCGGCCGGGATACCGCCGGCCCGTAGCAGCGCCGTGAGCGCGATCGACTTGGCGTAACAGATGCCGGTGCGGGCGGCGAGCACGTCGGAGGCGCGCCATGTGACGCGCGGGTCCCCCGAGTCGGCGGAGTGCGGAATGGTGTCGCGGACGAACTCGAAGGCGGCCCGCGCGTATGTGTATGTGGTGTCGGCGTCGAGCGCGAGGCGGGTCGCGGCCTCGGCGATCCGAGGATGCTCGTGGTCGATGGCCTCGTCGGCGGCCAGATACGCGTCGATCTCGGGGGACTGCTGCGCCAGCTCCATGACCGCAGAGCGTACGGAGCGGCCGACCGGAAGTCCATCAATTTCCGGTCGACCGCATATTCATGCAGGAGGCTAGCGCGCCATCTCTTCCTTGAGTGCCTGGAGGAAGGCGTCGACGTCGTCCTCTCCGGTGTCGAACGCGCACATCCAGCGGACGTCCCCGGCCGCCTCGTCCCAGAAGTAGAAACGGAAGCGCTTCTGGAGCCGCTCGCTGACCGCGTGCGGCAGCCGGGCGAACACGGCGTTGGCCTGGACCGGGTAGAGGATCTCCACCCCGTCGATCGCCCGGACGCCCTCGGCGAGCCGCTGGGCCATGGCGTTGGCGTGCCGGGCGTTGCGCAGCCACAGGTCGCGGGCGAGCAGCGCCTCCAGCTGGACGGAGACGAAGCGCATCTTGGAGGCGAGCTGCATGGAGAGCTTGCGGAGGTGCTTCATCGCCCGGACCGCGTCCGGGTTCAGCACGACGACGGCCTCACCGAAGAGCGCGCCGTTCTTCGTGCCGCCGAAGGACAGCACATCGACGCCGACCGTGTTGGTGAACGTCCGCATCGGCACGTCCAGCGAGGCGGCGGCGTTGGCTATCCGGGCCCCGTCGAGGTGCACCTTCATGCCGCGCTCGTGGGCGTGGTCGCAGATGGCACGGATCTCGTCGGGGGTGTAGACGGTGCCCAGCTCGGTGTTCTGGGTGATCGAGACGACCTGCGGCATGGCCCGGTGCTCGTCGTCCCAGCCGTACGCCTGCCGGTCGATGAGCTCCGGGGTGAGCTTGCCGTCCGGTGTGGGCACGCCGAGGAGCTTCAGCCCGCCCATCCGCTCGGGCGCGCCGCCCTCGTCCACGTTGATGTGCGCGGACTCGGCGCAGATGACTGCGCCCCAGCGGTCGGTGAGAGCCTGGAGGGCGACCACGTTGGCGCCCGTGCCGTTGAAGACCGGGAAGGCCTCGGCGGTGGCGCCGAAGTGGCTGTGCATCACGCGCTGAAGGTGGCCGGTGTAGTCGTCCTCGCCGTAGGCGACCTGGTGGCCGCCGTTGGCGAGGGCGATGGCCGCGAGGACTTCAGGGTGCGCGCCGGCGTAGTTGTCACTGGCGAAGCCGCGTACCTGCGGGTCGTGGTGACGTCGCGCGTCGGTCCTCACGTTTGCGGGGTCAGCCACAGGCGCTTTCCGTTCACTTCGGGGGCGGGCTTGTCCCAGACGCCGACGATGGCCTCGGCCAGCTCCGTGACGTCGGTGAAGCCCGCGAACTTCGCATTCGGGCGCTCGGCGCGCATGGCGTCGTTCACCAGTGCCTTGACCACCAGGATCGCAGCAGCCGCCGCGGGCCCGTCCTCGCCCCCCGTCTTGCGGAAGGCGTCGCCGAGCGCGAGGGTCCACGCCTCGGCGGCGGCCTTGGCGGAGGAGTAGGCGGCGTTGCCCGCGGTGGGCTTGCTGGCTCCCGCGGCGCTGATCAGGAGATAGCGGCCCCGGTCGCTGCGCTCAAGGGCCTCCTGGAAGGCCAGCGAGGTCGACTGGACGGTGCGGATGAGCAGCTTCTCCAGGGCGTCCCAGTCGGAGAGCACGGTCTCCTGGAACGACGGGCTGCCCCGCCAGCCACCGACGAGGTGGACCAGGCCGTCGATGCGGCCGAACTCCGCCTCGGTGCGCTTGGCCCAGTCCCGGGTGGCGTCGAGGTCGAGCAGATCGACGGTCTCGCCGGTGACGGTCGCGCCCCCGTGGGCGTACCGGGCGGCGTCCACCGCCTCGGCGAGCCGTTCGGGGTGGGCGTCGCACCCGACGACCGTCGCGCCCGCCTCGGCGAGCCGCAGCAGTGTCGCGCGGCCGGCGGGGCCGGCCGCTCCGGCGACCGCGACCACGGCTCCTTCGAGCACACCGGTCCCCTCGCCCGTGCCGTTCGTGTTCATGGCCACCGCCTCCTCGGGAGAATGGTTCACGCGGCTGCCCGCTCGTCGTTCGCCGCGGTGATTCCCTTGGCAGAGGCAATCACGTGCTTCAGCTTCTTGGCGAGCGCCTCATAGAACATGCTCAGGGGAAACTCGTCCGGAAGCACGTCGTCGACGAGCTTGCGAGGAGGGAGTGTGAGGTCCAGGGCGTCGGGACCCTTGGCCCAGCGGGATCCCGGGTGCGGGGCGAGGTACGTGGACACGAGGTCGTACGCGGCGAACCAGTGGACCAGCTTAGGGCGGTCGATGCCGTCGCGGTAGAGCTGCTCGATCTCGCCGCAGAGCTGGTTGGTGACCTCGGGGGCGCGGTCCCAGTCGATCTTCAGGGTGTTGTCGGTCCAGCGGACGACGTCGTGCTTGTGCAGGTACGCGAAGAGCAGCTGGCCGCCGAGTCCGTCGTAGTTGCGGACGCGCTCGCCGGAGACCGGGAAGCGGAACATCCGGTCGAAGAGCACCGCGTACTGCACGTCGCGGCCGTGGGCGTTGCCCTCGGACTCCAGCTTCACGGCCTCCTTGAAGGCGGTGAGGTCGCAGCGCAGCTCCTCCAGGCCGTACATCCAGAACGGCTGGCGCTGCTTGATCATGAACGGGTCGAACGGCAGGTCGCCGTGGCTGTGGGTCCGGTCGTGGACCATGTCCCACAGGACGAACGCCTGCTCGCAGCGCTGCTGGTCGCCGATCATCTCGCGGATGTCGTCGGGCAGCTCCAGGCCGAGCAGGTCGACGGAGGCCTCGGTGACGCGGCGGAAGCGGGCGGCCTCGCGGTCGCAGAAGATGCCGCCCCAGCTGAAGCGCTCGGGGGCCTCGCGGACGGCGATGGTCTCCGGGAAGAGCACCGCGGAGTGGGTGTCGTACCCGGCGGTGAAGTCCTCGAAGGTGATGCCGCAGAAGAGCGGGTTGTCGTAGCGGTTCGCCTCCAGGTCGGCGAGCCAGTCGGGCCAGACCATCCTCAGCACGACCGCTTCGAGGTTGCGGTCGGGGTTGCCGTTCTGCGTGTACATCGCGAAGACGACGAGGTGCTGGAGACCGTCGGTCCGGTCCTTCGCGGGCTGGAACGCCAGCAGCGAGTCCAGGAAGTCGGGGACGCGGAAGCCGTCGGCGGCCCAGCGGCGCAGGTCGGTGACGAGCGCGCGGTGGTAGGCGGCGTCGTGCGGGAGGAGCGGGGAGAGCTCCTCGACCGCTCCGGTCACCCGGTCGAGGACCCGCTCGACAACGGCCGGGGACGGGGCGCCCTCGGCCTCGAAGTCGATGGATCCGTCCTTGGACTGCCAGGGGCGGATCTCCTCGACGGCATCCTTGAGCACGGGCCAGGCCGGGTGTTCGACCACCCGCTGGTTCGTAACTATCGCGCCGTCGGTGGCGTCGTGCACAAGAATTTCCGTCATAACACTTCCTCCACGGGAGAACCTCGCGTGGATTCACCGTAGCCGTGCGGGGTTCCTCCCGACAAGTGGGGCCCTGAAAATTATCCTGCGTACCCCCCATGGTCACCGCTGTTTTTCCTGTCGTATCCCGGGTAGGCGCACAGTTCAATCAGCCGCTCCCGGGCACGGGCGACCGGGCCCGCGCAGCGGGGGACTTCGCGGGCCCCGGCCGTTACCCTCCCCAGTGCCGCACTGCCGTACGTCCGCTCGCCGCCCCTCCGCGCGGGCGGGAGCAGTCGACGGACCGCCGCCGACGGAAACGAGGTCGCCTTGTCATTTCTCACCCTGGGTCATCGCGGAGTGATGGGCGTCGAGCCCGAGAACACCCTGCGCTCGTTCGTCCGCGCCGAGGCGTCCGGAATGGACGCCATCGAGCTGGATCTCCATCTCAGCAGGGACGGCGCGCTCGTCGTGATGCACGACGCGGACGTGGACCGCACCACGGACGGGACCGGACCGATCTCGGCCAGGACCCTGGCGGAGCTGCGCGAGCTCGACGCCGGCCAGGGTGAGCGGATCCCCGTCTTCGAGGAGGTGCTGGAGGCCGTCTCCTCCCCGCTCCAGGCGGAGATCAAGGACGTGGCGGCGGCCCGAGCCCTGGCGGACGTGATCCGGGAACGCGATCTCGTCGGCCGGGTGGAGGTGTCCTCGTTCCACGACGAGGCCGTCACCGAGATCGCGCGGCTGGTGCCGGGCGTGCGCACCGTCCTGATCGCCAGCCGCTGGGGCTCGGACGTGGTGGACCGGGCGAAGGCGGCGGGCGCGGCGACACTCGCCCTGAACATCCGCCGCCTCACGCTGGAGATCGTGGAAAAGGCTCACTCCGAGAGGGTGAAGGTGATCGGCTGGGTGGTGAACACCCAGGACCACCTGCGTCTCGCGCGGGCGCTGGGCCTGGACGGCGCGACGACCGACTTCCCCGAGATCCGCCGCGCCGGGCGCTTCACCGCCTGAGGGCGGGCGTCCTCAGGCGCCCTCCCCCGCGTCGCTCACCTCAAGGTTCTTGACGAGTCACTCAAGGTTCTTGACGAGCAGTTCAAAGGCCAGGTCGTCGCGCTGAGGGATCCCGAAGCGCTCGTCGCCGTACGGGAACGGGGTGAGCACTCCCGTACGGCGGTAGCCCCGGCGTTCGTACCAGGCGATCAGGTCCTCGCGCACCGAGATCACCGTCATGTGCATCTCGCCGACGCCCCAGCTCTCCCTGGCGGCGCGCTCCGCCTCGGCGATGATCAGCTTGCCGAGTCCGCCGCCCTGAAGCCCCGGCCGCACCGCGAACATGCCGAAGTAGGCCGCATCGCCCCGGTGTTCGAGCTGGCAGCAGGCGACGAGCCCGCCGTCGCGCTCGACCGCGAGAAGCCGGCCCGCCGGAGCGTCGATGACCTCGCGCACACCCTGTTCGTCGGTCCGCTGCCCCTGGAGGATGTCGGCCTCGGTGGTCCAGCCGGTGCGGCTGGAGTCGCCTCGGTAGGCGGACTCGATGAGGCTCACCAGCGCCGGCACGTCGTTCTCGGTCGCGTCGCGGAAGGTCAGCCGGGCCGCGTCGGGGGGCGTGGCGGTGTCCATGGTGGGGTGCTCCGTTTCTCTGCTGCCGTACGCACTTCTGTGCTGCCGTACGCGTTTGCCCGCTGCTGGACGTACGGTCGCGGTCTCCGCCGTCGCACGTGGGGTCGAGAGTAACGCGACCCGAAGCGCCCCCGGCGGGCCCCGACGCACCCCCTTCACACCCCCGTGCGCCGGATTCGGCGTCGGCCCCCCGGGCATCGATGGGACGACCCGCAACAGTGCCGTACGTCCGACGGGGGAGGCGCGCCGTGCACGGAGGGGCCCTGACCGGCTCGCTGCTGATGGCGTTGTGCGCGGTGAGCGGCGCCTACTGCCTGCTGCGCACCCGCGCGGGGACGCCGCGGGAGCGCCGCACCGCACGCTCGGAGGCGCTCATGGGTTTCGGCATGGCGGCGATGGCCGTTCCGGCGGCGGTGCTGTCGCCCCCGGACTGGGCCTGGGCGGTGTACGCGGTGCTGTTCGGCGCGGCCGCGCTGCGAGCCCTGCGCCCCGCCCTGCGCGGCGGCCACCACCTCCACCATCTCGTCGGCTCACTGGCCATGGTCTACATGGCCGTGGCGATGGCCCCCGCGGTCACGGGGAGCGGCGGCGGGCATGCCGGGCACGGGGCGGGAGCCGGCGCCGGCGGCATACCCCTGCTGACCGGCGCGCTGCTCGTCTACTACGCGCTCTACGTGCTGGCTTCGGCCGGCCGCCTGCTGCCAGGGACCGCCATGGTCCCGGCCGGCGGGACGGCCCCCTCCCCCCGGTCCCCAGGAGGATTCGGGGGCGCGTCGGACGGCCTGTCCGAGCTCACGACGGCGTGCAGGCTGACCATGGGCATCGGCATGTTCGCCATGCTGCTCACCCTGTGAGACGGGAAGTGGGACAGAACCCCCGGCAAACCGTGGTCTACGTCACTTGCCGGTCGCGGCCGTACCCCCGGCCGACCCGCCCCTCCTAAGCTGAGGCCATGCTGGTCTCCCTCGCGCTGCTGCTGCTCGGTGCATTGACCGCCCTGGTGACTCCCCGCGTGATGGCGCGCGCCCGGTGGCCGGAGCGCGAACCGGTCGTGGCCCTGTGGGTCTGGCAGTGCGTGGTGGCCGGGGTCCTGCTGTCGTTCGCCCTGTCCATGACGCTGAGCGCGGCCGCCGCCTGGCAGGCGGTGCGCGGCCATGTCTTCGCCCCCGCCCCGCACGCCGTCGTCGAGGCGTACGCCCTGGCGGCGTACGGCCCGTGGTCGGCGGTCATCGCGGTGCTGCTGGCGATGGGCGGGCTGTGGACCGGGGCGATGCTCCTGAGGGAGATCCGGCGGGCACGGCGTCGCCGCGAACAGCGTCGGGCGGAACTGCTGGTGCGTTCCCCGCTGCTGCCGGGCGAGGAGCCGGGCGCCGACCGCCTCGTGGTGCTGGAGGGCGAACGCCCCGATGCCTGGTGGCTGCCCGGCACGGCTCCGCAACTCGTCATCACCACCGCCGCACTGGGCCGCCTGAAGGGCCGTCAGCTCGATGCCGTGCTCGCCCATGAGCAGGGGCACGCCCAGGCCCGGCACGACTGGCTGCTGCACTGCTCGTCGGCGCTGGCGATCGGCTTCCCGCAGATCCCGGTGTTCGCCGCGTTCCGCGACGAGATGCACCGGCTGGTCGAACTGGCCGCCGACGACGTGGCGTCACGCCGCTTCGGCCGGCTGACGACCGCGCTCGCGCTCGTCGGACTCAACGAGGACCGCGGGGTGTTCGGCCCGTGCCCCGCCCCGCAGGCCCAAGTGCCCCTCCGGGTCAACCGGTTGCTGGCCCCGGTCGAGCGGCTGACGGCGGGCCGCAGGCTCCGGCTGACAGCCGCCGCCGCGCTGGTCCCGGTCGTCCCGGTGTTCGTGGCCTTCGTTCCGGGGCTCCGCGCGCTGGGCTAAGGGCTGCCCCGCGGCGCCATGCACGCACTCTCGCCGCTTCGGGAGCCGGGGCAGCGACACGCGGCAGCACGTTGGTCGCGCCCCGGGTTGGCCTTCGGGCGGAGTCCTCCGCGAGGATCACCCCATGTCCTCCCCCCTGTTCCGCTTCCGCTCGCCGGATCGCCCTGCCCGCACCCTGCCCGCCCTGTGGACCGGGGCCGTCGTCGGCGCGGCAGCTCTCGTGCTGCTCGTGCTGGTCGCGGCACGCTGGTCGCCGCTGATGTCCCTGGACCGGGCGGTCGCCGACGCCCTGCACCGGCACGCGGTGACCGATCCGGGTCTCGTCCATGTGAGCCGGGTACTGACGGACTGGGTGTGGGATCCCTGGACCATGCGCGCCCTGATCGCGGCGGTGGTGGTCGCCCTGTGGTGGCGGGGCGCGCGCCCGCTCGCCGTCTGGCTGGCCGCGACGAGCCTGGTCGCCACCCTCCTCCAGCAGGGACTGAAGGCTGCGGTGGACCGGGAGCGCCCGCAGTGGCCCGATCCGGTGGACTCGGCCCACTACGCGGCCTTCCCCTCGGGGCACGCCATGACGGCCGTCGTGACCTGCGGCCTGTTCGTCTGGCTGCTGTGGCTGTACGGCGCCGGCCCCGCCGCCCGGGCCGCGGTGCTGGCCGTGGCGGTGGTCTCGGCGGTCGGTGTGGCGGCGACCCGGGTGTACCTGGGGGTGCACTGGCTGACCGATGTCGTGGGCGGTGCACTGCTGGGGGTGGCCGTGGTGGCGTTGAGCGCCGCGGCGTACGCCCGGTACGCGGCGGCGCGCGAGGGCACCCTTGTGGGCGCGGGGACGGACCGGGAAGGATCGCGACCATGATGGTCAAAGGCGTGCTGTTCGACTTCTCCGGAACCCTGTTCCGTATCGAGCCGGTCCGTGACTGGCTCGCCGCCGTGCTGCGCGAGGAGGGCGTCGACGTCACCCCGGAGGATTTCGAGGGGTACGTGAGCGGGCTCACGGAGGCCGGCGCTCTCCCGGGTGGCCCGCCCCCGCTCCGGGTCCCCGACAGGCTGGCCGGGGCGGTGTCCCGCCGGGACCTGAGCGCCGCCCTGCACCGCGAGGCGTACACCGGTCTGGCCCGGGGCGTCGCCCTGCCCGAGCCTGGGCTGTACGACGCGCTGTACGACCGTCATATGCGACCCGAGGCCTGGCGGCCCTATCCGGACGCCGCCGACGTGCTGGCGGGGCTGCGGAGGGCGGGGATCGGGGTGTGTGTGGTCAGCAACATCGGGTGGGACCCGCGCCCGGTCTTCCGCGCGCACGGGCTGGACGCCCTGGTCGACGCCTATGCCCTGTCCTTCGAGCACGGGCTCCAGAAGCCCGACGCGGGACTGTTCCGCATCGCCTGTGCGCTGATCGGCCGGGAGCCGGCGGACGTGGTCATGGTCGGTGACGACCGGGTCGCGGACGGTGGCGCGGCCGCTCTGGGCTGCGGGGTCCGGTTCGTGGACCACCTGCCGGTGGCGGAGCGGCCGGACGGCCTGCGTTCGCTGGGTCTCGTGCCGGAATGAGGCCTGCGGCGAACAAGGAAGACCGGACCGGGATGTGAGGCATATCCCGCCGCGGAGGGGGTAGAGGCAGCGGCTCGTGGCCGTAGCCTGGTGGACATGTCCCCCATGCCGTCGTCCCTGTCCGCTCGTTCCGCAGCCGAGGTCAACGCGGAGATCCGCGACCTGTGGCAGCGTTCGGGCGGGTGCCTGACGCCGCAGGACGAGGCGGAGTACCAGCGACTGCTGGTGGAGTGGGCCGCCGCCACCGGCGGAAGCGTCCGCACCGCCGCCTGACCGCCGTACTGCCGCCTGACCGTCGTACCCCCGGTTCGGCGGCACCGCAGGCCCGTGCGGAGATCGCGCCCGATCCGGCGATCCCCCGCGTCGCCGGATCCGGGCGCACCCTCGGCGTGCCACGTGGGACACGGCCGCGGACCGCGCCGGGGACCGGAGTTGCGGAGTCCGCCGTCGCAGGGATCCAGCATGTCCCCACCCGGCTCATCGGTCAATGAATTTCCGACGGCACACGCACCGGGGCCAGTGTCTGCCGGGCAGGCGATCGCCCGGCAGACACCGGCCCCGGATGCGCGAACAACCGGACCGCGGGACCGCTGACGGATCAGCGGGCGAAGTAGTCCGGCTGCGTCTGTGCGTTGAGCTCGTCCAGCTCGACCCGCTCGGCCGGGTCGGTGCGCCGGTCCTCCAGCTTCAGCACGTCGAAGCCCTTGGCGATGTCGCTGGAGTAGATGTGACCGTTGTAGTAGTACGCCGACCAGGGGCCGGCCGTGGTGACCTGGTCGAGCGTGACCGGGCCGCGCTCGAAGAAGGCGATCTCCTTGGGCTTGGAGGAGTCGGTGAAGTCCCATACGGAGATGCCGCCCTGGTACCAGGCCTGGACCATCAGGTCGCGGCCCTTCACCGGGATGATCGAGCCGTTGTGCGCGACACAGACCTCGGCCTCGGCCTGGTGCCGGTCGATCTTGAAGTAGCTGCGGAAGACCAGCTTGCGCTGGTCGCCCTTGCCGACGATGTCGTAGATGCCGTCGGCGCCCCGCTCGGGCCCGATCTGCGCGTTGCAGGTGGCCGCGCCGCCGCCACCGAGCTCGTCGGTGAAGACGACCTTGTTCGCACCCTGGTTGAAGGTCGCCGAGTGCCAGAACGCGAAGTTCACGTTGTCCTGGACACGGTCGATGATCTTCGGGTGTTCCGGGTCCTCGATGGAGAACAGCAGACCGTCACCCATGCAGGAGCCGGCGGCGAGGTCCTTGGACGGCAGCACCGTGATGTCGTGGCAGCCGGTCGTCTTGGTGACGCCGGGGTTCTCCGGCGCACCGGGGTTGCCGCCGTCCGGGAAGAGCACCGGGAAGTTCACGATCCGGGCCTTCTGGGGCGCCTTGACCGGCACCTTGATGACGGAGATCCCGTCGTGCGGCGGCTTGCAGTCCGGGAACGCCTCGTTGGGCGCGTACGAGGAGACGTACACGTACACGTTCTTCTTGCCGTCCGGCACCAGCGTGTGCGTGTGGGAACCGCAGGCGGTCTCCACGGCGGCGATGTACTTCGGCTGCCGCTTGTTGCTGATGTCGAAGATCTTCATGCCCTCCCAGGAGGACTTCTCCGTGGCGGGCTGGGAGGTGCTGGAGCAGGAGTCGTCGCTGCGCGAGGAGTCCGTCGACAGGAACAGCAGGTTCCCGGAGACCGAGATGTCGTTCTGCGAACCGGGGCAGAGGACCTGCGCGACGGTCTTCGGCTTCTTCGGCTTGCTGATGTCGTAGATGACGAAGCCGTCGTAGTTGCCGACGAACGCGTACTTCCCCTGGAAGGCGAGGTCCGTGTTGAGGCCCTTGAGAGCGCCCTTCGGCACGTTCGTCAGGTGCTTGATGTTGGAGCTGTGGACGATCTCGTCCACGCCGGGTATGTCACCACCGGTTATCGCGGCCCTGGCCTCGGCCTGCTCGCTCTTGGTGACGGAACCGCGCTCGGCCGGGGCATCGCCCGGATCGGGGGTGGCGGCCGCTGTGGTGGCCGTCAGCAGCGTGGCGAGGAGTCCGGCTGCGGCTGCCACCGCACCCAGGCGTCTGCGCCGCACGCGGGTGGTGTGCAACGAGGTCACTGCGTCCTCCCTTGTCTCCGTTCGGGGTCGAACGGTTCATGAACCCCCGGCAGTATCGTCCCTCACATGTACACAACAACAGATGGCAACAGAGACGTAATGAAAGTTTTCGATCTTCGCCCGGTGGAAGCGTGTTAGGACGGTCTGCAACAAACCATGTGGCACAGGAGGTCGCCGTGTTGATCCATCGCCGGTCCGCAGGTCTGCGCTCAACCGCTCTCACGGCGACGGCGGTTGCCGCTGTGCTCGTGCTGGGGGCCTGTGAGACGAGCAGCGGTGACGGGGCGTCGGACAAGGCCAAGGACGCGGGTCCGGGCGTGGTCGCGCCCGGCAGACCGGGCGAGCCCGCCCGGACACTCTCCGCCGAGGAGGCTGTCAAGGAGGCCGGTCAGGACACCGCCAACTCCGCCGACTTCCGCTACGCGCGGATGATGATCGAACATCACGGCCAGGCGATCGTGATGACCGGGCTGGTCCCGGGGCGGGCCTCCGCCGACACCGTCAAACGGCTCGCGGACCGCATATCGGCAGGCCAGAAGCCGGAGATCGGCGCGATGGAAGGGTGGCTGAAAAGGAACGGCGGCGACCGGCGCAAGGAGCACCACGAGCACACCACGATGCCCGGGATGGCGACCGATGCCCAGTTGGAGAAGCTGCGCGCCGCCGAGGGCAAGGCCTTCGACAAGCTCTTCCTCGAGCTGATGATCACCCACCACCAGGGAGCGATCACCATGGCCACGGAGGCGCTCACCGAGGGGAACGACGTCATCGTCGAGGAGATGGCGAGCGACGTGGTCGCCCAGCAGACCGTGGAGATCAACCGGATGCGCGGGCTGATGGACTGAGCCACTCGGCCGAGCGCCCCGCGCACCGGGCGGTGCGGATCGGCCCGGCGGTGCCATCCTGGAGGGAACCTCCGGGAAGAGGTGCGCCGTGCTCTCCGTCGCCGTCGTCGGTTCCGGTCCCAGCGGGGTCTACACCGCTCAGGCCCTGCTCCAGCAGTCGCTCGTGCCCGACGTGCGTGTGCACGTCCTGGACCGGCTGCCCACCCCGTACGGACTCGTGCGGTACGGGGTGGCCCCCGACCACGAGAAGATCAAGTCGCTTCAGAACAGTCTGCGGGCGGTGCTGGAGGACGACCGGGTCACCTTCGTGGGCAACGTCGGCGTCGGCGGGGCGGAGGGGGTCTCCCCCGCGCGGCTCGCGGAGCTTTACCACGCGGTCGTCTACTGCGTCGGGGCGTCGGCCGACCGGACGCTCGCGGTGCCGGGCGAGGGGCTGCCGGGCAGTTACTCGGCCACCCGCTTCGTCTCCTGGTACAGCGCGCATCCGGACGTCGGCGCCGACCCGTTCGTCCTGGACGCCCGCTCGGCCGTCGTGATCGGCGTGGGCAACGTGGCGGTCGACGTGGCACGGATCCTGGCCCGCGGCGCCGACGAACTGCGGGCCACCGACGTGCCCGGCGCGGCGCTCAGCGCGCTGGAGGAGAGTCAGGTGCGCGACGTGCACATCGTGGGCCGCCGGGGCCCCTCCCAGGCCCGGTTCACCACCAAGGAGCTGCGGGAGCTGGGGGCGCTGCCCGGGGCGCGGGTCGTCGTCGACCCGGCGGAGCTCGCGCTCGACCCCGCGTACGCGGCTCCGGACGGCCTGCCCGGAGCGCTGCCGCTGCCCGCCGTGGTGCGGCGGAACCTGGAAGTCCTGCGCGGCTGGTCGGCGGCCGGGGAGCCGGCGGCGGCCGACGCCGGGCGCCGCATCCGGCTGCGGTTCTTCCTGCGGCCGGTGGAGCTGCTGGAGCGCGACGGACGGGTCGCCGGGGTGCGGTTCGCCCGGACGGCTCCGGACGGCGGGGGCGGGGTCCGGGACACCGGCGCGTACGAGGACGTCGAGGCGCGACTGGTCCTGCGGGCGGTCGGCTATCGGGGGGTGGAGCTGCCGGGACTGCCCTTCGATCCGGTGCGCGGCACAGTGCCGCACGCGGCGGGCCGGGTGCTGCGGGACGGGACGCCGGCGCCGGGCGAGTACGTGGCGGGGTGGATCAAGCGGGGGCCGACCGGGGTGATCGGTTCGAACCGCTCCTGCGCCAAGGAGACGGTGGCCGCGCTCCTGGAGGACGCGGCCGCGCTGAGGAGCCGCGCGGCGGCGGGCGACCCGCTGGCCGTGCTGCGGGGGTGGGGGCTGCGGCCTGTGGAGTGGTCCGGCTGGCTGTCGATCGAGCGTGCGGAGGCGGAGCTGGGCCGCTCGCTGGGGCGCGGCCCGGTGAAGATCCCCGACTGGACCGGGTTGCTGGCGGCGGCCCGGAACAGGGAGCGCTGAACAGCTGCCCGCGTCATCTGAACAGCTGCCCGCGTCACCCTTCCCGGGTCGCCACCACCAGCCGGGCGCGGGGGCTGCCGTCGGGGCGCGGGCCCAGCTCGGTCAGCGGGAGCAGCCGCACGGCGAATCCGGCCTGCGTCAGGTCCTCCAGCACGTCGCCGAGCGGGAACGTGCGGTAGTACATGACGAACGGCGGGCGCCACAGGGCGTTGCGCACGCGCATCGCCGCGTCGAAGCCGAACAGCGACCAGTAGGCGCGCGATCCCACCGGGGGCGGTGCGCCGATCGGGAAGACGAACCGCCCGCCCGGCCGGAGCGATCCGTGCACCTCGGCGAAGAGGCCGAAGCGTTCGGCGGGCAGGAAGTGGCCGAACGCGCCGAAGCTCAGGGCGAGATCGAAGGCAGGCGCGAAGGGCAGGGAGCGGGCGTCGGCCCGCACCCAGTGCACCGCCGGCCCCTCTCCCCCGGGCGGGAAGGCGGTACGGGCCTCGGCGAGCATGCCCGCACTGAAGTCGACGCCGACAGCGCGCTCCCGGCACAGCTGTCGGAGCACACCGACCCCCGCGCCGGTGCCGCAGCAGACGTCGAGTCCGGTGTCGAAGGGTCCGAGTTCGCGTACCGCCCGGGTGACGGCGTCGAGCACGCGGTCAGGGGTGCGGTAGGGCGTCCGGTCGAACTTGGGGGCGAGGAGGTCGTATCCGCGCTCGGTCGAGGAGAGCGCCTGAACGGCCAGTTCGCGCACGGTGGGGCCCTGTTTGGTGAACATCACGGGCCACCCTACCGACGCGGCGCACCCGCCGCGGCCGGTCGGGGCGCGGGCCGGGGCACGGGTGAAGGCCCGGCGGGGGGGCACGGCGGGTCCTGGCGGGGCGGGGAAGCGTCAACGTCCTTCGGAAAGTCGCCGCTTGAGGGTGATGGCGGTATCGGCGGCGTACGCCTGGGTCCAGCTGCGGCCGGCCCCGGACTTCCAGGTGACATGGACCGTGGAGCCGTCGGTCCGGGCGCTCTCCACGGTCATGGACCGGTCGCCGTCGCGCACGTCGCCGCGGCGCAGTTCGCCCGCCTCGACCGTCACGGGACGCGACCCCGGCGCGTGCTCGGCCTCCTCGGCCGCCCGGAGGAGTACGGCGGCCAGCTCGCGGGCCGCCCCGGAGGTGCAGGACCAGACGAGCTCGCCGCCCGGGGGCGAGAGCCGGATGGAGACGCGGGGGCCGGGCTCGCCCGCGGCGACCGTGAACGGCGCGGGCTGGCCCGCGGCGACCGTGACCGGCACCGGGTGGCCGTCGGCGTCCGTGATCCCGCTCTGCATCGTCGTCTCCTCGGTGTTCCTGTCCCCGGCCGTGACCAGGCCGCCGTCCGGCCGTCGTCGGGCCCCCGCCAGCATGTCAGCACCTGGCGGCGGGACGCGCGAGCGGGGTGGAGGCGTGGTGTGTGCCGTCGGGGACACCGGTGGAGCGGCTGGTGGAGCCGCTCCACCAGCCGCTCCGGTAGACGTCCGGGCGCCGTCACATGCCGAATCTGCCGTGCGCCGTGTCGGTACGGCGTCGCCCGCCTCGGGCAGCCCGCTGTTCCGCCTTCGAAGGTCACCCACGGGGGCTCCCGGGGTATCGGCGGCAGGGCCCAGGGCCGCCGCCGACGTCGGTCGAGGGCACGGCGCCCGCCCGCCCGTACGGGGGCCACACCGGAGCGGCGGGCGTGTGCGGGGGCCGCTGTCAGTGGCCCGGTGCAGACTGGCACTGTTCCGGCACAACGGCGTTTCGGGAGGTCCAGGACCATGACCGACGTATTGCTCACCGCAGGCACCCGCAAGGGTCTCTTCATCGGCCGCAGGCGCGGCGGGACCTGGGAGATCACGGGCCCGCACTTCAACGCGCAGGCGATCTACTCGGTCGCCGTGGACACGCGGGGGGACACCCCGAGAATTCTGGTCGGCGGGGACAGCGCGCACTGGGGGCCGTCCGTCTTCCACTCCGACGATCTGGGCGAGACCTGGACCGAGCCGCGGCAGCCCGCGGTGCAGTTCCCCAAGTCCACCGGGGCGTCGCTGGAGCGCGTCTGGCAGCTGCACCCGGCAGGACCCGAGGCGCCGGACGTGGTCTACGCGGGCACGGAGCCGGCCGCGCTGTTCCGTTCCGAGGACCGGGGCGAGTCGTTCGAGCTGGTCCGGCCGCTCTGGGAGCATCCGAGCCGTTCGCGGTGGGAGCCGGGCGGCGGCGGCGAGGGACTGCACACCGTCCTGACCGACCCCCGGGACGCCAAGGCCGTGACCGTGGCCGTGTCGGCGGCCGGCGTGTTCCGGACCAAGGACGGCGGTGCGAGCTGGGCCCCGTCGAACAAGGGCGTCTCCGCGGTCTTCCTCCCGGACCCGAACCCGGAGTTCGGCCAGTGCGTGCACAAGGTCACCCGGGACGCGGCCGACCCGGACCGCCTCTATCTGCAGAACCACTGGGGCGTGTTCCGCAGCGACGACTCCGGTGACCACTGGAGCAACATCGGTGCGGGCCTGCCCTCCGACTTCGGGTTCGCCGCCGTCGCGCACCCGCACCGCGGCGACACGGCGTATGTCTTCCCGATCAACGCCGACGCCGACCGGGTCCCGGCGGAGCACCGGTGCCGGGTGTTCCGCACGACCGACGCGGGGCGCACCTGGGAGCCGCTCACGGAGGGTCTGCCGGACGGGGCGCACTACGGCACGGTGCTGCGGGACGCACTGTGCACGGACGACGCGGATCCCGCCGGGGTCTACTTCGGCAACCGCAACGGCGAGTTGTACGCCAGCGCGGACGACGGGGACAGCTGGCGGCAGCTCGCGTCGCATCTGCCGGACGTCCTGTGCGTGCGCGCGGTGGCGCTCGGCTGACGGCAGTTGATCGGAGTGGTCGTATCAGCAGTAGAGTGCGGGCCGTGGCAGCACGACCGTTGAAAGAGATCATCGAGCCGGGGTGGGCGGACGCCCTCGAACCCGTCGCCGAACGCATCGCCGCTATGGGCGATTTCCTCCGCGCGGAGATAGCCGCGGGACGCACGTACCTGCCCTCGGGGGCTCATGTACTGCGGGCGTTCCAGCAGCCGTTCGAGGAGGTGAGAGTGCTGGTCGTCGGCCAGGATCCGTATCCCACCCCGGGGCACGCGATCGGGCTGAGCTTCGCGGTGGCGCCCGACGTCCGGCCGCTGCCGGGCAGTCTGGAGAACATCTTCCGGGAGTTGCAAGCGGACCTGGGGCTGCCCAGGCCGTCCAACGGCGATCTCACGCCCTGGACGCGGCAGGGGGTGCTGCTGCTCAACAGGGCGCTGACCACCGCGCCGCGGCGGCCCGCCGCCCACCGGGGGAAGGGCTGGGAAGAGGTGACCGAGCAGGCCATCAAGGCGCTGGTCGCCCGGGGCACGCCGCTGGTGTCGGTCCTGTGGGGGCGCGATGCCCGCAATCTGCGCCCGCAGTTGGGCGACTTCCCCGCGATCGAGTCGTCGCACCCCTCCCCCATGTCCGCCGACCGGGGCTTCTTCGGCTCGCGGCCGTTCAGCCGCGTCAACGAACTGCTGGAGCGCCAGGGGGCGCAGCCTGTGGACTGGCGGCTTCCGTGACCCGTCCCCCGGCGGCGGCCGGCGCGGCCGGACCCGGGGCGTACGTCCTGGGGGTGGACTCCGGCGGCTCCGGTCTGCGGGTGGCACTCGGCCGGGTGGAGCTGCCCGGGCCCCTCTCGACGACGCTCTGCGCGGAGCCGGTGCGGACGGGGCCCGGCGGCATCGACGCCGGGCATCTGCTGGACCAGCTGCTGCCCGCGGCCCGGGAGTTGCTGGTCCGGGCGTCCGCGTCCACGACCGGTGGCGCCCCGGCGGGTGAGGTCGCGGCGCTGGCGATCGGGGCCGCCGGCATGGCCACGCTCGGCGATCGGTTGCGGTCGGAGCTGCCCGGCGCGGTCGGGGACGCGCTGGGAGTGCGCCGGCTGGCGCTGGCCGCCGACGCGGTGACCGCCTACGCGGGCGCGGTGGGACAGCGCCCGGGGGCGGTCGTCGCGGGCGGCACGGGCATGATCGCCCTCGGTACGGACCTGACGGAGTGGCACAGGGCCGACGGGTGGGGTCATCTTCTGGGTGACAGCGGCGGCGGTGCGTGGATCGGCCGTGCCGGGCTGGACGCGGCGATGCGGGCCCACGACGGGCGGCGTGGCGGTTCCCCCGCCCTGCTGGACCGGGTGCGGGCCGTGTTCGGACCGGCCGAAGCGCTGCCCGGGCTGCTCTATCCGCGCTCCGACCGGCCGGCCGTGCTGGCCTCGTTCGCGCCGGAGGTGGCGGCGTGCGCCGGAGCGGATCCGGTGGCCGCCGACATTCTTCGGCAGGCCGCCGGTCATATCGCCGAGGCCGCGGCAGCTGTGTGCCCGAGGTCCGCCGGGACGGAAGTCGAGGACGGCGAGGGCGGTGAAGTGGCTCTGACGGGTGGCTTGTTCAAGATGGGCGAGCCCTTGATCGCACCTCTGCGCGAGGAGCTGGCACGGCTGTTGCCGGGGGCCCGGGTGACCTCGGCGGCGGGCGATCCGCTGACCGGCGCACTCCGGATCGCGCGCGCCCTGGCTGCCGGGGATCTGCGACTGCCGCTCCATCCGACGATGCTGTTCGTGCCCCAGGAGCACGGGAGCGGACAGCGCGGCGGCACGACGGTGTGCGACGAGCCCCGCACGGGGTGACGGTCGACGGACGAAGGGGACCCGGACGGAGGCCGACGGAGGCCGACGGAGGCCGACGGAGGCCGACGGAGGCCGACAGAACAACGACCCGACAGACAGGGACACTCCGGCGGTACGTCACTCATCGGACATAAGCGGATAGTTAACGCTCGACCGGACCCTCCCCGAACAGAGGGGCAGGCAAAACCAGTAGCATGCGGCGCCATGAGCACCCCCACTGGGCCCGCTTCCGGCCTGCCTGTACGAATGCCGCGACCTCGCCAGTCCGGACGGCACCGCCGCCCGGAGCCCGTGGTCGCACCCGAGGGCGCTGCCGCGCTCGTTCTCGCCGTTCCCGGTACCCCCTCGTCGGCCACGCGCAGCCTGGCCGAAGAGGTGATCAGCATCGCCCGTTCCGAGCTGCCCGGCCTCAACGCCCGGATCGGCTACCTCGACGGCGACGATGCCGAGTACCCGACCCTTGCCACCGTTCTCACCCACACCGCCGCCGAGCGCGTCGCCCGCTTCGAGCAGGCTGTCGCCGTCGGCCGTGAGGTCGCCGAGCCGGTGGGTCCGCCCGCCGTCGTGGTCCCGCTGCTCGCGGGTCCCGACAGCGCGCTGATCCGGCGGATACGGCAGGCCGTGATGGACAGCGGTACGCAGGCCGAGCTGACCGATGTGCTCGGCCCGCACCCGCTGCTCGCCGAGGCCCTGCACGTACGGCTGTCGGAGGCCGGGCTGGCGCGCGCTGACCGCGCCAGGCTGTTCACCGTGGCTACCGCCGCCGACGGCATCGTGCTGGTCACCGTGGGTGGTGAGGAGGCCGTGCAGGCCGCCGGGATCACCGGGATGCTGCTGGCCGCCCGGCTCGCCGTGCCGGTGATGGCCGCCGCGCTGGACGTGGAGGGCTCGGTCGCCTCGATCGCGGAGCAGCTGCAGGGCTCCGGCTCCGCGCAGCTGGCCCTGGCGCCGTACCTGGTGGGCCCGGAGGTCGACCCCGGCCTGCTGGACGCCGCCGCGAAGGAGGCGGGCTGCGCGACGGCCGAGCCGCTGGGCGCCTATCCGGCGATCGGCAAGCTCGTGCTGTCCCTGTACGCCACGACGCTGGGCATCACGCCGGCGACGCCGCAGGGAGCTCAGGGAGTGCAGACGCACTGACCGGACGCCGTCGCCGTGGGGCGGTGGCTCGGGAAGCCGGACAGCGCGGCGGGCCCGGACGGGAGGAGATCTCCGGTCCGGGCCCGCCGCGCTGCCCGGGGTGGGCCGCTGTCGGATACGTGTCCGGGGCAGCGCTGCCGGATGCGCGGTCCGGGGCGGTCGCCGTCACGCGCGACCGTCCGGGGCGACCGCTGCCGGACGCGCTGTCCCCGGGCGCGACCGCTGTCAGACGAGGACGACGCAGGAGGCCGCGGGAACCTCGACGGAGCCCGCGTGCCGCGGGACGCCAGTCTCGGCGTCCACGGCGAACCAGCTGACGTTCCCGGAGTGCTCGTTGGCCGCGTACAACCACTGGCCGCTCGGGTCGAGGGTGAGGTCGCGCGGCCAGCGGCCGCCGCAGCCGACGGTGGCCACCAGGGCCGCCTTCTCGCCGCTCTCGTCGAGGGTGAGCACGGAGATGCTGTCGTGGCCCCGGTTGGCGGTCCACAGGAAGCGCCCGTCGTGCGCGACGACCACTTCGGACGGGTAGGTGCGCACCGCGTCGTCGGCCGCCTCGTGCTCGGGCAGGACCGGTGTCTCGCCGAGCACGTCGAGACGGCCCGCGGCCGCGTCCCAGCGGCACACGGTGAGCGTCGGCTCCAGCTCGCCCAGGACGTAGGCGAGCGAGCCCGAGGGGTGGAAGGCCAGGTGGCGCGGACCGGTGCCGGGGCGCAGGGAGGTCTCGCTGTGCAGGCTCAGGGCGCCGGTGGCGGGGTCCAGGGCGCAGACGCGTACCGAGTCGGTGCCGAGGTCCACGCTGACCACCCAGTTCCCCGAGGGGTCGGCGAGCACCTGGTGGGCGTGCGGGGCCTCCTGGCGGCCGGTGTCCGGGCCGTTGCCCTCGTGCTGGAGCACCGAGGCCGCCGCTCCGAGCGAGCCGTCGGCGAGAACCGGCAGGGCGGTGACGCTCCCGGAGGTGTAGTTGGCCGTGACCAGGTGGTTCGCGGCGAGCGCGAGGTGGGTGGGCGCATCGCCGTCGACGGCGCGGACGGGTCCCAGGAGCGCCGGCACGTCGCCGTCGAGAGCGAAGGCGGCGGCGACGCCCGGGGCGCTCTCACCGACCGCGTACAGGATCGTGCCGCCCGGGCCGGCCGTGAGGAACGAGGGGTCGGGCACGGCGTCCGTGGACCCCAGCACCGTCAGCGCACCGGTGCCCCGGTCCACGGCGGCGGCGGTGATCCCGCGCCCGCCCGCCGAGGTGAACGACCCTATGAATGCCCGCCCGGAGCTGTTGCCGATCATCGCGCTACCCCTCTTCACCGTCGCCGCGATCTTCACGGCCGACGGTAGCAGGCAGCCCTCCGCGGTCCAGACCGATGCTGCCGAAGAGATCGCCCTGACCGCCGGGCCCACGGCCCCGGCGGTCAGGGCGGTTCGGGCGCCACGGCGGGTGTCCGGCCGCCCCGGGAAGGCCGGGCAGGCGGGCAGGTCGGGCAGGTCGGGCAGGTCCGAACGGTGGAAGCGCTTCCGGCCACCTGCGCGTCCACCTTCACAGGCCTTCACAGGCATCAGAGGGATTCGGCGTCTGCTGGGCAGCAGGCCGGGTAAATGGTGCCGCGTGAAACTTCTTCCTACGACGCACCCGGCCCCGGACTCTCCGGCACCGCTCAAGAAGGCTCTGACCACCTCGTTGCTCTACTTCTTCATCCTGGGAGACGTCCTCGGGGCGGGCGTCTACGTCCTCGTGGGGCAGGTAGCCGCCGAGTCCGGCGGCGCGGTGTGGGCCCCCCTGCTCGTGGCCCTGTGTCTGGCTCTCCTGACGGCGGCGTCCTACGCGGAGCTGGTCACCAAGTATCCGCGTGCGGGCGGCGCTTCGCACTACGCCTCCTTGGCCTACGGCCCGTTCCTCGGTTTCCTCGCCGGCTTCTGCATGCTGGCCGCCGGAGTGGTGTCGGTGGCCGCCCTCGCCCGGGGGTTCGGCGGCGACTACCTGTCCGAGTTCGTCTCCCTCCCCGTCGTGCTGGTGTCCATCGTCTTCCTCACCGCGCTGGCGCTGCTGAACGCCCGGGGCATCAGCGAGTCGACCCGGGCCAACGTCATCGCCACAGTCATCGAGGTCAGCGGTCTCCTGCTGGTGATCGGGCTCGGCGCCTGGATCGTGCTGCGCGGCGACGGAGACATGGGACGGCTCACGGACCTGGGCACCGCGCACCAGGGCCCGGCGGCTGCGCTGCTCAGCGGCGCGGTGCTCGCCTACTACTCCTTCGTCGGCTTCGAAACGTCCGTCAACGTGGCCGAGGAAACCCGTGACCCCCGCCGCTCGTATCCCCGAGCACTCTTCGGCGCCCTGGTCACAGCAGGGGCCGTCTACGTCCTGGTCGGCGTAGCCGCGACGGTGGCCGTACCGACCGAAACGCTGACGGGATCCAGCGGGCCGCTTCTCGAAGTCGTCCGGGCGGCCGGAGGAGTCCCGCCGGAGCTGTTCAGCGCCGTCGCCTTGGTGGCCGTCGCGAACGGGGCCCTCCTGACGGGCATCATGTCCTCGCGCCTCGCCTACGGCATGGCGCGGGACGGCCTCCTGCCCCGCTTCCTCACGAAGGTCCTGCCCGGTCGGCGCACTCCTTGGGCCGCCATCGCTGCGACGACCGCACTGTCCCTGCTCCTCGCGCTGACCGGCGACGTGACCACGCTCGCCTCCACCCTGGTCCTGCTCCTGCTGGTGGTCTTCTTCCTCGTCAACACCTCACTCCTCGTACTGCGCCGTGACACGGCGACTCCGGACCACTTCCGGGCGCCGACCCTCGTGCCGGTCCTCGGAGCCGTGTCCTGCGTCGTGCTCGCCACCCAGATCGAACGTGACGTATGGCTGAGGGGGCTCCTCGTCCTGGCCGTGGGCGGCTGCCTGGGCGTCATCGCCGCGGTTCGGTCACCCCGGGCCTCTTGATTCGGGCCTCAGAGACTTCGCCGCGGCCGTGCGGGTGTCCTGAACGGCCCGGTTGAGAATCCACCGGCTTCTTCGGCTTCGCTGAGCTGCGGCTGAGCTGCGGCTGAGCTGCGACGCCGTCGCGCCTTGGCCGCCGCCCGTTACCGGGCTCCTCTCCCCACCCCTGACCGCAGCCCGTGACGCGTCGAGAGTCCGGATATGGGTACCCAGCGAATCATGAGCAAGCAGTCGCGCCGCCCCGCCCCGGCCGCCACTCCGGGGCGGGCCCCGCCCCTCGGACGGACGGCCACGGCCGTAGGAGCTGACGCACCGGGAGAGGAGACAGCGGATGGACGGTGACTCGACCGGAGCGGCGGCGGAGCCGCCCGTACGGCTTCTGTTGGTCTCGGACACCCACGTGCCACTGCGCGCCAAGCAACTCCCCGGCGCATTGTCGTGCGAGGTGGACCGGGCGGACGTCGTCGTCCATGCCGGGGACTGGGTCGACGTCGCCACCCTGGACCTGATCAAGGGGCGCGCGCGGCGCCTGGTCGGGGTGTACGGCAACAACGACGGCCCGGAACTGCGGGCCCGGCTGCCGGAGGTGGCCCGCGTGGAACTGGGGGGCCTGCGGTTCGGCGTCGTCCACGAGACAGGGGCGGCCCGTGGTCGGGAGGCGCGCTGCGCCGCGCTGTACCCGGACCTGGATGTCCTGGTCTTCGGCCACAGCCACATCCCCTGGGACACCGAGGCGCCGGAGGGACTGCGCCTGCTCAACCCGGGCTCGCCGACGGACCGCAGACGACAGCCGTACTGCACGTACATGACATGCACGGTGGCGGACGGCGTGCTCGACGAGGTCGTGCTGCACCGTCTGCCCAGGCGCTGACCGCCTCCCCCGCAGCGGTCAGCGACGCGTGCTGTGAGGCGGTCAGCACACGTGGGCTCGCGCTCCGCCCGGCCTGGGCGTCGCGCCCCGGCCGCGTTCGCAGCCCGCGAACCCGCCCGTCCGGGCCACGCACTTTGCCGCATAACGGGTGCCGCTCTCGTGCGGCGGTCGGCCACGATCAGGGGGCTCCGGATGTCGCCCGGAGTTCCCGGACACTCCATTATTTGTCCCCAATCGCGCATGTTCGCCGTCTTTGCAACCATTGAGGAGCGTCGAGGGGGCGACGCGACACACCTCCCAAGCAGGGCCGACCTAGGAGGAGCTTTGAGCGACTTCGAAAGTACGAGCCGTCCGGGCGACGGAACGACGGCGACGACGGCACAGACCGCACGGGACAAAGCCGGTGAGGGTACCGACCTGGTGGCCGCCAAGGCCGGTGACGTGGCGGGCACCGCCAGGGAACAGGCAGCCGATGTGGCGGGTGAGGCCACGGCACGAGCCCAGGACGTCATGGGCGAGCTGCGGAGCCAACTGGAGGGACAGGCTCGCTCGCAGACCCAGCGGCTCGCGGACAACGTACGGCGGCTGGCCGACGAGCTGCACGACATGAGCCGCAACAGCGACAGCGACTCCGCCGCCGTCGGCGCGGTGAAGCAGATAGCGGACCGCGGGCACCAGACCGCGGCCCGACTGGAGGACAGAGGGCCGGACGGTCTTCTCAGCGACTTGCAGGACTTCGCACGCCGTCGCCCCGGGGCGTTTCTGGCGGGCGCGGCGCTCGCGGGCTTCGCCACCGCCCGGCTCGCCAAGGGCGCCAAGTCCGCGGACGGCGGAGAAGACCGGCACACGAGCACGACGGACAGCGGTACGGGCCCGGACGCGCCACAGGTCGGGACGGGTCGCGAGGCCCAGCAGGCCCCGGACACCCACCCGCCGCCGTCCTCGCCGCCCCTCGCTCCGTCCGCCGACGGAGCCGTCACACCGGGGCAGGTCCCGGTGAGCGGCCCGAACCCGGATCCGCAGCAGCCGTAGGGAGAGGGGAACCGAGCCGTGGGCACACCGTCTTCACCACACACCACCGACAAGCCGGCCGCCCCGTCCGCCGGATCCACCCGCGCACCGTCGCCGGATCCTTCGATCGGGGAGCTGGTCGGCGAAATCAGCGAGGATCTCACGCAGTTGGTGCGCGAGGAGATCGAACTGGCCAAGGCCGAGGTCAAGGAGAGCGCAACCCGAGCGGGCAAGGCGGCGGGCATGCTCGCCGGCTCCGGGTACGCCGGCCATCTGGTTCTGCTGATGGGCAGCCTGGCGGCCGTCTTCGGACTCGCGCACGTGGTCGACCTGGCCTGGGCCGCGCTCATCGTGACCGGGGTCTGGGCGCTCCTGGCGGCCATCCTCTTCGTGGTGGGCCGCAAACGCCTCAGGACAGTCAGCGCCAAGCCCGAACGGACTGTCGAAACGCTGAAGGAGGACGCGCAATGGGCACGCAACCCGACGAGCTGAAGTCCGACGTGGAGGACACCCGGGCCCACCTCGCCCACAACGTGGACCGTCTCGCGGACAAGGTCGCCCCGGGAAAGGTCGCCCGGCGCAAGGCCGACGCCACGCAGCGGCGGATCACCCGCGTGAAGGAGCGTGTGATGGGTGCGGCGAGCGACACCGCGGCCACAGGCAGGCAAGGCGTGGCGGATACCGCCGGACAGGCGGGGGACGCGGTCAGGCACACCACCGACCAGGTGGGTCGGTCCGTACGCCAGGCCCCCGACCGGATCACCCGGCAGACGCAGGGCAGCCCCGTCGCAGCGGGCGTCATCGCCTTCGGCGCCGGGATGCTGGCAGCCGCGCTGCTCCCCACCACGGAGGCCGAGGAGCGGGCCGGCGCCCAGCTCCGCGAGCACTCCGACGAACTCCTCGAACCCGTGAAGCAGACCGCCCAGGACGTCGCACAGGACGTCAAGGAGGAAATGCGGGGGCCCGCGACGGAAGCCGTGGACGCGGTGAGGAGCACGGCCCAGGACGCGGCGCAGACCACCAAGCGGAAAGCCCAGGACGCGGGGCAGGAGGCAGGGACGGGACTGCGCGAGGTCGGACAGGACGCCGCTCGGCAGGCCGGGAGCTGAATCGCCCGCTCCACGTGCCGGACCGCCACCGAGAAGCGACCGGCGTCGGGCGGGGCCCCTGCGCTCCGGGGCCCCGCCCGGCGGGCGTGTCTGTCCGCCCAGCGGCATGAAGCGGCCGTGAGGCCGTCGGCCGTACACCGTCGAGGAGGTGTGATCCCATGGCGCACGAGCAGCATGACCGAGACAGCCTGGGGCCGGAGGGAAGCCGGTCGGGTGCGGGCCCGCACGCACAGCCGGAGCATGATCCGCCCGAATCGCCCACGAAGCTCGGCAGGAGATCGTGGGGTGCCGTGCTGAAGCGCACGCTGAGCGAGTTCAAGCGGGACGAGCTGGCCGACCGGGCGGCGGCACTGACGTACTACGGCATCCTGGCCCTGTTCCCGGCGCTGCTCGTCCTGGTCTCCCTGCTCGGCATCGCGGGCAAGGAGACCACCCGGACCGTGCTGGACAACATGCAGAAGCTCGCGCCGGGAGCGGCCCGCGATGTCCTCACCAACGCGGTGACCCAGCTGCAGTCCAGCAGCGGGACCGGCTGGGTCGTGGCCATCGTGGGTCTGCTGGCCGCACTGTGGTCCGCGTCCGGCTACGTGGCCGCTTTCATCCGAACCTCGAACGCGGTGTACGACGTACCTGAGGGCCGGCCGGCCTGGAAAGTCCTCCCGGTCCGTGTCGGCCTGACGTTGGTGCTGATGGTGCTGGCGTGCGTCAGCGCGCTGATCGTCGTGCTCTCGGGCGGCATCGCCCGCCAGGTCGGCACCGCACTGGGCGTGGGTGACACAGCCATGACCGTCTGGTCGATCGCCAAATGGCCCGTCCTGGTGGTCCTGGTCACCATCATGCTGGCGCTCCTGTACTGGGCCGCGCCGAATGCCAGGGGCCGGGGCTTCAAGTTCGTATCACTGGGCAGCCTGCTGGCGCTGCTGATCTGGATGGTGGCATCGGCCGCCTTCGCCTTCTACGTCGCCAACTTCGGTTCGTACAACAAGACCTACGGCGCTCTGGCAGGCGTGATCATCTTCCTCGTCTGGCTGTGGATCACGAACCTCGCGATCCTGCTCGGCCTGGAACTCGACGCGGAAATGACCCGCGAGCGAGCCGTCATCGGCGGCCACCCACCGACGGAGGAGCCGTACGTGGACCCCCGCGACACCCGCAAGTGGACCGACGAGGACCGCAGAGCCATGGGCGACACCGGCCCCGCCGGCCCCCGCTCGGGCGGAAAGGACAGCGGCGCCTGAGAACTGCCCGCCCCCGGCGAACCTCCGGGCCAGGGCTGCCTGCGGCGCCCTCGGGACACCGGCGGGACGGAACCCTCGCGGGAAGCACCGAAGAGGGCCCGGCACCGCGCCCCTGGCTCCGGACTTCAGGCGTTCGTCGACGCCGCGTGCGGACCGTGGTTCAGCGGGCTGACGAGTTCGGCGAGTGCGCGCTCCAGGCCATGCAGGTGGGCCAGGGCCGGGTCCGCGGCGACCCCGGGCAGCTCGGGCAGGTGGAAGCCGCGGGAGCCTTCGGGCGCGGTCAGCGCCTCGACGGCCATCTCGACACGGGAGCACGCGGCGGACAGCCGGGCGTCGTGCGAGGCGTCCGGGTCGGCGGCGATCGAGGCCAGGCCCCGGACCTCCGTCACGCAGTCGTCCAGCAGCGCGAGCACCTGCCGGGCGCGCGCCTTGCGGGCCGGCAGCGGGGCGTTCATCGTCGCGGACGCGGCCCGGGCGATGCCGCACACCCTTCGCGTCGATGAGCTCCAAGACGAGACCATCGCCGAGTTGGAGGCGCTCAGAGCGGCGCCGCTGGGTGCGGCATTGCCCGGCATGTCGAGGGTGGCCAGCCGCTCCCGGGCGGGGGCGATCTCCTCGACGGCGGCGTGGTCGGGCAGGAGGTCGGCGATGACCGTGCGAACGGCGCCGCGGCTGATGCCATGATCGCGGGCCAAGGCCGCGATCGAGCGGCCCGCCAGGCGCCTGCGATCATCTGGACGCCTCCCGGGGAACCCTGCTCAGAGCCTCTCGTGTCCGAATGTTGCGGCCAGTCGGACTTCGAGTTCGGTGAGCCGGGTGTGGGTGGGAGCCAGGGCCGTGTACCGCCAGCTCCGGCCGTCGAGGGGGCGGTCGGCGTAGAGGAGGACGCCCTCGGAGTCGCCGGGTCGGAAGTCCAGCCCCGCCTCGGCCAGATGCCTGACCGCCTCGTCGAAGGCCATGGGCGCGACAGCGGTGGCCGTACCGGTGGACCAGGCTGAGCAGCCTGCGCTGGTCAGGCGGCTGACCATGGCGTGTGCGGTGGTGGTGGCGGTGCGCCGCACGTTGCACTCCAGTGCGTACAGCGTGCCGTCCTGTGTGCACACCAGATCGAGGCTGTACGGCCCCCGGTAGCCTTCGGCGGCCAGCTGACCGCCCAGCGCCTGGGTCCAGTCGGTCAGCTCCTCGCGTGCCCTCGCAGGCAGGTCCTTCAGGGGTGAGCGGTATCCAGCGAAGGAGCCGCTGCTCATGCGCATCTCGCCGTCGTACGCCACCTCCGCCCAGGTGGCCGTGGCGTTCCCCTGGGCGCTGATGGCGCGGGTGTGCTCCACGTACTCCTCCACCACCCAACGACTCTCGGGGGGTGGCGGAGTTGACTGCGGCGGCTGGTCGCCGCGGCTGACGAAGTGCAGGCCGTGGCCGCCTGCGGACCGGTCCGTCTTGACGACCACTCGTTGATGGGACGCCAGTAGCGCGGTGGTCACTTGGTGGAGTTCCGCGCCGGTGCAGGCCCGGCCGTGCGGCAGGCGCAGCCCGAGAGACTGTGCGGCCGCACGGAACCCCGACTTCGTGTTCATGGCGGAGACTGCCCGCAAGGTGCCGGAGCTCGGGATGCCAGTTTCGTAGGGGACGACGGGGATGCGCAGGTCTGCGGCGAGAGCGGCAGACGCTTCGTCCAGCGCGGTCGGGAGCAGCCGGGCGGTCGGGCGGTCGGCGACGAGAGCGCGTAGAGGCTCCAGCAGATCGTGTTCGGCCAGCGCCTGGGCCATTGGCAGGTGCGGCGTGTCGGGCACGGTGATGACGGCCACCGATTTCTCCGGCACGCCGAGCCGGTGGAAGACGTAACGTCGGAAGGGCGCGCTGAGAGGGACCGGGGTGATCAGCACGTCGCCGGGCCGGGTGAGCCACAGCTTGCGGGGCGCCTGCTCTGCCCACTGGCGCAGGACAGATTCCTCGGCGAGGTCGACCGCCAGCGGAGATACGAAGTTGGCCAGGATGACGAGAGTGCGCGGACCTTCGTGCTCTCTGATCACGGTGCTTCGCCTTCCGCGTCACGTGGTCACGGCCCGCCAGCCCCCGGGGCGCCGGGAGCCGGCGGGCAGGGATCAGACAGCCGGGGTGAACCGGTCCCAGGCTCGGTGGTGGGCCAGCACTCCGGTGAGGCCCTCCAGGGCCGAGAGCGGCTCGGCGGCAGTGACCACGCCGGGAGCATCGGGAGCGATGCCGGCGGTCTCCAGAGCGTCGAGGCCATCGGCCCAGGCCCCGATGGCTTTGCCGTGCCGGTATGCCTCGGTGATCAGCAGCAGGACCCGCGGATCGACCCCTGCGGTCACCACCGCTTCGTCATCGACCTTGGCATCGCGGGCACCGCTCGCGTCGGTGCCGGGGGCCGGTGCGCCGGCGAGCAGGATGGCGTCGAACTCGACGGAGCGCGCAGTGGTGAAGGTGCGCTGCACGGTGACGGGCTCGCCGTCCTGGTCGAGCTTCCCACCCGTCGGAGCGATGACCAGCGGAACCATTCCGGCGTCCAGCACCGCCTGGCGGACCGACCGAACGCCGCCCAGGTCCTGGTCGCCGGCAGTGACGATGCCGATGATCCGGCCGTCCCCCGGCCACCTGTCACCCAGCTGCGACAGAGCCGGGCTCAGCTCCGGCTCGTCCAGGGACACGGTCGCCTGCGGGGCGGGCAGTCCGAGGCCGGCGGCCACCTGTTCGCACAGCACGCTGTCGATGTTCGCCAGGACGAGCAGGGCCCGTTCCTTGATCGCCTGCTCGTAGCATTTGCCGAGTTCGAAGGTGTAGGCGGCGACGATGTGCTCGCGCTCGGTGGGGGTCATGCTCAGCCAGAACAGGCGGGGCTGGCTGAAGTGGTCGTCGAAGGAAGCGGCGGCGTCCCGGACCTTTCGGGCTGCGGGAACTTCGGCGGGCACCTCGATGTAGGCACCGGTGTCCTCCCCGGCGAGGAACGGGCAGCCGCCGTCCAGAGAGTTGGGCCGGTATGGCGCCACACCGCGGTGGGCCGCGGTTTGGTGCATGCCGTCGCGCAACATGTCGTTGACGGGGGCGTGGGTGCGGTTGATCGGCAGTTGGCCGAAGTTGGGGCCGCCGAGCCGTGTGAGCTGGGTGTCGAGGTAGGAGAACAGCCGGCCCTGGAGCAGTGGGTCGTCGGTGACGTCGATGCCGGGGACGAGGTGGCCGAGGTGGAAGGCGACCTGTTCGGTCTCGGCGAAGTAGTTCGACGGGTTCGCGTTCAGGGTCATCAACCCGATCGGCTGTACGGGGGCCAGTTCCTCGGGCACGATCTTCGTCGGGTCCAGCAGGTCGATGCCCTCGAACATCTGCTCCTCGGTGTCCGGGAAGGTCTGCACGCCCAGCTCCCACTGGGGGAAGGCTCCTGCCTCGATCGCGTCGGCGAGGTCCCGGCGGTGGAAGTCCGGGTCGACGCCCGCGGTGATCTGCGCCTCTTCCCAGACCAGGGAGTGCACGCCGAGCTTCGGCTTCCAGTGGAACTTCACCAGCGTCGTGGCGCCTTCGGCGTTGACGAGTCGGAAGGTGTGGACGCCGAAGCCCTCCATCATCCGGTAGGAGCGCGGGATGCCCCGGTCCGACATGTTCCACAGCGTGTGGTGGGTGGCCTCGGTGTGGAGAGTGACGAAGTCCCAGAACGTGTCGTGCGCGCTCTGTGCCTGCGGGATTTCCCGGTCGGGGTGCGGTTTGCCGGCGTGGATGATGTCGGGGAACTTGATCGCGTCCTGGATGAAGAAGACCGGAATGTTGTTCCCGACCAGGTCGAAGACGCCTTCCTCGGTGTAGAACTTCGCCGCGAAGCCCCGGGTGTCGCGCACCGTGTCGGCCGAACCCCGCGAACCGAGAACGGTGGAGAAGCGGACGAACACCGGCGTCTCGACGTCCTTGGCCAGGAACGCTGACTTGCAGATCTGCCCGGCAGTGCCGTAGCCCTGGAAGACGCCGTGCGCCGCTGCGCCCCGGGCGTGCACGACGCGCTCAGGGATGCGCTCGTGGTCGAAGTGGGTGATCTTCTCCCGCAGGTGGTGGTCCTGCAGCAGCACCGGCCCGCGCGGGCCGGCCTTGAGCGAGTGGTCGGTGTCGTACAGCCGGGCGCCTTGCGCGGTCGTCAGGCGCTCCCCGCCCTGTGCCACCTTCTTCTGGGGGACTCCGGTCTTCTGACCGGTCGGGCTGTACGTGTCCGGGCCACGCTGGTCGTCCTTGGGCGGCAACGGGCCGGTCGGCTCGATGGGCTCATCCACCGGCGGCGGCACCGGACCCGGCGCACCGGGGATCTCGTTCGCGGGCCCGGCGGCGTCCTGAACCTTCTCGACCACCTTGTCAGCGGCGGCCTTCACGGGGTTTTTCTTCTCACTCATGGAGTTCCCATCGTTGCGGAGCATGTCGTCTGTCATCGGAGGTGGGACAGGTGGTGAGGAGATTGCTGGGGCGGCCACTCCGGAGCTGACCGCGACGAGCTATGCCCCGGGACAGCGGCCGAAGCGGGGGAGTGCTCGCTCACCTCCGTGCGGCTGTCGCGTACGGTGGAAGTCAGCGTCGTCGCGCACGGAAGACCACCAGTTCCTCTTTGTCCCGCTGCTCGTCGTTCATCAGCCCCTGGTCTCGCAGCCACAGCAGACGGGAGCGCATCACCGGGCCGAGCGGGGACGAGCTCGCAGACCTGGTCGACGACCACGCGGCCATCCAGGCCGCCATCCCACGCACAAGCCTTGCCGCGCACGGGCGGCAGGGCGGCCGGGGCCGGTACGTAGGGCGGAGCACTGATCACCAGGTCGTATCCACCCCCGTCGAGGGTGGACAGATCGCGGTAGCGGACAGTGACGCGCTGGCGGTGGAGAGCGGCGTTCAGTCTGGCGCACAGCACCGCCCTGCGGGAGATGTCCACAGCCACGACCCGAGCGCCCAGCCTGGCCGCGTGTACCGCTAAGGCTCCACTGCCTGTGCCGAGTTCCAGCACACGCTTACATGGATCGGCGAGTTCTCGGCTGACAGCGCGCATCAAGAGGTGCATGTCATGTTGCGGTGCATAGACGCCCGGCACGGTGAGCATCCGTCGCGGCCTGCTGCGAAGTCCCTCCGCCATGTCTGCTTCTCGCCTCTCAGTGGCGACGACTGTCCGCCGCTCGTCCAGGATGTATTGCGGGTAAGAGGACCGCCATTCAAACGGTTACGGAATGTACTCGCGGCTTACGTCTGCGTCGCGGCACAGTCGCAGACGGCCCGTCGACGGGGAAGTCGCGATCGGTTGGGGCAGTATGCGGCCGTTCGAGCACGGTGATCCGAAGCTCAGCGCGCTCCCCGTACTCGGAAGGCCGGGAAAGACGTACGTCGGGTGGGGTGCACAACTCACGGCCCTTGACCCGCAGGCACTGATCGGCCGCCGACGCACTGTTCGTACACCGCAATGCTGACGTAGCCGGAGCAGTAGGAAAAGCACCGTCATCAGCCCGCCTTTCTCGCAGCTTGTTGAAGCCGACTCACACAGCTGTCGCCGGGTATCGACCAGTCCTGGTGCGGTTCCGCACTGCCGGAACCGATGAGGCTTACTCCGTCTGTCCCGAAAGTCCCGGCCCATCCCTCCCCTGGTCGGCGTAATCCGGCAGGGCCCATGTGGAAGCGCGGGCCGGTGCGGGACGCTTGGCAGCCAGCCCGGTGTTCCCAGAGAAATCCCAGGTGCTGGGTGCCTCTTGGTGTGCGAGATTGAAGCCCCTGGCATTCCGCTGGTCGTCCCCTCATGACCGGCGGCATCGACCTCAGGAGATGGGCCGGCATGCAGACGTTCTTGCCCTATCCCGACTTCGTCGCCTCCGCCGCATCACTCGACCCCCGGCGCCTGGGCAAACAACGTGTCGAAGCGCTTCAGGTGCTGCGCGGCTTGACGGTCCCTGGCTACGGGTGGCGGCACCACCCGGCCGTGCTTATGTGGGCGGGCTACCAGGAGGCGCTGGTTCGATACGGGCTTGAGATCTGCCGCGTGTGGACGGCAACTGGACGCGCGGATACGTGCGCTGCTTCGCTCGTAGCCGAGTTCTCGGCTCAGCGGACGGAGGGTGTGCGTACGCAAGCACAACTTGCGGCGGACCACGAGTTGCCGCCGTGGCTGGGGAATCCCGCTTTCCACCGCAGCCACCGGTCCGCGCTACGTGGCAAAGACCCGAATTTCTACACTCCTCTGTTCCGCGACGATCCTGACGACCTGCCCTACATCTGGCCGGCCTCGGACCGCTCCAGCCAACCCTAGGACCCTGGGATCCAGGCATCTTCAGCACCAGGCGGTCACCTATCCGCGCGTTCCGGTTCACACCGTCCCTCGGAGCACCCTTCAGGGGCCGGGCCGAGGACCCAGCGTCCCGGTGGGCGGGCGCCCGTGGTCGGCGAACGCGTGGAGTCAGTCGCTCATCGGCCACCAGCCCCATCGGCGGTGAACGTCTCGGCGTTGCGCAAGATGTCGTGCAGGTGCGACACCGGCGGGTCGCAGACTGGGTGGTGGTGCTGGTGGAAGGCCGGAGCGCCACCCACCCAGGTGAGGGGGGCACCGGCCGCGCGTGCCTTCTGCCCGTAGTCGGTGTCCTCTCCGCCGTACCCTTCGTACTCCTCGCGTAATCCGCCGATGGCGTGCCAGGTGTCGGCCGTCACGACGAAGGACAGAGACCAGAACAGCGCGTAGTCCGTGCTCCGGCGGATCTCCCCAACCGCGGGGGCCGGTCGGCCGGGGTGGGGCGCGGCGAGCGCCGGGAGGTCGGACAGCCGGCATCTGTTCGCGCCCGGAGGGGGCGAGTAGGGGACGGTGCCGCAGAGCAGGTAGCGATGATGTTCAGCATCGGCGCGTCCAGATCGGCGCGGCCCCCGGCAGCGGCGGGTTGCCACTCGCCCGCGCCACCCTGGACGCCGCCACCACCGAACGCCCCGTGCCGCTCGGCGGAGATCTACCGCAAAGGCACGCTCTGGCGCCTACGCGCCGTCGGCCAGGGATGGGACCACGACCTCGACGCTCTCGCACGCGGATACGGCGTCGACATCGTTGTGTGCACGCCGGAGCCGGAAACGAAGATCTGCGGCGCATCCCTGCGTCCGGCCAGGCACGGCGACGTGGTGCGAGCATGGATCCGGCCTTGGACACCGGGATGCTCGACGCCGACCCGGCGAGCAGTCGCTGGGGCCTTTGGCCAAGAGGGAGGGTTCGAGCTCCACCGCCGAGCCCGTGCTGCCGTATAGAGCCGAAAGGCGCCCGTCGGCCTTGGGACTTTTCTGGGACTTCCGGCCCCATCAAGCGGCACGAATGTGGAATAGCTGCAAGGTCATTCGTACAGGTCAGCAACCACCAACGGCTCATCGCGGCAGGTCACCGCACTCGCTGGTCCCTTCCGGGACATCTGATCTGCAGGACCCGGCGACTCTGCATTGAGCGTCACCAGCCCTCGTCGTTGCATCGTCACTCGCAGCCGTGACGCCGCCTGACCTGCCCATCGCGTGCCTGACGCGCCATCAGAACGAGCGTCATCTGAGCGTCAAGATATCGCCTGTAACGCCCACACCGCACATAATGCGCGCGCAAGAAATCGCAGGTCAGGAGCGCTTCGCGGTCGATTCGAGGATCGCGACACACTCCACATGATGCGTCATCGGAAACGCGTCGTCTCCGATTCCTGGAGAGGCAGGACGTGGCCGATGCGCGCCCCCTTGTCCCCCCTGACGCCGGACTTCAGGCGTTTGTCGATCCCGCGTAAGGAGCGTGACTTAGCGGGCTGACAAGTTCAGCGAGGGCACGTTCCAGGTCGTGCAGGTGAGCAAGGGCAGGCTCTGCCGCCATGGAGCGATTCCCTCGAACGGACACTGCGGGGATCGAGCCGGGCCGGGGCGCGGTGAGGATCTCTACTGCGGCCTGGACCCGCCAGCAGGCTGCCGTGAGGCGGTCGTCGTGCGAAGCGTCCGGGTCGGCGGCGACCAATGCCAGGCCGCGGACCTCGCGGGCGCAATCGTCGAGCAGGGCCACGACTTTGCGGGCGCGCGCCTTGCGGGCACGAAGTGGGTTGAGCGGGTGAACCAAGGGCGCGAGGGAGAGCCGTACCCGCCCCAGCAGAGATTCGAGCTCAGCGATGTGAGGCTCGGGGTCGGCGCCCGGAGCGGCGGCAAGACGCGCAGCGGCCTGGTCGGTGCAGGCATGGACACAGGTCAGTGCGCGCTGGATCCAGGAATGGGTCGTCGCGTGCGTGGTGACAGGAAGCACCACCAGCACCGCGAGGGCGGCCCCGAGCGCCCCGACCCCGGTCTCCGCCAGCCGCAGCACGAGCAATTCAGGGTTCAGAACTCCCAGCAGGCCGTAGAGCAGCGAGATCATCAACGTGACGGCGAAGATCATCCAGGAATACGACACCGCGGCGGTATAGAAGATCCCGAAGACGCATACCGCCACCAGGATCGCAGTGCCCACGAGATTTCCGTGGAGGGGAACAGCGATCAGCAATCCGGCGGGAATACCCAGCACCGTGCCCACCACCCGGCGGAAACCGCGGACCAGGGTCTCACCACGCGAGGCGGTGTTCACGAAAATCCACCAGGCCGTGCCCACCGCCCAGTACCAGCGGTCCTGCGACAGCACCTGCCCCACCCCAAGAGCCAACCCGCAGGCCACAGTCGCCTGTATCGCCTGGCGGGTCGTCGCACGCCCCAGACCTCGACCTCCCGCCGGAGCAGGCACAGTCGCGGGCGGAAAGCGGCGCTCGAAGCACCACAGACCGAAACGGACTGCCGAAGAAACCAGCAGAGCAAGGACGACAGCAGTGAAGAAGCCGGGCAGTTGGACGAGTGTGGAGTGCAGGAACTGGGCGACGAAGAACATCATGAACGCGAAAATCCCCAGCGCATTCCCGCGCGGCCCCCAACGTCGCGCATAGACCCCCGCACCGATCACCGCCAGCAAAGCCACGTCCCGGACCAGTTGCATTTCGTGCAACGCGCTCGCAAGCGCGAGTACGGGAAAACCGACCGCCGGCAGCAGCGCGGTGGTCAGGGCCTGACCACGAACGTTCGAATCCGTGACAGTGAACAGAGCCAGAAGAGCAGCCAGACCACCCGTGATCGCGGCCACCAGAGAATGCCCCGTCACCCCGCACACGGCCACCGCACCGCCGACCCCCACGACGGAACGCGCGGCACTCCGCAAGCGCAGCCGGCCCGGATCCGGCGCTACGAACAACCTCTTCAACACGGCTCTCCTCCGAAGACCAAACCCACCGACCCACACAACTGGCACAGCATCAGAAAAGTCAGCAAGGAGTCAGCATCAGTCCGCCCACAGACTGCCGAAGATGCCCACGCCCGCGTATCAAGCGGCGCCAGCGAAACCCTGCCTGATCTGCGGAAACGCGCGTGATGCCGCACGCTCTCGCCACCCGCCCGGTTGACGTCACGAAGAACATCATCCAGCTGTACGAGACCGCCGCCGTGTAGAAGATGCCGAAGACGCTGACCGCGACGACGGCGGCGGTCGGGGCTCCCGCGCCGTCGAGCGGTATGGCCGCGGCGAAGTCGGCGACGATCCCGATCACGGCGCCCAGGCCCAGCGCGAACGCCCCGCCCAGGGTGGCCTGGACGGCCTGCCGGGTGGTGATGCGCAGCGGGCCCGGGCCTTCCGGGGGAGCGGGCGCGGCGGCGACGGGCAGCCGCCGCTCGTAGCACCACAGGCCGAAGCGCACGGCGGACGAGGCCCCCAGGGACAGCAGCACGGCGACGTACAGCTCGGGCAGCTGACCGGGCACGGTGTGCAGGAACTGGGCGGCGAACAGCATCATGAACGCGAAGACGCCCAGCGCGTGCCCGCGCGGCCCCCAGCGCCGGGCGTACACGCCCGCCCCCATCACGGCGAGGAAGATCAGGTCGCGGGCGACCGGCTGGTCGTGCAGCACGGCGGCGACCGCGAGGACGGGCAGGCCGACGACGGGGAGCAGGACGGTGGTGACCGCCTGACCGCGCACCGTCGGGTCGGTCACGGTGAACAGGGCGAGCAGCGCCGCGAGGCCACCCGTGATGGCCGCCACCAGCGAGTGCCCGGCGAGGCCGCACAGCACGACCGCGAGGCTGATGCCGAGAACGCCACGGCCGGCGAAGCGCAGCCGCACCCGCCCCGGGTCCGGTGCCACGAACACCCTCTTCAGCACACTTCCGCCCCTTCCGCGTCGCCGCAGAACTCGCATGAAAAAGGCGCCACGGAAGTCCGCAGCGCCATCGATGGATCCATTGCAGCATCTGTCGGGCCCTTGGATCAAACCGGGAGGAGAAGCATGTACCAATGGCCCAGCAGACCTCGTGAGCGTTCGGTCACCGGCGCGCCAACGGACCACCCGGGGCGGGTACCACCGCACGCGCGGCGGATGAACGCACCGGACGGCCTGGCTCCGGTTCGGGGGAGCGGGGATGAGTACGCGTACTCATCCCCCGGGCGGGAGGGGCGGCACACGATGCCGCCATGGACGATGACCTGCACCCTGACGGGGCCCAGGACGGGCGCGAACCGCGGAGCGGAGGGGCGAACCTCCTGGTGTTCCTGGCTCTGCTGCCGCTCGACGCGCTCGTCGGCGGCCATGCCTGGCTCGTGGTCGGCATGAACGGCTGGGCCGCCGCGCACAACGGCGAGGAAGCCACCGTCCCGGTGACGGAACTGGTGGTGAGCGGTGGCGTGCCGGCGGCTGCGGGGCTGGCACTGTGCTGGGGACGGTACTGGGGCGCCGCCGTGGCCCAGTTCGCCCTGACCGCCGTACTGATGGCCTGGCTGCTGTCGTTCCAGGGGTGAGGCGCCGGCGTACCGCCCCGGCGGCGCGGGGCCCTCGCCCTGGGTACAGTCGGGGCCGCACCGGACGGCTCGGAAGGAGATCTGCGGATCATGGCGGTGGACGCTCTCGACACCCGGATCCTGCGCCTGCTGATCGAGCAGCCGCGTACCAGCGTCCGGGAGTACGCGCGCATCCTCGGCGTGGCCCGCGGCACGCTTCAGGCCCGGCTCGACCGGCTGGAGCGCGACGGGGTGATCACCGGTACCGGGCCGACCCTCTCCCCCGCCGCGCTCGGTCATCCCGTGCTCGCCTTCGTGCACCTGGAGGTCACGCAGGGGCGTCTGGTCGAGGTGGGCGACGCCCTGGCGGCCGTGCCCGAGATCATCGAGGCGTTCTCGACGACGGGCGGGGGCGACCTGCTGACCCGCGTCGTCGCCCGGGACGCCGGGCATCTGGAGGACGTGATCCAGCGGCTGATCCAGCTCCCGGGGGTCGTCAGGACCCGGACCGATGTGGCGCTCCGCGAGCGGGTGGCGCACCGAATGCTCCCACTGGTCGAATCCGTGGGGCGGGCGGCGGGCGACCGGGACCGGCCGGACACCGCACCCGGTCGGGGGTGACCGGGGCCGGCCGGGCACCGCACCCGGTCAGGGGTGACCGGGCCCGCCACCGGCGGACTGCGGCATGCTGGGGTCATGACGTCCCGCCCCGTGACCGCGCCCGGCCCGCACGTGATCTTCGATCTCGACGGGACGCTGGTGGACAGCGAGCCGAACTACTTCGAGGCGGGGCGCCGGCTGCTCGCCCGGTACGGGATACGGGACTTCGACTGGGAGGCCCACACCCGGTTCATCGGCATCGGCACCCGGGAGACGCTGACGGTCCTGCGCGCGGAGTACGGAATCGACGCCCCCGTCGAGGAGCTGCTCGCCGGGAAGAACGCCCTGTATCTGGAGCTGGCCGGGTCGTCGACGGAGGTCTTCCCGCAGATGCGGGTCTTCGTGGAGCGCCTGCACGCGGCCGGGGTGCCGATGGCGGTGGCCTCCGGTTCGTCCCGGGCCGCGATCGGGGCGGTCCTCGCGGTGACCGGGCTCGACGCGTACATCCCGCTGTACGTCTCCGCCGAGGAGGTCGCGCACGGCAAGCCCGAGCCGGACGTGTTCCTGGAGACGGCCCGGCGGATGGGGGCGGAGCCGGCGGACTGCGTGGTGCTGGAGGACGCCCCTCCCGGAGCGGCGGCCGCGCACGCGGCGGGCATGCGGTGCTTCGCCGTCCCCTATGTGCCGGGGACGGAGTCCGACCCGGCGTTCGGGACCGTCGAACTGCTTTTCAGCAGCGGGCAGTCCGCGTTCACGGCCGAGGCCGCGTACCGTCGGCTGCTCGACTGAACCGGGGCCGGCGGGCGCTCCCGGCGCCGGGGCGGGTGCGCAGGAGTACCGGGCCGTCAGCAGAGCCCGGCGAAAGGCCCGTCGGGGCATCGGGGCTCCGCCGGACCGATATCCTGATCATGTCGTTCGCCGCTCCGCCCCGGACTTTGCCGGAGACCGGGAGCCATGGGGCCCGGCAGCCGGAGCGGGCCACAATTCGAGATAGGTGTACAGGTGCTGGTAGCTGGTCGGTACCGATTGGTATCCCCCATCGGTCGTGGCGGCATGGGCGAGGTGTGGCGCGCCACGGACGAGGTGCTGGGACGTGCCGTGGCCGTGAAGCTGCTGCTGGGGGACCAGGCGGACGCCTCGTCGACCGCCCGCTTCCGGCTGGAGGCGCAGACCGCCGCCCGGTTGAGCCACCCGCACCTGGTGGCCGTGTTCGACTTCGGGGCCTGGGAGGACCGGTTCTTCCTCGTGATGGAGCTGGTCGAGGGGCAGAGCCTCGGGGATCTGCTGGCCGCCCAGGAGCGGGTCCATCCCGAGCAGGTCGCCCTGATCGCGGGCCAGGCCGCCGCCGGGCTGGCCGCCGCGCACCGCCAGGGCATCGTCCACCGTGACATCAAGCCGGGCAACCTGATGCTGGACGCGGACGGTTCGGTGAAGATCGGCGACTTCGGGATCGCCCAGTTCGTCGACGACCCCTCGACCGCGTTGACGACGGCGGGCCACATCGTCGGCACGAGCCTCTACCTGGCTCCCGAGCGGGCACTGGGACGTACCGCCGACTCCGCGTCCGACATGTACTCCCTGGGCTGCGTCGTCTACCAACTGCTGCTCGGACAGCCGCCGTTCCGCTCCGACACGGCGACCGCGACGCTGTACCAGCATGTCGACACCCCGCCGGTGCCGCTGCGCCAGCGGGGCGTGGAGATCTCCGCCGCCTTCGACTCGTATCTCCTCGGGCTGCTGGCCAAGAAGCCGGAGGAACGGCCCACCGCGCAGCAGGTCTCCGACTGGTTCCGCACCGACGCCTGGCGCGGCCGGCCGGAGCCCCTCCCCCTGCCGACGCCCACGTCCCACCGGGCGACCGCCCCCGTGGCCCCGAAGCCCTCCCCCGCCGGGCCGCCGGAGCCGGCCGGGCCGACGACGTACCGGCTTCCGGGGCCCACGGGGCGAAGACGGCAGGCGCAGGCCCGACCGGCTCCGGCCCGTCGTCGCAGTACCCGTGAGGCGATACGGCGTCGGCCCAGGGTGGCCAGCGTCATCGCGGGCACGGCGACGTTCCTGGCCGCCGTGTATCTCGGGATGATCCTCTTCTCCCCGGACTCCAGCTCGGCCGGAACGCCGGACCGGAGTCCGTCGTCGGGTCCCTCGCAGGACGTCGGCGACGGCGACGGGCAGCAGCAGGACGGACAAGGCGGGCAGAACCAACAGGACCAGCAGGACCCGCAGGACCAGCAGGACGGTGGCCGAGAGGGCGGGGACGACGAGCAGGACGACTGAGTCCCGCCCGCTCCCGCTCCTCCTCACCCGCCGGGGCCCCGGCCGTTCCGGCCCCGCCCGCCGTCACCAGCGGTCGTGGACCTCCGCGCGGATCGACCGGTCGTACAGGTCCCGCACCGCGTCCAGCGTGGACTGCGGCAGCGGTGGCAGGGCGGCCGCCGCCGCGTTGGCGCGGGCCTGTTCCACCGAGCGTGCGCCGGGGATCACGCTGGTCACGCCCGGCTGCTGGATGATCCAGCGCAGCGCGGTCTGCGCGGGCGTGGCGTCCTCGGGAGCCAGCTCGGCGAACTCGGCCGCCGCGGCGACGCCCGTCGCGTAGTCGATGCCGGAGAACGTCTCGCCCCGGTCGAACGCTTCGCCGTGCCGGTTGTACGTACGGTGGTCCTCGGGGCCGAAGACCGTGTCCCGGGTGTACTTGCCGGAGAGCAGACCCGAGGCGAGCGGCACCCGGGCGATGATGCCGACGCCCGCGGCTGCCGCCGCCGGGAGCACCTCGTCCAGCGGCTTGAGGCGGAACGGGTTGAGGATGATCTGCACGCTCGCGACGCCGGGGCGCGCAATGGCGGTGAGGGCCTCGGCGCAGGTCTCGACGCTCACGGCGTAGGCGGCGATCCGCTGCTCGGCGACCAGGGTGTCCAGGGCGTCGTAGACGGCGTCGGAGGAGTAGACGCCGCGGGGCGGGCAGTGCAGTTGTACGAGGTCGAGCGTGTCGGTCCCGAGGTTCGCGCGGGAACGGTCGTTCCAGGTACGGAAGTTGTCCAGTACGTAGTTCTCCGCGACCTGTTCGGCGCGGCGGCCCATCTTGGTGGCGACGAGGACGTCGGCGTCGGGGCGGCTCTTGAGGTAGCGGCCGATGAGCTGTTCGCTGCGGCCGTCTCCGTACACGTCCGCGGTGTCGAAGAAGGTGACGCCGGATGCGACGGCCGCGTCGAGAACCCCGAACGCGTCGTCCTCCGCGACCTCGCCCCAGTCACCCCCGAGCTGCCAGGTGCCCTGTCCGACGACCGAGACGTCACGGCCGGTCCTGCCGAGTGTGCGCTGTTCCATGAGGATCACCCTATTCCGCTCTCGGGCCGGGGGTGGACGGCGGCAGGAGCACCTCTGCCGCCGTCCACGTTCCGGGGGCGCCCCGGGGTGGGCCGGCGATCAGTCGCCGGTCGTCACGCGGACGTAGTCGATGACCATCTGCTGCGGGAACCGCGTGCTGCCGTCGGGGTCGCCGGGCCAGTAGCCGCCGACCGCGAGGTTCAGGATGAGGAAGAACGGCTTGTTGAACACCCACTGGTTGCCGCCCAGGTCGGCCGGGGTGCGCCGCTGGAAGACCTGGCCGTCGACGGACCAGGTAATGGCGTCGGGCGCCCAGTCGACGGCGAAGGTGTGGAAGTCGTCGGCGAACGCCTGCCCGTTGGGGAGGGTGTACGCGGCTCCGATGCCACCGGAGCCGGAGTATCCGGGGCCGTGCAGGGTGCCGTGGACGGTTCCGGGTTCGAAGCCGACGTTCTCCATCACGTCGATCTCGCCGCTGTTCGGCCAGCCGACGTTGCCGATGTCGTCGCCCAGCATCCAGAACGCGGGCCAGATGCCCTGACCGCGCGGGATCTTGATCCGGGCCTCGACGTGGCCGTAGGCGGCGGAGAACCTGCCGGAGGTGTTGAGCCGGGACGAGGTGTACTCGCAGGTCCCGTACCAGCACGGGTAGTTGCCCGGGTTCTCCTTCCGGGCGGTGATCACGAGGTTGCCCTGACCGTCGAGCGCGGCGTTGTCGTTGCCCGGGGTGTAGTACTGCCGCTCGTGGTTGTTGACGTTGTCGCCGGTCTCGATCTGCCACTTGCCGCCGTCCACGGCGGCGCCGGCCGGCCCGTCGAACTGGTCCTCGAAGGCGACGGCCCGCGCCCCGGGCCCGGAGGCCGGGGAACCTGCGGCCGGTGCGGCGGACGCCCCGCCGGGGAGTGCGGTCAGGATGGCGGAACAGCAGAGCAGAGAGGCGGCGCAGAGGGCGACGCGGCGGCGTCGGGAAACGCCGCGAGCCGTGGAGTGCGTGGGGTGCACGGTCATCACATCACTTCGCGTGGGGGGCATGCGCATGACAGAACGACGCCGAGAGGTGAACGGTTGGGGCGATCACCTCGGGCCCATATTTCACTACTTGATTTAAGGGAGTGCCGCAGGAGCCGTCAATAACCTGGTCCGGACCGGAACGAGAACGGCATGTCACAAAGGCATATGCGCCTGAAGGCGGTCGGCTCATCGTGCGGTTCGTCCCGGGCAGCCGCAGAGTGGAAACACGGACCGGCGGGACGAGCCGGGGCACGAAGGGAGCACGACGTGGAGAACAACGGCACACCGCGGCCCCACTTCGTCGTGCAGATCCATGACGCGCGACGCCTGCACTTCGATTTCCGGCTGGAGGTCGACGGCGTACTGAAGTCCTGGGCGGTGCCGCGCGGGCCGTCGGAGAACCCCAGCGACCGCAGGCTCGCCGTGCCGACGGAGGATCACGCCCTGGAGTACCGCGAGTTCGAAGGGGTGATCCCCCACGGCGAGTCCGGCAGCGGCACGGTCATCGTCTGGGACCAGGGCACCTACCGGCCGCTCGGGCACGACGGACAGGGCGACTCCGTCCCCTTCTCCGAGTCCCTGGCGCTCGGCCATGCGACGTTCTGGCTGTACGGGTCGAAGCTGCACGGCGAGTTCGCGCTGACCCGCGTCCAGAAGGGCGACGAGCCGGACAGCGGCGGCCACGAGGCGTGGCTGCTGATCAAGGCGAACGACCGCCTCGCCGTTCGCGGCAGGCCCGGTTCCCCCGACCCGTACCACGCCAGGTCCGCCCGTACGGGGCGGACGCTGCACCAGGTCGCCGCGGCGGCGTCCCGGGGGCCCGGAGGATGACCACGCGCCCCGGGTGACGCGGGTGCCCCGCCGTCAGGCCCCCGCACCGGAGAGCTCGGCGAGCACGTCCGTGTAGAGCGGCCTCCGGTCGGGCCTGGCGTGGGCCGCGGTCCGGCGCAGGACCGGGACCGCCGCGTCGCCGAAGCCGACGAGCGCGTCCCGGGCCGCCCTCCGGACCACCGGCCTCGTGTGGTCGAGGAGCCGGACGAGGTCGGGCAGCGCGGGCGCCCAGCCGGCGCGGCCGAGCGTCCGCGCCGCCATGCGCACCACGTCGGGCAAGGGGTCGGACAGCAGGACCACGGTGAGCCGGGCATGGGTGTCCCGGTCGAACAGGGCGCGCGAGGTCCGGTGGGCGTGCAGGCGTACCCCGGCGACCGGGTGGCTCAGCAACTCCTCGACCAACGCGTGCAGTTCCGGGCCCGGGCCGGCGCCGGGCGCGGGTGCGCGCTCCTCGACGAGGCGGGTGAGTGCCTGGCGGGTCCGCTCGGGCGTTCCCGTGCGGGCGAGGTCGAGCAGTTCCGGCAGCGACGGACGGTCCGCCGGGGCGGCCGTCGGGCCCCGGAACGGGGTGCGCAGGTCGTCGAGCGCGGCGGCGTCCTCGTGTTCGGCCCCTGGTGCGCGCAAGGGGCCGTCGACGAGGACGAGCGCGTCGGCCAGGGCATCGCGGCCCTCGGCACGCAGCCGGCGCTCCGCCCCGGTCAGCACGGGGGTCCGGAGCAGCCGCACCCCGGCCAGCAGGTCGAGCAGCCCGAGGTCGCCCGCCTCGACGCGCGGTGCCAGGTGGTGGGCGAGGACGTCGACGGGAACGTCGCGCAGCGTGGTGCGGGCCGCCTCGTGCACAGCGGGCGAACCCTGTTCCCACCACCCGATGATCAGCGGGACGAGCGGGGGCAGATCGTCCTCGGGCAGCCGCGCCGCCCAGCGCAGCGCCCGCTCGGGCAGCACCCCTCGGGAGGTCAGTTCCACGAGGGCGGGGTGCCGGCCGGTGCCCTCCGTGGGGTGGGCGTCAAAGTGGGCCCCGGCGTGGTCCTCCGGGTGCGCGAGGACATCCAGGGCGGCGATGTCGGGGAGCACGTCGACCCGGCCGCGCAGATACGCCCGCAGCACGGCGCGCGCCACCCCCGGCTCGGGCCAGTCGAGCAGGGCCCGCGCGGCGGCGGTCCGGGTCTCCGGCCTCTTCGCGTCCAGCATGGCCAGCAGCCGGGTCCGCTGGGCGGCCGACCGGGGCTGGTCGAGATCGTCCGCCCGCACCGGGCGCGACGGGGCGCCGGCGGCCGTGCGCGCCGCCCTGGTCTCGGCGATGGTCCATTCCGGTGCGTCGATCGGCTGGAGCTCGGTCATCCAGTCGACGAGAGGCCCGCGCACGTCCGGCGCGGCCGTCGGGTACGCCTCGACGAGCACGGAGAGCAGTTCCCGGGACTCGGTCCGGGCAGGTGCACGCCCGGCACCGTCCGCACCGGCGGCACGCCGGGGCCGGCCACCGGCGGCGACAACGCGTCCCCGGAACTCCGCCAGTGCTGCGGGCGTCCGTACCGCCTCGGTCAACTCGGTGCGCCAGGTGCTTGGTTCATCGACGACCTCCGGTTCCTCCGGTACGCCGAACGCCTCCCGGAGCACGGCGGGCGCGGCACTCCAGGGGTCGGCGCCGAGGTGGGCGGTGTCCAGGGCCCGGTCGAGATCGGCGCGGACGAGCACCGCGCCCAGCTGTCGGAGCAGCGTGAGGGCCAAGGCGGCGGTCCCGGGGTGCGGCGGGCTGTCCGGGCCGGCGGGCGGCAGGGCGCGAAGTCCTTCGACGACGGTGAAACGCCGGCCGGCGGACAGGTGTGGTGCGACGGCGTGCAGGACCTCGATCAGCTCCCCGGCCGCCGGGCTCGCGGCTGTGGCCCGTGGAGACCCGTCCGCCGCTCCCCCGCCGGTGGCGGCGTCGAACGCGTCGGTCACCATATCGGCGTGCCGGGCGAGCAGTGTCACCTCGTCGGCGGACCACGGCCCCGGGCACAGGCGCAGGGCGCACCGCAGGAGGCTGCCGCGGAGCCCGGCCTGGCCGGCACTGCCGGCCAGGCCGAGCCAGTGACCCAACAGGGCGCGGGCCGCCGGACGTTCGTGGTCGGCAACGGTCTTGGGGGGCACGGGCCGCCGGGCGATGGCCAGGGCGAGCGCCGGGTCCCAGCCGGAGTGCAGCAGAGCCGCCACCTCGGGGTCGGCCTCGTCCGGGGGCCCGTCCGGGGCGGCGGGCGGCGTCGGCACACCGTGCCGGGCCAGTGGTTCCGCCAGGTCCTGGACAGAACCGGCGGCGAGCCGCACCCCGCCGTCGGCGACGAGCGCCAGCAGGGCGGGGACGGCCGGCGATCCCCCCACGTCGAGGGCGAGCACGGCGCGGGCGGTCACCTCGTGGTCGAGAGCGCGGAGCAGGAGGCGGCGGGTGCGCTCGTCGCGAGCCACTTCGGCGGCGGCGAGGAGGGTCGCGGCGTAGGCGCTGCCCACGACGGCACGCAGCGCCCGGGTCAGCGCGGACCGCAGCCCCGGGTTGTCGTCGCGGCCGAGCGCCCGCAGGAGGTGCGGGACGGCGGTCGGCGCGCCCGCTTCGAGGAGGGTGGCCGCCGCGGTCTTCCTGATGTTCATGTTCGGGTGGTGGAGACAGCCGGCGACCGCCTCGCCCGCCCAGCGGGCCCGTGCCGCGCCCAGCGCCGACAGGGCCGCGCGCACGGTGCGGATGTCCGGGTCGCGGGTGAGCGGGACGAGGGTCGCGGACAGGGCCCGCGCGTCCTCGCCCGAGGCGTCGTGGGCCAGCAGGGCGATGACGTGCTTGCGCACGTGCGGGTCGCGGTCGCGCAGCAGACGGTGTACCCGGGCCCGGGTGGACGGGGTCGCGGGGACCTGGAGCAACGCCTTGAGCAGCACCGCCCGTTCGCCGCCGGTGAGCCCGGGCCGCTCCAGCAGGCCGAGCACCGTGGCGGTGAGGAACGCGTGGCCCGCTCCGGTGTCGTCCGGTGCGTCGAGCAGACAGACGGGCCTGATCCGCCGCCGCCTCCACAACCGGCTCCCGTGGGCGCGCATCGCCTCCAGCACCTCGGGCGGCAGCTCGGGTTCGCCGGCCGGGCGGGCCGGTCCCGCGGGTGCGAAGCCGGGCCCCGGGACGTCCGTCCCGGGCCGGAGCCGGCCGGCGGCGAGGTCGCGCACGATGCGCAGGAGCAGGTCGGCCAGGGGGACACTCTCCGGGGGCGCGGTTCCCGTTCCGGCGTGTGCCGCGATCCGGCAGAAGGCCGCCACGGGGGCGTCCACGTCCACACGGGCGCGCAGAACGGCCAGTTCCCGCTCGTCGGGGGCTCCGAGGTCGGCCTCGACGGCGCGCGGGAGGTGCCGGGGGGCGAGCCGGGCGAGCAGCTCCTCCCGCTGCCCGGGCCGGTGGGTGAGGTGCCACAGGAGTGCCAGCGCCCGGTCGCGTACGGAGCGCAGCTCGGGTGCGACCGGGAGGCGTGGTGGGCCGTCGGTGGCCGTGGGCGATCCGTCCGCCGGGCCGCCGACGCCGAACGCGCGGGCCAGCGCCGATCGCGTACGGTCCCCGCCGATGGCCTCCAGGGCGTCCAGGGCGGCGGACGGGGCCGTGGGAAGCAGGGCCAGCACCGCTTCCTCGGCGGCCGGTGGTCGCAGGACGCGGATCGCGGCGAGGAACGGGCGCGGGGCGCGGGCGGCCGGGAGGAGCCGGGTGACGGCCTCGCCGATGGGGACGTCCGCGGCCCCCTGCCGCGACAGGGCGATGAGCAGCTCCAGGCGGCGTGGCCAGTCCGGGGCGGTGGGCGGGGCGTCGGTGAGGGCGTCGAACAGCGGGCGACGTGAGGTGTAGAGGACCGTGGCGAGGTCCTCCGCCGGAAGCGTGTGGTCGGCCAGGGCCAGGGAGAGGAGCGGGCCGACGTCCCGGTCCGCCGGGAAGTGGCCGCGCCGGTGCAGTGCGCGCAGACAGGTCAGCACGGGCCCGGCGAGCAGGAGGGGGTCCGTCGCGGCCAGGGCCACCAGGCGGCCGACGTCGGCGCGTTCCGCCCGTTCGCCCAGGAGTTCCACGGCCTGACCGCGCAGGGCCGGAGCCTCGGCCGGATCCTCCGCCGTGCTCCACAGCACCGTGGGGTGACCGTGCCGGGCGGCGGCGAGGAGGGCGGCGGCCGCGAGCGCTGCCGACGCCCCGTCGCGGTCGGCGGACCGGCCGCCCAGGGCCCTCGCCGGGCGGATCAGCGGTGGCGCGTCCACGGGGGTGACCGTGGCCCAGGGCTCGGCGAGTTCGCGCAGCACACCGGTCACGAGGCAGGGGTCGGGCGAGTCGAGCAGCCGCACCAGCCGACCGCGTACGAACGCCGGTGCGAGCAGTCCGGCGTGCAGCCCGTCGCGGGCCAGCCGCAGCGCCTCGGTCCCCAGGACCGGGTCCCCGGTGTCGACGAGTTCGGCCACGAGCCGTTCGGGGCGGCGCGCCCCGGCGGCATCGCTCTCACGCACGGCCCGGTAGAGGAGCTCGCCTGCCGGTTCCGTACGGAGGACGGTCGCGTCACCGAGGATCTCCGCCCGCAGCCAGGCGATCCGTACCCGGGCGGGCAGCGCGACCGCACGCCAGTCGGGCAGCCGGGGCCGCGGCTTCCGCGCCGCGAGCCGGGTATGGAGGCCCGCGAGCAGGAGGGACTCCTCGGGCGACGCCCCGGGGGAATCGGGCAACAGTCCGGCCACCAGGGCAGGATGGCCTGCCCCGCCCCACGCCCCGGCCACGCTTTCTCCCTCACTTTCGAGGTCCGGGATCCCCGGGGTGTCCGCGCGCTCGGCGAGGAGGGTGAGGCCGAGGTGCCGTATCCGGGGTGCGGAGTGCCGGACCAGCCGTCCGAGCAGTTCCGGCGGACAGGTGCGGGCGTCGAGGCGCCGGGCGAGGAGCGCGGTGTCGGCGCGGTCGAGGGCGTCGGTGATCGTTTCGTCCGGCGGCGTGGTCACCGACGGAGCGTAGACGGCCGGGGCATCCGGACGCCCGGGGTTTTCCGACGCCTGGTACCGCCCCGGCCCGTGCTGATCGATGATGTTGTCCTGGGCCGCCGCCCCGGAAGGAGCAACGGCCCGTGGGACGAGGGGGTTGTGATGCGGGAACTGCCACCGGACCCGACGACGACGGACGCACGGGAGACTTCCCGTGCGGGAGCCCAGCGGGAGACTCCCCGTACGGAAGAGGCGCGGGAGACTTCCCGTGCGGGAGCCCAGCGGGAGACTCCCCGTACGGGAGAGGCGCGGGAGGCGCCGCGTACGGAAGAGGCGCGGGAGGCGTCCCGTACGGGAGAGGACGCCCAGGTGATCGTGGTGGGGGCGGGGCCGGCCGGCTCCTCGGCCGCGTACCACCTGGCGCGGGCCGGAGTGGACGTGATCCTCCTGGAGAAGGCCCGCTTCCCCCGGGAGAAGGTGTGCGGCGACGGCCTCACCCCGCGCGCGGTGCACCAGCTCATCCGGATGGGCGTCGACATCACCGCACCGGGCTGGACCCGTTCGCGCGGTATGCGCTGGGTGGCCGGTGAGCACCGCGTGCACATCGACTGGCCCGCGCTGGGCCGCTATCCGGACTTCGGGCTCTCCCGCAGCCGGCACGACTTCGACGACATCCTGGCCCGGCATGCCGTGGCGGCAGGGGCCCGGCTGTACAGCGGCTGGAAGGCGGAGCGCCCGCTGACGGACCGGGCGGGCCGGGTCACGGGGGTCGTCGCGTCCACGGACTCCCCGGACGTACCCGAGCCGGTCGACTTCCGCGCGCCGGTCGTCATCGCCGCCGACGGGGCCTCCGCCCGCCTCGCCCTGGCGCTGGGTCTTGAGCGGGACCCCCGGCGGCAGATCGCGACGGCCGCCCGGCGCTACTACCGCAGCCCCGAACGCTCCCAGGAGGAGTACCTGGAGCTGTGGGCCGACCTCCGCTTCCCGGACGGGGGCCCGTACCTTCCCGGCTACGGCTGGATCTTCCCGATGGGCGACGGCCGGGTCAACGTCGGGCTCGGGGCGCTCCCCCACCGGCGGCACGGCAAGGCGGACCTGCGCGCCACCCTGGACCAGTGGCTGGCCCGGACCCCGGAGGAGTGGGGGCTGCACGAGGGGAACGCGGAGGGCCCGGTCCGCAGCGCCGCCCTGCCGCTCGGCTTCAACCGCCATCCGCTGTACGCGCGCGGGCTGCTGCTGGTGGGCGACTCCGGCGGGATGGTCAGCCCCTGGAACGGCGAGGGCATCGCCCAGGCGATGGAGGCGGGCGAGGTCGCAGCCGAGACCGCGGCCCTCGCCCTGGCCCACCCCCGGGGGCCCCGCCGCGAACAGGTGCTGCGCGGCTACCCGGTGGAGATGAACCGCCGCTGGGGCCGCTACTACCGCCTCGGCAACGCCGCCGCCGACCTGATCTTCAGCCGTTCGGGCTTCCAGCCGGTGCTCAACCGGTACGTCATGGGATCGCCGTTCCTCCTCGACACGCTGGCCCGGCTGCTCACCGACCTGACGGACAAGCCCTCGCGCGATGTGATCGACCACGTCCTCAACACGGCGTTCCGGCTCGTCCCCGCCCCGAGGCCGGGGCCGGCGGGGCGGGTGGCCCGGAAGCGCTGACGGGACGGTGGGCGAAGGACGGGCGACGCGGACGGGAGACGCGGACCCGCGACGGGGCCGGACGTCCGGGCCGGCTCAGGTGGCGATCCCGCCGACAGTGGCTGCCTCCTGGAGCACGTCGACCAGCATGGGCATGGTCAGCCGGCCCGTGAAGGTGTTGCGCTGGCTGGGGTGGTAGCTGCCCAGCAGGTGCAACGCCTGTCGACGCCCGGTGGCGGGCAGCACGACCCGGGCGCCATGACCGAAGACGGGGCGCGGACGCGGAACCTCCCACCCCGCCTCCGCGAGGACCGGAAGCAGCGCCTGCCAGCCGAAGCCTCCGAGGACGACCACCGCGGTCAGCCCCGGACTCAGCAGGTCCAGCTCCGCCGCGAGCCAGGGACGACAGGTGTCGCGTTCCCCGGGGGTCGGCCGGTTCTCCGGAGGCGCGCAGTGCACGGGCGAGGTCAGTCGCACGCCCCGCAGACGGAGCCCGTCCTCGGCGTGGACCGACGACGGCTGCGAGGCGAGGCCCACCGTGTGCAGCGCGGAGAAGAGGAAGTCGCCGGTCGCGTCACCGGTGAACATCCGCCCGGTCCTGTTGCCGCCGTGGGCCGCGGGCGCGAGCCCCACCACCGCCACCCTGGCATCGGCCGGGCCGAAGCCCGGCACCGGTCGTGCCCAGTAGTCCTGGTCCCGGAAAGCGGCGCGCTTGACCTCGCCGACCTCCTCGCGCCAGGCCACGAGCCGCGGACAGGCCCGGCAGTGGGGAACGAGGGCGTCGAGTTCGGCGAGCCCGGTGCACGAGGGCGCGTGCCGCGCCGGGAATCCCCGGTCGTCGGCCGCCGCCACCGGGTCCGCCGCCTCGTCCATGCCTCCACGCTACTTCCCGGCCTGCCGCGGTGCCGTCGGGGGATGCAGCAGCCGGGCGAGCAGGTCGTCCAGGCTCACCAGTCCGGTGAGCCCGCCCTCCCCGTCGCGTACGACGGCGATCGTGGCCCTCCGCTCGCGCAACTGCTCCACCGCGTGTGCCGCGGTCGCGTCCGGGGCCAGTTCCGGGACGGGGCGGGCCAGGTCGCGGGCGAGGACGTCCCGGCCTCCGGCGCGGGCCACGAGGGCGTCCCGGGCGTGCACCGATCCGAGGATCTCCTCCCCGTCGCGTACCAGCAGGCGGGTGCGGTCGGCCTCGGCGGCGGTGGCCAGGATCCGGTCGAGTCCGGCGTCCGCCGGGACCGTCGCGATCCGCTCCACGGGGGTCCGGAGCACGGAGACCGGGGTCCCCGGCTCGGTCAGGGACCTGGTCATCAGTCCGGAGTCGCCCTTGCTGATCAGCCCGAGGCGCTCGGACTCCTCGATCAGGTGGGTGAGCTGGTCGCGGTTGTGCACCGAGGCGAGTTCGTCGCGCGGGGTGACCCGGCACAGCCGCACGAGGGCGTTGCTGATCGCGTTCAGCAGCCGGATCAGCGGGCGCACGGCGCCCACGACGGCGCGGAAGGCGGGGCTCAGCAGCATCGCGGAGCGCTCCGGGTGGGCGATGGCCCAGGATTTCGGGGCCATTTCGCCGACCACCATATGGAGGAAGACGACGACGATCATCGCCAGCGCGAAGGCGATGCCGTAGCTGAGGGCCGCGGGCAGTCCGAGCCGCTCCAGCAGAGGGTCCAGCTCGTGGGAGATCGCGGGCTTGGAAACGGAGCCCAGGCCCAGGGTGCAGATGGTGATGCCGAGCTGGGCTCCGGCGAGCATCAGCGACAACTCGCGCATCCCGTCGAGCGCGGCTCTGGCCCCGCGCTGCCCCCGGGCGGCGGCCTGTTCCATACGGTGTCGCTTGGAGGCGACCAGGGCGAATTCGGCGGCGACGAAGAATCCGCTGCCGATGAGGAGGAGGACCGTCACGAAGAGCGCCATGGGGAAGCTCATGCCTGCGGCTCCTGTCCAGTGGGTCCGGTAGGCCCTGTGGGTCCGGTAGGCCCTGTGGGTCCGACACGTTCGGTGGATTCGGTGGGTTCGGTGGGTTCGACGCGGACGTACTCGGCGACGTGCCGGTCCAGGGTGCGCACCTCGATCCGGACCGCGCCGGCGGTGAGCCGGTCGCCCACGGTGGGAAAGCGTCCGAGCCGGTCGATGATCAGCCCGGCCAGAGTGTCGTAGTCCTCGCTCTCCTGGGGCAGTGCGACGCCGGTGGCCTCCTCGATCTCGTCGAGGCGGCGGCCCGCGTCCACGATCCAGCCGGAGCCGTCGGCGACCGCGAGCTCGACGACGGTGTCGGACTCGTCGGCGATGTCCCCGACGAGTTCCTCGGCGATGTCCTCGTACGTGACGATCCCGGCCAGACCGCCGTGCTCGTCGAGGACGACGGCGAACTCGTCGTCGCGCTCGCGCATCTGCGCGACCGCCGCCGGGAGCCTGAGGAGCTCCGGCAGCAGGAGGGGACGGCGGGCCAGGGAGCCGACGGTGGTGCGCCCGACGTCGGCCGCGGGCAGCCGCATCAGCTCCCGCACGCCGAGGACTCCGGCGGGATCGTCCGGGTGGTCGCCGAGCACCGGGTAGTTGGAGTGCCCGTGCCGGGCGATCAGCTCGACCGCCTCGGCCGCGAGGGCGTCCCGGCGGACGAACGCCACGTCGGCGCGCGGGATCATCACCTCGCCCAGGTTCCGCTCGGAGAACTCCAGCGCGTGGTCCATGAGTTCGGCCGTGGCGGCCGGGAGTTCGCCCTGTTCGCGGGATTCACCGACGAGGTGACCCAGCTCCTCCAGGGTCGCGCCGTGGTGGAGCTCCTCGACCGGTTCGATGCCGATGCGGCGCAGCAGCCGGTTGGCGACGCCGTCGAAGACGTGGACCACGGGGCCGACGATCCGCAGGTAGATCAGGGTGGAGGAGGCGAGGGACTTCGCCATGCTCTCGGGCACGGCCAGGGCGAGGTTCTTGGGGGCGAGTTCGCCGAGGACCATCTGGATGACGGTCGCCACCACGAACGACAGCGCCACGGAGATGCCCGACACGAGCCCGTCGGAGAGGCCGGTGCCGCTCAGGGCGGGCCGCAGGAGGGCGGAGACGGACGGCTCCGCGAGGAAGCCGACGACGAGTCCCGTGACGGTGATGCCGAGCTGTGCGCCGGACAGCATGAAGGAGAGCCGCTCCAGCACCTTCACGGCACGGGCGGCCCTCTTGTCCCCGGCGGCTGCCTCCCGGCCGAGGGTCAGCCGGTCCGCGGAGACGTACGCGAACTCCTGGGCCACGAAGTAGCCGGTCCCGGCGGTGAGGACGAACACGGCCAGCAGGCCGAGCAGGGCGGAGGTCATCGGTCACCCCTCCCGCGCGGAAGGCGGCGGGCGGCTCTGCCCGGGGCCGCGGGTCGGTGACTGTGGGGGTCGGGCCCCGAGGGGCCCGGACTGGCGGACAACGCGTGGCTCCTGTCCGGCTGGGTTCTCCAGCCATGGGTTCGAGTGGGACGCACTCCGGCGGGAGGTGAGCACCCGGGCATGATTCTGCATGCCGGGCGGGTGAGGAACCGCCGTCGACGGGGCCCGCGTTCCGCGACTGATGAACTCTACAACCCTGTAGCGACAGGTGTCGGGGCGCTCTTTCGCGGCTCCGGACCGGGTGCCCGCCCCGCCCGAGGGGCCCCGGGCTACAGCGGTGTCGCCGCCTCCAGGACGAGGAACAGTGCGACGGCCGCGTTCAGCGCGGACAGCGCGGAGACGGTCGTCCCGGCCGCGGCGACGAGCGCGGCGATGCCGGCCGGGGTGAGGGCGGGGGGCCAGCCCCGGTCCGGCGGTACCGGGCCCAGGAGCGCCGCCACCCGTCGCGGCACGGGCCCCGCCGCGGCGAAGGCGGCGAAGGCCGTGCCGCCGGGCACCGGGCGGGAGACGAGCGCCGCCTTGCCGACCGCGCGTGCGGTCAGCCGGCGGTCGCCGGTGACCCGGGCCGCCTCCTCGTCCGCCCAGCGCTCCGTGCTGTAGACCAGGGCGCCGAGCAGCGGCCACAGCAGCGGATTGACGCAGCCGGCCAGCCGGGTCGCGAGCAGCAACCGGTGGTGGCGTCCCGCCAGATGGGCGCGCTCATGGGCGAACAACGCCCGGCGCTCGGCCGGTTCGAGGGAGGCGAGCAGCGCCGTGGAGACCATCACCCGCCCCGGGGAGCCGGGGAGCGCGTAGGCGTACGGGACGTCGTCGGGCAGCACGGCGACGTCGCCGCCCGGCAGGCCCGCGAGCGTCCGACGGGCCCGCGCCCGGAAGCGGTAGTGGCGGCGGACGGTGAATCCGCAGGCCGCCGTCACGACGACGAGCGCGAGGATGGACGCCTTGCCCGCGAACGCGTCGTGCGGCACGGCGTCACGGACCTCGGCGTCGGACCAGCCGTCGGGCAGCGGGTTGCCGGGCAGCTGGGCCGTGCCCACCACCACCAGCAGTCCGAGACAGACCAGGCTGCAGGAGGCGAGGATCACGGCGGCGGTGGTCAGCAGCCGGGCGGCCCTGCGGGGGTGCAGGTGCTGTTCGGCCAGGCGCGCGATCGGCAACGCGGTCAGGGGCAGCACGAGGGGCAGGTAGACGAAGACGCCCATCGTCAGCGCTCCGGCCGGTCCGAGGGCGTTCCGGTGTCGTCGGGACCGCTCTCGGCGAGCAGGGCCCGCAGCAGCTCCTCGTCGTGCGAGGAGAGGACGGAGACGAAGCTGGAGAGCACCGCGTCCCGGTCGCTCTGCTTGTCGAGGAGCCGGCGCATGCGCAGGGCGGCGAGCCCCGCCTCGTTCGCCACGGGCTCCCACAGGACGGGGCGGCCCCGTCCGGTGCGCGTGACCGCCTGCTTGGCGTGCAGACGCGTCAGGATCGTGATGACGGTGCTGTACGACAGGCCCGCGCCGAGCCGTTCCAGCACCCAGGCGGCGGTCACCGGCTCGCTCGCCCCGCCCAGCACCGACAGCACCTGGGCCTCCAGCTCGCCCTGGCCACGCCTGCGGGCGGGTGATTCCCGCTCGCCACCGGCTCCTTCGGCGTCCACGGCCCGACCCCTCTTTCCGTCCGTCCGCCCGGCTTCTCCGTTCGGTCGCCCGGCCGTGGCGTTCCGCCTGCCGGGCGTCGGGAAATCGTATCCAGCCGGCGGAGGTACCGGCGACCGGCCGGGGCGGGCCGAACACCGCCTGGCCCCGGAAATCTACAGTGCTGTAGATTTTCTCGTAGTCGCAGAGTGTCCGCGCCCTCACCCGTGGCGTGGCCGCCAGCGCGTGAACACCTGTCACCGCACAAGGGAGAACATCATGGGCGTGAGCCTCGCCAAGGGCGGAAACGTCTCGCTGAGCAAGGAGGCCCCGGGGCTGACCGCGGTCCTCGTCGGTCTCGGCTGGGACGTCCGCACGACCACCGGCACCGACTACGACCTGGACGCGAGCGCGCTGCTCTGCGACGAGGCGGGCAGGGTGCTCTCCAACGAGCACTTCGTCTTCTACAACAACCTCAAGAGCCCCGACGGGTCGGTCGAGCACACCGGCGACAACCTCACCGGTGAGGGCGAGGGCGACGACGAGATCGTCAAGGTCGACCTCGCCTCGGTGCCCGCGACCGTCGCGAAGATCGTGTTCCCGGTCTCGATCCACGACGCGGAGAGCCGGGGGCAGAGCTTCGGCCAGGTGCGCAACGCGTACATCCGGGTGGTGAACCAGGCGGGCGGCGCGGAGATCGCCCGCTACGACCTGAGCGAGGACGCCTCCACCGAGACCGCGATGGTCTTCGGCGAGCTGTACCGGCACGGCGCCGAGTGGAAGTTCCGCGCGGTCGGGCAGGGTTACGCCTCCGGCCTCGGCGGCATCGTCGCCGATTTCGGCGTCAGCCTCTGAGCCGTCGGGATCCCTGAGGCGCACGCCCTACCGTAGTCACCCCAGTCACCCAGTCACCGAAGGCGGAACGATGACGATCAACCTCACCAAGGGCCAGCAGGTCAGCCTCACCAAGTCCGGCGGCGGCGAGCTCGGTGTCGTACGGATGGGACTGGGCTGGAAGTCCGCTCCCCGTAAGGGCTTTCTGGCGCGGCTGACCGCTCGCGAGATCGACCTGGACGCCTCGGCGGTGCTCTTCGCGGGCCAGGCCCCGCAGGACGTGGTCTTCTTCCAGCACCTGACCAGTGACGACGGTTCGGTCCAGCACACCGGGGACAACCGGGTCGGCGGGGCGGGCCAGGGCGGGGACGACGAGTCCATCGTCGTCGACCTGCGGCGCGTGCCGGTCCATGTGGACCAGATCGTCTTCACGGTGAACTCCTTCACCGGTCAGACCTTCGAGGAGGTCGAGGCGGCGTTCTGCCGCCTGGTCGACGAGAGCAACGGCCAGGAGCTGGCCCGGTACACCCTGACCGGCGGCGGGCGGCACACCGCCCAGATCATGGCCAAGGTCCAGCGGTCCGGCTCGGGCTGGCAGATGACCGCGATCGGCGCGCCGGCGGACGGGCGGACCTTCCAGGACCTCATGCCCGCGGTCGCGCAGCACCTCTAGATCCTTCCGGAACACCCTTCCAGCACGCTTCGAACGCCTCACCGGACAGCCGCGGAGGTGCGCACGCGGCACGTGCGCGCCCCCGCGGTGCGGTGGCGCAACACCCACCACACAGGTGTCGGCACACCTGTGTCGACCGAGGGACAGCATGGGCAGACCTACCCGGCTCGGGGACGAGGACAGCTCCGACTACGGACGCGCACTCGACGAGGTGATCGCCTCCCCGGAGATCCAACGGCTGCTCGAACGCTCGGGAGTCCCCGGCGGCCGGCTGCGCGTCCGGGGCCTGGCGGCCGTGGCACGCACGACGCCCGCGGCTGACGCCGAGTACCGGCGGTACGCGGCCCTGCGGCGGCGCGCCCGGGGCGGACGGCAGAACGCCGGAAGCCCGCCACTCTCCGGACCGGGCGATCAGGAGCGGCCGGGGGCCGGGGTGCTGGCCGTCCTCGGGGTGCTGACGCCGGTGCTCGCCGCCGTGGCAGCGGCGACCTTCCTGCTGCTGGGCTACGGTCTGCGACTCGCCGGCGCCCTGTCTTCCCTGGCGGGCACCCTCGTCGGCGTCGGCTGGTTCAGTCTGGTGGTCGCGGCGGTCACGGCCCTGGTCAGCGCCGTCGCCCTGTACCGCACGGCGGCGAGGCAGTCGGCGGACGGCACGGCGGCCGTGCCCGACCGGTTCCCCGACGTCGAGGACGCCCGTGAGGCCTGGCTCGCGGCGCTGCGCGACCGGGGGATCAGGCCGTTCCTCCTCCAGGAGCTGGCCGGTGCGGCGACGCCCACGCCGGGTGCGGGCGGTGGCCACGGCTCCCGTTTCAGCTCACCGGCGTACGCGGGGCCCGACTTCTCCGGACCGGGGTTCGAGGGATCCGGCGGGACCGCACCCCGGCCGCCCGGACCAGGGCGGCCATGACCCGGGTGTCCTCGCCCATCTCCGGGTGCCACTGCACCCCGAGCACCAGGCTCCCGTGCCCGGGGAGTTCCAGGGCCTCCACGGTCCCGTCGGGGGCGTGGGCAGTGGCCACCAGGCCGCCGCCGAGCCGGTCGACCGCCTGGTGGTGGTAGGCGGGCACCACGGTGGTCTCCGGGACGGCGTCCGCGTACACGGTGCCGGGCACGGGGGTCACCGGGTGGCTGCCGAAGACGCCGGGGCCGCCGGTGTGGTCGTCCAGGTGCTGGTGCAGGGTGCCGCCGAGGGCCACGTTCAGCAGCTGCATGCCCCGGCAGATGCCGAGCAGCGGAACCTCCCCTTCGATGGCCGCCCGGATCAACGCCAGCTCCCAGGCGTCGCGTTCGCGGGCCGGGGGACCGGTACGGGGATCGGCGACCGCCCCGTAGCGCGCCGGTTCGACGTCCGCTCCCCCGGCGATCACCAGCCCGTCGAGGGCGGCGACGGTGTCCCGGGCCGCGTCCCGCGCGTCGTCGGGCGGCAGCAGCACGGCGAGCCCGCCCGCCGCCCGGACGAGGCGGGGATAACCGGCGGGCAGCAGCACCGCGGGCATCTCCCACACACCCCAGCGGGCCGGGTCCTGATAGGTGCTGATGCCGATGACGGGCCGGGACATGGAACGTACTCCTCGTTGGATCGGGGCAAGGGGCGGAAGGGGTGCGGGGCTCAGTCGCGGGCGAGTTCGGCCTCGGCCGCCGCCAGTGCGGCGAACTCCTCCTCCGGGGCCCCCGCGACCAGCCGGTGACGGCTGTAGAAGGCGAAGTAGGCCAGCGCCACCGCGTACACGCCCAGCGCGATGAACGCCGCGTCGCGGTCCACCAGGAAGGTCGCCACCAGGGCCGAACATGCCAGAACGAAGGCCACGGACGAGGTGAGCGCGCCGCCGGGGGTGCGGTAGGGGCGCGGCAGCTCCGGTTCGCGGCGGCGCAGCACCAGGTGGGAGAGGGCCATGAGGGCGTAGCTGATCGTGGCGCCGAAGACGGCGACGTTCAGCATCCGGCCGCCGTCGCCGCTCCAGGCGGCGAGCGTGAACCCGATGATTCCGGGGATCAGCAGGCCGAGGTAGGGGGACTTGCGGCGGTTGGTCAGCGAGAGGAAGCGCGGCAGGTAGCCGGCCCGGGAGAGGGCGAACAGCTGGCGGGATCCGGCGAAGATCAGGGAGAAGAAGGAGGCCACCAGTCCGGCGAGGCCCGCGTAGTTCACGAAGCGGCTCAGGGCGGTCGGCTCACCGGTTCCTTGCAGGGCCACCACGAGCGGGTTCCCGGCCTCCTTGATGGCGTCGGCCCCCTGGGCGCCGGTGGCGGAGATGAAGGTGATGACGGCCAGGAGGACCAGCACGGCGAGGGAGATGGCCAGGGCCTTGGGCATCGAGCGGACCGGGTCCTTGGCCTCCTCGGCGGCGAGCGGCACGCCCTCCACGCCGAGGAAGAACCACATGCCGAAGGGGAAGGCCGCCCAGATCCCGAGGAGTCCGAACGGCAGCCAGGAGGAGGAGCCGAAGGCGGAGGGGTCCGCCGGGATGTCGTTGAGGCGGCCCGCGTCGAACTCGGTGAACGCGCCGATGGCGAAGATCAGCAGCGCGGCCACCGCGATGGCGGTCACCACCAGGCTGAAGCGGAGCGCCTCGCCGACTCCCCAGAGGTGGATGCCGATGAAGATCGCGAAGCAGGCGAGGTAGACGGGCCAGCCGGAGGTGAGGCCGAACAGGCCGAGCGATTCGACGTAGTCGCCGATGAACAGCGCGATCGCGGTGGGCGCGAGGATGTACTCGATGAGGATGGCCGTGCCGGTGAGGAAGCCGCCCCAGGTGCCGAGCGCCCGGCGGGCGAAGCCGTAGCCGCCGCCCGCCGTGGGCAGGATGGCGGAGAGTTCGGCCAGCGCGAAGACCAGACACGCGTACATGACGCCCATCAGGACCATGGCGACGGCGAGTCCGCCGAAGCCGCCCTTGGAGAGGCCGATGTTCCAGCCGGAGAAATCGCCGGAGACGACGTAGGCGACGCCGAGCCCGGTCAGCAGGAGCCAGCCGGCACTGCCCCGGCGCAGGGTCCTGCGGTGCAGATACGCGTCCGTGCCGGACACCTCCGGGCTCGCGTCACCGGGTGGTCCGGCGGGTGATTCGGTTCCCTGAGCCATGAGCGCTCCAGATGTGTGCGTCTACGTCATCGTTGGAACTGCTTCGATCAAAGGTTTGTCGGCACACCTTTGTGGAACGGGGGAGCGAATAGCAAGGGGCGTGCGTTAAAGAGTGGTTACGGATTCGACGCCCGCGCCGCCATGCGGGGACCCGCCTCAGCTCCGGTCCGGGCCCGGGCTCAGGCTCAGGCCAGGAAGCCGCGCAGCAGGGCCGCCGTCCCCCCGCAGTGCTCGCGCATCATCTCGCGGGCCGCGTCCGCGTCCCGGTCGAGCACCGCCTCGACGACGGACGCGTGCTGCTGCTGGGAGTGCTCCAGGTTGCGCACCAGCAGCGGGATGCAGTCGAGCAGTTCGTTGAGGGTGGCCCGGACCGCGGCGTACTGCGCGGCGAGCGTGCGGGAGCCGGAGAGTTCGACGAGCGTGAGGTGGAGCAGGGTGTCCTGGCGACGGTAGTCCGCAAGCCTGGCGCCCCGCGTCGCGTCGAGCGCGGCCCGCAGCCTCGCCGCGCCGTCCGCCGGGAGCCCTTCCGCGCACAGGCCAGCCGCTCCGGCCTCCAGCACCTCGCGGAAGCGCAGGGTGTCCTCCACGTCGACGGCGGCGATGCGGCGGCGCAGTTCGCCGCTGCCGCCGGGGGCCGCGGTGCGCGGCAGGACGAACGTTCCTCCGTAGCGGCCCCGGCGGCTCTCGACCATGCTCTGATCCTGGAGCACCTTGAGGACCTCGCGCAGCGTGACCCGGCTGATCCTCAGATGCTGGGCCAACTCGCGTTCGGAGGGGAGCCGTTCGCCGGGCGGGACCAGCCCGAGGCGCAGGAGCTGGAGGAGCTGTTCCAGCGCCTCCTCGAAGCCGTTGCCCGCGCGGACGGGCCGCAGCACGGAGTCCAGCCTGTCGGTCGCGGCGTCGCCCCCGTCCCCGGCGGCGTCGACCGCCGTCGCCATCTCTGCCGCTGCCATCTCTGCCGCTGCCGCCCCCTCTACCGCCGGACGGGTGTCATCCGCTCTGCTCCTCGCGGCCACTGGTCGATCCCCTTCCCAAGCAATGGTTCCCTGTCATACCTTAAGCCTCCCGGTTCACCCAAGGAGGCATCCCGTGGCAGACCGCACACCCCCGCTCGGCGTCGACGAGCTCCGCTCACGGGTCGCGGACGGGTCGATGGACACCGTGGTGCTGGCCTTCCCGGACATGCAGGGCCGGCTCCAGGGGAAGCGGTTCGCGGCCGGGTTCTTCCTCGACGAGGTGCTGGAGCACGGCACCGAGGGCTGCAACTACCTCCTGGCCGTGGACACCGAGATGCGGACCGTCGACGGCTACGCGATGTCCTCGTGGGAGAACGGCTACGGCGACTTCGGCATGGTCCCGGATCCCGCCACCCTGCGCCCCGTCCCCTGGCACGAGGGGACCGCCCTGCTGATCGCGGATCTCGCCTGGCACGACGGCAGCCCGGTGGTGGCGGCCCCACGCCAGATCCTGCGCCGCCAGCTCGACCGGCTGGCGGAGCTCGGATACACGGCGCAGGTCGGCACGGAGCTGGAGTTCATCGTCTTCCGGGACAGTTACGAGGAGGCCTGGGACCGCGACTACCGCGGACTGACCCCGGCCAACCAGTACAACATCGACTACTCGATCCTCGGCACCGGCCGCATCGAGCCGCTGCTGCGCCGGATCCGCAACGAGATGCAGGGGGCCGGGCTGACCGTCGAATCCGCCAAGGGCGAGTGCAATCCCGGCCAGCACGAGATCGTCTTCCGCTACGACGAGGCGCTCACCACCTGCGACCAGCACGCCGTCTACAAGACGGGCGCCAAGGAGATCGCGGCCCAGGAGGGCGTCTCGCTGACGTTCATGGCCAAGTACGACGAGCGCGAGGGCAACTCCTGCCACATCCACCTCTCGCTGACCGACGCGGACGGCGCGAACATGATGGCGGGCGAGGGCGAGGACGGCATGTCCGAGCTGATGCGGCACTTCCTGGCCGGCCAGCTCGCCGCCCTGCGGGACTTCTCCCTCCTCTACGCGCCCAACATCAACTCCTACAAACGCTTCCAGCCCGGCTCCTTCGCCCCCACCTCCGTCGCCTGGGGCGTCGACAACCGCACCTGCGCCCTGCGGGTCGTCGGCCACGGGCGCTCGATGCGCTTCGAGAACCGGCTGCCCGGCGGCGACGTCAACCCGCACCTGGCCGTCGCCGGAATGGTCGCCGCCGGACTGTACGGGGTCGAGCACGGGCTGGAGCTGCCCGAGGCCTGTACGGGCAACGCCTACACCGGGGACTACGACCGGGTGCCGACGACCCTGCGCGAGGCCGCCGAGCTGTGGGAGGCCAGCCCCATCGCCAAGGAGGCGTTCGGCGAGGAGGTCGTCGCCCACTACCTGAACATGGCCCGCGTCGAACTGACCGCGTACGACTCCGCGGTGACCGACTGGGAACTGCGCCGCTCCTTCGAACGCCTCTGACCACCACATCCCGATCGGGGTCCGTACGTGTCACATCCCACCCTGGACGTCCTCGACCCGGCGACCGCCGAGGTCATCGCCACCGTCCCGGCGGCTTCCGCCGCCGATGTGGACGCCGCCGTCACCCGTGCCGCCGCCGCCCAGCGACGCTGGTCGGCCGCCGCGCCCGCCGACCGGGCGCGGCTGCTGCGCCGCTTCGCCGTCGTCGTCGACGAACACATCGAGGAACTGGCCCGCCTGGAGGTCCGCGAGGCCGGACACACCATCGGCAACGCCCGGTGGGAGGCCGGCAACGTACGGGATCTCCTCGACTACGGCGCGGGCGGTGCCGAACGGCTCCTGGGCCGGCAGATCCCGGTGGCGGGCGGCATCGACTTCACGGTCCTGGAGCCGCTGGGCGTCGTCGGGGTCATCGCCCCGTGGAACTTCCCGATGCCGATCGCCGCCTGGGGTCTCGCCCCGGCCCTCGCGGCGGGCAACGCCGTCCTTCTCAAGCCCGCCGAGACGACACCGCTGACCGCTCTCCGGCTGGCCGAACTCGCCCTGGAGGCCGGGCTTCCCGAGGGTCTCTTCCAGGTGCTGCCCGGCGAGGGGCCGGTGGCCGGGAGCGCCCTGGTCGAGCACCCGGGCGTCGCGAAGATCGTGTTCACCGGCTCCACCCGGACCGGCAAGCACATCATGACCCGCTGCGCGGAGCGCGTGAAACGGCTCACCCTGGAGCTGGGCGGCAAGAGTCCCAACGTCGTCTTCGCCGACGCCGATGTGGAGGCCGCCGCGGCGGCCGCGCCGATGTCCTTCCTGGACAACGCCGGTCAGGACTGCTGCGCCCGCACCCGGATCCTGGTCGAGCGGTCCGTGTACGACCGCTTCCTCGCTGCTCTCGTCCCGGCCGTGTCCGCCGTCGTGGTGGGCGACCCGGCCGACGAGAAGACGCAGATGGGTCCGCTGATCTCGGCGCTCCAGCTCGACCGGGTACGGGGCTTCGTCGACGGCGACCGTGGTGCCGACGGCGTACGGGCCATCCTCGGAACGGCCCCGGAGGGCCCCGGGTTCTGGTACCCGCCGACCGTCCTCACCGGGGTCTCGCCCGAGGCGCCGGTGGCGGTCGACGAGGTCTTCGGGCCCGTCGCCGTGGTCCTGCCGTTCGAGGACGAACAGGACGCGCTGCGCCTCGCCAACGCCACCGACTACGGCCTCGCCGGCTCGGTCTGGACCCGGGACGTCGGCCGCGCGCTGCGGGTGAGCCAGGGGCTGCGGGCGGGCAATCTCTCCGTCAACTCGCACGCCGGCGTGCGCTATGCGACACCCTTCGGCGGCTACAAGCAGTCGGGCCTGGGCCGCGAGCTCGGCCCGGACGCGCTGGCGGCCTTCACCGAAACCAAGAACGTCTTCATCAGCACGGAGGCCTGAGCACCATGACCGACACTTCTTCCGTCTGCCGCCGCCTGGTCGGCCGCACCGCCGTCGTCACCGGGGCCGGCAGCGGCATCGGCCTGGCCACCGTCCGGCGGCTGGCCGCCGAGGGCGCGCACGTCGTCTGCGCCGATGTCGACGAGGAGAGCGGCAAGGCGGCCGCCGAGGAGGCGGGCGGGCTCTTCGTCCGTACCGACGTCACCGACGCCGACCAGGTGGACGCCCTCTTCAAGGCCGCGTTCGACACCTACGGCTCGGTCGACATCGCGTTCAACAACGCGGGGATCTCCCCGCCGGACGACGACTCCATCCTGGACACCGGCCTGGAGGCCTGGCGGCGGGTGCAGGAGGTCAACCTGACCTCCGTGTACCTGTGCTGCAAGGCGGCGATCCCCTACATGCGCGAGCAGGGCAAGGGCTCCATCATCAACACGGCGTCCTTCGTGGCCCGGATGGGCGCGGCCACCTCGCAGATCTCGTACACCGCGTCCAAGGGCGGGGTCCTGGCGATGTCGCGCGAGCTGGGGGTGCAGTTCGCGCGCGACGGGATCCGGGTCAACGCCCTGTGCCCCGGCCCGGTCAACACCCCGCTGCTCCAGGAGCTGTTCGCCAAGGACCCGGAGCGGGCCGCCCGGCGTCTGGTGCACATCCCGGTCGGCCGGTTCGCCGAGCCGACCGAGATCGCCGCCGCCGTCGCGTTCCTCGCGAGCGACGACTCCTCGTTCGTGAACGCCACGGACTTCCTGGTCGACGGCGGGATCGCCGGGGCGTACGTCACCCCGGTCTGATCCCGGCAGTCCCGACGGGGTCGGCTGCGGCCGGACGTTCGCGGACGTCCGGCCGCCCGTTCGCCGTTCAGCCCGCGGTGGCTGCCGGATCGCCCCGGAGACGCCGGGCGCGGAGCACCAGGAGCATCTCGAAGCGCTGATCGGGTTCGTCGATGGCGTCACCCCACAGCTCGCGGATCTGCCGCAGCCGGTAGCGGGCCGTCTGGGGGTGGATGCCGAGGCGGGCGGCCACCTCCGGGGCGCCGCCGGGGGTCTCGATCCAGGCGAGCAGAGTCTCGGCCAGGCGCCGGGCCTGGGTCGGACCGAGGCCCTCCAGCGGGGCGAGGCAGCGTCGGGCCGACGCGTCGATCAGCTCCTCGGCGGGGAGCAGCAGCAGTTCCTCCGTGCGCTCGGTGCAGTACAGCACCTCGCCCTGCGGCAGCAGCCCCTTATTGATCAGCTGGACGGCGGTCTCCGCCCACCGCAGCGAGGTCGCCGCGGCCGCCAGGGGGACCGCCGGGCCGACCGCCCCGGACCAGCCGGCCGTGGCGCGCCGCAGGGTCTCCGCACGGCCCGCCGTGTCCGGGTCCGGGATGACGATGCGCGGCTGCTCGCTCTCCATCTCCAGCAGAATGCCCTGCCCGACCGCCGGGGCCACGGCCTCGCGGGCCGGGCGCATGAGCACACCCACGGCGATCGTCTCCGGGAGCTCCCAGCCGATGCGGGCGGCCCGCTCGGACAGGGCCACCGACACATCGCCCCGGTGCTCCACCAGGAGGAGCTCGATCAGCTGGCGCTGGAGGCGGAGCCGTTCGCTGGCGCGCCGGGCCGCCGCCTCGGCGTAGCCCCGTACCGACTGTTCCACGAGCCCGTCCAGATACTCGAACCCCGATTCGGCCAGCTCGTACATGGCGGGCGCGGGGATGTCGGCCTGCTGGCCGATCTCGGCGAGCCTGCGCCAGGTGAGCCGGACGCCGAGGCGGTAAATGGCCTGGAGCGCGTCGAGGCTGCGGCCCTCCAGTCCCTCGCCGCGTCCGAACTCCTGGAACATCTCCGGCGGCACCCGGGGGTGGGCGCCGGCGGTGAGGTTGTGGACGAAGCCTTCGATGGCACGGCGGATTCCGACGAGGGCCAGCGGCTCCCCGGACTCGTCCTCGACCAGTTGCAGATAGGGATATTCCTGGCGAATCTGGTACAGGATCATCTGAGCGAGTTCGGGGGCCTCGGACCGGGCGATCGCCTCGAAACGGTCGAGCTTCGACCGGGGGACGTCCTGCCAGGCCGGGCGGGTCACGGAACCGCCGGGGCGGTGTCATAGCTGATCAGGGGCGTATTGGGCTGGTCGGGAGTGGCGTCGAGCAGTGCCACGACACCGACCGCCGCACCCACGGCGAGTGTGGCGGCCACCGACACGGTGACAGCGGCGGCGATGAGTCTGCGCATGGTTGGGTCAGCTCCTTGCTGGAGGCGATCCCCACCCCGTCAGCCGGGCCCCTCCGGCTGGGACACAGTGTCGACAGCACATTGACATTCCGTCAAGGGCTTGCTTACTGTTCACGCCAATCAAGGGCTGACCGGCCCGGGCCCGTGCACCTCCGCGAAGAGATTCGACCCAGGAGTGCCCGGATGCGCCACAACGCTTCACCCCTGTCGCTTGTCCTGCTGGGGGCAGGGGTTTTCCTGCTCGTCCTCGCGCCGCTGCTCGTCTGGTACGTCCAGCCGCACGCCAAGCGCACCCCCATCGACATCGACACCACCACCGTCTTCACCGGGACGGGCAGCTATTTCGACACGTCCGAGGTGGAGACGGTCGAGGGCAGAACGATCACGATCACGCGGCAGGTGCGCGGGGACGTGGCCGACAGCGAGAAGAGCGGCAACGCCGTGTGGGACGTCTCCACCTCGGTCGACCACCGGGACACCCTGCCCGCATCGGACCCCCGTGACGCCCTCCAGTGGACGCTGGAGCGCTGGGTGACCGACCGGGTCACGAACGAGCCGGTCCACTGCTGCGAGGAATCCCCGACCTTCGACGGGGAGGCCTATCTGAAGTTCCCCTTCGACGTCGAGAAGCGTTCCTACCGCTGGTGGGACAGCACGCTCGGCGGGGTCGTGCGGCTCTCCTACGCCGGTGAGCAGGAGGTTCAGGGCTACTCCGGCCTGCTCTTCAAGGGCGAGGTCGAGCCCACCAGGACCGGGGTGCGCCAGGTGCCCGGACTGCTCGTGGGGAAGAAGAAGATCCCCCAGGTGCTGGCCGAGGAGTGGTATTCCAACAGCGGCATCGAGCTGGTGGTCGACCGGCGGACCGGCAGGATCATGAACGCGGCGATCGGCCCGAGGAAGACGCTGCGCGCCCCGGGCTCCGAGAAGGACGCCGTCGTGCTCCTGGAGAGCAGGCGGGTGGAGTTCACCGAGGAGACCCAGCTCAAGCAGGTCGAGCTGGCGTCGGCGGACAGCGACCGGCTGGCGATGCTCGGCACGACCGCGCCGGCCGGGGCCGCTGGGCTGGGCGGTGTGCTCGCGCTGGCGGGCGTCGTGCTCGTCGTCCGGGGCCGCCGAACGGAGCCGGAAGCGCCGAACACTCACATGATGACGATTCCGCACATCTGAGTTACCGGCAAGTTGTTGCACTGGTGAGTAGCCGGGCGCGTACCCGTGCCGAAAACTGTCTATCCCCACCAGAGCACGGCCCCCCGGTCTCGTTCCTGTCCGCCCTTCCCCTCTTCACTTCCTCACCACCCTCACCACCCTCACCGTCTTTCTCTCTCATCACTTTTCTCGATCCCTCGCCCCGCAGCCGGGTTGCCCGGCCCCCGGCGCGCCCCCGTCCCGGCCCCCCGGTACGTCTCCCGCTCCAAGCGGCCCTCGCCCCGAGGGCCGCTCCCCCAGTCCCCGCCCCCCGAGCCGAGTTGGAGCACCCATGCCCCAGCACGTCCCTCCCCCACTGCTCGACGCCGTCGCGCGTCCGGGTCAGGGCCCGGCGCCCGTCACGGTCCCCGCGACCCCGAGACGCATCGTCTTCCTCGCCCACCGCGACCTGGACAATCCGGCCGCCGGCGGCTCCGAGCTGCTGGTCGACCAGCTCGCCCTGGGTCTTACCGAGCAGGGCCACGACGTCACGCTGCTGTGCGGCGGACCGGCCGCCCGCCGGCCCTACCGGGTCGTCTCGGCAGGCTCCGCGCTGGGGCACTACCTCGGCGCGCGGTCCGCCTTCGCCCGGCGGATCGGCACGTGCGACCTGCTCGTCGAGGTCTGCAACGGCATGCCGTACCTGGCCCCGCTGTGGCATCGCGGACCCACGGTCTGCCTGGTCAACCACGTGCACACCGACCTGTGGGACATGCGCTTCCCGGCGCCGGTGGCCCGGGCCGGACGCAAGCTCGAACACTGGGCCCTGTCCCGGGCCTACCGCGACCACCTGATGGTCGCGGTGTCCCCGTCCACGGCGGGCGCCCTGCGCGAACTGGGCGTGCCCGACCGGCGGATCCGCGTGGTGCACAACGGAGTCCAGGAGCCGGGCCCGCAGGGCGCACGGTCCGCCACCCCGCTGTTCGTGGCGCTGGGCCGGCTCGTCGACTACAAGCGCATCGATCTGCTGCTCCAGCTCTGGGAGCGGGTCCGGCCGGTCACCGGCGGTCGGCTCGTCATCGTCGGCGACGGCCCCGAGCGGGGCCGGCTGGAACAACTTGCCGGTTCTGGCGTGGAGTTCGCCGGTCATGTGACCGAGGCGGAGAAGCACCGGCTGCTCTGCGCCGCGTGGATGCTGCTGCACCCGGCGGCCGTGGAGGGGTGGGGTCTCGTCGTCACGGAGGCCGCGGCCCGGTCCACCCCGACCCTGGGCTTCGACGTGCCGGGGCTGCGCGACTCCGTCGAGGACGGTGTCACCGGGATCCTCGCCCCGGGCGCGTCCTCCTTCGCCGCCTCCTGGTGCGCGCTGGCGCTGGACGACGAGCGGCGCGAGGCGATGGGCAAGGCGGCCCGCGAACGGGCCGCCGACTACCGGTGGACCGCCAGTGTGCGCAGGTTCGCGGCGGTGGCCGCCGAGGCGGCGGCCAGTTCCGCGGCTCCGGCGGCGGACGGCCCGAACGCCCCGACGATCGGCGCGAGCGCGTGAAGGATCCATCGTTCCGGCGGTCGGCCGCCCTGTTCCGCGCCTTCCTGCGCGAACAGGGCGACCCCGCCACGGCGTACACCCTGCTGGCCCGTGACGCGGCCGACCAGGTCGAGCGGCACGGCCCGCTCCGGGACAAGGTCGTCGTGGACATCGGCGGCGGCGACGGCTACTTCACCCGGGAGTTCCGGCGGCGCGGGGCGCACAGCTACCTCTTCGAGCCGGATCCGGCGGAGATCGGCCCCGGGCAGCGCGCGGACACCGTCGTCGCCGACGGATATCTGCTGCCGCTCGCCGACGGCGCGGCCGACGTCTGCTTCTCCTCCAACGTGCTGGAGCACGTCGCCGATCCGCACACCTTCCTCGGCGAGATGGCGCGGGTGACCCGCCCCGGCGGCCTCATCTACGTCTCGTACACCAACTGGCTCTCCCCGTGGGGCGGCCACGAGTGGGCGCCCTGGCACTACCTCGGCGCCGAACGCGCCCGGAGCCGCTACGAGCGGCGCACCGGCCACCCGGCCAAGCACCGGCTCGGCGAGAACCTCTTCAAGATCGGCGTCGGGGAGACCCTGGGCCACGTCCGGAGCCGCTCCGACGTGTCCGTCGTCTCAGCACGCTCGCGCTACTGGCCCGTCCTTCCCCAGCTCGTGCCGCGCATCCCCGTCCTGCGGGAATTCGCCACCTGGAACCTCCTCCTCATCCTCCGGCGGTGTTCATGACCAGCGCTGTCCACCCACCCCGGTCCACGGCCCCCGAGGGCGCGGGTCCCGCGCCCTCGGGTCCCGCCGACGGACCGCCCACGCCCCGTTCACGGCGCTGGCTGCTGGGCTTCTGGGCCGCCGTGTTCGCGGCGTTCCTCGCGGTGTCGCCCGGCCGGATGACGTTCGACACCAAGCTCGGCGTCGTCGCGGACCCCTGGCGTTTCCTGGGCGACCTGGGCGAGCTGTGGCACAGCCGGGCCGGGTTCGGCGGGATCGCCGACCAGTACGTGGGCTACGCCATTCCGATGCTGCCGTACTACGGGGCCGCCGACCTGCTGCACGTACCGGTCTGGCTCGCGGAGCGGCTGTGGCTGTCGCTGATCGTGGCGACCGCCTTCTGGGGTGCGCTCCGGCTGGCGGAGCGGCTGCACGTGGGTTCCCCGGCCACCCGGCTGCCGGCCGCGGTCGCGTACGCGCTGTGGCCGACGTACACCATCGTCGTGGGCTCGACGTCGGCGGCGGCCCTGCCGGGCGCCCTGCTGCCGTGGGTGCTGCTGCCGCTGACGGACCCGCGGCTCGCGCCGAGGATCGCAGCGGCCCGGTCCGCGCTGCTGATCCCGCTGATGGGCGGCGTCAACGCCGCGTCCACCCTGGCCTCGCTGCTGCCGGTGGGGCTGTATCTGCTGTCCCGGCCCGGCGGGCCGCGCAAGCGCGCCCTGCTGGCCTGGTGGATTCCGGGCGTGATCCTGGCGACCGCCTGGTGGATCGTTCCGCTGCTGCTGTTGGGCGTCTACGGCGAGAACTTCATGCCGTACGTGGAGTCCTCGTACACCACGACGACGACCATGTCGGCGACCGAGGTGCTGCGCGGCGGCGGGAACTGGGTGGGCTATCTGAACTTCGGCGAGGCCTGGCTGCCCGCCGGCTGGACCGTCGCCACCGCGACCGTCACCATCCTGGGCTCGGCGCTCGCCGCCGCCCTGGGCCTGGCGGGGCTGGCGCGCCGTGATCTGCCCGAGCGGCGCTGGCTGGTGCTGACCGTGCTGAGCGTCGCGCTCATCACGCTCGCCGGCTACGGCGGTGCGCTGGGCGGGCTGTTCCACGGGACCGTGCAGGAGTGGCTGGACGGCTGGCTGGTGCCGTTCCGCAACATCTACAAGTTCCAGACGGGTCTTGCGCTGGCCCTGGCGCTGGGCCTCGCGCACCTGACGGCGGTGGCCTCCGTCGCCGCGGCTGCGCGTGGCGGCGGCAACGCGGTGCGCACCCGCCGGCTCGTGCCGGTGATCGCCGCCGCGCTCGTGCTGCCGGGTCTCGCCTGGCCGTACGTCAACGGCTCGATCCTCCAGACCGGTTCGTTCCAGCAGCTGCCCACGTACTGGGGGACGACCGGGAGCTGGCTGGAGAAGAACTCGGGAGACGACCGCGCCCTGGTGGTCCCCGCGACCGCGCACGGCATCTACACCTGGGGCTCCCCCATCGACCAGCCGCTGGACGTGCTGGCGAACTCGCCCTGGGCGCAACGGGATTACGTGCCGTTCGGCACACCGGGCAACCGTCGGGCGATGGACGCCGTCGAGCAGGCGCTGACCACCGGCGGCGAGGTCCCCGGGCTGAGCGAGTACCTCGACCGGGCGGGGCTGCACTATGTGGTGGTCCGCAACGACCTGGATCCCGACCAGTTGGGGTACGTCCCCACGGCCACGGTGAAGCGCACCCTGGAGGCGTCCGGGTACCGGCGCGTCACCGGTTTCGGTCCGGTGATGACCGGCGGCCGGATCGCGGCGGACACCCCCGTGCAGGTCGAGGGCCTCTATCCGCGGCAGCGGGCCGTGGAGATCTACGAGCCGCCCGCCGGGACGGAGCGTCCGGGGCGGGCGACCACGTCCCCGGTGGCCTCGACGGCCGTCGTGAGCGGCGGCCCCGAGTCCCTGCTGCCGCTGTCGGCGAGCGGCGCGCTGAACGGCCGGCCGGCCGTGCTGGCCGGTGACGCGCACCCGGGTCTGGGGCGGCCGTCGCTGTACGCGGCGGGCGACGGGCTGCGGCGCGCCGACACCCGGTTCGGGCTGGTCAACTCCAACACCTCGTACACGTACACCGCCGATGAGCGCAACGCGGTTCAGGCCGCGCAGGATCCGGACCGGAGCCCCCGGCAGATCCTGCCGACCTCCGGCGCGGAGCACCAGACGACGGCCGTGCTGCGCGGGGCCAAGAAGGTCAGCGCCTCGTCGGTGGGGAACTGGCTGTTCCATCTGCCGCAGTACGACCCGGTCAACGCCTTCGACGGCAACCCGGACACCGGCTGGGCGGAGGGGTCCCCGGGCTCTCCCGAGGACGAGTGGGTGCGGATCGACTTCACCACCCCGACAGAGCTTCCGGCCTCGCTCCAGGTGACGCCGCTGCCCAGCGCGAACGTGCGGGCCGCGCCGACCGTCGTCCGGGTCGAGACCGAGCGGGGCTTCAAGGACAGCCCGCTGAAGACGGACGGATCGGCGCAGACGGTGGCCGCGCCCACCGGGCAGGCGTCCTGGCTGAAGGTGACGATCCTGGAGTCCCAGCAGGGGCGTCCCGGGCTCACCGGTGCCGGCTTCACCGACATCGCGATCCCCGGGGTGCAGGTGACCCGGATGCTGGAGCTGCCCTCCGACGCGCCCCGTGAGGGCGCGGACTCCACTCTCTACTCGCTGCGGCGGGGCAGCGACCCCGGCGGTCTGTCGTCGGTGGCGGCCGAGGTCGGCCTGCACCGGCAGTTCACCGCGCAGGAGGCGGGCGCGTACCAGGTGTCCGCGAGCGCGGTTCCGGTGCCCGGCGAGGCTCTGGACAAGCTGCTGTTCGAGCTGACGGGCGAGCGGGACAAGATCGAGGTGAGCGCCGACTCCACGGCGCGGCTGGGCACCAGCCTCACTCCGCGCAACCTGACCGACGGTGATCTGACCACGGCGTGGATCGCGGGCGAACGCCCCACGCTGCGTCTGTCCTGGCCGGAGAAGAAGGAGGTCGGGGAGATCGTCTTCGCGGCGGCCGGCGGTCTGTCCACCCGCCCGGAGCAGGTGCAGATCAGCTCCCCCGACGGCACGGCGGTGGCCTCCGTGGACGAGAACGGCATGGCCCGCTTCTCGCCCATCAGGACCGACCGGATGGACATCACCATCTCGCGTCAGGCTCCGCTGACCGTCCACAACCCGGTCGCCGACGACCAGTTGCAATTGCCGGTGGGGCTGAGCGAGGTCTACGTCCCGGCCCTGGAGGAGTACCGCTCGCCGCAGCCGAAGCCGGACAAGACCTTCAGCCTGGCCTGCGGCAAGGGTCCGGTCCTGTCCGTCGGCGGTACGTTCCTGGAGACCCGCGCCGAGGGCCTGGTGCGGGACCTGACGCAGCGCCGCCCCATCGAGGTCACACCGTGCACCGAGGGCGGCACGGTGGAGCTGGCAGCCTCGTCCACCACCGTCGAGGCGGGTGAGGCGGGACCGCTCGCCATCACGGACGTCACGCTGAGCAAAGGGGCCCCGAAGGCCCCGGCGGGCACGCCGCGTTCGGTGGACGTCGAGCGGGGCGACGGCGACCGGCGCACGATCGCCGTCGGCGCGGGCGAGGCCTCCTACCTCCAGATCCACGAGAACCACAACAAGGGCTGGAAGGCCACCCTGGACGGCGAGGAGCTGACCCCGCTGCGGATCGACGGCTGGCAGCAGGCCTGGCTGGTCCCGGAGGGCGAGGGCGGCAAGGTCACCCTGGAGTACGAGCCGGCCCGGATCTACCAGGTGGGGCTGATCGGCGCGGGGGTCCTGCTCCTGGCGCTCGTGGGGCTCGCCTTCGTGCGCCGGCGGGGAGCCGGGCCGTACGCGGCCGAGGTGCAGCCCGTCGTGCCGGGTCCGGGTCTGGTCCTGGGCACCGTGGCGCTCACCCTGGTGGGGGTGGTGATCGCGGGGCCGCTCGCCCTGGCGGTGCCGGTCCTCGCCGTACTCGCCCACTTCCGGCCGAGGCTGCTCGCGCCCGTCGCGTTCGCGGCGATGGCCGCCGCGGGTGTCGTCGCCGCGGTGGGCACCGGGGAGACCACGGCGGCGGGCGAGGGCGCGTTCGGCGCGACGGCCCAGTTCCTGGCGCTGGTCGGCCTGTTCGCCGCCCTGGTCACGGTCGGGCGCGAGCCGCTCGGCAGGCGGGCCGCCGGGGGCCGGGGCACGGCCGCCGCGGACGGCGAGGCGCCCACGGTTCCGGCGCAGGCCGCCGCCGCTTCGGGCCGGACGCTGTCCACCGACCCGAAGCGTCCGCAGGGGGCCCCGCCGCCGGCGCCCGGAAGCGGGTACGGATCCGGCTCGGGCTCGGGCTCGGGCTCGGGCGAGGGAGGCGGCGGTGATGGCGGTGATGGCGGTGATGGCGGTGAAGGACCGTCGCAGCAGCTCGGCGGTCAGCAGCCGCCGCCGTCCCGTCCCGGAGGGAGCACCTGATGGCGACCACGCGGCATCCCCGGGCGCGGGGCGGTGCGCCCCGGCCCGGGGCCCCGGCCCGGGTGCCGTTCCCGGTGGTCGACGAGGTGGCCCGGCACTGTGCGCAGGACGCCGAGCCGAACACCGTGCACATCGAGATCCAACTGCCCGGCCGGGTGGACGAGGCCCGGCTGCGCTCCGCGTTCGCCGAGGCGCTCGCCCGGCATCCCCGGGCGCTGATGCGGGAGCGCCCCCGGTCCCCGTTCGCCCGGCGCTACGAGTGGGAGCTGACCGGGAGTCCCGACACGGATCCGGTCTCCTTTCCGCCGTCCGCGCCCGGGGCGCTCGCCCGGGCCCGGGCGCGGGCGCTGGACGAGGCCCCTCCGCTGACGGCGTCGCCGCCGCTGCGGCTCGCCGTGGTCGAGGAGCCGGGGACCGAGGGGTGTGTGCTGCTCTTCACCGTGCACCACACCGCCCTCGACGGCCCGGCGTGCATGCGGCTGGCGGCGACGGCCGCCGAGGTCTACGGCGCGCACCACGTCCCGCCGGCCCCCGCACCCGCGCGGCCGGCGTCCGAGCCGCTCGTCGCGGAGTCCCCTGCGGCGCCGCTGGCCCGGCCCGCCCGGATCGCGGCGGGCTCGCCCGGGCCCGCGCCGGTGCCGGGCAACGCCATGCTGCTGGTCGAACTGCCCGTCCCGAAGCGGGAGTCCGGCGCGCCCTACACGGTGAACGACCAGCTGATGGTGGCCACCGCCCTCACGGTGGCCGACTGGAACCGGGAGCGGGGCGCGCCGGGGGCCGACCGCCGGCCGCTGCGGATCACCATGCCGGTCGACGACCGCACCCGGGGCCCCGAGATGCCGATCGGGAACGGCACCCGGCTGGTGGAGGTCGGCTTCGCCGCGTCCGAGCTGGCGCCCGGGGCCGACGTCCCGGCACTGCTGCGGGCGACCGCGGAGCGCACCCGGGCGCTCAAGGCGCGCCCCCGCCCCCCGTTGGGCCGTTCCGCCTCCCTGCTGACCGCGCCGCTGCTGCCGGTGGCCGCCCGCGCCGTCCTCACCCGGGGGCTGCGGGTGCTGGCGGGGCCGTGGACCTCGACGACGCTGCTGAGCAACATCGGCCGGGTGCCGTACCCGTTGGACTTCGGGGAGGCGGGCCGGGCCACCGCCGTGTGGTTCTCCGCGCCCGCCCGGATGCCCCGGGGGCTGACGTTCACCACGGCGTCCACGGGTGGCCGGCTGCATCTGACGCTGCGCTGGTCGCGCACCCTGCTGGGCGACGAGGACGGCGTACGCCTGCGCGAACTGTTCACCCGTCACCTGGCATCGACGTCCTCGGAGACCGTATGACCGGCACCGCCTCTCCCCCGCCCGGGCTGCGGGGCTTCTACGAGAACCCGGCCGTTCCCGTCGCCTCGGGCGACGGGCGCACCCTGCGGCAGGCGCGGCTGCTGGCCGACGCGCTGGGCGCGCCGGGGCAGGTGATCCTCGACATCGGGTGCGGCGACGGCACGGCGGCGGCCACGGCGGCCCCGATTCTCGCCGGTCACCGGCTGATCGGCGTCGACTGGTCGCAGGACGCGCTGCGCAGGGCCGGGCCCCGGATGGGTCTCGTGGTGCGCGGCGAGCTGGAGCACGGCGGGCTGCCGCTGGCCGACGGGTGCGCGGACGCGGTGCTGTTCAGCGAGATCCTGGAGCATCTGGTCGATCCTGACCAGGCGCTGGACGAGCTGCGGCGGGTCCTGCGGCCCGGCGGCCATCTGATGCTGTCCACCCCGAACCTGGCGGCCTGGTACAACCGGGCGCTGCTGCTCGCCGGGGTGCAGCCGGTGTTCTCGGAGGTCAGCCTGCGCGGCATCCACGGCCGTCCCGGCTCGGAGGTGGTCGGGCATCTGCGGCTGTACACGGCCCGTGCGCTGCGCTCGTTCCTGGCGGCGTCCGGCTTCGCCGACGTGAGGATCACGGGTGCCCCCTTCCACGGGGTGCCGCGTCCGCTGCGGCTGCTGGACCGGGCGGCGTGCGCGGTGCCCGGGGCGGCCTCGATCCTGCTGGCCCACGCGCGGCGGAGGTAGCGCGATGTGGTGGGGTGTCGGCGCGGCGCTGGTCGCCAACGCGCTGTACAGCGTGGGGTTCGTGGTGGAGAAGCGGGCCCTGGGCTCGCTGCCCGCGCTCTCGGCGGGCCGGCCGCTTCGGGTGGTCGGGGTGCTGCTGACCAGTCCGCTGTGGATCGTCGGCGCGCTGGCGCTGGCGGCCGGGTTCGGGGCCCAGCTGATCGTCTACCGGGCGCTGCCGATCGCGGCGGCGCAGGGCATCTTCGTCTCCGGTCTGGTGCTGCTCCTGCTGTTGTCGTCGGCCGTGCTCGGCGAGGAGTCGACGGGCCGCGAACGCTACGCGCTGGGCGGGGTGCTGGTGGCCCTGCTGATGGTCGTCGCCTCGGTGCGCGAGGGCGAGGACGTGGTGAGCGGCGGCGCGCCGTGGGCGCTGGTGCTCCTGGTCTGCGTGCCCGCGCTGGGGGCAGGCGTCTTGCTGTACGTACGGGTCGAGAGCCGGGCGGCCAAACGGCACCGGGTCCCGACCAGCGGTATCGGATACGGGGTGGCGGTGGGCCTGCTCTACGGGGTCAGCTCGCTGGCCATCAAGGGCACGTCCAGCCGCCTGACCGGCACCGGTCCCGGCGAGGCCGCGCTGTCGCTGCTGGCGTCCCCGTATCCGTATCTGCTGCTGTTCACGGCGGGGGCCGGTCTGGTGATGTCGCAGACGGCGTTGCAGCGCTGCCGGGCCTCCCTCATCGTGCCGGTGTGCACCACGGTGACCAGCCTGTTCACCGCCGTCCTCGGGACGCTCGCCTTCGGCGAGACGCTGCCCGACGATCCGCTGCTGCTGGCCCTGCGGGTGGGCGGCACGGCGCTCGCCCTCTCCGTCCTGCTGGCCATGCCGCGCCATGATCCGCAGCCCGCCGCCCCGTCCTGACCCGGATACGGCACGCCGTGTCCGACACCCCACGACACCCCACGACACCTCCAACGCCCCGGACGCCGCCGACAGCCGCGACACCTCCCACCCCTCCAACACCTCCGACACCTCCGACACCTCCGACACCTCCGACACCAAGGAGCCACCCGATGAACCCCGACGACCCGCTGCTGGCCCTGTTGGCCTGCCCGCTCGACAAGGGCCCGCTGTCCCTGCTGGCCGAGGAGGAGGCGCTCTACAACCCCCGGCTGCGTCTGAGTTACCCGATCGTGGACGGCATCCCGCAGCTGCTGCCCTCATCGGGCCGGAAGGTCGGGGCGGACGACCACGAGCGGCTGCTCACCCGGCTCAAGGCCTCGGCCACGTGACCACGTTCGCCGCGGCGGTGGCGTCCCGGCTGCCCGGGGGCCTCGTCGGCTCGGCCGCCGTCGCCCTGTATCCGCGCTTCGAGCCCGAGCTCCGGCGGCTCGCCGACTTCTGCCCGCCGGACGCCGTCGCCCTCGACATCGGGGGCTGGTACGGCCCCTGGTCGCGGCGGCTCGCCGCCCGCTGCGCCGAGGTGGTCACCATCGAGCCCGTGCCGCATCTGGCCGAACACCTGCGCCGGACGCTGCCGTCGAACGCCCGGGTGGTCCAGGGCGCGGCGACCGACCGGGCGGGCACGGCGCGGCTGTGGTTCCCGGAGGGGGACAGCGGCGACCGGGGGGTGTCGTCGCTGGCCCGCCGCGACATCCACGCGCACTGCCTGGAGGTGCCGTCGATCACCGTCGACAGTCTCGGGCTGCGCGGGGTCGGCTTCGTGAAGATGGACGTCGACGGCGGCGAGCGGGCGGCGCTGCTCGGTGCGGCGGAGCTGCTGCGCAAGGACCGTCCGGTCCTCCTCATCGAGCTGGAGAGCCGGCTCGGCCCGATCGCTCCGGCGATCGACCTGCTGACCGGCCAGGGCTACGCGGGCTGGCTCCTGGCGGGCAGGCGCTGGATCGCGCTCGACGGGTTCGACCTGGTGGCCCACCAGGCGCGGACGGAACACCTGGTGCACCAGGGTCTGCTGCGCCGGGCCCTCGTCCCGCGCCGGGAGCGTTACATCAACTCGGTGCTCTTCCTGCCGGACGGACGGACCCCGGGCACGGCCTGACGGGCGCGGGCCCCGCGTACCCTCGGCCCTGGGGGGCATGGCGAACGGAGGATGGCGTACGTGACGGGCAGCAGCGCAGGGCGGGACCGGGCACTGCCGGACGATCCCGGGAGCGAGCGGGCGGGCGCCCCGGAGCGCACGTCGCTCAGCGCCCGCGCGCGGGACGCGGTCCGGGAGCGGATCGTCGACCGCCGCTACCCGCAGGGCGCCCGCCTCGTGGAGCGCGAGGTGGCCGAGGAACTGCGCATGTCCCGCGTCCCGGTCCGCGAGGCGCTGCGCGCCCTGGTGGGTGAAGGGCTCCTGGAGCTGCTGCCGCACAGCGGGGTCAGGGTGCGGCGGATGGAGCGGGCCGACGTGGAGCACCTGTACGAGGTGTGGGAGCCGCTCGCCGTCCAGGCCTCCCGGCTCGCGGCACGGCGGGTGGCGCGGTCCGCCCCGGCGGAGCCGCCGGGCGTCACCGCGCTGCGGATCTCCCTCGACCGGGCGGAGCAGGCGGCGACCGACGACGAGGGGGCACGAGAGGTGGCGGCCCACACCGCCTTCCACGAGGACATCGTCGCCCTGAGCGGCAACCCGATGCTGGCTCGCACCATGGAGCAGCTCAGCGGCCAGCTCCAGTTGCTGTTCGGGATGCGGGAGGAGCCGGAGCACATGCGCGCCCAGCACGCGGTCATGTTCCGGTACATCGCGACGGGCGACGAGGAGTCCGCGGCGGCGAGCACGCTGCTGCACGTACGGGACAGCCGAGCCGTAGCGCTGCGGTCCCTGTTCGACAACGCCTAGTTTGCATACCAGATGGGTTTGTATACCAGGTGGGCCTTCCCGTGGGAGAGCTCCCCCGCTCCCGCCTCACACCCCGCCCCGCATTCACCTGATGCGCCCTAGAGCTGCACGTTTCCCGCACGTGCGTGGAGCGGAATCACTCCTTCCCAGACCGTCAACCATCCTGGTATACAAAGTGCTCCCATATTCGCTTCCGCTTGCCGCGGCCGAAGGAGCCTTTCCATGTGCGTCGACAACACCCCGCCCCCCTCCGGCCGGCTGACCCGGCGAGGTGTGCTCGCGGGCGCCGCCGCCCTGGCCGGGACGTCCGCCGTCCTGGCCCAGGCCGCTCCCGCGGCGTCCGCCGCGTCGGCCGCGTCCCGGGGTTCGTCGGGCCGGGGCGGCGATCTGGTCGTGGAGGGCGGCAGGCTGCTCGACCCGCTGACGGGCGAGGTCACCGAGGACGCGGTGGTCGTGATCATCGGGGGCGTCGTCCGCGCGGCCGGGCCCCGGGGCCGTCTCGGGACGCGGACGCCTTCCGGCGTACCGGTACTGCGGGCCCACGGACAGTGGATCCTGCCCGGCCTGGTGGACGCCCATATCCATCTCAACACGGCCGCCGAGGCGCGGGATGCGGTCCTCAAGGGCGCGACCAGCGCGCGCAGCGGTTCGACCAACTTCTACCAGGACGTCGCCGTACGGGAGTTGGCCCGCCAGGCACCGGAGCGGGCGCCCCGGCTCCGGGCCGCGGGAATCTTCGTCACCCCGGACCTCGGCGACACGATCCTCGCCGACCCGGAGCTCGTGCCGCTCGCCCGGCTGCGCGACGGGGTGCGCTCGGCCGAGGCACTGCGCCGGGTGGTCGAGGTCAACCTCGCGCGGGGGGCCGACACCATCAAAACCCGGGTCAACGAACGCGCCGGACTGCCGGAACAGGACCCGCTCGTCCAGGTCTACGACCACGAGCAGCTGTCCACGATCGTGGCGGCGGCGCGGCGCGGCGGAAAGGGAGTGCTCTGCCACAGCTACAGCGAGAAGGGCTGCCACGACGCGGTCACGGCCGGGATCCGTTCGCTGGAGCACGGGGCGTTCGTCGGCGAGCGCACCCTGCGCGAAATGCGCCGCAGGGGCACCTACTTCACGCCGACGCTCACCGCCATCGCCGGGCTCGCCGAATCCTCGGACCCGGTCCTGGCGGAGCGCGGTCGCAGCTATCTGCCCGTACTGAAGCGGGCGGTGCTCGCGGCGCACGAGCTGGGCGTCCCCCTCGCCGCGGGCACCGACTCCTCGGGCGGAACGGTCGACCCGATCGGCCGCGAGGTGGAGCTGATGCACGCTGCCGGGCTCTCCGCCCTGGACGCGATCCGCACGGCGACCACGGGCGCCGCGAAGCTCCTCGGGTTCGACTCCACGGCCGGCCGCCTGGCGCGGGGCTTCGCGGGCGACGTCCTGGTGGTGGACGGCGACCCGCTGGCCGACCTCGGCGTGCTGAGCCGCCCGGCGCGCGTGGTGCGGGCAGGGTTCCCCGTACCGACCGCCTGACCGTGCCCTCACCCGCCCTTCCGCAGCCTCCTCCGCCCTCCCACTCCCCTTCGAAGGAGCCCTCGATGCATGCCGATTCCACCGCCGCCCCCACCGCCGGTCTCTCCCGGCGCTCCATGCTGGCCGGCGCCGCCGCCCTCGCGGGCACCACCGCCGCCCTTACCGCGCCCGGGTCCGAGGCCGCCGCCGCGCCCCGGACCGGCGGAGCGTCGCCGTCCGCCGCCGACCGGATCACGGAGCAGCCGGAGCGCACGGGCCGGCACGCGCGCGCCACGGTGTTCAGGAACGTGCGGCCCTACGGGGCGACGCCGCCCGTCGACCTCACCGTCGTCGACGGCGTCATCACCGCGGAGCCCGCGCCGCGCGGCGCCAAGATCGTCGACTGCGGGGGCAGGATCGCGCTGCCGACCCTGGTCGACGCGCACATCCACCCCGACAAGACGGCGTGGGGCGAGCCCTGGGTGACGCGGAATCCGGCGGGTTCCATCGCGGAGTACACCGCCGAGGACGTGAAGCTCTTCCACGCGCTGCGGACTCCCCTGAAGGAGCGCGCGGAGCGCCTGGTGGGCCACGCCGTCGCCCAGGGCACCCGCGCGATGCGGGCCCATGTCGACGTCGCTCCCGCCTACGGCCTGGTGGGCGTCGAGGGCGTCGGATCCGCCCGCAGGGCCCTGCGGCACGCGCTCGACGTGGAGATCGTCGCGTTCCCGCAGCACGGGGTGGTCCGTACACCGGGCACGGAGGAGCTGCTGGAGGAGGCGGCGCGCACCGGGGCGGTCGACCGGATCGGCGGCATCGACCCGATCGGGTTCGACGAGGCGCTCGACGAGCAGCTCGACATCGTCTTCGGCATCGCGGACCGGCACGGGGTGGGCGTCGACATCCACCTGCACGAGCGGGCCGCGACGGGGCTGGAGTCGCTGCGCGCGATCATCGACCGCACCCGGGCGCTGTCGTTGCAGGGCAAGGTCACCGTCAGCCATGTCTTCTGCGTGCCCGGACTGCCCGAGCGGGAGCTCGACCGGCTGGCGGCGGACCTGGCGGACGCCGGGATCTCCCTGACGACGGTCGCCCCCTCGTCGGACCTGGTGCTGCCGATCGGCCGGCTGCGCGAGCTCGGGGTCCACGTGGGCCTCGGCTCGGACGGCGTACGGGACTCCTGGAGCCCGTTCGGCAACGCGGACATGCTGCACCGCTCGCACCTGCTGGCCCAGGTGCAGGACGCCCGCCTCGACGAGGAGCTGGAGGCGGCCTTCCGCTCGGGGGCCGACGGCGCGGCCCGGCTCCTGGGGCTGCCGGAGGCGGACCTGAAGCCCGGTTCGCCGGCCGACTTCCTGCTGGTGCGCGGGGAGTGCCTCCCGCAGGTCGTGGTCGACCTGCCGCGCCGCGAGATGGTGGTGCGCGGCGGGCGGATCGTCGCCCGGGACGGCGAGCTCGTCCGCGACTGACGCCCGTGCCGGCCCCGCTGCCCGTCGATAACGGGCGCGGGACCGGGAGTGATGGACCGTCAACTCTGCCGCACCTCCTCGGCTTTGCGCCAGACCGTGAGGTCGATGGTGATGTAGCGGCAGGGGGTCAGCCCCGTCCGCTCGGGGCGCGGCGCGGCGGGCTGCCGTTGCGTGGTGTCGGGGCGGGTCAGGGCTGGGCCGCATCGGAGGCGTACCACGGCGGCGTACGGTCCGTAACGCGGCGGGGCCGGCACCTTCCCGCCCGCCGGAGCGGCCTTGCCGCTCTCCGGCACCGGGTCCATGCTGGTGCCATGGGTGACCAGGCCGGCCCCGAGCCGGGGGTGTCCGTCCGGCAGGACCTCCGGTTGCTGGAGGCCGCCGCGGCGCACCGGGACGGCGCCTCCGTGCGGCAGCTGGCCCAGGAGGCGGAGTTGCCCGAGCCCACCGCCCGACGGCTCCTGCACGAGCTCGCCCGGGACGGCTATCTGCACGAGCTGGACGACGACGCGTTCACCCTCCGTGAGCGCGACTCGCTGCGGCACACCGCCATCGACGGCCAGGCGCTGCGGGAGCACATCCGCCCGCTGCTGTCGTCGCTGCGCGACAGCCTGTCCGCCGCCGCCTACCTGACGTTGTACGACGAGGGGGAGATCCGGGTCCTGGAGATCGTCGACAACCCGCGTGCCCCACGGGTGGACCTGTGGGTGGGCTTCCACGACGCCGGACACGCCACCGCGCTCGGCAAGAGCGTGCTCCGCGAGCTGGACGAGGAGGCCCGCGCCGGCTACCTCTCCCGGCACTCGCTGGCCGACCTCACCCCCCGCACCATCACCTCTCGTGAGGAGCTGCTGCGGCAGCTCGACTCCGCCCCCGCGGGCCCGCTCTCGCTGGACCGGGGAGAGTACGCACGGGGCACGACGTGTGCGGCGGCTCCTGTGTACAGCGGTGACCAGGTCGGCTCGATCGGCATCTCGTTCCGGTCGGACCGGATGTACCGGACCTCGGAGGTCAGGGCGCGGTTGCTGGAGTCGGCGCTGCGCGTCACACGGCGGCTGACCCTTCCGGGGAGCTGACGGGTGACCTTCTTCAGCCGCTCCTCGAACTGGCCTCGCAACTGGGCTCCGGCGACCATGGCGGACCAGGTCGAGTGAGACGACCCGCTGGTCCTTGAGGGTGTCGGGCGCCTCACCCGCGGCGATGCTCGGCGCCAGGGTCGGCCCCGGCCCGGTAGAGCGGCCTGCGCGAGGGCTCGACCTGCGTCGCCGCCCACAGCGGATCGGACGGGCCGGGGGTGAACCGCGATGTCATCCGCCCCGCAAACGGAACGGCCCCCGGCCTGCCGCCCCCGCCGTCGGCCGCCCGGGAGCGGGCTACTCCGCCATCTCGTACGCTCCCGACAGCGCCTCGACGCGCTGCCAGATCCGCGCCGAACGGGCCGCGTCGACGACGGGGCGGCGTACCGCTCCGAGCGCCCAGTTCTGCTGGTCCTCGGTGGCGGAGTCCTTGCCGTGCAGCTCGACGGCGTGTGCGGAGAAGTCGCGTACGAGCACGGCGAACAGTTCGTCGAGCAGTTCCTCGTCCAGGCCGGTCAGGCGGGCCTGCTCCAGGATCAGCTGGCCGTGGACGACGAGTGCGAACAGCTGGCCGACGGCGAGGAGGAGGTCGAGGTCGCGGCTCTGCTCCTCGTCGGGGGCGGCCGTCCCGACGAAGGCGCAGAGGGCGTCCGCCTGCTCACGGAAGCGGGCGACGTTGGGCACCTCGGCGTACGCGTCGAACGCGGGGCGCCAGTCGTGGAAGCGCACGGAGCCGAGGCCGCGCGCGGGTCCCTGCCGGAAGAGGAACGCGTCGTCGGCGGCGTCCGTGCGGGTCGGGACGGCCGGGAAGTCGACCGGGTCCAGCAGGTGGTTGCGCAGGAACTTGAGGATCAGCGCGAGGTTCACGTGGACCGTGCCCTCCAGCTTCGGCAGGCCCCGGATCTCGACGGCGGCCTGGGCGAAGTAGTTGTCCTTCTCGAAGCCCTTGGCGGCGATGACGTCCCACATGAGGTCGATGACCTTCTCGCCCTCCGTGGTCACCTTCATCTTCGTCATCGGGTTGAAGAGCAGGTAACGGCGGTCCTCGGGCCCGGCGGAGCGGAAGTAGTCGACGGCGCGGTCGCTGAACAGCTTCATCCCCACCAGCCGGACGTAGGCGTCGGTCAGCTCGCGGCGCACGTGCGGGAAGGCGGTGACGGGGCGGCCGTAAAGGATGCGGTTGCTCGCGTGGGTGACGGCCTCGTACATCGCGTGCTCGCAGATACCGATGGAGGCGGTGCAGAGGTTGAACTTGCCGACGTTGACGGTGTTGAGCGCGGCGTCGAACGCGGCTCGGCCGGTGTGCAGGATGTCGGCGGGGGCCACCGGGTAGTCGGCGAGGCGGAACTCGCTGACGTACTTGGAGGAGTCGACGACGTTCTTCACCAGGTGGTACGCCTCGTGGCGGCTGTCGGCCGCGAAGAAGACGTAACCGTCGGGGCCCTCGACGTCCGTGCGCCGGCCGAAGACGGAGACGAGACCGGCGGCGTTGCCGTTGCCGATGTAGTACTTGGAGCCGGAGGCCCGGAAGCCGCCTTCGACCTCGCTGTCCGGCTCCAGCAGCAGGTCGGTGGAGTAGATGTCGGCGCCGTGGGTCTTCTCGGAGAGGCCAAAGGCGAACACCTCGCCCTGGGAGAGGAGCCCGGCCGCCCGGTCGCGGGCGGCGGCGTTGTCGCTCTGCCAGACCGGGCCGAGACCGAGGATGGTCACCTGCCAGGCGTACCAGTAGTCCAGACCGTAGAAGCCGAAGATCTCGTTGAGTGCGGCGATCCGGGCGGTGTCCCAGCGCTGGTCCGTCTCCGCCCCGTCCACCGCGGCGGAGGCGGGGGTCAGGAAGGTGGCGAACAGCCCCTCCTTCGCGGAGAAGGCGAGGAAGTCGCCCAGCCAGGCGCGGGAGCGGTAGTCCTCGATCAGCCGGCGCTTGCCGCGCTCCTCGAACCAGTCGACGGTGGCGCGCAGCAGCCTGCGGGTCTCCGGGTCGAAGTGCTCGGGGTCGTAGGTGCGCGGGTTGAACAGCAAAGACTCAGCCATGGCGGTGCCTTCCGGGAAGGGTGAGGGTCGTGGTGGTCACGGAGGTGGCGGCCTGGGCGCCGTTCAGGCGTCCGGCCCCGAGGCCGCGAGCCGGTTGAGGGTGTCGAGTACGTCGTCGAGCCAGGCGATCGTCATGCGCTCGAACGCGATGCCTCCGCGCAGCACGACGTGCTGGAGTTCCTGGCCCGCGTCCGCGGGCGCGGGGGCCTCGGGCCCGGTGAAGTCGCGCAGTTCCCCGGCGAGGTAGTGCGCGAGCCGGTCCCGGTGCGCCTGGTGGTGCCGCTCGACCTCGCGGATCAGGGCGGCCGGGTCGTCGAAGGCCGCGCCCCGGATCTTCACGGCGAGGTCGTGCCGCAGGCTCTCCGGTTCGATCGGCTTGTGCAGCCACGCGGCGAGGGCCGCGCGGCCGGTCCCGGTGACGGAGTACTCCTTCTTGTCCGGCCGGCTCTGCTGCTCCACCTCGCGGACGAGGAGCAGGCCGTCGGTCACCATCCGCCCGAGCACACGGTAGATCTGCTGATGGGTGGCGGTCCAGAAGTAGCCGATGGACCGCTCGAACCGCCGGGCCAGCTCATAACCGGAGCCGGGCTTCTCCAGCAGGGAGACGAGGATCGCGTGGTCGAGGGCCATACCGCGATCCTTCTATGCAACTCGTTGCATAGACAAGTCGTGGGGCCCCGGTGAGACACGGCTCACCCGGTCGGGGCACATTCAGAGAGACTTGGCCGAACGTCGGTCGAGGTAGGCGGTCACCGGGGCCGCCGCCACTCCGTGGACCACGACGGAGATCAGGACGGCGAAGACGACGATCGCCCACATCTCCTTCTCGTAAGGCTCGAATCCGCCCTCCCCGAAGGCGTAGGCGAGATAGAAGAGCGAGCCGATGCCCCGGATCCCGAAGAAGGCGATGGCCGCGCGCTCGTTCGGGCGGCCCGGGCCCCGCGACTGGGCGAGCAGGCCGGCGGCCGGGCGGATGAGGAGGTGCAGCAGCACGCCGACCGCCGCCCCCCTCCAGGTGAGCGCGGCCAGGCCTCCGGAAGCGACGAACGCGCCCACGCCGAAGAGGAGCAGGGCCATCAACAGGCGTTCGATCTGCTCCACGAAGGAGTGCATCACCTGGTGGTAGCCGTGGCTGTGCTCCGACCTGCGCAGGGCGCACGCGGTGGCGAACACGGCGAGGAAGCCGTACCCGTGCAGGGCCTCGGCAACACCGTAGGACAGGAAGGTCGCCGCCAGCGCCACGAACCCCTCGCCCTCTTCGGCGAGCCGCAGCGATCTGGCCCGGGACCGGAAGAGCACCCGCCCCAGCAGGAGGCCGATGGCGAGGCCCACCGCGACGCCCACGCCGATCCGGACGAACACGTCGCTCCAGACCCAGTGCCGCACCCAGCCCCCGGCCCAGCTCTCCCCGGCGGCGGCCAGGGCGACGGCCGCGAGGACGAACGGGAAGGCCAGGCCGTCGTTGAGCCCGGCCTCGCTCGTCAGCGCGAAGCGGACCTCGTCCTCGTCCTCCTTCTCCGCGGACGGCTCCCCCACGCGCACCTCGGAGGCGAGCACGGGGTCCGTCGGCGCGAGGACGGCGGCCACCAGGAGCGCCGCGGACACCGGCCAGTCGAGCAGGGACCAGACGGCGAGCGCCGTCGCCCCGATCGTCAGCGGCATCGCCAGCCCGAGCAGCCGCCAGGTCGCGGACCAGCGCCGCCATCCGAAGGGCCGGTTGATGGCCAGGCCCGCCCCCATCAGCGAGACGATCACGCACAGCTCGGCGGTGTGGTGCACCCACGCACGGTCGGCGACCGGGTCGACCGCGGGCAGCGGCAGCGGCGTCAGGTAGAGGATCACTCCGGCGGCGAGGAAGACGATCGGTACGGAGACCGGCAGGCGGGAGAGCAGCCTGGGCAGCGCCGCGGCGAGGAAGGCTCCGATGCCGAGGCAGGCGTACACCGCGCCTTCGGTGGTGATCGACACGTGCGGTCCCAGCCTCCTGTCGTGCCGTCAGGCCAAATGCCGGGGAACGGTCTCGTTCCAGGTGCGGGAGAAGACCCTGCGGCCGTCTTCATAGCCGTCCAGGGTGGCGTCGACGGTGAACTCGTCCGCGTTCGACGTCAGGGTGGTGCTCGTCTCGACCCGTACGTCCCAGCCGGGCCGGGAGAACCGCATGGTCCACGCGGACCGGCCGCTCGGGGAGGTGAAGTCGTCGGCCACGGAGGTGTACTTCTCACAGGCCCGCAGCCCCACCTCGATGCCGTTCTCCTCGTACCGCTGCATGCCCCGGTCCTTCACGATGTCGAGGGCCGAGTGGTAGTCCACCAGGCTCCTGGAGACGTTCCAGGCCTGCTCGGGCTCGCTCATCCGGGTGACGGGGGGCGGCAGGCAGCCCTCCGGCTCCCCGAAGTCCGCCTGGGGCATGCCGTCCGGTTCCTGGGTGGGGCGTACGGGCAGGATCAGCTCGCCGCCGTCCTCATGGACGGTGAGCAGGACGGGTTCCGGCGCCGGCCACACCAGGGGCCAGTACGAGGTCGAGAGGGAGAGCCGGACGCGGTGGCCGGGCGGGAACGCCTGCGCGACCCCGTTCAGCGGCACGCGGACGCGGCAGCGCCGGCCGGGCTCCAGTGGTTCGGGGTGCTCGTCGCTCTCGCGGTGGGTCAGGTTCAGCACGCCGTACGTCACCCGGGTGGCGCGGCCGTCGGGTGCGACGTCGGAGATCCTGGCCGTGACCTGGGCGACCGGAGCGGAGGCGGAGACCTCCAGGTCGACGCAGGGCGAGCCGAGGATCTCCAGCCGGTCGGCCAGCGGTTCGGTCTCGAAGACCAGGGAGCCGCCGTCCTCCTCACGCTGGTCGTAGGGCAGGTCGGGCGGGGCGTTGTACGAGGCCCACTTGCCGGCGAACTGGCCCACGGAGAGCGGGGACTGGACGGTGCGGGCCCGGCCGCGCGGGAGGGGCTCCTCGTCGTCCGCCGTCACGATGGTGGAACCCCGCAGCGGGTACGCCACTTCCTTGATCCGCGGTGAGGGCCAGGAGGGCTCGGCGACCCAGCGGCCGGGGCGCTCCTCGTACGACGTGGAGGGCGGGACGCTGTCCTGCATCCAGGTCCGGAGCATCGGCCCCTCCATGACCCCGTTGTCGATGCCCTTGAGCCAGTGGTCCCACCACTTGACGACTTCCTGGAGGTAACCGATGGCCGGGCCGGGCTCGCCGAGGTGCGGCAGTTTGTGGGACCAGGGGCCGATCAGCCCCTTGCGGGGGACGTCCACGTTGGCCAGGAGCCGGGTGACGGCGTTGGAGTACCCGTCGGCCCAGCCGCTGGAGGCGAGGACGGGGCAGCGCAGCCGCGCGTAGTCCTCGTTGAGCGAGGCGTGCTGCCAGTAGGCGTCGCGGTGGGGGTGGCGGAGCCATTCGAGGACCCAGGGCCGGGCGGCCTCCAGCCGCTCCGACCACATCTCGCGCCACCGCTCCCCCACCACTTCGGGATCGGGCGGGCAGGTGGCGTACGCGAACATCGTGCCGGCCTCGGCGAGGTTGTCGGAGAGCATGGCGCCACCGAGGTAGTGCATGTCGTCCGCGTACCGGTTGTCGGTGAACGAGGCGATGACGATGGCCTTCAGGCTCTCGGGCTGACGGGCCGCCGTCTGGAGAGCGGCGAAGGCACCCCAGGAGATGCCCATCATGCCGGTCTTCCCGTCGCACCAGGGCTGGGCGGCGACCCAGGCCAGCACCTCTTCGGTGTCGCGCTGCTCCTGCTCCAGGTACTCGTCCAGGAGCACGCCCTCCGACTCCCCCGTCCCCCGCAGGTCCACGCGCACACAGGCGTAGCCGTGGCCCGCGATGTACGGGTGGTGGATGGCGTCACGGGTCGAGGTGAGGTCGTTCTTGCGGTAGGGGATGCACTCCACGACCGCGGGGACCGGTTCCCCGTCGGACGAGGCGGGCCGCCAGATCCTGGCCGACAGGCGCACCCCGTCCGCCATGGTGATGGTGACGTGGTTCTCTTCCCCCGTCTCGTACGGGAGTTGCTCGACGTATCGCATACGGGCGGCGGCTTCCTTCCTGACGTCGGGTCCGGTGGGGGCGGGTACCCGGGGCGTCACGAAGAATTCCGGCCGCGCCCGCCCGGTTCTGTCTCGTCGAAGCTCAGACCGAGGGCCGCGACGCACGCGTCGAACTTGTGGCGCAGCTCGTCCTCGTCGTCCCCGCCGGTGAAGATGTGGGCGACCTCGTAGCTGTAGCTGTCCTGGCCCTTGACCGAGGAGAGCCGCTGGCCCTCGGAGGGGACCATGTCGATGTGTACGCCCGGGATCTCCCGTTCGATGGCCGCGATCTCCTCGGCGGTCGGCACCTGGTGGACGCGCCCTTCGCCGAACCAGCGGTAGTACCACTTTGCGGTCAGCTTGTAGCGGCCGCCACCGGACGGCAGGGCCGGGTCGCCGCCCAGGGCGAGCCGGAACATCCGGTGGTGGTTGGGCACACCGTCGACGAACGCGAACATCTCCGCGTGCGACTGGGAGTGCCGGGGGTTGATCTCCAGCAGGCTGATGTCGGCGGTCTTCGGGTCGTAGAAGTACTCGATGCTGAAGGTCGCCGCGTCCATGCCGATCTGCCGCATGGTGCGTTCGCTGACCTCGTGCAGCCGCTGGATCACCGGGGCCGGGAGGGTGCTGGGGTACTGGTGGCGCAGGAAGGACGAGGAGCCGGGGTAGTTGATCGAGTCGAGCACGCCGTAGACGGTGACCTCGCCCTGGTGCACATATCCCTCGACGGCCACCTGGATACCGGTCATGGCCTCCTCGGCCAGACAGACCTGCCCGCCGACCCCCGCCATCTCCGGCGGCAGTTCCAGAAGGTCGAGTATGGCTTCGAAGGGCTTCCCCACCCGGGCTATTCCCTCGCGTATCTCCGTGACCGCCGCCCGGAATTCCGTCATGTCCGAGACGCCGAACGCCAGCTCGGAGGAGTAGGCCAGGGCGGGCTTGAGCCACATGGGGAAGCTCATGCCGTCCGGCGGCCGGGGGTCGTCACTGTGCAGATCCACCACGCCGAAGCGGGGGTATTCGTCGATGACCTTCTGCTGCTCCAGCCGGCTCCAGTACTTGTGCTCACACTTGACCACGGATTCCAGGCTGGTGCTCCTCGTGCCGTACTCCCTGCTCAGCATGGGTACGAGGGTGCTCACGGGAAAGTCCCAGTAGCCGACGATCGCGTCGATGTCTCCCTCGTGCGCGTCGAGCACGGCACGTGCGCGGGTCATCAGCTCGTCGACGGTGTTGCTCTCCTCCTGCAGCTCCTTGATGGTGAGCAGCGGATGGAGACGGTGGCCGTCGGCGTCGGGAACGGTCTCCAGGGTCCGCAGATTGGCCTCGTCCATTCCGATGACGAAGATGTTCTTGCGGTGATCTCGGGGCACAGGATCTCCTTCGTACAGGTCGTCCGGGATCTGCGCCGTATACCCCTGCGCGCGAGTTCAAACGCGATGCACCGGGCAGCGGGCCGGAAAGGGCCACCTCGGTGCGAGGATTCCGCGGCCCCGGGGATTCAGCCCCGGGGCTGGATCCGGCCCTCGGGCGGGACCTCGCCCGTGATGCTGGCGATCAACTCGGCGCAGAGATCGCGCAGTTTGATGTTGCGGTGCTGCGATGCCGTGCGCAGTACGTCGAAGGCCTTCTCCGGGGAACAGCGTTGCTGGCCGACGACCACGCCGATCGCCTGGTCGATGACGGTGCGCGACCGCAGGGCGGCCTCCAGGTCGGCGGCGAACTCCTCCGTGTCCGCGATGCGCTGGGCCAGCGCGATGGCCCCGGTGGCCTGCGCCGTGAGCAGCCTCAGCGCCGTGAGGTCGGCGGTGTCGAAGGCGTGCGGGAGGGGCGCGTACAGGTTGAGGGCCCCGGCCGTGTGGCTGTGGGGCGCGATGGGCAGGGACAGCGACGACCGGGCGCCGCAGACCGCCGCGTAGGCGGGGTAGTCGGCCCAGCGGCTCTCCCGCAGCGTGTCCGGGACACTCACCTCGCGGCCGGTGCGCATCGCCTGGAGGCAGGGGCCGTCGTCCTGCCCGTACTGGGCCTCGTCCAGCTTCGTGGCGCTGGCTCCCACGCTGGAGACGGTGACGGGACGCCCCTTCCGCTCCAGCGTGACACCGCAGCCGTCGGCCTCCTCCACCAGGGCGAGGGCGCTGCGGGCGAGTGCGTGCAGGAACTCGTCCAGCGACTTCGTCTCCAGGAGCAGCGCGGTCGTGTCCGGCGCCTCGGCCACGGGCCTGTCAGTCATGATCATCTCGTTCTCGGCGGGGGCCCGCCGCGGGAAAGGGCGGGGCAGAGCTGGGCGGCGCGGTCCGGGCCGCCGGGACGGGGGCAGCCGCCACCTACGCACCGAGGCGCCGAGCGGGCTCCGGGCGTGGGGCGGTGAGGGGGTCAGACGTCGCGGGAAGGCCGCCGAGGGGCGGGCGCGCCCCCGGCCGTCGGGACAGCCAATGTTGGCGGAATGTCCGCGAGACGGGACCTCGTCGCGGGTGGCCGGCCGCGGGCCGCTCGTACCGAGACGTACGGGGCACCGGTGGCCGGAGCCACGCGGGCGGCGCGGGGACGAGTACAGAGGTTCACGGGACACTCCACGGAGGCAGGAAGAATTCTCAAGGGCCGTTTCCTGACCTCCAGCCCTTCATTATGCCCTCTCGTCCGGAGCGGTGGTCACGGCCTGTGTCCTGTCAGGATCGGCACGCTCGGCGTCCGCCCTGTCAGCGCTCCCCCGGGAATCGAGGGCGGGAGGTGTCGGCGTACGGGCCGATCGGCCCCTCCGGGTGCTTGCCGGAAGACGCCTCACCGTGCCGGTCGCCACGCTTCCCGTCCCGGGGCGACTCCGGCTCCCACCGGCAGCCCCGGCTGCGCGCCTCCGCGCCCTGGAGGGTCGGGGCGACCCTCAGTACGCGGAGGAGACCGGCGGCGCTCAGCACCTCGCGGGCCGTGGCGCAGCCGGCCACGACCGCCATCGAGACACCACGCTCCCCGGCCCGGCCGCGTACGCGCAGGAGCAGTCCCAGGGCCCGGGGGGTGAGCAGGGGGGTGCGGAGGTCCACGATGAGTGACCGGGGGCCGCAGCACGGCAGCAGGCGGACGATCTCGCGCTCGATCGTCGCCTCGTTGTCGAGGTCGACCACTGCGCCCACTTCCACGACCAGGTGAGCGGCGTCGAGGTGGTAGCTGAGCAGGAACATGGGCACTCCAGGGAAGCAGGGCTGAGAGCGCGGCCGCTTCCTGACCTCCGTACGCGCCTGCCCGCCCCGCGGCGATCGACACCTGTCGGGCGCGGCGGTCCGCTGCGACAGGGGTGATCACGCCGGGGAAGCGGGGCGGCGCGGCGCGTATAGTGCGATGCTGGTCACAGGGTTCTGGCCCGGAAGGGAGCGACCATGAGCGACGACGGAGTGCTCGCTCCGGGGCCGCCGGACCTCGTCTCCCTCCTCCTGCGGACCGACACCCTGGACGGATTCCTCGGAGCCCTGGCCCGGAGCGCGCTGGACCTGTCGCCCACGGCCGACGGCTGCGGAGTCACGCTGGAGCGTGAGAACCGCCCCCTGACCGTGGCGAGCGCGGGCACCAGCGCCCCACTGCTGGACGAGGCCCAGTACGGGCAGGACGACGGCCCCTGCCTTCAGGCCCTGCGCGAGGGACACGAGGTCAGCGTGGACGACATGGGTGAGGAGAGCCGGTGGAACGGCTACCCCGCCTTCGCCGTCGCCGCCGGCACTCGGTCGTCGCTGTCGCTGCCGATCGCGGCGCGCTCCCACACGGCGGGCGCGCTGAATCTCTACTCGCCCAAGGAGAACGGCTTCGCCGAGGCCGACCTGAGCGGGCTGCGCGCGCTCGCGGCCCAGGCCACCGGGGCCGTCGCACTGGCCCAGCGGCTCTCGGACACGCGGACCTTCACCGCCGACCTGGAGGCGGCGCTCCGGTCCCGCACGGTGATCGACCAGGCGGCCGGCATCGTCATGATCCAGCGCCGCTGCACTTCCGAGGAAGCGCTCCGGACCCTGCGCACCGCCTCGCAGCACCGCAACGTCAAGCTCCGTGACCTCTGCGCGCAACTGGTCAGCAGCGTCTCCGGCGGCCCTCCCTCCGGTGGTTCCCGCCTGCGCCCCCGTCCGTGACGAGGACGGCGCCGATGGCTGCTTTCCCAACCGGTCGGCGCCTGAGATCCGCGTACGCCGGATACCTGAGGAAGGAGTACCCCCGCAGCGAACACCAAACATGCCGTGTGCCACTGTCCCGCGGTTCCTCGCGGCGCCGGACTCAGGGCGTCAGTGGTGTGCGGAGGGCCGAGCGGTCCTCGCGCCACGCCGCCAGCAGGTGGTTCCCGAGGAGGTCTTCCAGGTGGCCGGTCGCCTCGATGCCCAGGACGACGTCCGCCGCCAGGCCGGGCTCGTCCTCCAGCAGGCCGCCGATCACCTCGTGGCGCACCACCTGTTCGTGGACCGCGTCGGCTTCCACGTGCTCGTCGTAGAACCGCTGGGCGGCGGGGCCCGCACCCGCGCGGCGCAGGGCCTCGGCCAGCCTTCTCGATCCGGGGGACGAGGTGATCTCCACGGTGGCGAAGTGCCCGACGAGCGCGCCGCGCAGCCGCCGGTGGAGACCGAAGAGGGACATCAGGTTGACGGTGGCCAGGGCCTGGGCGGGCGCGGCGTCGAGGTAACGGCCGTACCGCGCGTCGAGGCCGAGGTCGGTCATCAGGTCGGCGAAGAGCCGCGCGTGGATGTCCTCGGCCCGGCCCGCGCCGAATTCGTCGAATTCGACGGCGACCATCGCCGCCTTCGCCCGCCCGTGGAGCCTGGGCACCACCCACAGGTGCGGGTCGGCTTCCTTGAGGTGGTAGAGGGAGCGCACGGCGGCGTACTCGCGCAGTTGCCACAGCTCTCCCTCCCGCCGGAGGTGGTGGCTGACGCTGTGGCCGTCGTCCCCCACGGGTTCCAGCTGGAGCGCGTCGACCGCCTCCGCCACGTCCTTCCCGCCGGGGCCGCTGTCCCGGCGCAGCGCGTCCAGGAAGACGTCCTCGGCCGCCGCGCGCACGGCGAGCAGAGCGGGGTCCCATTCCAGACGCTCGTCCACGCCCGCGAAGCCCCGGTAGTGGAGCTCGTACAGGATGTACAGGAGCAGCTGGAGGTCGCCCCCGTACGGGTCGGAGCGGCGGACCGCACCGGCTTCGGGCAGAGGGGCTCCGCCGCCCGCCAGCACGGCGAGGACGCTTTCGCTCAGGGGGCCGCGTGCCCGGGGAAGTCCGGGAGACGCCACGGGGGTCCTGTGGATGGTGGTGTCCGGGGTCGTCACGGTCGGGGCTCCTCCTCGCCCGCCTGGGGCTGTCGGCCGCCCTGGTCGGTCCCGGTGGAACCGGCGGGCTTGCGGCGGCGGTGGCTGGTGTCGCACCAGGGGTAGGCGCGGCTGCGGCGGCAGGTGCAGAGAGCGACGGCGAAGCGGTCGGACCGGTTCGTCGTGCCGTCGTCGCCCACGACCTCGACCGGCCCTTCCACCAGGATCGGGCCTTCCCGGTTCATCACCACGCGGCGCGGCGTCTCATTCCTTCCGGGCACGGATCACCACCAGTTCCTCCCTGTCCAGACGGTCCCTCAGCAGACCCTTGTCCCGTAGCCAGGCCGCCCGGCGTCGGGTGACCGGCCCGAACGGGATCGTCACCCGGTCGGTCACGGTGACGTCCAGTCCGGCCGCGGAAAGCCGGCCGACCGTCTCCTCGGGGCGGCTCAGCCCCGACTGGACCAGCAGGAGCAGCCCGCCGGGGCGCAGCGCGGCGAAGGCGTCGTCACAGATGCGGTCGAGGATCACCCGCCCTTCGGGGCCGGCGTCCCAGGAGCGGCCGGGCCCGTGCCGTGGCACCGACAGGCCGGGCGCCGGAACGTACGGGGGGTTGCTGACGACGGCGTCGAACGTGCGGCCGGGCAGGGCCCCGAGCAGGTCACCCCTGCGTACGGTGACGGGCAGGCGGGCCAGCGCGGTGTTCAGCCGCGCGGACGCGACGGCCCGGCGGCTGATGTCCACCGCGGTGACGCGGGCGCCGAGCCGGGCGGCGTGCAGGGCCAGCGCGCCACTCCCGGTGCAGAGGTCCAGCAGGTCCGTGCCCGGGCCGATCCCCTCGCGGCGCATGGCCAGGGCGAGGAGAAGGGTGTCGGTCTGCGGCCGGTAGACGCCGGGCAGCCGTACGACCCGGCCCGGCCGATGAGCTTCCGCGCCCGGCCGCCGGGCCGTGCCGGACTCGTCGGACGGGGTCGGCCGCGCCATCGGGCCGTCCTCGCCCTCGGGCACCCTGACCTCCGGCCCGTTCAACGGCCGGGGTCCCCGTCGGGGCGGCCCTGCTCCTGGCGGCGCGCCTCGCCCTGCCGACGTCGGCCCTCGTCCCTGCGGTCCTGGTCGTCGAGCGCCTTGCCGTCCGCTTCCGTGGCAAGTCCGCGGGCCTTCAGCACCTTGGCCCGCAGAATCCTGCGAACGTCACGCATCGTGTCCTCCTGTGCGGTCAGCAGTAGCTCCATCGAGCGGTTCATGTCTCCTCGTCCCCGGCGTGCGCCCCAGGGTCCGCTACCCGGGCGGGTCTGTTTCCGGTGGCTCGCGCCGCTGTAGTGGAGTCACCCCGAACGGCCCCGCCAAACATGCGCCGCTCGCCGCACCGGGGCGTTCGGGGTGCGCCGGAGGTCCGTCGTACGCTGAATCCGGCGTTCGGACCGGCAGGGGAACGGACGAGCGGACCAACAGGAGGCCGAGGTGGCCGCAGAGACGCCGGCGGAGGTGACGGTGGCCGAGGTGATGGCCGAGCTGGCCGCGCTGGGGGATCCGAGGGCGCGCGCGGTGAACGAGAAGCCCGGCGACGACCACGGGGTCAGCCTCGGCAAGCTGCGTGCCCTTCGGCCGGCAGATCAGAATGGCCGGCGGCATCGCCGCGGTGTCATCCGTCTCCCACGGGCGGCGGCTGAGTTCCTGCTGCGTCCTCAGCCGCTTCGCGAGCTGCCCAGCCCTTGGCCGACGCCTCCGGCGGTCTTCAGCTCCGGGCGGCCGAAGGATCGCCGCCTTCCTCCGCCGCGGCCGGGGCGGGGGGCGGGCCGGGGACGCGGCGCGGTCCGATGAGCGTGACGGTGGTGAGCACGGCGACGACCGCGAGTGCCGCGGAGACGCCCAGTACGGCTCGGGCGCCGTCGGTGACCGCCTGGGCGCTGTGGCCGCCGTGGAGGGTGAAGACCGCGCCGAGCGCCGCGGTGCCGACCCCCGCGCCGAGGGACGCGAGGGTGGCGACGGTCCCGGCGACCATGCCGACCCGTTCGGGGGCCGTGACCCGCACGGCGACGGCCATGACGGGTGCGCCCGCGATGCCGCCGCCGGCTCCCCAGGCGAGCAACGGCACCAGCAGCGCCCACCACGGGACGTCGGGGGTGATCAGCAGCGCCAGAGCGGCGAGGCCGACGCCCTTGAGCGCGTAGCCGGCGCCGATGACCAGGCCGGGTGCCCAGCGGCCGATCAGTTTGGAGCCGACCAGGCCCATGACGATCTGGGCGAGGAAGATCGGGGTCATCAGCAGGCCCGCCCCGGTCGGGCCCATACCGAGGCCGTCGGAGAAGTACAGCACCAGGTAGACCGAGCCGCCGATGGTCAGGACGCGGCTGAGCAGGACGGCCAGCATCGCACCGGAGAACGCGGGCCGGCCGAACATCCGGAGCTCCAGCGTGGGCGCGGGCACCCGGAGCTGGACGGCCAGGAAGACGGCCAGCGCCAGACAGGCGGTGAGCAGCACCGCGGTCTCCTGCCCGGACCAGGGTGCGTCGCCGGGGCGGAGCATCAGCAGCGTCGCCGTGCCGAGGCCGAGCATGAGCAGCAGACTGCCGAGCCAGTCCGTCCGCCCCGCCCCCGGCGCCCCCGGGGAGCGGGGCAGCACGCGTACGGCCAGCACCCAGGCGGCCACGCCGAGGGGCAGGTTGACCGCGAAGACCGCCCGCCAGCCGAAGGTCTCGGCGAGCACCCCGCCGAGGGTCGGCGCGAGCAGGCCCGCCGCGGTCGCGAACGAGCCCCAGGCGCCGATCGCGAGGTCGCGTTCCTCACCCTCATAGCGGTCCGAGAGCAGCGGAACGCCGTTCACCATGATCGCGGCGGCTCCCGCCCCCTGGACCACACGGGCGGCGTTGAGCCACAGCAGATCCGCTGCCACGGTCGCCGCCAGGGAGGCCAGGGTGAACACGGCGATCCCGGCGAGGAACAGGGTCCGTCGGCCCCAGCGGTCCGACAGGCTTCCCACGACCTGGGTGAGCGCGCCCATGGCGACCATGTACGTGACCACCACGGACTCGGCCGAAGCTCCGTCCGCGACGTCGGCGCTGATCAACGGGAGCCCGATGGCCACGATCGTCAGGTCGACGACCACCAGGCCCGTGGAGGCCATCACGAGCACCAGCACCCCGCTCAGCGGCGGAAGGCGTCGGGTTCTCTGAGCAGGCATGCGGAATCGGCCTCCGGGGCTCGGCGGGCATGGACGGCCCGCACGGCGAGAGCAGGCGAACGAGCCGTGACGGCCCGTGACATGGACAGCCTGGCTCCGCCCATCACTAAAGTCAACACGCGTGAAGTTCAAGCGGGCCGTACGCTGTGGCCATGCCTGCCACGCCTCGCCGCAGACCCGCCACACGCAAGGGCCGCCCTGTCCTCACTCGCGGGATCATCGCCGCCAAGGCTCTGGAGATGGCGGGCGCACAAGGGTTCCCGGCCCTCACGATGCGGGCCCTCGCCGCCGAACTGGACGTGACCGTGCGGGCGTTGTACAACTACGTCGAGGATCGCGGGGAAGTCGTCAGCCTGGCCGTCGACCTGATGCTGACCTACTGGAACCCGCCCCCGCTCGACCCCGCGGCCTGGGAGACCTCCGTCGCCGGCTACGCGGGCTCCCTGCGCGCGCTCTACCGCCGTTGGCCCCGCGCCCTGCTGGTCTCCCTGGACGAGGAGACGCCCCCGGCCTCGGTGCACCCCAATCGCCTGCTCAACCTGGACCGATTCCTCCGGCTGCTGCGGGACATCGGCCTGGACCTCCCGGCGGCGCTCGCGGCGCACCGCCATCTCTCCCTGCTCGTGCTGTCCTTCGCCCTCGTGGTCGACGGGCCCGCCGGCCGGGCCGGGGACGACCGGAACACGCTCGTCCCCGACACCTGGCTCGCCGCTCACGCCGGCCTCGACATTCCCACCCTGCGGGAGGCCGCCGCGCTGTCCCTTCCCTCGGCGGACGAGCAGTTCGACCAACTCGTCGCCGCCGTCGTCGACCGGATCCGCGGCGGACTCAGCGCCGGCTGACGGCCGGCGGGTCCCGATGGGACTCCTGATGCTGTTCCCCCTGGGACTCCTTGGTGCTGTTCCCGGTGGATGGGGTCCGCGCCTCCGGTCAGGGGCAGGCCCGTGCCGCCCCGCCGGGCCGCCACGATCTCCGCGGCGATGGACAGGGCCGTCTCCTCGGGCGTACGGGCTCCGAGGTCCAGGCCGATGGGCGAACGCAGGCGGTCCAGCTCCCGGTCGCTCAGTCCTGCCTCGCGCAGCCGGCGGCTGCGGTCCTCGTGGGTGCGGCGCGATCCCATCGCGCCGACGAACGCGGAGGGCATCCGCAGTGCCTCCGTGAGCAGCGGCACGTCGAACCGGGCCTCGTGCGTCAGTACGCACAGCACCGTGCGCCCGTCGGTGGGGGTACGCCGGAGATAGCGGTGGGGCCAGTCGACGACGACCTCGTCCGCCTCGGGGAACCGGGCCCGGGTGGCGAAGACGGGCCGGGCGTCGCACACCGTCACATGGTGGCCCAGGAACTTCCCGGCCCGTACCAGCGCCGCCGCGAAGTCCACCGCGCCGAAGACGATCATGCGGGGCGGCGGCACGCTGCTCTCGACGAGCAGGGTGAGCCCGCCGGGGCAGTGCGTCCCGTCCTCGGAGAGGGTGACGGCGCCGGTGCGGCCGGCGTCCAGCAGGGCCGAGGCCTCTGCCGCCGCCGTACGGTCCAGCTCCGGGCGCCCGCCGAGCCCGCCCTCGTGACTGCCGTCGGCGCGGACGAGCAGCGCCCGTCCCAGGAGCCCGTCCGGGCCACTCACCACCCGGGCGAGGGCGGCCCCCGTGCCGGAGACCGCGGCGGACAGCGCGGCCTTCAGCACCGCGCGTTCCGGTGAGTCGGCGCGGACCGGCGTGACCATGATGTCGATGACCCCGCCGCAGGTCAGCCCGGCGGCGAAGGCGTCCTCGTCGCTGTAGCCGAACTGTTCGCGCACGGTCCGGCCGTCCTGGAGGGCCTGGGCGCACAGTTCGTAGACCGCGCCCTCCACACAACCGCCGGAGACCGACCCGATCGCCGCGCCCTCACTGTCGACGGCGAGGGCCGCGCCGGGCCCGCGCGGCGCGCTGCCGGCGACGGAGACGACGGTGCCGACGGTGCCGACGGCGAACTCCCGGCCCTCCGCCATCCATCGGTGCAGCTCACCGGCGATGTCAAGCATCCGGCGCTCCCCCGGCGGGGTCCGGCACCGTCGCCGCGAGGATCCGGTCGGGGCGGATCGGCAGGTCCCGGTGGCGGGCGCCGGTGGCATGCCAGACCGCGTTGGCGACGGCGGCCGCCGCGCCCACGACGCCGATCTCCCCGATGCCCTTGATGCCGACCGGGTCCTCGGGGTCGTGGTCGTCCACCCAGTCCGCCTCGATGTCCGGGACGTCGGCGTGCGTGGCCACGTGGTAGCCGGCGAGATCGGGGGCGTAGTGACCGCCGCTGGTGCGGTCGCGGACCGCCTCCTCGTGCAGGGCCATGGAGATGCCCCAGGTCATCCCGCCGACGAGCTGGTTGCGGGCCGTGAGCGGATTGACGATGCGGCCCGCGGCGAAGACGCCCAGCATGCGGCGGACCCGGACCTCGCCGGTGGCGGTGTCGACGGCGACCTCGGCGAACTGCGCCCCGTAGGAGTGCCGTTCCTTCGCCGCGAGGCTCCCGAGCGCTTCGGTGGTGTCGGACCGCACGGTGATCCCCTCCGGGGGGATGTTCGTGGTCACCGCGAGCCGCTCCCGCAGTTCGGCGGCGGCGGCCGTGACGGCCCAGGCCCAGGAGCGGGTGCCCATGGAACCGCCGGCGATCATCGCGGGGCCGAAGTCGCTGTCGCCGATACGGACCCGGACCCGTTCGGGTGCGGTCTCCAGCGCGTCGGCGGCGATCAGGGTGAGCGCGGTGCGGGCTCCGGTGCCGATGTCGGCGGCGGTGATCCGTACGGTGAACGAACCGTCCTCCTCCGCCGTGACGAGGGCGGTGGACGGGGCGGCCCCGGCGCCGAAGGAGGCCGCCGCCGTGCCGGTGCCCAGCAGCCAGCGTCCGTCGCGGCGGATGCCGGGACGCGGATCGCGGTCCGCCCAGCCGAACCTGCGCGCGCCCTCGCGGAAGCAGGCCGCCAGATTGCGGCTGCTGAACGGGAGCCCCGAGACCGGACCCACCTCCGGCTCGTTGCGCAGGCGCAGTTCGATGGGGTCGACCCCGGTGTGTTCGGCGAGTTCGTCGAGGGCCGCCTCGATCGCGAAGGATCCCGGGGCCTCTCCCGGCGCGCGCATCCAGGTAGGGGACGGCACGTCGAGCCGTACGACGTGATTGCCGGTGCGGTGCGCCTCGGCGTCGTACATCACCCGGGCGACGCCCGCGCTGGGCTCGACGAACTCGTACACCGTCGACGTCTGGCTCAGCGAGAGGTGTTCCAGGGCCAGCAGCCGGCCGTCGGGGGCCGCGCCGAGCCTGATCCGCTGGATGGTGGGACTGCGGTAGCCGCCCAGGGTGAACGTCTGCCGCCGGGTCAGCACCACGCGCACCGGGCGACGCAGGGCGGTGGCGGCCATCACGGCGGACACCTGGTGGGCGCGCAGGCCCTTGCTGCCGAAGCCGCCGCCTATGTGCTCGGAGCGGACCCGCACCGAGGAGGCGTCGAGCGAGAACAGCATGGCCAGCTCGGACTGGACCCAGACGGCACCCTGGTTGGAGTCGACGAGCTCCAGCCGGCCGCCGTCCCAGCGGGCCATCGCCGCGTGCGGCTCCATCATGCTGTGCTGCTCTTCGGGGGTGGTGTACCGCGCGTCCACCACATGCGCGGAGGCGGCCATCCGGTCCTCCAGGTCGCCCTTCTCCGTCTCGGCGGGCATGTGGCTCGCGGCGGGGTAGGCGTCCGGGTGGCCGGCGACGAGCGCGGTGTCGTGGGGCTCCCGCTCGTACGTCACCACGAGCGCTTCGGCGGCCTCCCGGGCCTCCTCGGAGGTCTCGGCGACGACGAGCGCGACCGGCCAGCCGGCGAACGGCACCCGGTCGTTCTGGAAGACGGCGCAGGTCGGGTCCGGCGGGGTGCCGAGCGTGCCGACGTAATCGAGGTTCAGGCGCGGGGCATTGCCGTGGTGCAGCACGGTGAGCACGCCCGGCATGTCGAGGACCGGGGCGGTCTCCACGTCGAGGATCCGGCCACGGGTGACCGTGGACAGCACGAGCCAGCCGTGGGCCAGGTCCGGGTGCGGGATCTCGCCCGCGTAGCGGGCCGCGCCGGTGACCTTGTCCCGGCCCTCGACGCGGGTGTGGGCGATGCCGACGGCTCCGCGCACGGCCCGGGGTCCCGGCGTGGTGGTCGTCATCGGGCGTCCCTTCCGGCGAGTTCGGTGAGTACGGAGACCACGAGGTTGCGCATGAGGGTCACCTTGTATCCGTTGTCGGGCAGCGGCCGGGCGGCGGCCAGTTCGGCGTCCGCCGCGGCGGCGAAGGTCGCCCCGTCGGCCGGGGCGCCGGTCAGCACGGCTTCCGCCGCACGGGCGCGCCAGGGCCGGGAGGAGACGGCTCCGAGGGCGAGGCGCGCTTCGCGTACGCGGCCGTCCTCGATGTCGAGCGCCGCGGCGACGGAGCCGATGGCGAAGGCGTACGAGGCGCGTTCGCGCACCTTGCGGTAGCGGGAGCGGGTGGCGACGGGCGCGGCGGGGAGGCTGACGTGGGTGATCAGCGCGCCGGGGGGCAGGACGGTCTCCCGGTGCGGGGTCTCCCCGACGGGGAGGTAGAAGTCGGTGAACGGCGTCTCGCCGGGCCCGTCGGCGCTCTCGTAGGAGACCACCGCGTCGAACGCCGTCAGCGCCACGCCCATGTCCGAGGGGTGAACGGCGACGCAGTGGCCGGAGGCGCCGAGGACGGCGTGGTTGTGGTGTTCGCCGGCGACGGCGGGGCAACCGCTGCCCGGGACACGCTTGTTGCAGGGCTTGGAGACGTCGGTGAAGTAGCCGCAGCGGGTGCGCTGGAGGAGGTTGCCGCCGACGGTCGCCATGTTGCGCAGCTGCCCGGAGGCTCCGGCCAGTACGGCCTGGGCCAACGCCGGGTAGCGGCGGCGGACTTCGGGGTGGGCCGCGAGATCGCTGTTGGTGACGGTCGCCCCGACGCGCAGACCGCCGTCCGCCGTGGGTTCGATGCCGCCCAGGGGGAGTTCGCGGAGGTCGACGAGGCGGGCGGGGCGCTCCACGCCGGACTTCATCAGGTCGACGAGGTTGGTGCCGCCGCCGAGGAACCGGGCGTCCGGGTCGGCGGCGAGGAGCGTGAGGGCACCGGTGACGTCGTGGGCGCGCTGGTAGCCGAACTCCTTCACGCGGCGGTCTCCTTCGTGGTTGCCGGCCGGGACTCGGCGGCGCGGGACTCGGCGGCGCGGGCGACGGCCTGGACGATCGAGACGTAGGCGCCGCAGCGGCACAGGTTGCCGCTCATGCGCTCGCGGATCTCGTCGGGCGTCAGCGGGGGCAGTCCCGCCTCGGGCCCCGGGTCGTCGGTGACGGCGCTCGGCCGGCCGGCCGCGTGTTCCTCGATGACGGCGATGGCCGAGCAGATCTGGCCGGGTGTGCAGTAGCCGCACTGGTAGCCGTCGAGGTCGAGGAACGCCTGCTGGACGGGGTGCAGTTCGTCGCCCTCGGCCACGCCTTCGATGGTGGTGATCTCGCGTCCCTCGGCCGCGACCGCGAGGCTGAGGCAGGAGACGACGCGTCGCTGGTCGACCAGGACGGTGCAGGCGCCGCACTGTCCTTGGTCGCAGCCCTTCTTGGTGCCGGTGAGGTCGAGGCGCTCGCGCAGGGCGTCGAGCAGGGTGATGCGGTGGTCGATGGGCAGGTGGTGCTTCTCGCCGTTGACGTTCAGGATGATCGCACGGGACGTCGACGAGGTCGCTGGGGCCATGATCAGCCTTCTCTGGTGTCTGGTGACGGTGAACCGGGCCGCCGGCCGGGACCGGTCGGTCCGGTGACCGGCGAACGTGACCGGCGAACGTGACCGGCGCTAAGGTAGGCCTAACCGGACTGTTGTCCGTTCACGGAAAAAACGTAACGGACAGCTGTCCGGTTAACAAGGACGGGTTTCGGCCACGAGCCCGCGAGGAGGATCCGTGTCCCAGCCGAAGAAGGACGCCCCCCTGCGTGTCGACGCGCAGCGCAATCGCGAGCGCATCCTGCGCGTGGCCATGGCCGAGCTGACACTGCGCGCGGACGCCCCGCTGAGCGTGATCGCCAAGAAGGCGGGCGTCGGGCAGGGCACCTTCTACCGCAACTTCCCGCACCGGGAGGCCCTCGTCCTGGAGGTCTACCGCTACGAGATGCAGCAGGTCGCCGATGCCGCGGGCGAGCTGCTCCGGACGCGGCCGCCCGAACGGGCCCTGCGCGAGTGGATGGACCGCCTCGCCCGCTTCGCCATGACCAAGGCCGGCCTCGCGGACGCGATCCGGCTGGTCACCAGCGCGCCGGGCGGACCCGCCAAGCCCGGCCCCACCCCGGTCATGGAGGCGGCCGGAACCCTGCTCCGCGCCTGCGAGGACGCCGGCGTCGTCCGCCCCGGGGTGACCCCGGACGACTTCTTCCTCGCCATCGCCGGTCTCTGGCAGATCGATCCGCGCGAGGACTGGGAGCCGAGGGCCGGCCGGCTGTTGGATCTCGTCATGGACGGACTGCGCGCCGGGGCGCCCAACCGCTGACGGGAGCGCCCGCCACCGGGTGTCGGCGGCCCGTGTGATGATGCCCCGGACAGCGCTCGGACCTGGGGAGGGGACGAGCCACAAGCACGCGGCGGGAGCGGTGGGTTGAGCAAGGGCGGGGCGTCCATACCGGACGAGGAGTGGGAGCGTTTCCTGCGGGAGGCCGAGGCCGGGGGCCGGGAAGCACCCGAGGAGCCGTCGGCCCGGGCCCGGATGGTGGCGCGGCGGCTCCAGGAGGAGTCCGGTCGGCCGGAGGGGTGGCGGACGTACACGCCGGCCCGGCGGCGCGGGGGGAGGGGCTGGGCCGTGCTCGGTCTGGCGGCCGCCGTCGCCGTGGTGGTCGTGGCCGTCGGCCCCTGGGGGATCGGCAGCTGGTTCGACGGCGGCGACGGTGCGAGCGTCACGCCCCTCGCCGCGGAGTCGGAGCGTCCGACCGGTGCGCCGGCGCAGGAGGCCGCGGACCGGCCGCCCACCCTGGCCGAGCCGTTCAGGGGATCGCCGGCCGCGCGATGGAGCGACGGGCCGGCGGGCATCCACCTGCCCGAGGCGCGGGCGACCGGCTGGATGAGCAGGGCGGAGGTCGCGGACGCGCTCGCGAGGACCCGGGACTTCCTCGCCGCGTCCAGCCTCGACCCCGCCGTACTGCGCGGCGAGCGGCCGACCGAGGCCATCGCTCTGATCAACCCGCACCAGGCGGACGTGCGGAGTTTCCTCAAGAAGGCGCTCCGCGCGCCCGATCGCGAGAACGACCCGCTCCTGCTGTTCAGCCGCTTCCGGTCCGCCGATGTGCGGCCGGCCGGGGACGTGGTCAAGACCCGCGGCCGGGTCACCTTCCAGGAGGGCGAGCGCGGAGCGGTGCGGGTGTCCACCGACGTCACCTACGTCTACCCGGTCGTGCGCGCCGAGGGGGACAGCGACGAGGTCGCGCGCACCATCGTGCGCCGCGAGGTGGTGATGAGCTGGGACGACCCGGCGAAGGTCGTGATCGAACCGGGGACGTTCTCGCTCGTCTCCTACAAGGTGGACACCACCAACGGCGGGTGCGACACCCTCACCGGCTATCTGACCCCCGAGTTCCTCGCCGAGCGCACCGCCGCCGAAGCGCGCGACGGTGCCGGGGTCGACCCGTACGACCGGAGCACGTCGATGGAGGAGCGTATGCGGGAAAGCGACGAGGAGGGCTGCGGGACCGCCACCCGCTCCTGAGGAGGGACGGTCCGCGCCCCGCGCGCGGGAGCGTTGACGGCAAGCGCCGCGCGGCACGGCCCGGTCGCGGTGGCTGCCCGACTACACCTCCAATGTCCAGCGGAGGATCGAGGACAGCGACGCCGCCCGGCAGCAGCGGAGCAATGGCGTCGCCGGCGCCGGCGAGGTCACCGTTCTCGTGAACGGTGAGGTCACCAAGACCCTCCGGGTGACCGGCGCGCCGACGCTCCACCGGCTCACCGACGACCGGGGCCCGCGCACCGCACGCCTCGAACTCCGCGTGGACGAGGGCCTACAGGCCTATGCCTTCACTTTCGGGTGAGCCGCCGGCCCCGGGCCCGGGCCGGACCGAGGCCTCCCCCAGCTCCGCGAACCGGTCGAGCAGCCCGGCCGCCGCGGCCACATCGTCCGTCAGCGGCCGGTCCGCCTGCTCCGCGTCGAGCACCGAGGCCGCGAGTGCGAAGGCCCGGCCGACCGGCAGCTCCGGGTCGAGGCGCAGCTCGCGCTGGCGCAACGCCCTGACGGCCGCGACGAGTTCACAGCCCACGACGAGCCGGAACGCCTCGCACGCCCGCAGGGTCTGCCGTGCCGCCAGCGAAGCGAAGCTCGCCTGCTCCTCGACTCCCCGCGAGAGGACCGCGTGGCCGAGCGAGGCGGGCGCGGAGAAGGCCCGCAGATCGCCGAGCGCCGCCCCGGCCGCGTATTCGAGGATCATCACGCCCGACGACGCCGGCTCGCCGTCCGCGAGGAACGGGCGCAGGCGGGTGAAGCCCGGTTCGTTCAGCGTCGAGAGCCGGGAGGTGGACAGCCGGGCCACCTGGGTCACCGCGAGCCTGAAGTGGTCGAGGGAGAGGGCGAGTTGGGCGAGGTAGAAGCCGCCGTGGTGGTAGGCGGCCATATCGTCGGCCGAGATCAGCGGGTTCTCGGCCGCCGCGTTGATCTCGACCGCGAGAACCTCTTCGAGCGCGTCCGCCGCATCGTGGGCGGGCCCGTGGATCTGCGGTACGCAGCGGAAGCCGTACGGGTCCTGGATCCGGCCGAGCGGCGGCGTGGGGCGGTCCGGAGCGCCCAGCAGCAGCCGCATCCGCTCCGCGACCGCGTACGAACCGGCGTGCCGCCGCGCCTCGTGCACGGGCAGCGCGTAGGCCCCGTAACTCCCGTCGGTCGCCATCAGCGACAGGGCCGCCACCACCTGGGTGGCCGTGATCAGGGTGCGCAGCTCGTGCAGGGCGAGCGCGGACTGGCCGAGGGTGAGGGCGTTGCTGCTGATCAGGGCGAGGGCGTCGTTGTTGTCGAGGGGCTGCGGCGCGGGGGCGGCCCCGGCGCCCTGCCAGGGGTGTTCACCAGCCAGCGCGAGGCCCAGCTGCGCGAGGGCGGCGATGTCGCCGGTGCCGACCGAGCCGAACTCGTTGACCTTCGGGTAGGCACCCGTCTCCAGAGCTTCGCAGAGCGCGGTGACGACGGTCGGGCGCAGTCCGGCGCCGCCGGCGAGGAGCTGGTTGGCGCGGACGGCGAGCATGGCGCGGACCTGCCGTGCGGGGAGCTCCTCGCCGATCGCCCCGGCGTGGCTGCGCAGCAGGCGGAGGCCGTGGCCGGAAGCCGCCTCCGTGGGCACGGTCTCGTTCCGGTTCGCCCCCACGCCGGTGGAACGACCGTAGACGCGACCCCACGAAGCGATCTCCCGCGCGGCGTTCCAGGAGGCTTCCACGCGCTTCATGCCCTCGGTCCCCGGAACGGGCCGGGCGACGGATTCGGCCATTCGTACGACATCTGCGACCATCAGGCGGCGGCCGTCCAGGGTGACGACCGCACCGTTGCCGCCTACCGCCCTGTCCGAGATACGAGACGACATCAGTAGCAATTCCTCCTCTGTCGGGCGCTCCGTCTTGTTCTGCGGCCTCTGGTATCCAGGGTTTTACGCCCGCACGGCGACGACCTATTGACAACCTATTCAGTCACCGAGAACTCTGCATGATGATATGCAGCCGGGCAAGGGACTCCTCATGATCCAATTCGACAAGGCCCACAAGCGCTTCCCGAACGGCACGACCGCGGTGCACGACCTCACGCTCGACCTGCCGGAAGGGGGCGTGACCGTCCTCGTCGGATCTTCCGGTTGCGGCAAGACGACCACGCTCCGCATGATCAACCGGATGGTCGAGCCGACCTCCGGGACGATCAGGGTGGGCGGTAAGGACGTCCTGGAGCAGGACGCCGCCGAGCTGCGTCGCTCCATCGGCTACGTCATCCAGCAGTCCGGGCTCTTCCCGCACCGCACCGTCCTGGACAACATCGCGACCGTACCGCTGCTGCTCGGCTGGGGCCGCAGAAAGGCGCGGGCCCGGGCGGCGGAACTCCTGGAGACGGTCGGCCTCGCCGCCGACGCGGGGAAGCGTTACCCGCACCAGCTCTCCGGCGGCCAGCAGCAGCGCGTCGGCGTGGCCCGCGCGCTCGCGGCGGACCCGCCGGTCCTCCTCATGGACGAGCCCTTCGGCGCCGTCGACCCAGTGGTCCGCACCCAGCTCCAGGACGAACTGCTGCGACTCCAGCGGGAGTTGAACAAGACGATCGTCTTCGTCACGCACGACATCGACGAGGCCGTACGGCTCGGAGACCGGATAGCCGTCTTCCGCACCGGTGGCCATCTCGTCCAGTGCGCCTCCCCCGCCGAGCTCCTGGCCCGCCCCGCGGACGCGTTCGTCGCGGACTTCCTCGGCGCGGAGCGCGGCCTGAAGCTGCTGTCTTTGACGACGCTCGAAGGGGTCGCCCAGGGCCCCGCCCCCGAAGGCGGCCGCTGGCGGCTCTCGCTCGACGCGGCCGGCAAGCCGCTGGCCTGGCGCGACGCGGAGACGGACACGGAGACGCCGGTCCGGCGCCTGCGGGACGCCGACTCGCTCCTCTCCGCGCTCAACGAGTCGATCGCCGCGCCGAGCGGCCTGGTCGCCCGGGTCGACGCGGACGGCGTCCTCACCGGCGTGACGTCCCGCGAGGACATCCACGACCGCGCGGGCCGGGTACACAGCGCGGCGAGCACGGTGGCCGCATGAGTGTCGACTGGTCGTGGATAGCCGACCACACCGACGATCTCACCGCGCTCACGCTCTCCCACCTCCAGGCCGCCCTGAGCGCCGTGCTCCTCGGTCTGCTCGTCTCGCTCCCCCTGGCCGTGGTGGCCCACCGGGTGCGCAGGCTGCGCGGGCTGCTCCTCGGGCTGTCGAACGTCCTGTTCACGATCCCGTCCATCGCCGTGTTCGTACTGCTCCTGCCGGTCAGCGGGCTCACCCGCACCACCACCGTCATCGGTCTGACGATCTACACGCTCGTCGTGCTCCTGCGGAACACCGTCGAGGGCCTGGACTCCGTCCCCGCCCGGACGAAGGAAGCCGCGAAGGCGATGGGCTCCCGGCCGCTGCGCACCCTGCTCACCGTCGAACTGCCCCTCGCGCTCCCCGTGATCATGGCGGGCGTGCGGATCGCGACGGTGATGGCGATCTCCCTCGTCTCCGTGGCCACGTACATCGGCGACGGCGGGCTCGGGCAGCTCTTCACCGACGGGTTCCAGCGCAACTTCCCCACCCCCGTCATCGTCGGCGTCGTCCTGACCCTGCTCCTCGCACTCGTCGCGGACGCCCTGCTCGTCACCCTCCAGTACGTCCTGACGCCGTGGACCCGCCGGCAGAAGCAGGGGGCCTGACCTCATGTACGAACTCCTCAAGGGCCTCGGCGACTGGCTGGTCGGCGCCGAGCAGTGGACCGGCTCCGACGGCATCGGACACCGCCTCGCCGAGCACCTCCAGTACTCGCTGCTCGCCACGGTCGTCGCCGCCGCCATCGCCCTGCCGATCGGTCTGCTCATCGGCCATACCGGGCGCGGTGCGTTCGTCGCGATCAACCTGTCGAGCTTCGGGCGGGCCCTGCCCACGGTCGGTCTCGTGGTCCTCGTCTTCCTCGCCAGCGGGCTGTCGATGTGGCCGGTCTACATCGCCCTCGTCGCGCTCGCGGTGCCGTCCATCGTCACCAACACCTACGCCGGGATGACGGCGATCGACCCCGAGGTGCGGGACGCGGCGCGCGGCCAGGGCATGCGTTGGCACCAGGTCCTGCTCCAGGTCGAACTGCCGCTCGCACTGCCCCTGATCATGACGGGGCTCCGGCTCGCGCTCATCCAGGTCGTCGCGACGGCGACGATCGCCGCGTACGTCTCCTTCGGCGGGCTCGGCCGGTACGTCTTCGACGGGCTCGCCCAGCGCGACCTCGTGCAGGTGCTCGGCGGCGCCGTGCTCGTGGCGCTCGTCGCCGTCGTCCTCGATCTCGCGCTCTCCGCCCTCCAACGCGTCCTTTTCCGCCACCGCCCCGCCCCGCGGGCCCAGGCCTAGGAGCCCCCCATGAACCGCAGAAACCTCCTCGGCGGACTCCTCGCCGCCGCCACCGTTCCCGCGCTCGCCTCGTGCAGCGGCGGCATCACCTCCCTCGACGGGGCGGGGGCCGGCGGCGGGGGCGGGGGCTCCAGTGAGGGCGGCGTCACCATCGGCACCGCCAACTTCACCGAGAACCAGGTCCTCGGATACCTCTACGCCGCGACGCTCGAAGCGTCCGGGGTGAAGACGAAGGTCCGCCCCAACCTGGGCACCCGCGAGATCCTCATCCCCGCACTGAAGGGCGGCGACATCGATCTGCTGCCCGAGTACCAGGGCGCGCTGCTGCACTACCTCGACACCAAGGCCACGGCCACCGAGGAGGGCACGATGCAGAACGCCCTCGCGATGCTACTGCCGCGCGGCCTCCAGATACTCCCGTACGGCGAGGCGGAGAACGCCGACGCCTTCGCGGTGACCGAGGAGACCGCGAAGGAGTACGGCCTGAAATCCCTGGCCGACCTCGCGAAGCACAACGGCAAGCTCGTCATCGGCGCGGCCCCCGAGGTCAAGAAGCGCACGGTGGGCTCGGTGGGCCTCAAGGACGTGTACGGCGTGGAGTTCAAGGAGTTCAAGTCCCTCGACTCCTCGGGCCCGTTGGTCAAGGGAGCCCTGAAGAAGGGCGACGTGGACGTGGCGAACCTCTTCACCACCGATACCGACATCGCCGCCGAGGGGTGGGTCGTCCTCACCGACCCCAAGAACCTGATCCCCGGCCAGCACGTCGTTCCGCTGATCGCCGACCGCAAGGCCGACTCAACGGTCCGCAAGGCGCTCGCCCGCCTCGGCGCCGTGCTGACGACCGAGGACCTCACCGAGCTCAACCGCCTGGTGGACAAGGACCGGAAAGACCCCGAGGACGTCGCGAACGACTGGGCGGCGGAGCACGGCATCGCGAAGTAGCCGCGACCGGCGGGGTCCTCCCCGCCGTCGGTCACCTCCGGGGTCCGGCCGCCGCGTACACGGTGACGCCGGCCGCCAGCAGTGCGCCGGCGGTCCAGGCGGCGGCCCGGGCGTCGGGCGGGGCCAGCAGCCAGCCGCCGAACCCGCCCGGGTCGGGCGGTGCGAAGAAGGTGACGGCCGGCCAGCCGACGACCGGCGTCCAGGCGTACTCCGCACCGACCACGACGGCCCCGAGCGCGGCGAGACCGGTCAGCCCGGCGGCGTCCCGGAGCAGGAACGCCGCCGTCGCCGGGTCCCGCCCCGCCGTCTGCGCCGCCAGGAGCACGAGGGCGACGACGACGGCGATCAGCAGGACGTGCGCCGCCCGGAGCGGAGCCCAGCGGATCGCCGCCGTCCGGTCCAGGGCCGCGTCCTGGCCGCCGAGCCCGGGGGCCGCCGCGGCGACGGCGACCGCCACGGCCAGGACGCTCAGCCGCGGATCGGCGACGCCGTCGGCCGCCGCGCCCGCCCCGAGCAGCACCGCCGAGGCGAGGAGCGCTCCGGCCGTGGCCGGGGCCCGCCGCGACCGCGCGTACAGCAGGAGGCCGCCCGTCACTTCGCTCCCCCGGCCAGGTCGTCCGCCCAGGTGAACTCGCAGTCGAGGGCGGCCTCGCGCACCTCGGCGACCCGGCTCCGCTGCTGGTTGGGGGAGAGCGCCGTGAACTGCTTCCAGGTCTTCTCCATCGAGGCCCGGTAGGCCTCGCGGTCGAACACATCGGCCTCGATGGGCCGGAACGTGCCCAGCGCCCAGCTCGCCAGCACGCTCTGCACGACGAGCACCTCGTCGCCGCCGAACTCCCGGGAGGTGAGCGCCCGGCAACTCGGCGCGAGCCCCTCGCCGACGAGGCGGCGCACCAGCTGATCGCCCTGCGCCGTGTCGATCTGCGGGTCCTCGAAGTTGACGAGCACCGCTGCCGGGACGAGCCTGCGCTCCTCGCCCAGGGCCCGGAGCGCGGTCTCCTCCCGTACCTGCCGGGGCGCCGCGTCGCCGAGCACGGTGTCCAGGACGCCCAGCGCCCGGGTGGCGGCAGGCGCGAGGGCGTCGAGCCGGTGCCGGTGCACCTCCGTGACGCAGACCTGGCCGTCGCACACCGGGGCGGCCGCCGCCGGGTCGATACGGTAGCCGCCACGCGCGTCGCCGGGCAGCACCAGCAGCGCCAGGGCGGCTCCGGCGAGCACGGGTGTCACAGCTGTCAGGCGGGCCCGTCGGCGCGTGGCGCTCAGCAGCGCGAAGCCGGTGGCCAGGAGACCGAGCAGCCACAGGGTCTGGCCCAGGTGCACGGCGCCGGTGAGGGTCAGCAGCACCTGGCGCGGCTCGGCGACCGCCGGGGAGAGCTGCGAGAGCAGCTGAGAGCCGACGCGGACGGTGGGCAGTTCGCTGTCGGTCTGCTGCATCAGGAACACGGTCACCGCGAGGAACAGGACCGCCACGGCCGGCGGGGTCAGCGGTGAGGGCAGGGCCCGTGCCACGCCCATGCCGAACACCGCGGCCGCCACCAGGGCCAGCAGGGCGACGGCCGAGACGGGCAGCCAGCCCAGGTGGGTGTACGTGGTCGGGCCGAGCGCCACCTGGACGCCGCCCCACAGCAGCAGCGCCCCGAACCCGGCGACCAGGGCCAGGGCGATCGCGGCGGCCGGGGCCGCCGCGCGCTGCCATCCGGGCCGGGGGGTGGCGGCCAGCAGCTCCGGCATCCGGGAGCGGTGGTCCCGCAGTCCGTACAGGGCGCCGATCCCGGCGACCAGGGGCCACAGGTAGGCGAGCAGCCCCCGGGTCCACAGGGCCAGGGAGGTCCACTGCGTGGTCCAGTCGACCGAGGTGCCCCACCAGCTCCCGTCGATGCCGTAGAGGAACGCGAACCCGCCGGCCAGGACGGTGAGGCCGGCCAAGGGGGCGGCGGAGCGCAGGAGTTCGGTGCGCAGGACGCGGAGGTTCACCAGCTGCCCTTTTCGTGGCCGGAGCCGGACAGGAGGGCGGAGTAGCCGCGTTCCAGGGGGCTGTCGCCCGGCTGGTCGGCGGTTCCGGCGGCGGAAAGCGCCTCCGGCGTCCCCTGGAAGACGAGGCGGCCCCGGTCGAAGAGCACCACATCGGTGCAGGCCGCGGCGACGTCCTCGACGAGGTGGGTGGAGACCAGCACGCAGCTCTCCCGGCCGAGTTCCTGGAGCAGGGCGCGGAACTGGAGGCGTTGTGCCGGGTCGAGGCCGACGGTCGGTTCGTCGAGCAGCAGCACCGAGGGGTCGTTGACGATGGCCTGGGCGATGCCGACGCGGCGCACCATTCCTCCGGAGAGCGTCTTCATCCGGCTGTCGGCCCGGTCGGCGAGCCCGACCCGTTCCACGGCGCGCTGCACGGCGCCGGGGATGTCCCGCGCGGGCATCTCCTTCAGCCAGGCCATGTAGGTGACGAACTCCCGGACGGTGAACCGCTTGTAGTAGCCGAACTCCTGCGGCAGATAGCCGATGCGGCGGCGCAGCTCGCGGTGGCGGGCGCCGGCGCGGACGGAGTGGCCGAACAGTTCGAGGTCGCCCCCGGTGGGTCGCAGGACGGTGGCGAGCGTCCGGATCAGGGTGGTCTTTCCGGCGCCGTTGGGGCCGAGCAGGCCGTGGGTTCCGGTGCCCAGGGCGAGGTCGAGACCGTCGACGGCGAGTCGGCCGCGGCCGACTCCGACGGTGAGGCCGGTGGCATGGATCTCATGGGCGTAGACGCGTGGCTCGGTGTCGAGCGCGCCGGTCGGGACGGTCAACGGGTTCTCCTTGCCGGGGGGGGCATCGCAGGCTCGCGGGGTTTCATCGCAGACGGTTGGGGGTGGTGTAGGCGCGGCGGCGGGCCAGGACGACGACGGCCGCGGCGGCGAGTGTCAGGGCCCAGAGCGGGAGGTGTTCGGGCTGGAGGAGGAAGAGACGGCCGAGGGCCGCGGCCGGGGCGAGGACCGCCGCGGTCCACAGCACGCCGAGGGCGGCGGTGGCGCGGCCGACGCCGATGACGCTGCCGAGCGCCAGCGCCGTCGCGGTGAGGGCGAGGGACGGCAGCAGCCACTGCGCGAGGGCGACGCCCGTCAGGAACCCGGCGGCCAGGTGGACCGGGAGGACGACGGCGAGCACGGTCAGGGTGCGCCGCAGGAGCAGGGACAGCCCGGCGCGCGGGGTGACGGCGGTCAGTTCGAACGCCGGGTCCAGGCCGCGCGACCAGGCCGCGGCGACTCCGGCGAGCGGCAGGACCGGCGCCAGCAGCAGGACGGGCGGTGCGCCCCGCGTCCAGTCCGCGGTGCGGTCCAGCAGCACCGCGACGACGCTCACGCCGATGACCATGGCCAGCCAGGGGCCCATGACCGGGGTGGCCCAGGCCATGGGGCGGCGGCGACGGCGCGGGGCGGGCGTGGAACGGTCCAGGGCCGGCTCCAGGCGGTCGCGGACGGCGGTCAGCAGGGCGGTGACCGCGGGTACGCCGGCCGCCGCGCCGGCCAGTCGGCCGCGGCAGTCGGCGCACCGCTCCATGTGGGCCTCCACGGCCCACAGTTCGTCGGCGGGCAGGTCGGTGTCCCCGCGCGCGTAGCTGTCGACGAGTCGGTCCGACGGGTGCTCGACGCTCATGCCAGTGCCCTTCTCATGGCGATACGGGCCCGGCGGGCCCGGGTCTTGACGGTGCCTTCGGGGAGGTCGAGCAGGACCGAGGTCTCCCGGACCGAGAGCCCGTCGAGCACCAGGGCCTGGAGTACCTGCCGCAGCTCCGGGGCGAGGGTCCGCAGGGCGTCCCCGACCTCTCCGCCGACGGCGGCGGCCAGGACCTCGTCCTCGGCGGCCGGGGCGGTGACACGTCCGGCGGCGGCGACGGGCGGTTCGGCGTGGTGGGCGCGGCGGCGGAAGGCGTCGACCAGGCGGCGGGCCGCGATCGTCCAGAGCCACCCGGCGGCGCTCCCGCCGACGGCGCTCCCGACGAAGGCGCCGGCGGCACGCCACACGGCGAGATAGGTCTCCTGCATGACCTCGGCGACGATCTGCTCGTCGGCGCACCGGCGTCGCAGCCGTACCGCCAGCCAGGGGGAGGTGCGCCGGTACAGCTCGTCGAACGCGGCGCGGTCTCCGTCGGCGACCCGACGGAGGAGATGTTCCTCGGCCGGCTCCGGGGGCCGCTTCTTTCGTAGTCTCACACCGGCCAGACGCGGGGCGGGGCCTGCGGGTTCTCACCTGGGAGTGGTGTGCGTCACACCGGGGGCGGGGCGGGGGCTACTGCCCGAGCAGCGCGGCGACGGTGATCAGCACCGGGACGGAGAGCAGGGTGGACAGCAGGATCGACTCCCTGGCGAACCGCTCGGCGACCCCGTAGTGCGAGGCGTACGTGAAGAGGTTCTGGGCGGCCGGGAGAGCCGCGATCACGACGACGGCCAGCAGCGCCTCGCCCCGCAGCCCGAACAGTCCCGCGCCGACGGCCCACGCGACGACCGGCTGGGCGACCGTCTTCAGCAGGGCGGACAGGTACAGGGCGCCCCGGTCCTCGCCCCGGCCCGGACGCTCGCCGCCGTACAGGGATATCCCGAAGGCGAGGAGGACCGCGGGGACCGACATGTTGCCGATGAGGACGAGCGGCTCCAGCAGGGGCCCGGGCAGGGTCCGGCCGGACGCGGCCACGGCGACACCGGCCAGCGATCCGATCGCCATCGGGTTGCGCAGCGGGGTGGTCAGCCGCCGGAGGACCGACACCGGCCCACCGGGGCGGCCGAGGTCGAGGACGGTCAGGGCCAGCGGGGTCACCACGATCTGCTGGAGGAGCAGCACCGGGGCGACGAGCGAGGCGTCCCCGAGGACGTAGACGGCGATGGGGATGCCCAGGTTCCCGGCGTTGACGTAACTGGAGCACAGGGCGCCGATGGTGACCCGTCCGGCGTCCCAGCGCAGGAAGAGCCCGGCCACCACGGCGAAGACTCCGGCCGCGGCGGCCGTGGCCGTCGCGGTGACCAGCAGGCGTGTCGACAGGAGGACGGACAGGTCCGCGCCCGCGAGCATGGTGAAGAGCAGGGCCGGGGTCGCCACGTTGAAGGCCAGCCGGGTCAGCACGGTGCGGCCGTCCTGTCCCAGATACCCGCGGCGGCCTATGACGTACCCGACGGCGATGACGGTGGCGATCACCGTGAAGCCGGTGAGGACTCCCTGCATGTCTTCCTTGCGGGTGGATCAGGTGCGGTGGGCGCCGGGCGGACGGAACACCTGGTCAGGCGCGGTGGGCACCGGGCGGACGCAACACCTGGTCAGGTGCTTGACAGCGTCTCAGACCGGTGGTCGCGCCCCCGGGGCGGGGTGGGGCGCGACCGGTGGGCCGCCGCCTGCCGGTTCAGCCCCCCGGTTCAGACCCGGGCCGTGTCGCCCGCGCCGTCGCCGGGTCCATGGGCCAGTGCGCCGGCGAAACGGGCGGTCAGGGCGGTGGGTGCGGTGATGGCGGTGCCGACCACGACGCTGTGGGCGCCGCGGGTGAGCGCCTCGGCGGCCTCCTCGGGGGTGTTGACCCGCCCCTCGGCGACGACGGGTACGGAGATCGCGGCCGACAGGGACGCCACGAGGTCCAGATCCGGGCCGGTCTGCTTCGGGGTCCCCGGCACATAGCCGGACAGGGTGGTGGAGACAAAGTCCGCCCCCTGTCCGGCGGCGGTGATCCCTTCGGCCAGGGTGGCGACGTCGGCCATGACGAGGGCCCCCGCCGCGTGCACGGCGGCGACGAGCTCGGCGAAGGTGGAGCCGTCCGGGCGCGGTCGGTCGGTGGCGTCGGCGGCGACCACGGCGGCGCCCGACGCGGCGACGGCCAGGGCGTGCCGGACGGTCGGGGTGATGTACACCCCGGTGTCGCCGTCCTTCCACAGGCCGATGACCGGCAGGTCCACCGCCGCCACGATCGCGGCGACGACCTCCGGTTCGTTGGCGCGGATCGCGGCGCCGCCGCCGGCGGCCGCCGAGAGCGCGAGGCGGACGAGGGTGGCGGTCTCGCGCATCGGGTCCCCGGGGGGCGCCTGGCAGGAGACGATCAGTCGGCCCCGGAGTGCGGCCGCCAGATCCTGTGCGTTCAGACCCTGTGCGTTCAGATCCTGTGCGTTCATCGGCGAGCTCCCGGACGGTGGAGGGGAAGGGTGGCGGTCAGGGCCGCCGCGCCCCGTACGGCGGCGTCCCCGCCGTGGAGCGGGGGTTCGGGGAGAAGCCCCCGCAGGGGCGGCATCAGCTCGGCGGCGAAGGCCGTGGCCAGCGCGGAGCGGTACAGCGCGCCTATGCGGGGGACCCCGCCGCCGACGACGACCCGGTCGGGGCCGAGGGCGTTGGCCAGGCCGCCGAGGGCCCGGCCGGCCGCCGTCGCACCGGTGGTGATGGCCCGTACGGCCGCCTGCTCGCCTCCGGCGGCCCGGGCGGCGACCGTTTCGAGCCGGTCCGGCCGGGTGCCGGTGAGCCGTGCGTAGTGGGCGGCGATGCCCGGGCCGGAGGCGATGACCTCCAGATGTCCGGTGGCGCCGCAGGTGCAGGGCAGTCCGGTCGCCTCGGCGCTGGGCAGATGGCCGAGGTGGCCGGCGATTCCGGCGGCGCCGTGCAGCATCCGCCCGTCGACGGCGAGGGCGCCGCCGACCCCCGTGCCGACGGCCGCGTACAGCAGCGAACCGTGGCTGTCGGCCAGGGCGGCGAGTTCGGGTCTCGCCGTGGCACGCACGTCGTTGTCGCAGGCCACCGGCAGTCCCGTTCGGTCCGCGAGGCCTGCGCCGAGGGCGGTGCCGGCCCAGCCCCGGATGGAGTCGGTGGCGCTGGTGACCATGCCTGTGCGGGGGTCGACGACCCCGGCGGCGGCGATGCCGACCAGGGAGGCCAGGCCGTCCGGGTCGACCTCGGCCGCCGCCGCGGCGAGCGCGTCGAGCACGGCGGCGGCCCCGTCCCGGGCGGGGGTGGGCCGGGTGTGCCGGGTCAGCACCGCGCCGTCGGGCGCGAAGAGGGCCGCAGCGATCTTCGTGCCCCCGAGGTCGAGGCCGATGACCACGGCTCCGGTCGCCGGACCGGTCGCCCGCCCGTTCATCGGACCGTTCATCGGACCGGCGGCAGACCGGCGCCGCGCAGCCGCTCCGCGACGGATGCGACGGACGCGGCGGACAGCGGGATCTGCGGGAAGGCGGTGGCGCCGCGGTCGATGACGCCGAGCAGCCGCAGCGCCTCCTTGAAGGAGCCGAGCGCCGACGAGCTGCGGCCCATCTCCTCCTCGGGGCCGACGTCGACCATGGCGAACAGCTCGACGAGCCGCTCCTGTTCCCGGGCGGCGAGCGCCCAGTCCCCCGCGCGCGCGGCGTCGTACAGCCGTACGTAGCCGACCGGATCGACGTTGCCGAGCCCGGGGACGACGCCGTCGGCTCCGGCCAGCAGGGCCGCGTCCACGGTCAGTTCGGACCCGGTCAGCACGCTGAAGTACGGCACGGGGCCCCGTGCCCGGCCCTCGCGTCCGCCCAGCGCGACGACGAGCCTGCGCAGTCCGCCCTCGTCGCCGCTGCTGTCCTTGAGACCGGCCAGGGTGCCGTCCTCGGCCAGTTCGCGGACCAGGGCGGCGGAGAGCTTGGAGTGCACGGCGACCGGGATGTCGTAGGCGAACAGCGGCAGGTCGACGCCCGCCCGCAACCCGCGGAAGTGCCGCGCGGTCTCGGTGGGGTGGGTGCGGGTGTAGAAGGGCGCCGTCGCGACGAGGGCGTCGGCGCCGAGTTCCGCGGCGGCCCGGGCGTGGGCGAGCACCCGGGGGGTCGTGGTGTCGATGACCCCGGCGAGTACGGGGACCCGTCCGGCGGCGGCGGTGACGACGGTCTTCAGCGCGATGGCGCGCTGGGCGTCGGTCAGGTAGACGACCTCGCTGGTCGATCCGAGGGCGAAGAGGCCGTGCACTCCGCCGTCGACGAGGTGGCCGACGAGCCGGGCGAGGGAGGCCGTGTCGACCTCGCCCCGGTCGTCGAGCGGGGTGCAGACCGGCGGTACGACGCCGCGCAGCGGTGCGGTCAGGGACATGGTGGAAGAGCTCCAGCTCGCTCGGAACGCCGGCCTTGCGCCTCTCGCCCGAAGGCGAGGACGAGACCAGGACATGAGACGTAAGATGTCTTACGTCTTGGCTTACCTTAAGCCGATGCCCCGGCGGCCGGTCAAGAGGCCGCGGCGGCCGACGACACCTCTGGAGGACGGTTGTGGCCCGCCCCACCATGGCGCAGGACATCGAGCGGAGGATCAGGGAACTGATCCTCGACCGGGCGCTCGGCCCGGGCGATCCGCTGCCCACCGAGCCCGAGTTGATGGAACTGTTCGGCGCCGGGCGGGTCTCGGTGCGCGAGGCCCTCAAGGCGCTCCAGGCCATGAACGTCGTGGAGATCCGCCGGGGCTTCGGGACCTTCGTCGGCTCGCTCTCGCTGACGCCCTTCGCCGAGGGCCTGGCCTTTCGTGCGGTCGTGCGGCACGGCCGGGGCGAGCCGGGGCTGCTGGAGTTGATGAAGGTGCGCGAGGCGCTGGAGACCGGGCTGGTCGGCGCCGTCAGCGCGGGCATTCCCGCCGAGGACCTGGCGGTGCTGCGGAGGCTGGTCGCCACGATGGAGGCCGAGGCCGCCCTGGACGGCCGGGTCGCCCGGTCCACCGACCGCGCCTTCCATCTGGCGCTCTACGCCTCGCTCGACAACCACCTGCTCAGCGAGGTGCTGGACGCGTTCTGGGCGGCGATGGACGGGGTGCGCGCCAGCACGGACGACGGCCACCAGGACCCCGGCGTCACCTGCGCCCAGCACCACGCGATCGTCGCGGCGGTGGCGGCGGGCGACGGGGCCCGGGCGGCGTCGGCGATGCGCGCCCACTTCGACGGCATCCGCTCCCGTCTGGAGCGGCCCTGAGGGCTGTCCCGCGGTGCCCGGCCGGGACAGCCCTCGGGCCGGGGGCGGTTACGGGGTCACGGTCACCGACCGGGTCCCGAACGCCTGCTTGCCGTCGGCCTTGTAGGTCACGGTCAGTTCGGCGGTGCCGGACGTGCCCGCCGGGATCGTGACCGGGACCTTGATGTTCGCGCCCTCGCCGGGCCGGAGCGCCGGGAACGCCACCTGCCGGGTCGTCCAGCCGGCGGGCACGGTCAGGTCGAGCGTGCCCGCGTCGCGGGTGACGTCCATCCGGTTGACGACCCGCACGGTCACCTCCGTGGCCGTCCCCGCCTTCAGCGTGGCCGGGGGTGTGATGGTGATGTCCGCGCAGGTGCCGCCGAGCCACTTCAGGTCGAACGAGGAGTAGGTGATGTGCCGGTAGTCGGCGCGCTCGTAGAGCAGTCCGAGCCGGCCGTCCGGCAGCCGGGTCAGCGTCGAGTAGGCGGCGCTGTCCGGGTTGACGACCTTCCGGATCGGCCAGGTCCTCCCGTTGTCGCAGGACATCTTCACGGTCAGGTTCTTCCGGGTGGTGCTGTCGGTGTTGCTGAACAGCAGCCAGGAGGCCTGGGGGTGGGAGGCGGGGACGTCCGGGGCGTACCGGATGATCGAGCCGTTGTTCGCCGGGTCGCGCAGGTTGGTGTCCTGGGTGAACGGTGTGTAGGTGACGCCGCCGTCGCTGGAGTACGCGACGGTCCGGTAGGGCGCGGAGCGGTTGTTGAGCATGATCCGGCCGTCGCTGAGCTCGACGGTCTTGTTCTCGTCGCCGCCCGGTCCGACGGGGTTGCCCATCTTCCAGGTCGCGCCGTGGTCGTCGCTGTAGGCGCTGACGGCGTAGTTGGCGCCGTTGTTCCGGATGGCGTACTGCTGGATCAGCCGCCCCTTGTACGCGCCGTGGCGCACCTGGATGCCTTCGCCGGAGGCCGCGAACATACCGGCCCAGACGGGGTTCTTGATCTGCTGGGTGATGCGGCGATGGGTCCAGGTGACGCCGTCGTCGTCCGAGTAGCTGTAGTCGGCCTGGAGGATGTCCGGGTCGCTCTCGTCGTTGCCGGTGGCCGAGCCGAAGAAGCCCTGGTTGACGGAGCCCGCGTAGAAGACGAAGATCCGGCCGGTCGTGCGGTCGACGAGGAGGCTGGGATCGCCGAAGCCCTTGGGGGCCGCCTCCTTGCGGATGACCTGCTGGCTCTGCCAGGTGGTGCCGCCGTCGGTGCTGCGCCGTACGACGATGCCGAGGTTGCCGGGGAGGTCGCCGAGCGTGGGACGGGTGTCATAGGCGGCGATCACCGTGCCCTCGACGGAGGTGGTGAGCGCGGGGATGCGGTAGTGGGGGGATCCGACGCCCTGGGTCGCTATGTCCTGGGAGGTCAGTTCGCCGGGGGCTGCGGCCGGTGCGCCGTGGGCGGTGCCGGCGGTGGTGGCCACCAGGAGGGCGGCGGACAGCATGGCGACGGTGACTCTGCGCTGCATGGACGATCTCTCTTCTCGTGAGGGGAGACGTACGGACGGAGCGGTCGGCGATCAGGAACGTACGGACGGGAGGCCGGCGAACAGGAACGTTCGGACGGAGCGGTCGGCGATCAGGGACGTTCGGCCGGGAGGCCGGCGAACAGGGCGCGCACCCAGGCCAGTTGTTCGGCGCGGTGGTGTTCGGTCCCGCCCTCGTGCCCGTTGAACTCGTAGACGCGCACCTCCTTGGGTCCCACGTACCGGTTGTAGGCCGTGAAGCAGGTGGAGGGCGGGCAGATGTCGTCCGCCATCGCGATGGAGAACAGCGCGGGGGCGGTGGCCCGGGTGGCGTGGTGGGCCCCGTCGAAGTACGACAGGGTGCGGAACACCGGCTCGACGCGGTCGCGGTGGAGCCGGAGGTAGGCGGCGATCTCGGTGTACGGGGGTGTCGCGGCGATCCGCGCGGCCCGGGGGATGTTGCACAGGAACGGCACGTCCGGCATCACTCCGGCGAGCCCCGGCACGAGCCCGGCGACGGCCAGCGCGATGCCTCCGCCCTGGCTGACCCCGGTCACCACGATGCGGGCGGGGTCGACCCCGGGGTGCTCGCGCATCGCCTGCACGCAGCGGACCGCGTCGGTGAACACCCGCCGGTAGTAGTGCGTTTCGGGGCTCTCCACGCCCCGGGTCAGGAATCCCGGCACGGCGCCGGCGGATCCCGGGTCGGTGTCGGGGGTGTCGCCGGTCGCCGAGGACCAGCCCTGGCCGCGGGTGTCCATGACCAGGTGCGCGTATCCGGCGCAGGCCCACATCAGATGCTCGTGGGCCAGGCCCCGGCCGCGTCCGTACCCGAGGAACTCCACGACGCAGCCGAGCGGCCCGGCGGCCCCGGCGGGCATCCGCAGCCACCCCCGTACGGGACGGCCGTCGTAGCCCGGGACGCTCACGTCGTAACAGCGGACCTGGACCAGCCCGCTGTCGACCTCGTCGAACCGGGGTCGCCGGTCCGGTGTGCCGCCGGGGCCCTTCTCGTCCAGAGTGTCGGACCAGAAGGCGTCGAACCCGTCGGGCAGCGGCAGTTCGGGCCGGTAGGCGCGGCATTCCGCGAGCGTGAGATCGGCCGACGGCATGGCGGTGCCCTCCTGGAGGGGTCAAGGAAAGCCACAGGACAGAAGACGTCAGATGTCCTGATGGCAAACCAGACCGTAGGGAGCCGTGGGGCCGCCCGTCAAGAGCCGGGCCGCCCCACGGCTCCCGCCTAGAGGTCGTCTTCAAAGGTCAGATCCAAAGCAGGATTGAGGCGATGGTGACGGCCGCCTGGTAGGACTCGCGGGTTTTGTCATAGCGGGTGGC
>NZ_JBIRKB010000022.1:0-121436 GCF_044329855.1 Streptomyces sp. NPDC017520
CAACACAGCCCACTCGGCATCCGAAAGCTCATGACGACGCACCATGACCAAGATGATCCCTCATCACCTGATCACCTTTGAAGACGATCTCTAGGGGGTCGGGGATGACAGCGCGTTCGTCAAGACGGGGAGTTGGAGTGCATGGGAACGAAGCAGGGGCCGCGCACGCCGAGGCAGAAGTACGGCGAGGAGCTGCGGCTGCGGCGTATCGCGGCGGGGCTGACGCAGGAAGCGTTGAGCGAGATGGTCGTCTGCTCGCCGACCCTCATCAGCCATTACGAGGCGGGGCGGCGGCTGCCCAGTCCGGATGACGCTCAGCGGATCGACCGCGCGCTGGGGACGGACGGGTTCTTCGGGCGGTGGCTGGAGGACTTGGACCCGTATTTCGCTCATTACTTCGGACTGGTCGCCGAGTGGGAGCAACTGGCCACGGAAATCCGACACTACGGATCATCGCTCATCCCGGGTCTGCTCCAGACGAAGGCATACGCTCGCGCCGTGTTCCAGGCGTACAGCCCGAATTACTGCTCGGAGGAACTTGACGAACTCGTTGTCAGCCGCACCAGGCGCAGTCTGATCCTCGACAAGCCATCAACGCCCGTAACGTGGATGCTGCTCGACGAGAGTGCGCTCAGACGCCGTGTCGGCGGACCGCAGGTGATGGCCGAGCAGTTGCACAAAGTGGCGGACCTGGCGGAGTCCGGTCGCGTACGCCTGCACGTGCTGACTCTGGCATCCGGCGCGCACGCGCTTCTGGAAGGCATGCTCTACCTGTTGTCCTTCGCGGACGCGGCCCCTCTGGCCTATGTCGAAGGAGTTCACAACGGGCGCCTGTTGGACGATCCGGCGGTGGTTGACGCCTGCCACACCTCTTACACTCTCGCCCTGAGTGATGCGGCCCCGCGGGAAGAGTCGGTGGCGCTCGTCAGAAGCATCGCGGAGGAGCACGAACATGCACATCACCGAGCCCAGCATCGTTGAGGGCGCGCCGCTGACCGGATGGCGCAAGTCCAGCTACAGCGGTGGGGCCAACGCCGAGTGCCTTGAGGTCGCGGACGGCCACGCCACCATCCCCGTCCGCGACAGCAAGGCCCCCGCAGGCCCGGCCGTCGTCTTCTCCGCAGACGGCTGGTCGTCGTTCGTCACCGCGCTCAAGAGCGGCGACTTCTCCGCCTGACCACAGCCGCCGGGCGGTGTCACGCGCGGGACAGAAACGCCGCGCGCAGGTCCCGGTCCCGGAGTAGCCCGAGGGTCTCCTCCTCGCCGACGAACAAGAGCGCCGCGGCGGGGTGGCCGGCCTGATGGAACATCCCTGCCAGGACGTCCGCGAGCGGACGGTTCCAAGCCAACCGGACGATCTCCGCCGCCTTGTCGTGCTGGCCCCGGTCCGTGGCGATCCGCCACAGTTCGACCGACTGCTTGGCGGTTCCGTACGCCGTTCTGCGGCCGTCGACGAGGACGCCTCGGGAGTTGAGGCCGAACACGGCTATGCACGCGTCGCCCTGAGGAGTCAGCCCTTTGTACGTACACACCGGCAGGACCAGCCGCAGGTGCTCCAGTGGGTCCTGGAGCGTGGGGTCGAGAAGGAGCGGGCTACCGTCAGCTTCGGATCGAGGGAAGCTGTTCCGCTTCTGGTTGCTGTTGCAGTACGCGCAGGCCAATAAGTGGTTGAACCACTCGAAGGTACGCAGCGGAGCAAGGCTCTTCGGCTCGAAGTGGTCGATGTCCGTGCCCTGGCTGTCACCGCAGTACATGCAGCGCTGGTGACCGGGCGCCATGCCGGCGAGGGTAGCCAGCAGACCGTCGCGTACGCGTCGGCGGACGGTGGTGTGAGCCCACAGCTCGGCCGCCCTGGCCTTGCGGTCCGACGCGACGGTCCGCTCGATCTGCTCGGTGTACGACTTGAGATGAGCCACCGTGTCCGGGGGCAGCGAAGCCCGCTCCAGGCGGATCACTCCGCCTCGCCGCCTTCTCCGTCCCCGATCTCCTGGGCGATGCGGTGGAGTTGGGCGGACATCTCGTGGACCCGTGCCGCCGGGGAGCTGGTGAGCAGGTCCTTGAGGCTCTTGTAGCGCGCGACGGTGCCCGGCGAGGTGTCGCCCTCGTACACCTGGGACTCCAGGGCGACGAACTCGGCGCGGACGTGCTCGGCCCGCTCGGAGTACGGGGTGTCGAGACCGAACAGGTCGGAGAGGACCGCGTCGTCGCCGCTGCCGTAGACCACTCGCTCGTACAGGTCCTCGGGCACGACCTCGGGCGCCGCGTCCTCCCTCACCCCCGGCAGACGAATCAGACCTCCGAGGTCAGCCGCCTGGCAGATGTACGGGCTGTGGGTCGTCACGATGAACTGGACGTTGGGGAAGTGCGCGGTCAACCAGGGGCCGATGCGGCGCTGCCAGGAGACGTGGAGGTGGGCGTCGATCTCATCGATGATCACGATGCCCGGGATCTTGTTCACGGCGGTCTCGTCATCGATGGTCTCCACGGTGAGGTCACCGAAGACGTCGTCGTCGATGCCTCCCAGGGCCAGGGCGTCGAAGGCGTCGTGCATCTGCTTGAGGATGTCGACCACCAGAGCGGCCACCGTCCGGAACCCGTCGCTCATCTCACGGAGCGGAAATCGATGACCGTCGCGTCGGACCCACAGCCCCTCGGAGTCGACGTCGTCGACCTCGTAGCCGTCCGGAAGCAGGCCGTCCTTGAGAATGGCCAGCGCGGCGGCCTTGAGGGCGGCGGCTCCCGGCCGTCCCTCCAGGGCCCGCAGGTGCTGCTCGATCAACCAGGTGACTCCCTCGGCGAGCGAGGCGTCCTCGTGGAAGAGGCTCGCCTGCCGGGCGACAGGGCCGGAGGCAAGCATGAGGCGCTGCACGTCTCCCGAACCCCCCGCCATCCGACGGAACGGCCCGTAGCCGGCGCAGAACCAGCCGACCGGGTTGTCCGCCCACGGGCCCCGCTGTGCGGCACTGCTCTGCGCGTCCGTGTAGCGGATCTCCTCCAGCGACGGCCGGCTCCCCCTCCTGCTGTGGTGGGAGAAGCGGGTGTCAGCTGCCCCTTCCTGCGGCGCCCGCCACCGCAGACCGGCCCTGAACCCGGCGTTCGGTGGCCGCCCGTGGGTGAACCGGTCGATGTCCGGGTCCCTGGCGATCTCGACCTCGGCCCGCCCCGCCGAGGTGCCCCGCGTCACCCAGTTGTCGAAGTCCGGCACGAGGCTGCGCGCCGCAGCCGGACCGCTCAAGGCCAGAGCCACGGCCCGGAGCAACGTCGTCTTTCCCGCGCCGTTCCGTCCTGCGAGGACCGTCCAGCCGGCGTGCGAACCGTCCGGACGGGTCAGGGTCAGGTCGACGACGCGCGGGCCGTGGAACGACTTGATGTTCTCGACGCGCACGCGGGAGACATACATGGATGGCGGTTCCGTCCGGTGTGGGAGGTGCTGGGCGGGCTGTTCCGGTTCCGCGTCGGCAGCCACTCGTCCATACTCTTCCCACCCCGTCGCCGCCGCCGCGCAGATCGTTCAGGCGGTCGAGTCTACGAGACGTGACACGGCACGGTCCGTCGCTCAGCCCATGCTCGCCGCGACCTCGCTCCGGAGCTGCGGCAGCTTGTCGTGGAGTACGCCCGGGCAGAGGGTGTCTCCGAAGTCCTTGTGCCCGTAGATGCGGCTCGACGCGATGCCGTACTGCTGGCAGACGTACGCGCAGAGCGTCACCAGGACCTCCCACTGCGCCCGGGGCGGCTGGGCGCCGTCGTGGTACGCGCCTTCGTTGGCGATCCCGATGCCCGCTCCGTTCTGGCCGGAGGTGTGCGCGCCCAGGACGAAGTCGCTGCCGCTCCGCAGCGTGCTGAGGCTGCGGTGGCGGCCCTCGGTGATCCAGCCGCCCCGGCTGACGAGGAAGTGGTAGCCGGTGTCGGTCCACCCGTTCTTGTCCATGTGCAGGTCCTGGACCCAGTGGGCGTGCCGGTGGGCCTGGGCGCGGGAGACGTCGGAGGTGTTGGCGCTGACCGTGTGGTGCACGACGATCATGGTCGGCCGCTTGCCCACCAGCTCGACCGGGCTCCGCGGCGGACGGGCTTTCCACTGGGTCGTGCTGTCGATGTCCGGTTCGATGGCGTCGAGGGCATCGAGGGCGTGGGCCGTACCCGGTAGGGCGGCTGCCGCCAGGCCGCCGGCACCGGCGAGCAGGACGTGGCGGCGGGACGGCTGCGGAAGGTTCACTGCGGGCTCCTGGCGCGTGCGGACGGTATGGGGGCCAGCGGCGGTGACTGCGGCGTGTGGCGGCGGTACGGCCGGGTGAGCCGCCGCAACTCACCCGGCCGTCGCGAGGGCGGCGCCGCTACGCCGTGTTGTTGGCGAGGGCCTGGAGCCGGGTCATGGAGCCGTTGAACTTGTTGCGGTCCACGTCGCCGGAGACCCCGGCGACCCGGCCGGTCGCCGAGTACTGCCAGATCGTCCAGGTGGGGAAGCCGCTGGGGATGTTCGGGCTACTGGTTCCCCAATGGGCCACCCAGAGGGGCGACTTGGTGGCCATGCCGGTCCAGTTTCCGGTGCAGGTGTTCCACCAGCTGGCCGTCGTGTAGATGACGACGTCCCGGGTGGTGCGCGCCTTGTACGTGTTGTAGAAGTCGTTGATCCACGTGCGCATCTGGGTCGTGGAGAGGCCGTAGCACATGGCGCCGTACGGGTTGTGCTCGATGTCCAGCACCCCGGGGAGGGTCTTGCCGTCCTTGGACCATCCTCCGCCGTTGCCCGCGAAGTAGCCCGCCTGCGTCGCCCCGTTGGAGACGTCGGGGCGGGCGAAGTGGTACGCGCCCCTGATCAGGCCGGCGTTGTAGGAACCGGTGTAGTTGGCGCTGAAGCGACTGTCCTTGAAGGACGTGCCCTCGGTCGCCTTCATGTAGGCGAAGTCGATGCCCGCGGCCTTGACCGAGCCCCAGTTGATCGCCCCCTGCCAGTGGGACACGTCGACGCCCTGGACGCCACTGGTGTCCATCGGCGTCACGCCGCCCGCCGCCGAGGACGCCGGGCCCTGCTCCATGCGGGTCCCCGCCCCCATCCACGCCTGTCCGGAGCGGATCGGCTCATCGGGGTCGGGAGGCGCGGCGGCGGCCGTGCCCGTGGCGGTGAGGATCAGCGCCGCGGCGCTGCCGAGCGCCCCTGCCATCAGCGCTCCTCTGGATCTCTTGAGCCGACGGGACGGAGAACGGTACGCGGGCATAGCAACCTCCGGGCACGTTGACGGGAAGAGATCCATGACATCCGATTACCGGACGCCATGGACATGACATGAGTAACGCACGGGCGGAGAGAGGCGTAAAGAGGCCGTTCGGTCTAGACCTGTGTCGCCGCTCCCCACCTGCGAAAACATCGCCGGAGCGGCGTGAACTTTCACTCCTGAAGGTCCCCGACGCCCGATCCCGCCCCGCAGACGCATCAGGACACGTAGCCGTGGCGGCCGGGCGTCGGCCACTCCTTGCTCTTAGTATTCAAGTTTGACTACTCTGCTCGCATGACCGAGACGACCATCCCGATGCTGCCCTGCCGTACCTCGCTGATCGAGACCACCGTCGACTTCTACACCGCCCTGGGCTTCGGGACGACGCACCTCCAGAAGAGCCCGTACGCGTACGCCGTCATCGAGCGGGGATCGGTCGAGCTCCAGCTGTACGGCATGAAGGAGTACGAACCGGCCTCCTCCCACTCCGGGTGTTACGTCCTCACCGATGATGTGGACGGCCTGCATGCCGCGTTCCGGGCGGGCCTCAAGAAGGCCTACGGGCGCGTCCCGGCGCGGGGGCTGCCGCGCATCGGTCCGCTGAAGGACATGTCGTACGGGGTGCGCCAGTTCCTGGTGACCGACCCGACCGGGAACACGATCCGGATCGGGCAGCCGATCAGCGAGGACCAGAACCACCGGCCCGCGCCGAAGGAGACCTTCGCCCGCGCCCTGCACATGGCGGACCTCTTCGCCGACTCCAAGCAGGACCTGCCGGGCGCGGCGAAGATCATCGACCGGGCGCTGGGACTGACGGACGAACGCCCGACTCCGGTGCAGAGGCTGCGACTTCTCGTCCTGCGCGGGGACATCGCCCAGCGGATGGGGGACGCGGAACGGGCGGCGGCGCTGCTCGAAGAGGCTGCGGGGGTCCGCCTCGGGGCGGCGGAACGGGATGCCGCCGCCGACGCCCTGTCCCGGCTCGCCGAACTGCGGAGCTGACCTCCCGGACCGGCCGGGCGGGGCTCCGCCGTCCGTGCGGCGCGCCACACGTTCGGGCCCGGCCGCTCCGGCTCACCTCGGCGGGTCCTCGCCCGTCAGGCCGTCGACCGACTCGCGGATGAGGTCGGCGTGGCCGACGTGGCGGGCGTACTCCTCGATGAGGTCCAGGAGGATGCGGCGGAGGTTCGGGCGTTCGCCGCCGCGCGTGACGTGGGCGCCGAGCTGGTCCAGGCCGCCGCCCGCACTCAGCGCCGCGTCGACGACGGCCCGGGAGCGGGCCGTCGACTCCCGCCACAGCGCGCGCAGTTGCTCGGGGGTGTCCTGGGCGGCGGAGCGGTAGGCCCAGTCGGGGTCGCCGTCCCAGTCCACCGCGTCCCAGGGGGCGCCTACCGGTGTGCCGAGCCACAGGCGGGCGAAGTGGCTGTCCTCCACGTGGGCCAGGTGCTTGAGCAGGCCGCCCAGCGTGACGGCGGACGCGCCGAGCGTGGTGTTCAGTCCGGCCGCGTCCAGGCCGGAACACTTCCAGGCGAGCGTGGCCCGCTGGCGCTCCAGGGCGCCGAGCACGGCTGCCGCCTCGGTGCCGGCGAGAGGCGGCTCGGGCCAGGCTTCCCCGGCGGTCCCCGCCGCGCTCTCCGTCATGGCCTTCGCCGTGTTCTCGGTGCCGGCTTCCGCCGTGTTCTCCGTCATGGCGGGAACGGTAACGGAGCCGGAGAAGCGAAATGGGGCCCGGCCTCGCGGCCGGACCCCCCTCGCTTTCCCCTCCCGTCGGGCCTTCCCGTTCCCCCCGGACCCCTCCCCGGAAGTCCCGACGCCATGTGTGACACGGGAGGGTACGCAAAGGTTGCAGCCCTTTGCGATCTCTTTACCCGAGGCCCCGCGCACAGCCCTCAGCAGGCATGACGCACGTAGCGGTCGGCCACTTCCGCCAGGACTTCCGCCCCGTCCCGGGCCCACAGCGACTCGTTGAAGATCTCCACCTCGATCGGGCCGTCGAAGCCGGCGGCCTCCACGTGGCGGCGGAACGCGCGGAAGTCCACGCTGCCGTCGCCCAGTTGGCCCCGGCCGAGCAGGACGCCCGCCGGGAGCGGGGTGATCCAGTCGGCCAACTGGAAGGAGTGGATGCGGCCGCCCGCACCCGCGCGGGCGATCTCGGCCGGGGCCCGGTCGTCCCACCAGAGGTGGTAGGTGTCGACGACCACCCCGACCTGTTCGGCGGGGAAGCGTTCCGCGAGGTCCAGGGCCTGGCCGAGCGTGGAGACGACGCAGCGGTCGGAGGCGTACATCGGGTGCAGTGGCTCGATCGCCAGGCGTACGCCGCGCGTCGCCGCGTACGGGGCCAACTCCGCCAGCGCGTCGGCGACCCGCTCCCGGGCCCCGTGCAGGTCGCGGCTGCCGGGCGGGAGGCCGCCGGAGACCAGGACCAGGGTGTCGGTGGACAGGGCCGCCGCCTCGTCGATCGCCGCCCGGTTGTCCTCCAGGGCGCGGGCGCGTGACTCTGGGTCGAGGGCGGTGAGGAAGCCGCCCCGGCAGAGGCTGGTGACGGTGAGTCCGGCGTCCGTCAGGAGCCTGGCCGTGCGCTCGACGCCGTACGCCTGCACCGGGGCCCGCCACAGGCCCACCCTGCCGATGCCCGCCTTGACGCAGCCCTCGGTCAGCTCGGGCAGCGACCACTGCTTGATGGTCTCCTGGTTGAGCGAGAGGCGGGAGAGGGGGTCGTCGCTCATCGTGCGCCTCCGTGGACCGCGAGCAGCGAGCGCATCCGGTGTTCGGCCAGCTCCGGGTCAGGGAACAGGCCCAGGCCGTCGGCCAGTTCGTACGCCTTCGCCAGATGCGGGAGCGAGCGCGCCGACTGGAGTCCGCCCACCATCGTGAAGTGGTCCTGGTGGCCGGAGAGCCAGGCCAGGAACACCACGCCCGTCTTGTAGAAGCGGGTCGGCGGCCGGAAGAGGTGGCGGGAGAGCTCGACCGTGGGGTCCAGGAGGGCCCGGAAGCCGTCCACATCTCCCGTGTCCAGCACCCGTACCGCGTGCGCCGCCAGGGGGCCCAGCGGGTCGAAGATGCCCAACAGGGCGTGGCTGAAGCCGCGTTCGTCGCCCGCGATGAGTTCCGGGTAGTTGAAGTCGTCGCCCGTGTAGCAGCGCACCCCGCCCGGAAGACGGCGGCGTACGTCGATCTCGCGCGCCGCGTCCAGGAGGGAGATCTTGATCCCGTCGACCTTGTCGGGGTGTTCGGCGATGACCTTGAGGAAGGTGTCCGTGGCCTCGTCAAGGTCGGCGCTGCCCCAGTAGCCCTCCAGGGCCGGGTCGAACATCGGGCCCAGCCAGTGCAGGATCACCGGCTCGGAGGCCTGGCGCAGGAGGTGGGCGTAGGTGGCGAGGTAGTCCTCCGGGCCCCGCGCGGCGCGGACCAGCGCGCGGGAGGCCATGAGGATCGGCTGGACGCCGTTCTCCTCGGCGAGGGCCAGTTGCTCCTCGTACGCCGCCGTGACCTCGGCCAGGGTGGGCGTAGGACCGTTTACGGGCAGCTGGTCGGTGCCGACGCCGCAGGCGATCGCGCCGCCCACCGCCTTCGCCTCGGCGGCCGATCGGCGGATCAGTTCGGCGGCGCCCGACCAGTCCAGGCCCATGCCGCGCTGCGCGGTGTCCATGGCCTCCGCGACGCCCAGGCCGTGCGCCCACAGGTGGCGGCGGAAGGCGAGTGTGGACTCCCAGTCGACGGCGGCCGGGTCGTCCGGGCTGATGTCCGCGTAAGGGTCCGCGACCACGTGCGCCGCCGAGAAGACCGTACGGGAGGTGGGGGCCGGCGCTCCCGGCGCGAGGTCGAGCGGTGTAGCGCGGGGCGTGTAGGGGCCCTGCGGCAGGTGGATCGTCATGTCAGCGGCCTCCGGCGGCGTCGCGAACCGGTCGCGCGGGTCACAGGGTCAGCTCCGGGACGTCGAAGCGGCGGCCCTCGGCGGACGACTTCAGCCCCAGCTCGGCCAGTTGGACGCCCCGGGCACCGGCCAGCAGGTCCCAGGCGTACGGCTCGTCCAGGGTCACATGGCGCAGGAACAGCTCCCACTGCGCCTTGAAGCCGTTGTCGAACTCCTGGTTGTCGGGGACTTCCTGCCACTGGTCGCGGAACGACTCTGTGACCGGGAGGTCCGGGTTCCAGACCGGCTTGGGGGTCGACGAGCGGTGCTGGACACGGCAGTTGCGCAGCCCGGCGACGGCGGAGCCGTGGGTGCCGTCGACCTGGAACTCGACCAGCTCGTCGCGGTTGACCCGTACCGTCCAGGAGGAGTTGATCTGCGCGACGGCCCCGCCCGCCAATTGGAAGATGCCGTACGCGGCGTCGTCGGCGGTCGCGTCGTACGGCTTGCCCTGCTCGTCCCAGCGCTGCGCAACGTGCGTCTGGACGTGCGCCGTTACGGAGGTGACCTGGCCGAACAGCTCGTGGAGCACGTACTCCCAGTGCGGGAACATGTCGACGACGATGCCGCCGCCGTCCTCGGCGCGGTAGTTCCACGAGGGGCGCTGGGCCTCCTGCCAGTCACCCTCGAAGACCCAGTAGCCGAACTCCCCGCGCACGGACAGGATCTCGCCGAAGAACCCGCCGTCGATCAGGCGCTTCAGCTTCAGCAGGCCCGGCAGGAAGATCTTGTCCTGGACGACGCCGTGCTTGATGCCCGCGTCCCGGGCGAGCCGGGCCAGGTCGAGGGCCCCCTCGACGTCCGTGGCGGTCGGCTTCTCGGTGTAGACGTGCTTGCCCGCCGCGATGGCCTTCTTGATCGCCTCCACCCGGGCCGACGTGACCTGGGCGTCGAAGTAGACGTCGATCGTGTCGTCCGCGAGGACCGCGTCCAGGTCGGTCGACCACTCGGTCAGACCGTGGCGCCCGGCGAGCTCCTCCAGGGCGTGGGCGCGGCGGCCGACGAGCACGGGCTCGGGCCACAGCACCTCGCCGTCGCCGAGATCCAGGCCCCCCTGCTCGCGGATCGCGAGGATCGAGCGCACCAGGTGCTGCCGGTATCCCATGCGTCCCGTGACGCCGTTCATGGCGATGCGCACTGTCCTGCGTGTCACGAAGGTCCCTCCATACGGCTATAGCAAGCGCTTTCTATACGGGATGACGCTAGCCTGCCGACAGCGGCCGGACAAGAGGGGGCCGCGCGTGATCTCACGGAGGACAGCGATGACAGTCACCCTGGCGGATGTGGCGGCCCGCGCCCGGGTGTCCCCGGCCACCGTCTCGCGCGTGCTGAACGGCAACTACCCGGTGGCGGCGTCGACCCGGGAGCGGGTCCTGCGCGCGGTGGACGACCTGGACTACGTGCTCAACGGGCCCGCGAGCTCGCTCGCCGCGGCCACCTCGGACCTGGTCGGCATCCTGGTCAACGACATCGCCGACCCGTTCTTCGGGATCATGGCGGGGGCGGCCCAGACGCAGATCGGCGGCCCCGGGGACGGTTCCGGACGGGCGGGCGGCGAGAAGCTGGCCGTCATCTGCAACACCGGCGGCTCCCCGGAACGCGAACTGACCTATCTCACCCTCCTCCAGCGCCAGCGCGCCGCCGCCGTCGTCCTCACCGGCGGCGCGGTCGAGAACCCGGCCCACCAGGCGGCGATGTCCGCGAAACTGACGAAGCTCGCGGACGCGGGCACCCGGATCGTCTTCTGCGGGCGGCCCCCGCTGCCCGAGGGGGACGCCCTCGTCGCCGCGCTCACGTTCGACAACCGGGGCGGCGGCCGTCGCCTCGCCGAGCACCTGATCTCGCTCGGCCACCGCAGGATCGGTTACGTCGCCGGGCCCCCGGAGCGCACCACCACCCGGCACCGGCTGGAGGGCCACCGGGAGGCGCTGCGCGCCGCCGGGCTGGACGCCGCCGGGGCCGGGGCCGACGGGGGCCGGGGCTCCGACGATCAGGAACTGCTCACCGTGCACGGCCCCTACGACCGGCGCTCCGGCTACGAGGCCACCCTCGAACTCCTGCGCAGGGCACCGGATGTGACCGCGATCGTGGCCGCCAACGACACCGTGGCGCTGGGCGCGTGCGCGGCCGTCCGGGACCAGGGGATCCGGATCCCCCAGGACATCTCGGTCGCGGGCTTCGACGACCTGCCGTTCTCGGTGGACGCGGTGCCCGCCCTGACCACGGTGCGGCTGCCGCTTTTCGAGGCGGGCGCGCGGGCCGGGCGGCTGGCGATGGGCAAGGAGAACCCGCCGCCCGGCGGCATCGCGACCATCGCGGCCGAGCTGATGATCCGGGGGTCCACGGCGGCGCCCCGGGGGTGAGCCGGCGCAGGGATGCCCCTTGGGCCTGTCGGCCCTCAGCCCAGCAGTCCGAGCACCCGCCCCAGCGCGTCCGCGACCGGCTGGGCCACGGGCCCCAGGCTGTTCGCGATCTGGCCGAGCCGCGCCAGGGTGAGGCTTCGCGCGGTCATGGCCTCGCGGTCCATGGCCAGCACGGGCAGGGTCTCTTCGACCGTACGGGCCTGGTCCGGGGTGAGGTGGGCGGTGAGACCGCGGAGCTGGGACTTCAGCTCCTCCACGGCCGCGTGGAGTTCCGGGTCCTGGGCGGCGCCGACATAGCCGTAGTTGACGCCGATGTTCTGGCCGCCGTTCTGGTTGAAGACGGGGCCGTTGTAGGTCGAGTGGTGCGTCGGTTCGGTCATAGCCTGATCCCCGTGTTCTGGCCGCCGTTCTGGTTGAAGACGGGGCCGTTGTAGTTGTTCAACTGGTTCACGTGTGCGGTGAACTCGGCTTCCGGATGGTCGATCGCGTGCACTACCTGCCCGGCGATCGCCCGCAGTTCGTCCACGTTCGGCAGCGTCACGAGCACCAAGGAGCCGCCGGCCGTCTCCACGACCAGGACCGGCTTCGCCGGTGCGATGAGCGCCTTGACGAAAAGGACGACCAGGACGATGAGCAGGACCAGAACCGGAGCCCAGCCGGTCATCGAATAGACGAAGGCCACCAACGCCAGGCCCACCAGGAAGCGGATCACGTTCCGCTCCGGCCTTATCTTGATCGCCTCGACCCGGGTGAGGTTGTGCAGCGGCAGGGCCGCCGCTCCTATCCAGAGCATCCGGCGCTTGACCGAGATCTCCAGTACGCCTCCCGGACGCGGCAGCGGCGGTAGCGGCGGTGGCTGAGAGGGAGGTCCGGCCGGAGGGGCCGGTGGTGGTGAGGCAGGCGGTCCAGACGGTGGCGTCGGTCTGGACGGCGGCCCGAAGTTGCCCGTGGTGTTCATGCGTTCCCCCGTGCACTCGTCTCTCACCCCGCATGCGCGGGAGCCCCATTAAGCATCGGCCCGACCCCGAGCGGCAGACGAGAAACCGCCAATTCTGTTGCCAGGAGCCCGCGTTACCGGCGTCTGCGGGCGAGAGGGCGAAAGATGGGGGCGACTCCCCCATGCGCCCCCACCCGCTCCCCCGCCACGATGAATGCGGGCGGCCCGACCGGGTCCGGCCCGGGACCGGGGAGGTGCGGAGCTGTGGCGGAGAAGGATCTGATCGACAGAGGCACGAGCCGTCGCCCTGCCCCCGCTGTATCCGTCGAGCCGGCCCCTGCCGTCTCCGAGGCGTCCACTCCCGCCGCTTCCGTCGCGTCCACTTCCGCCGCTTCCGTCGCGTCCACTCCCGCCGCGTCCACTGCCGACGCTTCCGCCGCGCCCACTGCCCCCGCTTCCGTCGCGTTCAGGGACGCGGCAGGAGCGCCCTGGTGGCTCCCCGGTGTCGTCGGCGGCAGCCCCGCCGGCGAGCCCGGCTGGGCGGTCTTCGCCCGGGAGGCCGTCACCTCGGCGCCGCGTGACGTGGTGGTCCCCGACCGGGCGTACCCGGGGCTCAGCGGCTTCGGGCCGGTCGTCGCACCGTTCGTCGAGGCGGCGGCCCGGCGCCTCCGGGACGCGCTCGCGCAGGACGCCCCGGCGGTCGGCGGCCCGGCGGTCGGCGGCCCGGTCAACGGCGGCCCGGTCAACGGCGGCCCGGTCAATGGCTCCGGGAACGGCCGGGCGGCCGGCCCGACGACGGACGGCCCGGTGGCGGACGGCTCCTCGCCCCTCCTGGCGGACTTCCGGCGGCAGCTGACGCGTCGGCTGTCCCGGATCGCGGCGCGCACCCTCGTCACGGAGCTGCACGAGGCCCGGCGGCTGGGCCGGCTGAGCGGCGAGGGGTCCGAGGAACGCTTCCGGGACTTCGTACGGCAAACCGCCCGCCGCGACGGTCTCGCCCTGCTCGTCACCGGCTATCCCGTGCTGGCCCGCCTCCTCGCGACGGCCTGCCTGAACGCGGGGGACGCGTTCGCGGAGATGGCCGCGCGGCTCGCCGCCGACCGGCACCTGCTGACCCCCTCGGGGGTGCTCGGCGACCGGGCCGGTTCCCCGGAGTGCGGGCGCGGCGGGAGCGCGGGGCCCGGGGCGCTCACCGGTGTCGAGGCCGGGGCGGGCGACAGCCACCGCGGCGGCCGGTCGGTGATGCTGCTGCGGTTCGCCGACGGCGCCCGGCTGGTCTACAAGCCGCGTCCGCTCGCGGCGCACCGGCACTTCAACGCCCTGGCCGAGTGGTTCGGTTCGCTGTCCGGCGCTCCGGAGCTGCGGGTGCCGCGGGTCCTGGACCGGGGGGAGTACGGCTGGGCCGAGTTCGTCGAGGAGCGGCCCTGCGCCTCGGCCGCGGAGACCCGGCAGTTCTACCGGCGCCAGGGCGCGCTGCTGGCGCTGCTGCACACGCTGGACGGTACGGACCTGCACCACGAGAACCTGATCGCCTGCGGCCCGCACCCGGTGCTGGTCGATGTGGAGACGCTGTTCCACCCGCCGCTGGGACCCGCCCGGTCCGCCGATCCGGCCGCCCGGGCCCTGCACGACTCGGTCCACCGGGTGGGCCTGCTGCCCCAGTTGCTCGTCGGGGACACCACCGCGCTCGACATGTCCGCGATCGGTGGGGGCCGGGCCGCGTCGTCGCCGATCGAGACCGCCGACTGGGCGGACGCCGGTACCGACCGCATGCGGCTGGTGCGGCGGGCGGGCCGGTTCACCGAGTCCGCCAACCGGCCCCGGCTGGGCGGAGTGGCGGCCGACCCCTCCGCGTACACCGAGGCCCTGTGCGGCGGCTTCCGCGCCGGATACACCGCGATCAGCGAGCACCGGGACGAACTCCTCGACGACGGAGGCCTGTTGCGGCTCTTCGCGGCGGACGAGGTGCGCGTCGTGCCCCGGCCGACCTGGACGTACACGACGCTTCTGGACGAGTCGACCCACCCCGACCTGATGCGGGACGCCACCGAACGCCACCAGATCCTCTCGCTGCTGCGCACCCCGCTCCTGGGCGTGCCCGCGCTGCCCGGCGTGGAGGACGAGGAGGTCGCGGAGCTGTGGCGCGGCGACGTGCCGGTGTTCGGCACCCGGCCGGGAGGCGCGGAGCTGTGGAGCGGCACCGGCCGTACGGTTCCGGGGCAGCCCGGCGGTGGCCCCGCCGGCCCCACCGGGCTGGCCCGCGTCGAGGCGAAGGTGCGCGCGATGGACACCGTGGACCGCCAGGACCAGGAACGGATCATCCGGGCCGCCATGGTGAGCACCTCGCCCGAGCCTCCGCACCGGGCGGCGCCGGGCGGCCGGTCGCGGAGCGCGGCGACCGCCCCGGAACCCGAGCAACTCCTGTCCGCCGCGCGGTCCGTGGGCGACCAGCTCGTCTCCCTCGCCTACCGGCACGAGCGCCGCACCAACTGGATCGGGCTCGAACTGCTCGGCGAGCGCTACTGGCGGCTCACCCCGATGGCGGCGGACCTCGCGGGCGGCTACACGGGGCCCGCGCTCTTCCTGGCGCAACTGGCCGCACTCACCGGCGTCTCCCGGTACGCGGAGGCGGCCCGTGAGGCGCTCGCCCCGGTCCCGGGGCTGCTGGACGCGCTGCACGGGCGGGCCGACGAGCTCGGGTCCCTGGGCTCCGGCGCCTTCGCGGGCCTCGGCGGCATCGCGTACGCGCTGACCGAGGTGGGCACGCTGCTGGGCGACCGGGAGGTGCTGGACCAGGCCGGCCCCGCCGTCCGGCTGAGCTGCGCGGCGAGCGCGGCCGAGGACGGGTACGGGGTGCGCGGCGGGGCGGCGGGCGGGCTCGTCTCGCTGCTCGCGGTGCACCGCGCCACCGGCCGCCCGGAGGCTTGGCGTGGTGCCGAGCGCTGCGCCGAGCGGATCGCCGCCGCCCCGCTCCCCGACGCGGGGGGCTTCGCCGACGGGGCGGCGGGGATCGGCTGGGCGCTGCTGCGCTTCGCCGGGGCCGGGGGCGACGCACAGCACCGGGGCGCCGGACTGGACGCCCTGCGCCGGGCGACGGCCGGGGCGGACCGCGTGAGCACAGCCACCGTCGGAGCGCCGCACGGTACGCCCCCCGCAGCGCCGCACGGAGCGACCGCCGGGCCGGCTCACGAAGCGACGGCCGGGGCGGACCGCGTGACCGCCACCGCAGCGCCGCACGGAACGACCGCCGGGTCGGCTCACGCAGCGGCGTTCGGAACGGCGGCCTGGCCATCGGCCGGGCCCGCCTGGTGCGACGGGGTGGCCGGCATCGCGCTGGCGATCGCGGACAGCCCCGACGCGCTGGCGGACCCGGAGCTGTCCGGCTGGCTCGCGGTGCGCTCCGGCGAGCTGGCGGGCATCGGTCCGCTCGCCGACGACAGCCTGTGCCACGGGGAGGCGGGGCTGCTCGAACTCCTCGGCCACAGCGCGCTCCCGGCGGCGCGGCCCGCGTGGATGCGCCGGGCCGGGACGCTGCTGGCCTCGGCGGACCGGGCGGGCCCGCAGTGCGGGACGCCCGGCCGTGTACCGCACCCGGGGCTGCTCACCGGGCTCTCGGGGATCGGGCACGGGCTGCTGCGGGCCGGGTTCCCCGACCGGATCGGGTCCGCCCTGCTCCTGCGCCCCTCCCGGGCGCCCTGACCGAACCACGGATTTCGACGACGGCAACCACCACCACCCAGAGGATGAGGCAGAGATGAACCAGTTCGGCGAATCGGCCCTGCAAGCGTCCGGCGAGATCGCGCACGAGGGCACACCCGAGCACCCGGCGGGGCAGATCTCCTTGGGGTCCACCGGAGGCCTCGGTGCGCGCGGCAGACTTCTCAGCGCCTCGGAGGGAGAGAGCGGCTACAGCCACGACCTGCCGTGGACCACCATGACAGCCCCGTGGTGAGCGGTTCCAGCCAACTCAACCGCGAATAAGCCGAATTGGTCCGCTGTCGTAGGGGTTGGGGCTCCAGTAGCCTGCGGCCATGCGAGCCACTTCGCCGGTCATCGTCGGGCGGGACGAAGAGATCGGACTGCTGAGCAGCGCCCTGGACGCCGTACGGCGGCGTTCGGGGCGCGCGCTGTTCCTCCTCGGGGAAGCCGGTATCGGCAAGTCCCGGCTGGTGGGCGAGTGCGCCTACCGGGCGTACGGGCTCGGCATGCCGGTGCTACGCGGCCGGGCCACCTCGACCGGGCTCGTCGTGCCCTTCCGTCCGCTCGCGGAGGCGCTGGCGTCCCGGTTCCGGGCCGCGGGCACCCCGACCGATCCGGAGCTCGCGCCCTACCACCCGGCGCTGGCCCGGCTGGTCCCGGAGTGGCGCGGGGACGGGTCCCCCGGCTATCCGGAGACGGTCGTGGAGCTGGCCGAGGCCCTGCTGCGGCTGCTGTCCGTGCTGGGCCGGGAGGCGGGCTGCGCGATCCTGCTGGAGGATCTGCACGACTGTGACACGGAGACCGTCGCGGTCGTCGAGTACGTCATCGACAACCTGGCCGATCTGCCCATCCTGTTCCTGGGCACCCTGCGTCCGGAGCCGGGCGCGGCCCTGGACCTCGTACGCTCCGCCGAGCGCCGGCACGCCGCGACCGTACGGGAGCTGGGACCGCTCCGCGAGGACCGGGTACGGGCGCTGACAGGCGCGTGTCTGGAGGCGCGGCCGGAGGAGATACCCGAGTCGGTGCACCGCCGGCTGGCCGAACGCGCCGCGGGCAACCCGTACTTGCTGGAAGTCCTGCTGGCGGACCTGCTGGACACCGACCGGCTCCGGCGGACCGACGACGGCTGGGAGGCGGTGGAGCAGCCGGACGGTTCGGTCCCCTCGGACATCGTCCGCAGCTGGGCCCGCAGGCTGGAGCGGCTGGACGAGCCGGTGCGCGACCTCCTACTGGCGTCGGCCACCCTGGGCAGCCAGTTCTCGGTGACCGTGCTCCAGACCGTCACCGGTTTCGAGGACCGGGTCCTGTTCACCCATCTGCGGTCGGCGGTGGAGGCCGGTGTCATCGCCCCGGACGGCGCGGCCCCCGACCGCTACACCTTCCGGCACTCGCTGACCGCCGAGGCCCTGATCTCCTCGCTGGCGCCGGCCGAGCGCGCCTCGCTGGCCCGCCGCGCCGCCGTGGCCATCGAGCACGCGGGGCAGCCGCTGGACGAGGACGGCCGGCAGCTCGTGGCGGCGCTGCAACTGGCCGCGGGCAACCGGGCCGGGGCGGCCCGCCAGTTCGCGGAGGCGGGAAGACGGATGCTCGCTTCGGGGGCGCACGGCTCCGCCGTGGTGCTGCTGGAGCGGGCGCACCCGCTGGCCGCCGAGAGCGACCGGGCCGCCGTCGCCGAGTCGTTGGCGGTCGCCCGTGCCGAGGGCGGCGATCTGGACGGCGCACTGGCGCTGGCGGACGCGTTGCCGCCGGTTCCGGCGCGTTCCGAGGCCGCCGCCCGGCGCGGCCTGATCCACATCGAGCTCGCCTGGGCGGCGGTCATGGCGGAGCGCACCGCCGAAGCGGCGCTCCAGGTCGAGGCGGCCCGCGTCCTGCTGGGTCCGTCGCCGCCGGCGGGCCGCCGGGCCGCGCTCGTGGTGGTCGACGGGTATCTGGCGCTGCTCCCCGGGCACGGTGAGAAGCCCCGGGATCCGGCGGATTCCGAGCGGGCCGTCCGGGAGGCCGCCGAGACCGCCGAGGCCGAGGGGCTGCCCGTGGTGGCCTGTCAGGCCTGGCAGTTGCTGGCGCTGCTGCGGCGCGAGGAGGGTTTCGACGCCGCGGACGCGGCGCTGGAGCGGATGCTCTCGATCTCCACCGAACACGCCCTGCCGGTCTGGCGGGTGGAAGCGCTGGTGCGGCTCGGCGCGAACGCCTTCATGCGGACCGGGGACGCGGCCCGGCTGCTCTCCGCGCGAGCGGCGGCCACCGAACTGGGGGCGCTGCTGCTGACCCGTACGGTCGACGGGCTGCTCGCGATGAACGCGGTGATGTGCGCCCGGTGGGAGGAGGCGCAGGAGATCATCGGCCGCTCGACGGAGGCCAGTGCCCGGGTCGGCGACCGGTCCGCCCACCGGTATCTGCTGCTGGCCGGGGCGACGATGGCCGCGCACCGGGGGCGGCGGCGGGACATGGACCGGGCGCTCGCCGCGTTCCGGCGGGCCGGGGGCGAGCAGTCGCTGCTGGTGCCGCTCCGGTCGGGTCTTTGCCGGGCGTTCGGGGCGCTCCTGGAGGAGGACCGGGCGCGGGCGGCGGCGGGGCTCGACGAGGCGCTGGCCTGGGAGGCGGACCACCCGAGCTACTACTACCTGAGCGGGCGGTACGGGCTGCGCCCGCTGCTGCGGGTGCTGGCGGGCGACGCGGACCGGGCGGAGCTGGCCCGCGCGCGGGCGACTCCCGGAGGGTGTCTCGCCTGGAACCGGCAGTTCCTGGAGCTGGCGGACGCGGTGCTGCTGGGCCGGGAGGGGGATCCGGCCGGGGCCGCCCGGCTGATGGCGTCGTTCGATGTGCGGTCCGCGCCCTTCCCAGTCGCCCGCCACCTGGGGCTGCGACTGGTCGCGGAGGCGGCCCGCGCGGACGGGTGGGGCGAGCCGGTGGCGTGGCTGCGGTCCGCCGAGGAGTACTTCTACGGGGCCGGGGTCCAGCCGGTCGCCTCCGCGTGCCGGGCGGCGCTGCGGCAGGCCGGGGCCAGCGTGGGCCAGCACCGGGGCGGCTGGGACCGGATCCCGTCGCCGCTGCGGGCCGGCGGGGTGACCCCGCGCGAGTACGAGGTGTTCGTGCTGCTGCCCGAGCGGCCCGGGAACCAGCAGATCGCCCGGCGGCTGTCCATCTCGCCCCGCACGGTGGAGAAGCACATGGCCAGTCTGCTGAGCAAGACCGGGCGCGCGGACCGGGCCGCGCTGTGCGAGTTCGCCGCCGAGTGCGCCGCCGAAACGGCCTGAGGCGGGGTCCGCCCGAACGGCCCGGGGCGGGGTCCGCGCGAGCTGCTCCGAGGCGGGGCCCACCCGAACCGGTCCGAGGCGATCTCCGCCCGCACCGGCCCGGCGTGGGCCCCCTCGGGGGGCGTGGGTCCGCTCCGGGGGCCGTGGGGGCCGGGGCGGGGCCGTAGGGGCCGGGGCAGGGCCGTAGGGGCCGGGGCAGGGCCGTGGGGGCCGGGGCGGGCAACATGGGGGCGCCGGGCGGTTTCGGTCGGGTGGCCGGGCGGAAAATGCGTGCGGGGCCCCGATGTGCGGGGGCCGGGGCGGCAGCAGGATCGGGGCGTACGTACGGCCCAGTCCGCCGCCCGTCCCCGTTCCGGAGGCCCGCTGATGAACCGACCTCCCGCCCGTACCGGTTCCGCAGGTGCGGTGTACGTCTCCCTGCTCGGCCCGCTCACGGCCCGGCTGGACGACCGTGAGCTGCCGCTCGGCCCGCGAAAGCAGCGGCTGGTCCTCGCCACGCTGCTGGCCCGCCCCAACACCCCCGTACCGGTGGGCGTGCTGACCGACGCGGTGTGGCCGGACGACCCGCCCCGTACCGCCCGCAAGAACCTCCAGGTCTACGTCAGTGCCGTCCGGGCCCTCCTGGGGCCCGCCGGTGACGGGGGCCGGGGACGGGTGGTGCACGGCTGCGGGGGCTACCTTCTGCGTATCGCGGAGGACGAGCTGGACACCCTGCGGTTCGGGGCGCTGGCCCGCGCGGGGCGAGCGGCGGCCGGTCGGGGCGATCTGCCCGGCGCGGCCCGGCTCCTGCGTGAGGCACTGGACCTGTGGGAGGGGCCGCCGCTGAACGATCTGCGGGACTCCGCCGAGGTCGCCGAGGAGGCCCTCCGGCTGGAGGCCCGCTGCCTGACGGTGTTCGAGGACTGGGCGGAGACCGAGATCGAGCTGGGCCGGGCCGCCGTCGCGGTGGACGGGCTGCGGGATCTGGTGGAGCGCCATCCGCTGCGGGAACGGCTCCGGGCCGCCTGGATGACCTCCCTGCACCAGTCGGGCCGGCAGGCCGAGGCGCTGGCGGTGTACGACGACTACCGGCAGCTGATGTCGCGGGAGCTGGGGCTGGAGCCGAGCCCGGCGATGGCGGCGCAGTACCGCTCGATGCTCGGCCCGGGGCGCGAGGCCCGGCGGCCCGCCGCCGCCCGGGAGGCGGGGAGAGCGGAGACGCTGCCCGCCTGTACGGGGGCCTTCACCGGCCGCCGCGACGAACTGCGGGACCTGCTCGACGTGCTGGGCGGCGGCGAGGAGCGTGTGGTGGTCGTCTCGGGCCCGGCCGGGGCGGGGAAGTCGGCGCTCGCGGTCCGGGCGGCGCATCTGCTCGCCGAGCGCTTCCCCGACGGCCGCGTCCATGTCCGGGTGCGCCGGGAGGACGGTACGGCCCGGAGCCGGGCGGACGTCCTGGCGGAGCTGGGGCGGCTGTGCGGGGTGGCGGGCGGGGCCCCCGCGAAGCCGGAGGGCGGGCCGGCGGACGTCCGTGTGGCGACGGCCGCCCTCGCGGACGCCTGGCAGGGGTGGCTGGCCCGGCACCGGGCGCTGGTCGTCCTGGACGGCGTGCCGGACGAAGCGGCCGTACGGGGGCTGCTGCCCCGGTCCGGGAAGTGCTCCGTACTGGTCACCGCCCGGGGGCAGTTGGCGGGGCTCGCCCCGGTGCACCGGATCGCGTTGCCCGCGCTGGCGGACGGTGAGGCGCTGGAGCTGCTGGGGAAGCTGATCGGGGCCGGGCGGCTGCGGACCGACCCGGGGGCGGCGTTGCGGATCGTCCGGGCCTGCGGGGCGCTGCCGCTCGCGGTGGAGGTGAGCGGGATGCGGCTCGCGGTGCTGCGGCATCTGCCGCTGGCGGAGTACGCGGACCGGCTCGGCGATCCGTCGGCCGCCCTGGACGAACTGGTCGCCGGAGACGTCTCCGTACGGGATCGGATCGCGTCCGGCTGGCGGGATCTCGCGGACGGCGACCGGTGGGTGCTGGGGCGGCTGGCGGGGTTCACCGAGGACGGGGGCTTCACCCTGGACCGGGCCACGGCGGCGCTGGGCTGCGGGGAGCGGGTGGCGATCCGGGCGGTCGAGTCGCTCATCGGCGCCGGTGCGGTGACCTCGCCCACCGGGGAGGTCACCGCGCACGCCGCACTGTACGAGGTGCCGAGACTGCTCGGCCTGTACGCCCGCGAGCGCGAGGCCCCCGCCCGCCCGGGGGAGCAGGCCGAACGCGAGACCCCCGACCGGCCCGGCGCACCGGCCGGGCCGGAGGAGGCTTCGGACCTCCTGGGAGCGGGGGCCGAGCGGGACACTTCGGGCCTTCCGGAAGTGGGGGCCGAACGCGAGACCCCGGGCCGGTCCCGCGCACCGGCCGGGCGGGAGGAGGCATCGGACCTCCCGGGAGCGGGGGCCGAGCGCGAGGCCCCCGAGCGGCGCGGTGTACCGGCTTCCGCGCTCATCCCAGGGTGAGCAGCTCCAGCAGACCGTGCGGCCGGTCGTCGGCGGGGGTTCCGTGGGAGGGGCCGCCGGCTTCCCCGCCGGCCAGGTGGTGCAGGGCCATCAGCAGCCCCGCCGCGCCGGTGGCCAGGTCGGCGGAGCAGCGCATCAGACCCGCCCCCGGGACGAGCAGCCGGTCCTCGTCGGCGACCAGGTGCCAGGAGAGGTTGCGTACGGAGGCCAGGACCCCGGGGGCCGTGCGGCCTTCCGGCGACAGGGCGCCCGCCACGGCCATGAGCCCCGCCCGGCCGGTGAACAGGCCCGGCTCGCGGACGAATTCGAAGGCGCAGCCCTTGGCGACCCCGGGCAGCAGGGCGGCCAGTGCCGCGTCGGCGGCCGAGGTCGGCCCGGTAGGGAGCTCCGGGGAGTCACGGCGGGCCAGATAGGCCTGGGCCACCAGGGCGAAACCTCCGCTTCCCTGGTCCAGGTAGAGGAAGTGCCGCCGGCCGTCCTTCACCTGGACGGTGCCGTCCGGCATGGTCACGCAGTGGGCCGCCTCCGCCGCGAGGGCCCGGCCGGCGGCCGCCAGGAACTGCTCGTCGCCGGTCAGGGCGTGCAGTTCGAGGTGGAGCAGGGCCGCACCGCTCAGCCCCCGCAGCAGCCCCGCCGACGCGGGTGCGCGCAGCCCCGGCACGGACTCGCCCCGCACCAGCCGGTCCAGGTCGTGGGCGGTGCGGGCCGCGGCGTCGACGAGGTCGTGGTCGGTCTTGGCGTCGGGCGATCCGTCCTCCGCACGGTCCGGCCGGGCCAGACGCAGCGCGGCGAGCGCGATGCCCGCGCGGCCGTTCATCAGGTCGGCCGAGGCGGACGGGGGCGCGGCGGCTGACCGTTCGTGGAGTTCCCGGCCCTCCTCCCGGCGGCCCAGCGCGGACAGCACCACCGCCGTGCCCGGCAGCCCGCCGTAGAGGCCGCCCGGCGACGCGGGGTCCCGTCGCCGGGCCGTGTCGACGAGCCAGTCGGTCCAGGCGCGCGGCACCGGGGCGCCGATGCGGTGCAGGGCGTGGAGCACCCCGGCCGCCCCGTGAGCGACGTCGCTCCCGCCGGTCGAGAAGACCTCGGGGTCCCCGGGGAAGAGGCGGTCGGTGCGGTCGGGCGTCGCCCCCGCGTGGATGCCCCGCAGCAGCCGGTCCCGCAGCCCGGCCCAGTCCGGCTCGGGGCCGTCGAGCAGCGCGGCGGTCTCCCGCTCGCCGCCGTCGGCGCTCTCCGCGGCCCGCAGCGCGGCGGGCCTGCGCGGTCCCGCTCCGGCGTCGAGGCCGTACCTCCGGCGGGCCCACCGTTCCAGGGTCAGCGCCTTGGCCCGGTCGTGGCCGGCCATCTCCATGATGGGCATCAGCATGTAGAGCCAGGTCGCCCAGAGGGCGTAGGCGTCGGCCTCCGCGCCGATGGTCCCGGCGGGCGCCTGGAGCCCCGGGGCGCCCGCCACCGGGGTGTCCCGGTCGTCGAGGGCCGTGGCGTACTCGAAGTCGATCAGGGCCACGCGGCCGTCGGGTCGGATGATGATGTTGGAGGGGTGGAGGTCGCCGAAGCGCAGCCCGCGCCCGTGGACGGCGGCCAGTGCCTCGGTCAGCCGCTCGGTCACCGCGTCCACCCAGTCGGTGTACGGGGCGAGTTCGGCGGCCGTGCCGGTGCTGTGGAGCAGGGCGAAGCGGCCGACGATCTCCTCCAGGAGCGTGGTCCCCTCGATGTGCTCCTCGATCAGGAAGTGGTGCTCCCACACGGTCCGTACGCCGTACACCTCGGGAACGCAGTCCAGCCCGGCCAGCGCGGTCAGGGCCCGGTGCTCGCGGTGCAGCCGGGTCACCGCGTCGTCGCCCGCCTCGTCAAGACCGCTGTGCGGCCGGGCCTCGCGGAGCACCACCTGACGGCCCGTCTCCCGGTGCCGGGCCAGGTAGATGCCGCCCGCGTTGGAGAACTGGAGGGCTTCGGACACGTCGTAGGGGAAGGCGGCGTCCCCGGCGGCGGCGCGGGCCGCCAGGTGCGGGCGCAGTTCGTCGGGGACGGTGACCCACGGCGGCACCCGGAACACCACCCCGCGCTCGTCGGGCACCAGCTCGCCGGACGGGTGGCGCAGGGCCAGCACCCGTTCGCCGTCCTCGTCGAGGCACCAGCGGGAGACGAACGCCCCGTACCGGACGTACACCGGGGCGTCGCCGATCCGCAGGTCGCTGAGGATGTAGGGCCCGCGGCGGCCGGCGAGGGCGCGGGCCAACTCGTCCAGCACCCGCAGGAAGACGGTCTCGTCCGGTGGGTAGAGGGTGATGAACTTCCCGGCGCCCCCACGGGACATGTACTTGCCGGACATCAGCAGGAGGGCCCGCTCGCTGCGGAGGAACTTGAACGGCACCTCGTGGGCCCGGCAGATCCGGGCGGTGTCGAGCAGGGTCTCCTCGGCCTCCTCGGGGACGGTGGAGACATGGATCTTCCAGCCCTGCCCGGCCGGTTCGCGGTCCGGGGGGAGCAGGGAGGTCCACAGTCCGCCGGCGACCCGGCGCCAGCCGTCGGCCGGCGGTTCGGAGTCCAGCGGGTAGCGGGTGTCCGCGTCCTTCAGCCGGGCGGGGGTCTCGTAGTACGTGCGGTCGGCGAGGCAGTAGAGCTGGGTCTGGTGGAGACCGGGCACGGGGTTCCTCCTCAGGGTGCGCCGGGACCCGCGGCGTCGGGGGCCGGCCCGGCCGTGGTCCGCTCCGGGGCGGCCGCCGGGCGGGTGGAGACGGGTCCGGCCTTCTCGGGCGCCCCGGCGCGGACGGAGGGGGCGAGCGTCACGACGGCCGCCGAGACGGCCAGCACGCAGCCGATCACGACGAAGGCGGCGCTGCCGCCCAGGGTGGTCAGCAGGAAGCCGCCGACGAGCGGTCCGAACGGCTGGACGATCGAGGAGAGGAAGCCCGCGGCGCTCTGCACCCGCCCGATCCGGTCCTCGGGGGTGACGACCAGCAGGGTCGAGAGGAAGCCGATGCTGGCGACCGTCGAGAGGCACATGCAGAGCGCGCAGAGCAGTCCGGCCACCAGCGGGCTGCTGAGCCAGGCCAGCACGGCGGCCGTCCCCACACAGCTCCAGCAGGTGAGGACGATGAGCGTCCGGACATGGCGCTCCGCCGCGAACCGGGGCGCGATCAGGGCGCCGGCGAGGGCGCCCGCCGAGACGCAGGTGATGACGAAGCCGCCGCCGAGGCCGGAGCGCCCGCCGTCGGAGAAGACGGCGAGCGCCGTGAAGGTGAGGGCGCCGAAGGAGAAGTTCATGCCCAGCCCGAAGACGAGCAACACCGTTCGCAGGTACGGCAGTTCCCACAGGAAGGTGAGCCCCGCGGTGAGTTCCCGGCGGCTGAACACCGAACCCGCCCTGGTCCTGGCCTCCGAGCGGGTCCGCACGAGCGCCACACAGGCGGTGGAGAGGAACAGCCCGAGGAACTGGGCGGTGAAGGGCAGGGCCTGGTGCACGCCGAACAGCGCGCCGCCGACGAGCGGGCCGACCAGCCGGGCCGTGGAGGTGCGCGCCTGGAGCCGGGCGGTAGCGGTGCCCATCTGGTCCGGCGGCACGACCGCGCGCATCAGACCGAAGGCGGCGGGGGCGTAGAAGCTGTTCAGTACGGCGCCGGAGGTCGCGACCAGCAGGACGAGGACCATCGGGGCGTGCCCGTTCCACACGGCGACGGCCAGGGCGGTGACGGCCGCCAGGCTGCCCGCGTCGCACAGCCGCATCAGACGGCGGCGTTCGACGCGGTCGGCCATGACCCCGCCCGGCAGCATCGTGATCAGCACGGCGCAGACGGCCACGGTTCCCACGGCGCCGGCCTGCACGGCGGAGCCGGTCTCCTTGAGTATCAGCAGGGGCAGCGCGATGGCGCTCATCTGGCCGCCCAATGCGGCGAAGAGGCCGCTCAGCCAGAGCAGCCGGAAATCCCGGTTGGAACGGAGCGGCTCAGCCATCGGGGCTCCTGTCGTCAGTGGTCGTCGGACGCGCGGGACGGGGCGGCCTCCGTGGTGCGCGGAGGCCGCCCCGGCTTCGGCCGGCACAGCGGCTGCGGGGCTCGGGCCCCGGCGGACGCGGCTACGGACCGGATGGTCCGTCCGATCAGCCCAGGACGAGGCTCACGGTGCTGACGCAGTTGCCGGGAGGCTGGATGATGTCGTGGTTGTTGGCCGTCTCCTGGAGGTCCAGGACGGAGTGCGCCTCGACCTCGGGGGTCTCCTCGGCGTCGCCGGCTGCGGGCTTGGTGTTCTCGGACATGGTGATCTCCATCCACTCGTCACAGCGGGGCCGGGTTCCGTCGGGGATCGCCCCTCGGTGTCCGGTGCGGCCGGCCGGTGCCTGCCGCTGCCGAGAAAGTTAGGAAGCCGGGCCTGGCGATCGCTTCGGCGGCGGTATGGCACCGGTATCAGGCCAGTTGAAGGCGGACGGAGGCCGGTTCGCGGGGCGCGGCGGCTGCCCGGGGACCCGCCCCGACCTGGGCCCATACCGCCGCCGAAGCACCGCAGGACCGTCCCCGAACCGGTTGCGCGCAGCCTGGGTACGCGCCCGACGCGCCCCGGCCCCGAAGGAGGCGGCCCGCATGGAACTCGCCGAACTCGTCGCACGGCGGCCCTTCCCGGCCGCCGGCCTGCTCCTCGGCCTCACCCGGCGGTGCCCGCTGAGCTGCGCGCACTGCTCGACCGGGTCGGACCTGTTCACCCGGGAAGAGCCGGACGGCGCTCAACTGGAGCGCTTCGTCGGCTCGTTCAGCACGGAGAACCGGCCCGACGTCGTCATGCTCACCGGCGGGGAACCGCTGCTGCTGCCCGTGCTCACCGAACGGCTGAGCACGCTGGCGCGCCGCGCCGGGTCCCGTACCGCGCTGCTCAGCGGCATGTTCTTCGCCCGGTCCAGGAGCACCCGATCCGGGAGTGCCCAGTCCGGGAGTGCCCAGTCCGGGAGCGCCCGGTCCGGGACCCGGCGGGGCAGGCGGGGCGGCGCGATTCCCCCCGCGATCCTGCGCGCGATCCGCTCCGTCGACCACTTCTCGGCCTCCCTCGACGCGCACCACGAGCGCGAGGTCCCGCGCGCCGACGTGTTCCGCGCCCTGCACCGGATCCGGGACGAGGGCGTGGCGGTGAGCTTCCACCTCACCGGGACCGGCGCGTCCGACCCGTATCTGGCCGACATCACCCGGGCGGTGGAGCGGGAGTTCGACGGCCGGGTCCCCTGTCTGGTCAACGAGGTGCGGCCGTTCGGCCGGGCCGCCTCCTGGGCCAGGCCCGCCCGCACCGGCCCCGACCCGGCGGCGGCGTCACCGTGCTCGATGGCCGCCTGGCCGGTGGTCGCCTTCGACGGGCGGGTGCTGGCCTGCTGCAACCAGGACACCGTCGACAGGCGGCCGGTCCCGGCCCATCTGGACCTCGGGCACATCGGCGTCGACGACTGGGCGACCGTACGCGGCCGGGCGCTGGAGTCCCCGGTGCTGCGCATGCTCCGCACGGTCGGGCCCACGCATCTGGCCGCCCGGTACGGCTCCGGCGCCGGGACGGGCTCCTACTGCGAGGGCTGCCGGGCGCTGGGCGACGACGAGGCGGCGGCGGCCGGGGCCCTCGCCGTGGCGGGCGGGGCGGCCGGGGCGCTGCTGGACCTGACGGCCGCGGTGCGCGGCTCCCGGGAGGGCGCGCAGGGCGTCGTGCGCCGTCACGGCTGCGCGGCGTACGCGCCACTGGTCGTCACGGGCGGACCGCCGCTGCCGGAGACCGAGGGGCGGGACGTCCGATGAGCACCGCGACCGACGGGCGGGACGTCCGATGAGCACCGCGACCGACGGTACGCGGCTCGGGCGCGCGGGGGCGTCCGCGCGGCTGCGGGTCAAACTCCGCCTGCTGGAGCCGGAGTTCCAGGACGCCACGCACCACATGTGGCGCGCCGACGGGCTGTTGCCGCGCTACCGGACGTACCTGTGCACGATGCACGCCGTCATCCGCGCCTCGGTCCCGCTGATGGAGCTGGCTCTCGACCGCGCCCGCGCCCTGTCCGACTCCGGCGATCCGCTGGCGGCGCCGCTCGCCGCGTACCTGGAGGAGCACATCCGGGAGGAGGAGGGCCATGACGCCTGGCTCCTGGAGGACCTCCGGGCAGCGGGCGGCGCGCCCGAGGACGCGCTCGGTCGGCTGCCCTCTCCCCTGGTCGCCTCGCTCGTCGGGTCCCAGTACTACTGGATCGAGCACCACCACCCGGTCGCCCTGCTCGGCTACATCGCCGTACTGGAGGGCTACGCCCCCGCCCCCGGTCTCACCGGCCGCATCGCCCGGCTGACCGGGCTGCCCGCCGCCGCGCTGCGGACCGTACGGGAACACTCGGTGATCGACACGGAGCACCTGGACGAGCTGTACGCGCTGCTGGACCGGCTGCCGCTCGGCCGGGGGCCGGAAGCGGCCGTGGCGGTCAGCGCACTGCATTCCCTCGACGCGCTCACCAGGCTGTTCGTCCGGCTCGGGCGCTCCGCACCGGCGCCGTCGCTGCGGGGGGCCGGACTCGTCCCACCGATGGGAGTCACACCATGACCGGACCACCCGAGAACGGCGAACGGCCCGTGCTGCCCGCCGCGTTGTACGAGGCGGGCTTCCCCGTGGACCTGCTCACCGAGGAGCAGCGCGAGGTGCTGTGCGGGCTGACGCCGGAGGAACTGGCGCTGCTGCTGGACGTCAAGGGCCGGCTGGACGCCGTGGGACCGGAGGTCCAGGCGCACGGCGAGATCGCCGGCGGCGCCCTGTTCTGACCGGCGCCCTGTACTGGCCGGTGCCCTGTTCTGGCCGGCGGACGGTGACCGATCACCGTGACGGGCCCGGCGGCGGGCGCACCGCCGCCGGGGCCGTACCCACCGGGGCGCGAGCGCCCAGTGCGCCCGCCCGCCGCCGTCCCTGACCGCGGCCCCCTGACCGCACGCCCCCGACCGCACGGCCCCCGGGAGAGAAGGACCCGCCATGAACTGCTCCTCGTGCCAGCAGGATCTGCCGCCGACGGCCCGGTTCTGTTCGTCCTGCGGGACGCCGTGCGCGGCCACCGGGGCCGGCGGGGCCGGACCGGCCCCCGCCGCGCCGCCCGGTGACGAACGCAAGCCGGTGACCGTGCTGTTCTGCGATCTCGTCGGGTCGACCGCACTGTCGGGGGTGCTCGACCCGGAGACGCTGCGCGCGGTGACCCTGCGGTACTTCGAGGCGATGAGCGCGGAGATCGTGGCGCGGGGCGGCACCCCGGAGAAGTTCATCGGGGACGCGGTGATGGCGGTGTTCGGCGTACCGGTGGTCCGCGACGACGACGCCCGCCGGGCGCTGGCGGCGGCGCTCGGGATGCGCCGGGCGCTGGCCCGGCTGAACGAGGAGCTGGACGCCACCCTGGGCATCGAGCTGACCACCCGTATCGGTGTCAACACCGGCCAGGTGGTGGCGGGTTCGGACGCGACCGCGCGGCAGGCCCTGGTCTCCGGGGAGACCGTCAACATCGCCGCCCGGCTGGAGCAGAACGCGGGCCCCGGCGAGATCCTGATCGGCCCGGAGACCCTGCTCGCCGCCGGCCCGACGGTGCGGGCCGAACCCACCGGGCCGCTGCGGCTGAAGGGCAAGCGGGGCAGCGTGGAGGCCCACCGGCTGCTGGCACTGGGCGCGGACGACCCCGAGCTGCTGCGCCGCTTCGACGTCCCTTTCGTCGGCCGCGACGCCGAACAGCGGGCGCTGGACGCGGCTCTGGAGCGGGCCGTCCGGAGCGACGGGGCCGGGCTGCTGCGGGTCACCGGGGAGGCGGGCATCGGCAAGACCCGACTGGTACGGGAGTGGCTGGCGCGGCGGTCGGCGTCCGGCGCGCTCACGTACGGCGCGGGGCGGTGCCGCAGTTACGGGGATCACGGCACCCTCGCCCCGCTGGCCGACGCGGTGCGCGCGCTGGTGGTGGCGGGGCCCACGCCCACGCCCACGTCCGGAGCTGATCCCGGGCAGTCCGACGCCGGGCCCGCGCCCGGTCCCGGTCCCGGTCCCGGGTCCACGCGTGAGTCCGGGCCGGCGTCCGGTCGGGGGCCCGGGCCCGCGGACGACACGAAGGTCGCGGCCGGCGGTCTCGCGGTCGACGACGCGATGGCCCTGCTGTCCGGGGGCCTGCTGCGCGACGGTACGCCGAACGCGCCCTTCGAGGACATGTGCGCGGCCCTGACGGCGGTCCTGGAGCGGGCCTCCCGGACCCGCCCGGCCGTCCTGGTGCTGGACGACTGGCACGCTGCGGCCCCCTTGCTGGTCCGCACGGTGCACCGGCTGACGGACGGCTCGGGGTGCGCGGGGGTGCTGGTGCTCTGCGCCGGGCGGCCCGACGGGCCGGACGGTGCGGAGGGTTCGGACGGGCCGGGCGGGCCGGACGGTGCGGAGGGCGCGGACGAGCCGGGCGGACAGGGCTGGCCGGGCGGGCCGGGCGGGCCGGGCGGGCCGGGCGAGGGAGCCGGGGTGGGCGGGTCCTCCGCCGGTGCGGGACGCCTCCAGCTCACCGGCCTGCCGCCCGAGGAGGCGGCGCGGCTCGCCGCCGGTCTCGCGGGTCCGGACGCCGGGGCGGCCCCGGTGGACGACCGGCTCCTGGCCCGGGCCGGGGGCAACCCGCTCTACCTGGAACAGCTGTTGGTCGGCGACCGGGCGGACCCGGCGGTCGCCGCCCGCCGGGGGGACCCGGCCGCCGAGGAGGATCTGCCGCCCACGCTCCAGGCCCTGCTGGGCGCGCGCATCGGGGCCCTGGCCCGGGCGGAGCGCGGGGTGGTGGACCTGGCGGCGGTGATCGGCCGGGAGTTCACCGCGCCGGAGCTGGTCCGGCTGGAGCTGTCCGTACGGGCCGGGGAGGGCCAGGACGCCGGGCAGCTCGCCGGGGCGACCGGTGCTGCCGGGTCGGCCCCGGAGCACCGGCGGCGCGTCGAGGAGGCGTTGGCGGTGCTGGGCCGGCGCCGCCTGGTGGAATCGGGGACCCCGGCGGCTCCGGGGGCCCGGGAGCCGGCACCGTACCGGTTCAGCAGCGGACTGGTGCACGAGGTCGCTTACGCCTCACTGTCCAAGCGGGCCAAGGCGGAACGCCACGCCTGGGCGGCGGAGCTGCCCAGCGTGCTGCGGAGCGGCGACGGCGCGGTCGGCGGCCATCTGGAGCGCGCCTACCGGTACCGCGCGGAGCTGGGCCTGCTGGACGATCCGGCCCGGCGGCTGCGCGAGCGGGCCGCCGCCGCGCTGGGCCGGGCCGGGGCGCAGGCCGCCGCCCGGTCGGACCTGCACTGGGCGCACGGCCTGCTGGAGCGGGCGGTGGACCTGTGCCCCGGGGACCCGGCGGCGACACGGCGGCTCGGCGAGGTACGGGTGGCGCTGGGCCGCACCGGGGAGGGGGCCGAACTGCTGCGCCTCGTAAGGGACTCGGGGTCCGACCCGGTGGAGGCCGCGCATGCCCGCCTCGCGCTCGCGGTGCTGGATCCGGGCGGCCCGGGTGCCGGCCCCGCCGCAGTGGCCCGGGCCGTGCTGCCGGTGTTCGAGGCGGCCGGGGACTCGGCGGGCCGGGCGCGGGCCCATCTGCGGCTCGCGCAGCAGTTCCAGCGGTCCGGGCGGCACGAGGAGGCGGAGCGGGACCAGGCGCGCGCCCTGGAGCACGCGGTGCTGGCCGGTGCGGAGCCGGAACGGGCCGGGGCGCTGGGCGCGATCGGCGTCTCCCTGTGGCGGGGGCCGGTCCCGGTGCCCGACGCGGTGGTCCGCTGCCGGTCGCTGCTCTCCGCGCACGGGGCGGGCCGGCCCACGGTCCGGGTCACCCTCAACTGCCCGCTGGCGGTGCTGTACGCGCTCCAGGAGCGGCGCGACGAGGCGTACCGCTGCCTGGCCGAGGCGGAACGGCTGGCCGGAAAGCTGGGGTTCGCCGAGGCGGAGGTCTTCCTCCCGGTGTTCCGGGCGACGGTGGAGGGGCTGCTCGGCAACGGCACGGAGGCCCTGGACCTGCTGGGCCGGGCGGACGCGGCGGCCCGGCGCACGGGGGCTGCCGGGATGCGGACGGCGGTGGCGCTGGACGCGGCCCGCCTGGAGCTGGACGCGGGCCGGGAGGCTCCGGCGGCCGCCCGGCTGGCGGGCGTCGGCGACCCGTCGGGGCTGAGCCGTGCGGACGCGGTGGACCTGGCGGGGCTGCGGGCCCGGCTGACGGTGCGGGACCGCCCGGAGGAGGCGGCGGAACACGCGGAGCGGGCGGTCCGGGCCTCGCTGCTCACGGACTCCCCGCTGGTGCGGGCGACCGCCGAGCTGGACCGGGCGCACACGCTCGCCGCCCTGGGCAGGCGGCCGGAGGCCGGGGCCTCGGCCCGGTCGGCCGGGGCGCAGTTCACGGGCAAGGGGCATCTGCCGGGGGTGCGCCGGGTCTCCGGCTTCCTCGCGCACCCGCCCCGGCCCCTGGCCACGACGAGGGAGAGGAGCTGACCGATGACGACCACGGAACCGGAACGGCCACGGACGGAACCGGAACGGCCACCAGCAGGGGCGGGGGCGGGACGACCACGGACGGAACCGGAACGGCCACCAGCAGGGGCGGGGGCGGGACGGCCACGGACGGAGCCGGAACGACCGCGGGCGGGGACGGGGCAGCCGGGGACGGCCCCGGGAGCGCGCGGGGCCCCGGGGCGGGGGCTGACCTGGAGTCTGCGCGGCCGTGGCCCCGAGGACGTACCGGTGCTGGCGGACCCCGGACCGCCGCTCGGCCGCCCCGCCGGGCCCGCCACCGGGCGCGGGGTGCGGGTGTGCGTGGTGGATTCGGGCGTGGAGCGCGACCATCCGCTGATCGGCCCGCTGGCCGGCTCCTGGGTGGTCGTCAAGGACGCGGAGAGCGGGGAGATCACGGTCGAGCCGACGACCACCGGGGACACCTGCGGTCACGGCACCGCGTGCGCGGGCATCGTCCGGCGGACCGCCCCGGAGTGCGAGATCCACAGCGTGCGGGTGCTCGGCGAGCGGTTCTCCGGCACCGGCGACATCCTGATGGCCGGGCTGCGCTGGGCGGTGGAGCAGGGCTTCGACGTGGTCAACCTCAGCCTGTCAACCACCCGCACACGGTTCGCGCAGGAGCTGCACAGCCTGGCCGACAGCGCCTACTTCGCCCGTACGGTGATCGTCGCCTCGGCCCACAACACCCCGGTGGAGAGCTTCCCCTGGCGGTTCGCGTCGGTGATCTCGGTGGGCAGCCACCAGGAGGACGACCCCGAACTGCACCTGTACAACCCGGAGCCCCCGGTGGAGTTCTTCGGTCCCGGCCAGAACGTGACCGTGCCATGGCTGGGCGGCCGGACGATCCGCACCACGGGGAACAGCTTCGCCACGCCGTACGTCGCCGGGCTCTGCGCCCGCGTCCTGTCCGCGCATCCGCGGATGACGGCCTTCCAGCTCAAGAACGCCCTCTATCTGTCCGCGGCCAATGTGCGCCACACGCCGCGTCCTTCCACTGCGGCAGGAGATATCCGTGATGACTCCGAGAACTGATCCCGCTCCCTCCCTCTCCCCCACCGCCGCCCCGGTCGCCGCCGCCCCGGTCGCCGACGCCCAGATCGCCGACGCGCCGCGCCGCGAGTTGCTCCAGTCGGTGGTCGACGTGGCCCGCGCCATCTTCGGGGCCGAGGCCAGCTCGGTCTTCCTGCTCGACGAGGAGGCGGACGAGCTGGTCTTCCAGGCCGTGTCCGGGCAGGGCGAGGAGTTCCTCGTGGGCCGGCGCTTCCCGGCCGGCCGCGGGATCGCCGGCTGGGTGGCGACGTCCGGCGAGCCGATGGTGGTGGACGACCTGAGCGCGGATTCGTCCTTCGACCGCTCGCTGGCCGAGTCGACCGCGTACGTGCCGAACGCCCTGATGGCGGCCCCGCTCATCAGCGACTCCCGGATCCTCGGCGTGCTGGAGGTGCTGGACCCCTCCCCCCAGGCCAGGTCGGGCGTCCGGGAGCTGGACCTGCTCGCGATGTTCGCCCGGCAGGCCGCCGCCGCCCTGCGGGTGGTCACCCCGGAGCGGGTGCGGGAGGCCGAGCAGCGCGCGGCGTCCGACGCGGGCCTGCTGGAGGGTGCGCGGCGCGAGGACGCGCTGAAGCTGCTGGGTAGCCTGGAGCGACTGCTGCGGGGCGTCGGCTGAGGAGGCCGGCCGCTGGGAGTGACGCCCGGTCCGGCGGGCAGGAGCGGGGCGACGGCACCAGGGCGTGTTCGGCGGACCAGGGCCTAGGTCCTGTCGTCGAACTCCCGCCGTCGCCCGAAGGACGGCCCTGCGGGGTCAGGTGCGTGCTCTCGGTGTGCCGGGCGCAGGTCCGCGTACTGGACGTACTCGGGCGTGTGCCCGGTGCGGCGAGAGTGCGTGCATGGCGCCGCGGGGCAGACGGGAGTTCGACGACAGGGCCTAGGGAAGGACAAGCACGATGAAGCTCGCATTCTCCACCCTCGGAGTGCCGGGAACGCCGGTATCCGAGGTCGTCCGGCTCGCCGCCGCGAACGGCTACCGGGGGGTGGAGCTGCGCGTCCACCCCGAGGAGCCGGTACACCTGGGGCTCTCGTCCTGGGAACGGGCCGATGTGGTCGAGGCGTTCAAGGCCGGCGGGGTGGAGATCCTGGGCCTCGCCGGGTATGTGAAGGCGGCCGCCGAGGGGGACGACGAGCCCGTCCTGGCGGAGCTGTCCGAGCTGGTGAAGCTCGCCCGGGACCTGGGCGCGTCCTCTGTCCGGGTCTTCCCGGGCGGCGGCGACCAGGAGCAGGCGGAGGCCGACGCGACGGCCGCCCGGCGGCTCGGTGCGGCGGCGCCGGCCGCCGCCGACATGGGTGTGAACATCCTGCTGGAGACGCATGACTCGCACCGGGCGGGCCTCGACGTCGCCCGGATCGTCGCCGCGGTCGGGCACCCCCGGGTCGGCGCGATCTGGGACGTGCTGCACACCTGGCTCGCCGGTGAGGAGTCGGCCGCCAGTCAGGCGGTGCTCGCCCCGCACCTGGGTTACGTCCAGGTGAAGGACGTCGCGTCGGCGGACGACCTCACCCCGGTGGCGCTGGGCTCCGGGGTGGTTCCGCTGGCGGACTGCCTGGACCGGCTCGATCCGGACACGTGGGTGTGCTGGGAGTACGAGAAGCGCTGGCACCCGGGGGCGGCGGAGCTGCCGGGGCTGCTGGACGCGGGGCGCGAGTACCTGCTGCGGATCGGAGCGCCCAAGCATTAGCGGCGGGGCGGCGGGTCGGGGTCGGACGGCTTCCGGCGTCGGGGTCGGACGGCTTCCCGTGTCGGGGTCGGACGGCTTCCCGCGTCGGGGTCGGTTCGCGCGGGGTCCGTTCGCGTGCGGGCCCTCGGGGCGGGCGGCCGGGACTCTTGACCGGAAGTTATTTTCCCTATAAGCCTACTTCCTTGGAAGTTTCTTTCACCCCGGGAAGGAGCTCACGTGCCCCACCGCACCTCAAGACGCACCCTCCTCACCGCCACTGCGGCCGCCACGGCGGCGGCGGCCACCGGCGCCTCCGCCGCCCCCTCCGCCGCGTCCGCGCCCACCACGAACGCCTCCACCGACCGTCGGCTGCGACGGATCATCGCCGGGATGAGCCTGGAGGAGAAGGTCGGCCAGCTCTTCGTGACGCGGGTCTACGGGCACTCCGCCACCGACCCCGACCAGGCCGACATCGACGCGAACCTCAAGGAGATCGGGGTCCGTACGGCCGCCGAGTTGATCTCCACGTACCACGTCGGTGGCATCATCTACTTCACCTGGGCGCACAACACCCGCGACCCCCACCAGATCGCCGACCTCTCCAACGGCCTCCAGCGCGCCGCGCTCGCCGGGCGTTCCCGGCTGCCGCTGCTCGTCTCCACCGACCAGGAGCACGGCATCGTCTGCCGGGTCGGTGAACCCGCCACCCTGCTGCCCGGTGCGATGGCGCTCGGCGCGGGCGGCTCGCGCTCCGACACCCGCCGGGCGGCCTGGATCGCGGGCGCCGAACTGGCCGCGCTCGGCGTCAACCAGAACTACGCGCCGGACGCCGACGTCAACGTCAACCCGGCCAACCCGGTCATCGGCGTACGGTCGTTCGGCTCCGACCCCGACGCGGTCGCCGCCCTGGTCGCCGAGCAGGTGAAGGGTTATCAGGGCGCGGGCATCGCGTCGACCGCCAAGCACTTCCCCGGTCATGGGGACACCAGCACCGACAGCCACACCGGGCTGCCCGTGATCAACCACACCCGCGCACAGTGGGAGGAGCTGGACGCCCCGCCGTTCCGCGCCGCGATCCGGGCCCGTATCGACTCGATCATGACCGCGCACATCGTGGTCCCCGCACTCGACCCTTCCGAGGACCCGGCCACGCTCTCCCGGCCGATCCTCACCGGCATCCTCCGCGAGGAGCTGGGCTACGACGGGGTGGTGGTCACCGACTCGCTCGGCATGGAGGGGGTGCGCACGAAGTACGGCGACGACCGCGTGCCGGTCCTCGCGCTCCTGGCGGGCGTGGACCAGCTGCTGAACCCGCCGAACCTCTCCGTCGCCTGGAACGCCGTGCTGGAGGCGGTGCGGGGCGGCGAGATCAGCGAGGCGAGAGTCGATGAATCGATCCTGCGGATCCTGCGGCTGAAGAGCCGGCTGGGCCTGTTCCGCGACCCGTTCGTCAGCCGGCGGGGCGTCGAGCGCACGGTCGGCAGCCGCGCCCACCGGGCCGCCGCCGACCGGATCGCGGAGCGCACGACGACCCTGCTCGCCGATCCGGGCGCCCTGCTGCCGCTCTCCCGCCGCAGCCACCACGACCTGCTGGTGGTGGGGGCCGATCCGGCCTCCCCCTCCGGGACCACGGGCCCGCCGACCAGCACCCTGCGCGACGCCTTCGGCGAACTGGGCTTCGCCGCGACGGCGTTGTCCACCGGTACGGCTCCGAACCAGGCGAAGATCGCCGAAGCGGTCGCCGCCGCCGAGGGCAAGGACGCGGTGGTCGTGGCGACGTACAACGTCACGGCGGCCAGCTCGCAGCGCACCCTGGTCACGGCCCTCGTGGCGACCGGCGTCCCGGTGGTCACCGTCGCGGTCCGCAACCCCTACGACGTCGCCCACCTCACCGGGACCGGAGTCGCCGCGAGCCTCGCCGCGTACTCCTGGACCGACGTCGAACTGCGCGCCGCCGCCCGGGTGATCGCGGGCCACGCCGATCCGGAGGGCACCCTCCCGGTCCCGGTGCAACGCGCGGACGACCCGACGCAGGTGCTGTATCCGGTGGGCCACGGGCTGGCGTACTAGGGAGTCTCCGCAAGGTATGGTCGTCCGCCCTCGCGGACCGGACGGGACTTGGCCGTGGGCTGCGCCCGCCGGTCACCGGGAGAGTGACCGAAGGACGCAGCCCCATGGGCATGCGGCGGGGAGAACCGCGTGCGGCCCCTACGGGCGCAGCGTGGCCTCGTCGCGCTCGATCTCGCCGTTGCGCTTGTCCAGCCTCTTGTCGAACTTCGCCAGCGGCTTCGCCTTGGCCGGGTCCGCCTCGACGGCCGCCGGGGCGACGCCCGCCCAGCGCAGGATCGCGGCGGTGGCCTTCGCCTTCTCGTCGGCGACGAGACCGGAGACCTTCGCGCCGTGGTTGCCGTCGGGGACGGTGTAGACGTAGCTGTCCTTCGCACCGCGTCCGAGACGGAACGGCTCCGCGCTCCACGGGTCGTTCTCGCCGTTGACGTACATCATCTGCCGGGCGTTGCGCTTGACCCAGCGGTCGATGTCCCGCATCGCGCGCCGGTCGAACTTCATCGGGATGGAGCGGGGCACGAAGTTGCGCGGGGGCTGGTAGCCGTAGCGGCTCAGACCGCCGAGCCAGGGCTGTGTGATGTCCGGCGACCCGAGCTGGGTGCCCGCCTGGTAGTAGTACGGGATGTACCTCTCCAGGCCCTGGTCGACGTAGGCGGAGAAGCCGGAGATGGCGTCGACGGAGTTCCAGATGTCCTCGTCGGTGGCCTTCTCGGCGTCGGCCGGGATGTCCACGCAGTCGGCGAGCAGGCTGTACTGCCAGAACGCGAACGTGTAGTCCAGGACCGTGGCCTCGTAGGCGCGGTCGAGGGAGCCGACGGTGTTGAAGGTCCAGCCGTTGGCGGCGGCCAGCTCCTTGTACTTCTTCTGGAGCGGGTCCCGGCGGATCAGCGCCTCACGCTGCACGCCCGCCAGCTTGTCGCGGCACTCCTGGGTACCGACGTCGGCGAAGAACCGGTCGTACGCCGAGTCTTCCTTGTCGTTGACGTCGTTGGGCGCGACGTAGGCGACGACGCCGTCCATGTCCTTCGGGTAGAAGCGCTCGAAGTACGTGGCGGTCATGCCGCCCTTGGACCCGCCGGTGGCCAGCCACTTCTTGCTGTAGATCTTCTTCAGCGCCGCGAACACCCGGTGCTGGTCGCTGGCGGCCTGCCAGATGTCCAGCTTCGACCAGTCGGCAGGGGCGGGCCGGGACGGGGTGAAGTAGCGGTACTCCAGCGAGACCTGGTTGCCGTCGATGATCTGCGTCGGCTCGCTGCGGCTGGGGTTCGTGGAAACGTTGTAGCCGCTGGTGAAGAAGACCGTCGGGCGGCTCACGTCCTTGTGCAGCAGCGTCAGGCGCTGCTGGAACGTGCCCTTGGACGGGCGCCGGTGGTCGACCGGCTGAGTGTAGTTGAGGACGAAGTAGCGGTAGCCCGCGTAGGGCTTCTCCTCGATCAGACTCATGCCCGGGATGGCCAGGATGCGGTCCTTGACGTCCTCGTTGCTCGCTTCGCCGCCCTTGGCGACGCCGCTGCTCCGCTTCGCGGCCGGCTCCGCGGCGGTGGCCGCACCGGCCGAGGCCCCCGTGGCTCCGACCGTGCCTATGAGCACGGCGAGCGAGAGAACCCCTGTGAGTGACTTGCGCATGCACGCTCCCCTTGATTCACGACAGTCGCCGTGAACTTATCGGGGCAACACACGCCACGCCAGACCTGGTTGTCCGAGTCATGGAGAAGATCCGTGCGTGTCGGTGGGGAAGCCCGGCCGGCAGGCCGGCGTGCTCAGCAGAGAATCCATCCGGTGGAGGCGGACTTCTTGCCGATCGCGCCGGTGGCCCGTACGCAGCGGTTGAGCGCGTTGACGGTGACCGGGCCGGCCATCTTCGTGTACGAGCCCTTGTCCGTGACGGCGCGGCCGCCACGCGCCTGGAGCGTGACGCTCATCGTCCGCCGCTTTCCGGGCTTCTTGGCGACGGTCACCGCGCACGCCTGCGCGCGGCTCTTGTAGACGCGCAGTTCTCCCGTGGAGAACTCGACGGTCTTCGCGGGGCGGCCGGAGCAGCCGGAGGCGGCCCGGGCGACGCCGGGGGCGCCGAGAAGGGGCACGAGTCCGGCCAGCAGGAGCAGGACGAGGACGCGGACCAGCCAGGGCCGTCCCGCCGTTCCCGCCGACCCCGCCGTTCCCGCCGACCCCGCCGGCCCTGCCGGTCCCGCCGGCCCCGGCGACCCTGCCGGTCCCGCCGGTCCTGGCCACCCCGCCGGTCCTGTCGATCCCGTCGGTCCTGTCGATCCCGTCGGCTCTGTCGGTCTCATGGGATTCACCGGCTCCGCAGCCCTTTCGAACACCTTCGCGCCCACCTGACGTCTGTACGCACCTGTGCGTCCCTGGCTACGACGCAGCAGACGGGCGGGAGGTTGCACGCGGGGACCGGAGGTTGCACGCGGGGGCCGCCGCCGCTCAGACGCCCGCCGGCTCGTCCTCCCCTATGCCCTCGCCGATGAAGGTGCGCCACAGCCGGGCGTACCGCCCGCCCCGGGCGAGCAGCTCGTCGTGTGTGCCGTCCTCGACGACGCGCCCGTGGTCCATGACCACGACCCGGTCGGCGCGGGCGGCGGTGGTCAGCCGGTGGGCCACCACCAGCGTGGTGCGGCGGCCGGCGATGCGGTCGGTGGCCTGGTTGACCAGGGCCTCGGTGGCGAGGTCCAGGGCGGCGGTGGCCTCGTCCAGGAGCAGGATGTCCGGGTCGACGAGTTCGGCGCGGGCCAGCGCGATGAGCTGGCGTTGCCCGGCGGAGAGGTTGCGGCCGCGCTCGGCGACCTCGTGGAGATAGCCGTCCTCCAGCGTGGCGATCATCTCGTGCGCGCCGACCGCGCGGGCGGCGGCCTCCACCTGGGCGTCGGTGGCGTCGGGCAGCCCGTAGGCGATGGCGTCGCGGACCGTGCCGGCGAAGAGGTACGCCTCCTGCGGGACGACGCCGAGGCGGTGCCGGTAGGCGGTCATGTCGAGGGTGCGCAGATCGGCTCCGTCGGCGGTGACCCGGCCGGCCGTGGGGTCGTAGTACCGGGCGACGAGCTTGACGAGGGTCGACTTCCCGGCCCCCGTCTCCCCGACGAACGCCACCGTCTGGCCCGCCGGGATGCGCAGGTCGACACCGGTCAGGGCCTCCTCGTCGGAGCCGTACGCGAAGGAGACGTCCTCGAACGCGATCTCGCCGCGCAGCGAGAGCACGTCGAGCGGCTCGTCCGGGTCGGCGGTCGAGGTGGGCTCGCGCAGCAGCTCCTGGATGCGGCCGAGGGAGACGGTCGCCTGCTGATAGCCGTCGAAGACCTGGGAGAGCTGCTGGACGGGGGCGAAGAACAGTTCGATGTAGAGGAGGTAGGCGACCAGGGCGCCGACGGTCAGCGTGCCGTTGTCGACCCGGCCCGCGCCGACGATGATCACGGCGGCGGCGGCGACCGAGGCCAGCAGCTGGACGAACGGGAAGTAGACGGAGATCAGCCACTGGCCGCGTACCCGGGCCTGGCGGTAGTGGTCGCTGTGCTCGGCGAAGCGGACGGCCCCGTCGTGCTCGCGGCCGAAGGCCTGGACGATACGGAGGCCGGAGACGGACTCCTGGAGGTCGGCGTTGACGGCGCTGATGCGGGTCCGGGCCAGCTCGTACGCCTTGACGCTGCTGCGCCGGAAGAAGACGGTGCCGATGATCAGCACGGGCAGGGTGGCGAAGACGACCAGGGCGAGCTGGACGTCCAGGACGAGCAGTGCGGCCATGATGCCGAAGAAGGTGACGACGGAGACGAACGCGGTGACCAGCCCGGTCTGGAGGAACGTGGCGAGCGCGTCCACGTCCGTCGTCATCCGGGTCATGATCCGGCCGGTCAGCTCCCGCTCGTAGTAGTCGAGCCCGAGCCGCTGGAGCTGGGCGAAGATCTTCAGGCGGAGCGCGTAGAGGATCCGCTCGCCGGTCCGGCCGGTCATCCGGATCTCGCCGGTCTGCGCGACCCATTGGACGAGCACGACGACCAGCGCGATCGCGGAGGCGGCCCACACCGCACCGGTGGAGAGCTGGGAGACGCCCTCGTCGATGCCGTGCCGGATCAGGACCGGCAGCAGCAGGCCCATGCCGGCGTCGACGGCGACGAGACCGAGGCTGATCAGCAGGACCGCGCCGAAGCCGCGCAGCAGCCGGCGCAGCCCGTAGGAGTCCTCCGGCCGCACGGCGGCGGCCTCGTCGACCTCGGGGGTGTCGGTGGCGGGCGGCAGGGCCTCGACCTGGGCGAGCAGCTCGGGCGTCGCGGGCATACCGGCGACGGTGGTGTCCCGCTCCTCCTCCTCGCGGATCCAGAGCGCGGGGGTGATGCCGCGCTCCGCGTCGAACTCGGCGTCCAGCTCCTCCTGGAGCGCGCGGTCGTCCTCGGGGCCGGCCTCGGTGCGCGGCGGGCGGTGGCCGGGCGAGGTGCCGCCCAGCTCGTCGGGGTCGGTGAGGAGGCGGCGGTAGAGCGCGGAGGTGCGCTCCAGCTCCTCGTGGGTGCCGATCGCGGCGAGCTTCCCGCCGTCCAGGACGGCGATGCGGTCGGCGAGCTGGAGGGTGGAGCGGCGGTGGGCGATGAGGAGCGTCGTACGGCCCGCCATCACCTGCTTGAGGGCCTCGTGGATCTCGTGCTCGACGCGGGCGTCGACGGCGGAGGTCGCGTCGTCGAGGAGGAGGAGCCGGGGGTCGGTGAGGATGGCGCGGGCGAGGGCGACGCGCTGGCGCTGGCCGCCGGAGAGGGTGAGCCCGTGTTCGCCGACGGTGGTGTCGTACCCCTGCGGCAGGTCGGCGATGAACCGGTCGGCCTGGGCGGCGCGGGCGGCCTGTTCGATCTGCTCCTGGGTGGCGTCGGGGAGGCCGTAGGCGATGTTGGCGCGGATGGTGTCGGAGAACAGGAAGCTGTCCTCGGGGACGAGCCCGATGGCGGAGCGCAGGGACGCCTGGGTCAGCTCGCGGACGTCGTGGCCGCCGATGAGGACGGCCCCGTGGGAGACGTCGTAGAAGCGGGGCAGCAGGAGCGAGACGGTGGACTTGCCGCTGCCGGACGCGCCGACGACGGCGACGGTCTCGCCGGGTTCGACGGTGAGCGAGAACCCGTCGAGGACGGGGCGCTCGGAGGCTCCGCTGCCGAGGTCCGTGTCTGTAGCGGAGGCGGAGCGAGGCGAAGCGTATCCGAACCGTACGTCGTCGAACTCGATGCCGGCCGGGGCGTCGGCGGGCAGTTCCTTCGTGCCGTCCCGCATCGAGGGCTCGGTGTCGATGAGTTCCAGGACGCGTTCCACGCCGGCGCGGGCCTGCTGGCCGACGGTGAGGACCATGGCGAGCATCCGGACGGGGCCGACGAGCTGGGCGAGGTAGGTGGAGAAGGCGACGAACGTGCCGAGGGTGATCTCGCCCCGGGTGGCCAGCCAGCCGCCGAGGGCGAGCATGGCGACCTGGCCGAGCGCGGGAACCGCCTGGAGGGCGGGGGTGTAGCGGGAGTTCAGCCGGATGGTGCGCAGCCGCCCGGCGAACAGCCGGCGCCCCACCTCGCGGAGCTTGCCGGTCTCCTGGTCCTCCTGGCCGAAGCCCTTGACGACCCGGACCCCGGAGACGGCCCCGTCGACGACTCCGGCGACGGCGGCGGCCTGGCTCTGGGCGTACCAGGTGGCGGGGAAGAGCCGGGTGCGGGAGCGGCGGGCGATGAACCAGAGGGCGGGGGCGACGGCGAGGGCGACGAGGGTCAGGGGCAGCGAGAGCCACGCCATGATCACCAGGGAGATGAGGAAGAGCAGCACGTTCCCGATGGTCATCGGGAGCATGAACAGCAGCCCCTGGATCAGCTGGAGGTCGCTGGTGGCCCGGCCGACGACCTGCCCGGTGGACAGCTCGTCCTGCCGTTTCCCGTCGAGCCGGGTGATCGTCGTGTACATGTCCGTACGCAGGTCGTGCTGGACGTCCAGGGCGAGCCGGCCGCCGTAGTACCTGCGGATGTAGGTGGCTATGTAGACGAGGACGGCCGCGCCGATGAGCAGTCCGGTCCAGACGGCGAGAGAGCGGGTGTGGTCGGTGACCACGTCGTCGATGATCACCTTGGTGATAAGCGGAACGAGGGCCATGACGGCCATTCCGGCGAGCGACGAGCCGAGAGCGAGCACGACGTTGCGCCGGTACCGCCACGCGTACCCGGTCAGCCGCCGGCCCCACCCCTGTTGCTCTGCGCCCGTCACGCCTTGCCTCCCGTTTCGGCCTTCTCCTCGGCCTGTCCGCTGATCCAGCTGTTCCACCGGTGACCAGGCTCCGCTTCAGCTGTTCCACCTGGCCTACCGGAAGGAACCAACGCCCGGGGCTGCGGATTTCATCCCGTCGCAACACCCGCCGCGACAAAGGGGGCGGCGGACGGGCCGATGGTCGGGGGCGTGCGGTACCGGGGTCCTAGGACCCGTTCGGGCAGGCGGGCCGGTATCCGGCCGCCGCCGGCCGGGGCGAGGGGCCCGCCGCCTCGGTGGTGTTCCGGCAGCTGCCGGACCTTCTGCCGGGCCGGGCCGGGGGGGCCTCGGTCCGGCCCGGCCCGCCGCGCTCCGGACGCATAAGGCCTACGCATAAGGCCTACGCGCACGGCCTACGCATACGGCCCAGGCGCACGGCCTACAGGTGCGTCGGCTCGAACATCCGCAGCACGGCCGGGAGCACCACGACGGACGGGCCCGGGGCCGCCAGCGCCTTGCCGAGGTCGGCGGCGAGGGACTCCGGTGTCGTCACGACGGCGGGGACGCCGAAGGACTCGGCGAGCGCGACGAAGTCCGGGCGGGACAGCTCGGTGCCGGTGGCCTCGCCGAAGGCGCCCGTCATGTACTCGCGCAGGATGCCGTAGCCGCCGTCGTCGACGATCAGCCAGGTCAGCGGCAGGTCGTACTGGCGGGCGGTGGCCAGCTCCGCGATGGAGTACATCGCGCCGCCGTCGCCGGAGACCGCGAGCACGGGCTTCGTCGGGTCGGCGACGGCCGCGCCGATGGCCGCCGGGAAGCCGTAGCCGAGGCCGCCCGCGCCTTGGGCGGAGTGCATGGTGTTGGGTCGGCGGGCGTCGAACGCGGACCAGGCCCAGTACGCCAGGATCGTCATGTCCCAGAAGCTGGGCGCGGTGTCGGGCAGCGCCTCGCGGACGGCGGCGAGGACCTGCTGCTCCAGGGTCAGTTCCTGGGCGGCGATCCGGACCCGTACCTTCTCCAGCACCGTGGCCACGCGCTCCGCGGCTCCCGCGTCCTCGCGCCGCTCGACGGCCTCCAGGAGGTCGGCCACGGCCTCGCGGGCGTCGGAGTGGATGCCGAGCGCGGGGTGGTTGGCCTCCAGCTTCCCGGCGTCCGCCTCGATCTGGATCAGCCGGCCGCCCGGGCGGAAGGTGTGGTAGTTCGAGGAGAGTTCGCCGAGCCCCGAGCCGACGACGAGCAGGACGTCCGCGTCCTCCAGGAAGTCGGTCGTGTGCCGGTCCTCCAGCCAGGAGCGGAGCGAGAGCGGGTGCTCCCAGGGGAACGCGCCCTTGCCGCCGAAGGTGGTGACGACGGGGGCGTCGAGCTTCTCGGCCAGCGCGCGCAGCTTGCCGGAGGCGTCGGAGCGGACGACTCCGCCGCCCGCGACGATCACGGGCCGCTCGGCGTTCGACAGCAGGTGGGCCGCGGCGACCGTCAGCTCGGGGCGCGGGTAGAGCTCGCGCGGGGTGGCGTCCATGGCGCTGACGACCGGCAGGGTCGTCTCCGCGAGCAGCACGTCCTGCGGGATCTCCACCCAGACCGGCCCGTGCGGGGCGGTCAGCGCGGACTCCCAGGCGGCGGCGATCGCGGAGGGGATCTGCGAGGCGGACCGCACGGTGTGCACGGACTTCACGATGTCGCGGACGGAGGACTGCTGGTCGCGCAGCTCGTGGAGATAGCCGTGCCGCCCGCCGCCGAGCCCCGCCGTGGGGATCTGGCTGGAGATCGCGAGGACGGGCGCGGAGGCGGCGGCCGCCTCCTGGAGCGCGGCGAGCGAGGTCAGCGCCCCGGGCCCGGTGGACAGGAGCAGCGGCGCGACCTCCCCCGTGATCCGGCCGTACGCGTCGGCGGCGAAGCCCGCGTTGTTCTCGACGCGGAGTCCGACGTAACGGAGGGAGGAGCGGCGCAGCGCGTCGAACATGCCGAGCGCGTGCTGGCCGGGCAGCCCGAAGACGGTGGTCGCGCCGAGCCCCTGGAGGGACTCGACGACGAGGTCACCGCCGTTGCGGCCGGCCGGCGGGTTCAGGACGGCGGCGGCCTGGGCGGCGGTGAGCTGCGGCCGGTCGTCGTGGTCGTGGCTCACTGGGACGCGGCCCCCTTCGCCTTCTCCGCGGCGATCTGGCGGGACATGATCGTCGTCAGCTCGTACGCGGCGTGCGAGGCGGCCACGGAGGTGATCTCGGCGTGGTCGTACGCCGGGGCGACCTCGACCAGGTCGGCGGAGACCAGGTGGCAGGAGGAGAGGCCGCGCAGGATCTCCAGCAGCTCGCGGGAGGTGAGGCCGCCGGCCTCGGGGGTGCCGGTGCCGGGGGCGTGCGCGGGGTCGAGCACGTCGATGTCGATGGAGATGTAGAGCGGTCGGTCGCCGATGCGCTGCCGCAGCTGGTCGGCGATCTCGTCGACGCCGCGCCGCATGACGTCGGCGGAGGTGACGATCCCGAAGCCCATCTTCTCGTCGTCGGTCAGGTCCTGCTTGCCGTAGAGCGGGCCGCGGGTGCCGACGTGGGAGAGGGCGGAAGTGTCGAGGATGCCCTCCTCGACGGCCCGGCGGAACGGGGTGCCGTGGGTGTACTCGGCGCCGAAGTAGGTGTCCCAGGTGTCCAGGTGCGCGTCGAAGTGGAGCAGCGCGACGGGCCCGTGCTTCTTGGCGACGGAGCGCAGGAGGGGCAGGGCGATGGTGTGGTCGCCGCCGAGGGTCATCAGGCGTGCGCCGGTGCCCAGGAGGTCGTCGGCCGCGCCCTCGATGGTCTCGACGGCCTCGTTGATGTTGAACGGGTTCGCCGCGATGTCCCCGGCGTCGGCGACCTGCGCGAGGGCGAACGGGGAGGCGTCCTGCGCCGGGTTGTACGGGCGCAGCAGCCGGGAGGCCTCACGGATGGCGTTGCCGCCGAAGCGGGCGCCGGGCCGGTAGGAGACCCCGGTGTCGAAGGGCACGCCGACCACGGCGACGTCGGTCCGGCCGACCTCGTCGAGCCGGGGCAGCCGGGCGAACGTCGCGGGCCCGGCGTACCGCGGGACGCGGGAGGAGTCGATGGGGCCGCGCGGCGATTCGGTGCTGCTCATGGGGGTGTGCCTTTCCCTCGGGTTCGTACGGTGTCAAGTGTGCGGGCCTCCCAGCCCGTCCGGCCCACACCCCCGGAAGACGGTAGGTGGCCGAAAGCCAACTTTGAAGTGTACGTTTCCTCCATTCGCGACGCACTGAATGGATGAACCATCCATGCCGAACCAGCCGAACCAGCCGAACACGCCGAACACGCCGAACCCTTCCGCGGACACCCCGCGGACGACTCCGCCGGCCGGACCGCCGACCCCGCCCATCCCGCTGGCGGAGCTCCTGGCGCGCGAGGAGCTGGGCCTGCGCCGGATCGCGGGCCCGGCCGACGCCGATCTGCTCTGGGTGCACACCTCGGAGATGGCCGACCCGTATCCGTATCTGCTCGGCGGCGAACTGCTGCTGAGCGCGGGGGTGCTGCTGACGGACCCGGACCGCTACGTCGGCCGGCTGGTGGAGGCGGGGGCGGCGGCGCTGGGTTTTGGGGTGCGGCCGGTGCACGAGACGGTGCCCCGGGCCCTGATCGAGGCGTGCGACCGGGAGGGCCTGCCGCTGCTGGAGGTGGGGCCGGAGACCCCGTTCACCGCCATCGCGCGGGCGGTATGGCAGCTGATGGCGGAGGCACGCCACCGCGAGCTGCGCCGGATGGCCCGCGCCCAGCAGGCGCTGGCGACGGCGGCGGCCCGCCCCGACCCCGTACCGGCGGTCCTCCACCAGCTCGCGACGCGGCTCGGCGGCCGGGCGGTCCTGCTGACGGCGCGGGGCGAGGAGGTGCACGCGGCGGGCCGCCGCCCGGACCCGGAGGCGGCGGGGGCCCTGGCCCGGCTGGCCCGGGTGGTCGCCCGCGAACGCCCCGGCTCCCCCTCCTCAGCCACCGACACCCACGGCGGGTCCCTCCTGTCCGCGTACGCGCTGGGTGGCGGCGAGGGCCTGGTCCTGGCGCTGGCGACCCGGCGACGGGAGTCCGGCGACCACACGGTGGCGGGCATCGCGGTGGTCCTCCTCTCCCTCCTGGCCGCCCCCCACCAGGGCGCGGACGCGGCGGGCCGTTCGGCGGCCCTGGTCCGCCTGCTCCTGGGGGCCTCCCCGGCCGAGGTGGCGCCCCTCCTCGGCTCCACCGGCCCCTGGACGGTGATCCACGCCCGCCGCACCGACGGCGCCCCGGCGGACGCCCTGACGGCCGGGGCCCTGGGCGCGTCGCTGGGCACGGCCCTGGTCGACGCGGGACGTGGGGCGGGCGAGGCGGTCCGGCTCCTGCTGGGCCCGGACGGCAGGGCGACCCCGGGGGCGGGCCCGGCGGAGGGCGGGGAGCCGCTGGACGACGATCCCGCGGGGACGGATGCACCGCCCCGCTCCGCCCGGCTCACCCCGCAGCCCGGCTGGACGCTCGGCGCGTCCGCGCCCACCCCCGTCACCGCTCTCGACGCCGCCGACACCCTGGCCGCCCGCGCCCTGGCCCACGCGGGGCGACCCGAGCCCCGTTGAGGGTGGACGCCCCCGCGAGCGGCCTCGCCGCGCTGGTCCCGCCCGCACAGGCGGCCGCCCACGCCCGCGCCCTCCTCGCCCCGCTCACCGCGCCGCTGGCCGACACCCTGCGCTGCTGGCTCTCCCTCCACGGCAGTTGGGACCGTACGGCGGTGGCCCTGGGCGTCCACCGCAACACCGTCCGCCAACGCATCGGGCGGTGCGGGGAGTTGCTGGGCTCGGACCTGGACGACATGGACGTACGGGCGGAGTTGTGGTTCGCGCTGCGGCAGACATGACCACCGGCCCGAGCACCCCGGGCACCCCGGGCACCCCAGGCGCCCCGGGCACGCCGGGCACGCCGGGCACAAAAGTCTTCGCGCTTCTGTGGCGCGCTGACTAGTCTCCGCGCATGGCCTCACTCACGCGGCACCGCCTGTCCCCTGCCGGCACCGGCCCGGCGCTGCGTGCCCTGCGTGCGTGGACACCGCCCGACGCCCCGACCGGGAGCCTGCACCCCGGGGACGTGGGCTGGCTTCTGCGACTGGACGACGCGACCGTCTACCTCTGGACCGACGCGCAGGCCTCAGCAGGGCCCGACGCACCGGCCGCATCGCAGGCCGGGGCCCAGGTCGCATCGCAGGCCGGGGCCCAGGTCGCATCGCAGGCCGGGGCCCGGTCCGGCGACGCGGCGCAGGCGGCACCCGTGGCGGTCGGCTTCCTCGACGGCCCCGTACTGCGCGTGACCGCCGCACCCGACGCCGATCTCGGAGCGCTCGCGGCGGACGCGGAGGACCTGCTCGTACCCGGCAACGACGCGACCGACGGCCTGCCCGTACCCGGCTGGGAACCGGACACGGAGGAGCCCTGGCTCGTCTTCTCCTGGTCCCCGGGGCCGGTGTCGAGCCGCGCGGTGCGGGTCACCGGGTCCGACGCCGACGACCGGGCGTTGGTGCACCGGGCCGCCTTCGAGGGATCCACGTTCTCCGTAGACCACTGGCGCAGGATGAAGGAGTCCCCCGCGGGCCACCTCGCCGTGGACACGCTCGTCCGCACACCCGCCGGGGACCCCGCCGCCGCCGCGACCGGCTGGTTCGGGGGCGCGGGAAGGTGCGGACTGCTCGAACCGGTCGGCACCCATCCGGACCACCGAGGTCACGGCTACGGCCGCGACGCCGTACGGGGCGCGTGCGCGGCGCTCGTCGACCGGGGCGCGAGTGCGGTGGCCGTCCTGACGCCGGCCGGCAACGAGGCGGCCGCAGCGCTCTACCGGTCGGCCGGATTCACCCTCGTACGCGAGAACCACGACTGGACGCGCCCCGGCGGGGCGTGAACTCCGCTTCCCTCACGTCCCGCCCCCCCTGATGTGTACTCCACAACCACCCCTCGGTATGTTGCAGTGGCAAAGGGGGATGGTGTGGCACGGGATTACGACAGTCAGCTGCTGGAATCGGTGGGGGTACGCCGCCGCAGGACGCGAGACGCTCTGCTCTTCGGCGTGGGGCGCGCACGGCGCACCGCCGACGAGCGCCTCGGGAAGGTATTCGCGGGCATCGCCATCACCGCCGTGCTCTGTGCCGGGTGCGTCGGCTGGTCCTTCCTCCAGCACACGCTCGACAAACAGAAGGCCGAGCAGGAGAAGCAGCAACGGCAGGCGCAGCAGTACGCATCGCCGGCGCATTCTTCCGGCCCGGAGAGCGGCCCCTGATCAACTCCGGCCGAGAAACGACGAAGTGGCCGGAAATTCACCAGGCGCGCACGTATCGCAGACGAAATTGCGCCGAGCTCGGAAATGCGCCAACCACGCCCTGCTCTATGCCTCATTGGCCCGAAATTCCGGAACATCACGATGATAGGTTTCCGTAAGTGGTGAGCACAGCAAGGACGTCCCAGTCGGAACTGAGCCGGGTGACCCTGGTCGGCGAGCGGCGCCGGGCCGACATCGTGCTGCCCTCGGACACACCCATCGGGCAACTACTGCCGGACATCCTTCAGTTGCTGGATGACCGGGCGGCTTCGCGGCCGTTGACCCGGCAGTTGATCACCTCCGACGGTTCAGCCCTGCCGCACGACAGCACGCTCGCCTCGGCCAACGTCAGCGACGGCGCCGTGCTGCGCCTGGTCAGGACCCACGCGGCTCCGCCCGCCCCGGTCGTCCACGACGTCACGGACCAGGTGGCGGACAGCCTCGACCTCCAGGCCTGGCGCTGGCGTCCGGCCGCTCGCAGGGTCACCGCCGGGGCGTCGACCGTGGCCTTCGCGGTGATCGCCGCCCTGTTGGCCCGGCGCGAACTCCCGCTCGGCACCCTGGCCGTCGCGCTGGCGGTCGCCACCGCCGTCCTCCTGGTGGGCGGCGCGCTGTGCGCGCGGATCGGGACGGGCAATCGCGGCCTGTCGACCGCGCTACTGTCCGTCTCGGGCGGCCTCGGCGTTCTCACGGCCTGGACCGCCGCCGACGCGTACGACTGGTCCGGCCCGGCCCGGCTCGCCGCGGTGGGGACGGCGGTGGCCCTGGCCCTGCTGCTGCTCGGGTTCTTCTCGCCGCTCGGCCGCGGCGGCCTGATCGGCGCCGGTGCCACCGTCGCCGTCACCGCGGTGTGGGAGGCCGTCGCCGCCGTGGAGCCCGATCCGGCCCGACTGGGCGCTGTGATGGCGGTGTTCTCCGTGGTGCTGCTCGGCGTGCTGCCCCGGCTCGCGCTGATGGCGTCCGGCCTCACCGCGCTCGATGACCGACGGTCGGGCGGGGCATCGGTCAGCCGTCACGACGTGGCCGACGCACTGACCTCCACCCACCGAGGACTCGCCCTCGCCACCGTGGTCACCGCGGCGTCGGCGACGGCGGCCGGCTGGCTCCTCACCCTCACCGCACGGCCGACCGTGTGGACGGTGCTCCTGCCCTCGCTGGTAGCGGTGGTGCTGCTGTCGAGGGCTCGCGCGTTCCCTCTGGTGGCCGAGGTGGTGGCCCTGTTCGCCGGCGCGGCGGTCCTGCTCGTACGCCTCGTGATGCTGTGGATGGAGCAGCCGTCCGGGGGCACGGGCCCCGTCGTGGTGCTCGGCGTGGCGGCACTGCTGCCCCTGCTCGCCCTGACGGTGGAGCCTCCCGAGCATGTACGGGTGAGGCTCCGGCGCACCGCTGACCTGATCGAGTCCATCGGCATGGTGGGGCTGTTCCCGCTCGCCATCGGTGTGTTCGGCATCTACGGCCAGTTGCTCGACAAGTTCTGACATTCATGCGCGGGCGGCTCCGGTCGGGGCATCGGAGCGGAGGAGAAGGGCAGACATGCCGAACGCGGACAACTGGCAGGGCGATGTGCTGCGCGACCTGAGAGGTACCCCTCCTCCGCAGCGCGCGCAGCACCACAGTGCGGCACAGGGCCACACTGCGGCACAGGGCCACACCGCGGCACAGGAACAGGCGCAGCCTTCGCAGCCGCAGCCGCAGCCGCGTACAGGCGGGCGGGTGCCGGGCCCGAACTCGCCCTCTTCGCCCGTCGCGTCGCCCGCTCCCTCTCCCGCCGCACCGTCGGCACGCGCACAGCGGCCCGCCCGGTCCCCCGACTCACGGCCCGTGATCGACAGCGCGCTGTCCGGTACGGCACGCCGCCCCCGGCAGGGTGAGCCGGCCGCCGCGCGGGTCTCTCGCGCGGTACGCCGGATCGTCTCCTCGTCGGCGGCCCGCGAGGTCGCCGAGATCACCCGCACCGCCGAACGGCTCCAGCAGCCGGTGACGACCGGCCGGCAGATCGCCGTCACCTCCATCCGGGGCGGCGCGGGCAAGACGACGGTGACCGCCCTGCTCGGCACGGCGTACGCGCACTACCGCCAGGACCCGGTCCTCCTCGTCGAGGCCGATCCGGCGCTCGGTTCGCTGCCCCTGCGTCTCGGAGCCGAAGCGCTGCGCTGGACCACGGCCGACCTGGCGGACATCGTGGAGCCGCAGATGTCGCTGCTCGACGTCACCGGATACCTCGTCCAACTCCCCGACAACGCCTGGCTGCTGCCCGGCAGCCAGGGGCGGATCGGAGCGATGCTGGACACAGCGGCGTACGAGCGGGTCATGGTCGCGCTCCGCCGCTACTTCGGGGTGACCGTCGTCGACTGCGAGACACTGCCCGCCGAGGTCGCCCGGGTCGCGCTCTCCGCCGCCCAGGCCCGGGTACTGGCCGCGCCCGCCACGCTGGACGGCATCACCAGCACGTACGCGGTCCTCCAGTGGATGCAAGGGCTGCCGCGCCACATGATCGCCGGGACCGTGGTGGCGCTCACGAGCACGACGTCCCGCCCAGGGATCGACGTGGAGGCCGCCGCCGAGAAGCTGCGGTCCACCGGCGCGACCGTCCACGTACTGCCCCACGACCGGCATCTGGCGGCAGGCGGCGCACTCCGTACCGAACTGCTCGCCCGGCCGACGCGGCTGGCCGCCACCCGGCTGGCCGCCGAGGTCTTCCAGCTCTCCCAGAAGCGCCGGTGACCGCGACGCGGGGCGTTGCGACCGCCGCACCCAAAGCCAAAGCCAAAGCCACAGTCGCAGCAGCTGCTTCCGCCACTTCCTCCACTTCTGCCACTTCCTCCACTTCCGCCACCGCGAACGCCGGACCACGCCCATGAGCACCCGACTGATCCATCGCCCCGCCCGGACCACCCGCCCCCCGGCCGCGCCCGTGCCCCGCACCATCGAGGCCCCGCCCAACCTCCCCGAGGGAAAGGCGGGCAACGTCGCGATGTCGCTGCTGCCGGTTGCCGGGGTCATGTCGTCCGTCGTGATGATGACGGTCGTCCGCAACAGCCAGTTCGCCGCCCTCGGCGCCATCATCCTCGTGGTCACCGTCATCGGCTCCGTGGCGCTGCTCTTCTCGCAGCGGGGCAAGGCCCAGCGCACCCGACGCACTCAGCGCGAGGCGTACCTCGCCTATGTGGAGGACCTGCGGGAGGAGCTGTCGGGCGAGGAGCGCGAACGACGTGAGCGCGCGGATGTCCTGAACCCCCCGCCGTACGCCCTGTACGACATCGTGCGTGACCCGGCGCGCCTCTGGGAGCGGCGCAGGGTCGACGACGACTTCCTGCGGGTGCGGGTCGGCACCGGCGAGATGCCCGTACGGGGTCTGGGAATCGCCGAGCCGGGTTCGACGGTCCTCACCCCGCCCGACCTGTTCATGCTCAACGAGGCGTCGGCTCTGGTGAACCGGTTCCGCAACGGCACCGAACTGCCGCTCACCGTCCCGCTGGACCGGATCGGCAACGTCAGTGTGATCGGCCCGCGCGAGGACTGTCTGCGGGTGGCCCGCGCCCTGCTGGTCCAGACGGCCGCCCTGCACGCACCCGACGACGTGGCCATCGCCGTCGCGGCGCCGGGTGAGCGCATGGCCGACTGGGAATGGGCGAAGTGGCTGCCGCACCTGCTCGACACCGAGCAGTTCGACGGGCCGGTCGCCGCTCGCCGCATCGCCCCCTCCGCCCCGCAGCTCGCCCGGCAGATCGGGGCGGAGCTGCGCCGCCGGGCCTCGTACGCGGCCGAGGTCCGCCGGGGCCTGGCCGGCCGGGACGCGCTGTCCATGAACTCCCGGCTGCTCGTCGTCACGGACGGGCACGGCGAGGACGCGGTGGACCTGCCGCGCCCTGACGACGCCGTCGGCCTGCGCGAGATGGGCGTCACCGTGCTGCATCTGCTGGAGCGGCGGGTGCAGGAACCGGGACACGTCAGCGTACGGATCACGGTCGACGGCACCGACGTGACCATCGAGGACCTGCGGACGCCGGAGCCCGTGGAGGCCCATGGCACGGTGGACGAGGCGGGCATCCCGTTCGCCGAGGGGCTGGCCCGGATGCTCGCGCCGCTGCGGCTGTCCGCCGAATCCCTGGCCGACGCCCCGCTCTCCGGTCCGGTGGAGTTCGCGGCGATGCTCGGCATCGACGACGTGGCACGCCTCGACCTGGAACGGCTGTGGGCGCCGCGCGGCGAGCGCGCCTTCCTGCGCGTCCCGATCGGCATCAGCGACTCCCACGAGCCCGTGCTGCTGGACCTCAAGGAGTCCTCGGAGCTGGGGATGGGCCCGCACGGTCTGTGCGTGGGCGCGACGGGCTCGGGCAAGTCTGAGCTGCTGCGCACCCTGGTCCTCGCCCTGGTGGCCACCCATCCGCCGGAAGACCTGGCGCTCGTGCTGGTCGACTACAAGGGCGGGGCGACGTTCGCGCCGTTCGCGGACCTTCCGCACGTGGCCGGGGTCATCACCAACCTGGAGAACCAGGCGGGGCTCGTCGAACGGGTCCACTCCTCCCTCGCCGGTGAGGTCAAGCGCCGCCAGCAGGCCCTCAAGGACGCGGGGAACGTCGCGGACATCGGAGACTACGCGGCTCTGCGCGCCGAGAAGCGGCCGGACCTGGACCCGCTGCCACACCTGTTCGTGGTGATCGACGAGTTCGGCGAACTGCTCACCGCGAAGCCGGACTTCATCGACCTCTTCCTCTCCGTCGGCCGAATCGGCCGCTCCATCGGCGTGCATCTGCTGCTCTCCAGCCAGCGCATCGAGGGCGGCAAGCTCAAGGGCCTGGACACCTACCTCTCCTACCGTCTCGGCCTGCGGACCTTCTCCGCCGACGAGTCCCGGACCGTCCTGGACACGGCGGACGCCTTCCACCTGCCTCCGCTGCCCGGGTTCGGCTATCTGAAGGTCGACACAAGCCACTACGCCCGGTTCAAGGCGGGCTATGTCTCGGGCGGCTATCGCGGTCCGGTCCGCAGCACCGACGAGGAGGAGACCAGCCCGCTGGCGCTGCCGTACGAGGCGTTCAACACCCTGTCCGGTCCGGACGAGTCGCGGCAGTCCGTGGAGCCGGCGTCCCGTCGCCGCGAGACGGGCCCGACCGAACTCGGCGTCATGGTCGGCCAGTTGACGGGAGCGGCGCCGCCCGTACGCAGCATCTGGCTGCCACCGCTGCCCACGGCCACCGCGCTGGACACCGTCGCCGGCCCACTGGACATCGGACCGCGCGGCATGCGGCTGACCGGAGCGGTCACGGAAGGACGCCGAAGGCCTCTCCGCATCCCCCTCGGACTGCTCGACGACCCTGCCAAGCAGTGGCAGGGCCAGTGGTTCCTTGACCTCACGACGGCGGGCGGTCACGCGGCGGTGATCGGCGGGCCCCAGTCGGGCAAGACGACTCTGCTGCGCACGCTCGTCCTCTCCCTCGCGCTGACCCACACCCCGCGCGAGATCGGCGTCTACGGGCTGGATCTGGTCGGCGGCGGTCTCCAGGCCCTTTCGGGCCTGCCGCACGTCGGCGGTATCGCGGGCCGCGCCGACCGGGAGCGGGCGGCCCGTACCGTCGAGGAGGTCCGCACGATGCTCGCGGTGCGCGAGGAACTCTTCCGTGAGCACGGCATCGACTCGGTCGAGCAACTGCGCACCCTGCACGCGGCCGGCCGGCTGCCCGAACTCGCGTCGGCCGAGATCGTCCTCGTCATCGACGGATTCGGTGCACTGCGCGACGACTTCGACGAGCTGGACGACGCGATCGCCGACATCCTCAAGCGCGGCGGCGGCTACGGCATCCACATCGTCGCGTCCATGCTGCGCTGGAACGACGTACGCATCGCCATCCAGTCCAACTTCGGCACCCGCGTCGAACTGCGCCTCAACGACCCCGGCGAGTCCAGCATCGACCGCAAGCTCGCCGAGACCCTGTCGCCCGACGAGCCCGGCCGGATCCTCACCGACGGAAAGCTCTTCGCCCAGGTGGCGCTCCCCCGTACGGACGGGGTCGCCGACACGGCGGACCTCGGCGCGGTCCTGGAACGCACGGCGCGTACGGTCCGGGCCACCTGGAGCGGCGAAGTGGCCCAGCCGGTGAGGGTGTTGCCGCAGGTTCTGGGGCCGCACTCGCTGCCGGGGTCGGCGGCCGAGCCCACGCGCGTACCGATCGGTCTCGACCAGTCGGCGCTCGCACCCGTGCTGCTCGACCTGTTCCAGCACGACCAGCACCTGCTGGTCCTGGGGGACAGCGAATGCGGCAAGACGAACCTGCTGCGGACGGTCGCGCACGGGCTCATCGACCGCTACGGCGAGGACGAGTTGGTGTTCGCCGTGATGGACCCCCGGCGCTCACTGCGTGGTGCGGTCCCGGAGGAGTTCAACGGCGGGTACGCGTACAACTCCAAGCTGTGTGCGGGGCTTTCGGCCGGCATTGCCACCGAGCTGGAGAAGCGCCTGCCCGACGAGAACGCCCGGCTGGAGGACCTGGAGCCCGGCAACTGGGGCGCGGGCCCGCGCATCGTCGTCCTCGTCGACGACTACGACGTCCTCACGACCGCCGGACAGTCACCGCTGGCGGCGTTCCTTCCGTACATCCCCTCGGCGGTCGACATCGGCCTCCACTTCGTTCTGACGCGCCGGGTCGCCGGCGCCTCGCGGGGCATGTACGAGCCGCTGGTGCAGGGCCTGCGGGAGTCGGGGGCCTCGGCGCTCCTGATGGCGGGCGACCGCAGCGAGGGCCAGTTGTTCCCCGGCGTGTACGCCTCCCAACAGGCTCCCGGTCGGGGCGTGTTCGTCAGCCGTGGGCAGCCCAACCGCCTGATCCAGACGGTGTACGCGCCGATGTGAGACCTCGCGGGACAGACGAGCCCCGCCCCGCGGCGCACGCCGACCGCCTACCGCCTACCGCCTACCGCCTACCGCCTACCGCCGAACAACGAAGGACCGGAAGGACCGGACGACCACTCCATGACCAAGGACGTCATCGCTCTCACCCCTCGCATTCCGGACCCCTGGGCCGTCCTGGCGGGCCTGCTCTCGGGCGGCCCGGACAAGCTGGTCGGCACACGGGGCGGGGGCGCGGTGATCCAGCTCTGCGACACGGAGGGCCGCCCGCTCGTCTCCGTCGAGGCCCCGCTGCTGGTCTCCGTCGAGGGTGAGGCCGAGCGGCTGCTCGGGACCACGGCCCCGCCGGTCCCGTACTGGTGGACGGAGGCCCGCTCCACCACGGGTGTCGCGGAGGCGGAACAGCTCGCGGGCACCTTCGCGACCCGGCTCGCCGCGTTGGCGGGCGGTTCCGCCTGGCCGCCGGACGCGGCCGGATCGCTCGCCGTGGTGAGGACCGACGGCGTGAGCGTCGCGCCCGAACCCGCCGCCGCCCAGCCGGCCATCGACGTGCTCACCGACAAGGTCGCGGTCGTCATCCAGGACCGCCCGGTGGTGGCGATGACGGCCTGGCTGTCCGACGCCTTCCGGGCGGCGGCGAAGGCGGGTCTCGGCCTCCAGATCGTCAGCCCGGCGGGCACCACGCTCTCCCCCGCGGTACGGGACGCCCTGGGCGGCTGGCCGTCCCGCTGGATCGTCCGGGACGACCGGGACGGCTACTACGACGGACTGACCGGAGCCGTACTGCGGTGGCAGGACGGCGCGTTCGACCCGGTGCTCTCCCCCGACGCCACGGACGACGACCCGCGCACCCCGGTGGCGGCTGCCTTCCAGCAGGTCCACGACACCGGCGACCGCCAGCTGGGCCTGACCTTCCGCATGGTGCACCCGGCGGACGAGCGGCTGGTGCTGGGCGGTGGCCTGGAGGCGGTGTGGCGGGAGCTGACGGGCGAACCGCCGGCCGGCTGGGGCACGTCGGAACCGGCGACCCTCCCCTGGTCCCCGGCCCGCCTGACCGACGTCGCGTTCGAACGGGCGCCGGAACCATCGTGGTTCGTCGTGGTCGGGAACCGCTCGCGACCGGGCATCGCGACCGTACGCGTCACGCGGACGAAGGCGGGCGTGGAGGAGGAGGTCACCCTCGCGTTCGGCTACGGCGCCGACGAGGATCCTCCGCTGGACGCCCTGCCCGCGTCCGCCGAGGCGCTCGCCACGCGCCACCACCTTCAGTCGATGCTCGTACAACTTCGCAAAGCGCGCCGCGATGTGACCGTACCGCCGCGCTTCGAGGGCCCCGGGGTCCCGCTGGCCTTCGTGCTGGGCGCGGAGGAGGTACGCGCGATGCCGGGAGACCGGGCGCGACGCACGCCGCTGGCGGAACAACCGGTGCGACTCGGCCCGCGTACCAGACCTGCGCTGTACTACCCACTGCCGGGGAACCCCTCGGATCTGGGGGGGTGGCAGGAGTTCGAGCGGCTGATGCGGCACCTCAAAGGGGCGTAGGGACTTCCCGGACTCCCCGCCGCAATATGGCTGATTGCAGATTGCAGTAGTGATGTCGGGGTTGATAGACAAGGATGTACGCACAAGTAGGCGTGCGTTCGGTCGATGTAGTCGACGCGTTCGATGTTTCGAAGTTTCGATGTTTCGATGTAACGGGGGATGTCATGAAGTTCGACATGGGGGCGACGGTCCTGTCGAGGCTGCTGTCGGATTCGCAGAGCGCGAGTACGGATCTGGGGACGCTTATCCAGCAGCTGATCGCTGCGGCGGAGCCGTTGGAGGGGAAGTTCAACGGAGCGGGGAAGGTCGCGTTCGACGATTTCAAGACACGTTCGGACGAGATCACGAAGGCGTTGAACGCGTCGTTGTCGGGGATTCTGGGCGGTCAGTCGGGGATGGACGCGGCGTTCGGTTCGGGTGACCAGGAGCAGGACGAGAACGCGAAGTCGCAGATGGCGTCGGCGAATTTCGACGCGGCGCGCTTCGGCGGCCGCTAAGACCGGGCATGGTGACCGGTTCGGCCACACTTTTGTCTGACGGGGAGTTGAAGGACTGATGGCTGCGAGCAGCACGGATCGGCGTTCGTACGACACGGGGGCCTCGACGGAGGTACAGGCGGCTCTCCAGGTGGTGATCGGCCGCTTGGAGCAGGTGATCACCGCGCGGGACGCGCAGGTGAAAGCGGCGATGAACGACTTCGCGGCCGATGGCGTGGCGGACGAGTACCACGGCAAGGAACTGCGCTGGAACGCGACGTCGCAGGAGGTGCGGAACATCATCCGGCTGCTGCGGACGACGTTGGAGAAGAACGACGGCACGGCCGCGCAGACGCTGGCGCGGGCGAAAGCCGCGGTAGACGGCATCGGCTGACCGCCGGATGGCGTGCGCCCACCCCGTGCGGGGTGGGCCGGTTGTGTGGTGCGTGCGTACGGGGGGGCGTGGATGGTTGCGTGGGATATCAAACCGCAGGGTGTGCAGGGCCAGTTGAAGGTGGTCGGCGGACACGCCGGTGAGCTGGAGAAGGCGCTCAACGCGCTGATGACGCACCTGTCCGAGGCGGCGGCAGCGGCGGGAACCGCGGTGCCGGGGGGCACGGAGGCGGGGCAGCCGGTGGGCCCGGTGGTTCCGCACCGGCAGGCCGGCCCGGTCGCGGCGCTCGTCAGTGCCCCGACGGCGACGGGCCCGGTGGCCGCGGCGCTGGGTACGTACGCGCAGGCGCGGCAGGCGCAGCTGAAGTCGCTGTCGGAGCGGATCCAGGCGGCGGTGCTGGGTGCGGCGACGGCGACGAACGAGTACGTGGAGGGTGACCTCGACACGGCGAAGCAGGCGCAGAACGCGGCGAAGGCGGTCCGGCTGGACGTGCTGAGGGACCTGCGGGGTGGGAAGTGAGCGACAAGGAGCCGATCGACCCGTCCGGCATCCCGGTGTTCACCGGGGATCTGGCGGTGCTGGACCAGAAGGTGACCGCCCTGGCCGGGGACGGGGAGAACATCGCGACGGCCGCCGGGGACATCCACAGCAGCTTCGGCGGGCTCCAGGCGTTCTACAAGGCCCCGGAGGCCGATCAGCTGTTCGCGACGACACAACCGGTCGCGCACCGCGGGGCCGCGCTGAAGGGGGACCTGGCGAGGATCGCCGGCGCGCTCGGCGCGTACGCGGACGACGCGCAGCCGCTGGTGGCGAAGTTGCAGCGGCTCAAGCGGGAGGCTTCGGCCTTTCTGGACGAGGCGAACGCGGACGACAAGTGGCGCGAGGACGGCGACCTGGTCGAGGAGAACAACCGCCGCCGCGACGAGATCGCCGAGACCTGGGCCGCGTTCCAGGCGGTGGAGCGCGCCTGCTACAACAAGATCATCACACTGGTTCCCGACGGCAAGCCGCTCAAGACCGGCGACGGCTCCGGCGGCAAGGGCATGTACGGCTACGAAGCCGAGGCCCTGAAGCAGGCCAAGGGACTGCCGTGGGGCGACCCGGTCAAGGAATCCACACCGTGGTGGCAGGTCCACGAACACGCCTGGGACTTCGGCAAGGGCTTCGTGGTGGACGGCGTCTGGGCCACGGTCAAGGGCCTGGGCACCCTGGTCGGCACCGAGGGCTGGGACAGTATGAAACAGGCCTGGGGCGGTCTCGCGCACCTCTCCATCGGCGTGTCCATCACCTTGGCGACCGCAGGTGCCGGGGGGACGTACCTCCTCGCCACACCCGAGAAGGAGTTGCCCTCCTGGCTGCGGGATTCGAGCCGGGCGATGAAGGAGACCGGCAAGGCGCTGATCGCCTACGACCAGTGGGGCGAGAACCCCGCCCGCGCCGGAGGCGCGGTCACCTTCAACGTCCTGACGACGGTCTTCACCGGCGGCACCGGGGGTGCGGTCTCCGGCGCGGGTAAGGCGGCGGTGGCGGCCAAGGCCCTGTCGTTCGCGAACAAGGCGGGCCGCTACGCCGACCCGACGACGTACCTCTTCAAGGGCGCGAGCACCGGCCTCACCAAGATCAGCGACGTCATGGCCGGCCTCAAGGGCACGGGCAACGTCGAGATCCCGCCACTGGCGCCGGGCGCGATCACGCTGCCGGACGGCGCGTTCAAGCTCGGCGACGGCACCCTGCACCTGCCCGAGGGCGCGGCGCTCCCGGACGGCGCGTTCGAGATCCCGAGGAACTCGGTCAGGCTCCCGGACGGCGCGGAGATCCCCGCCGGAGCGGTCGACCTCGGCGACGGGGTGGTGCACCTCCCCGAAGGCGTGACCCCGCCCGCAGGCTCCCTGCCGATCCAGGAAGGCGCCCTCAAACTCCCCGAAGGCACCACCGCCCTGCCCGAGGGCACCTTCAAGGGCTTCGACGCCGACGGCAACGTCATCCACCTCGACCGCGAGGGCAACATCCTCGGCGAGGACGGCACTCTCAAACAGCACCACTCCGGCGCCCAGCACGAAAACCCGACGGAGGGCGCTTCCGTCAGGACAGACGCGGACAGTCCCCTGCCCCACGCCCCGGCCGAACAACCGACCCTGGTCGGCGCGGGCACACGCGGCGGCAGCGACACGGCCCGGCTGGGCTCGGACCTGGGCGACACGGGGCGCATCGGCGACGACCTCGGCCGGACGGGCAACGACGCCTCGCGCCCGAACAGGGCACCGGGCGGCACAGCGAACAACCTGCCGACCAACAGCGTGGACAACGGCGCGCCCGGCAGTGGTTCGCGCGGCGGCCAGGGCGGTCATCTGCCTGCGAACAGCCTGCACGGGGGCGGCCCGACTGGCACAGGCGGCCGCGATATTCACGGCGGTTCCATAGTCGGCAGCGGCATTCCGACGGGCACCGCCGACAGCGGAGTGCCCAGCCCTCGAAGCTCCGGCGGCACCAGCCTTGGCGGTGGCGATGACGCGACACGCGGATCCGATGGCACCTCTGTGTCGGCAGGCTCGACGCGCCAGCCCGTGCCACGTCCCAGCTTCATGCACGACGGACCCAACCCGTATGGTCGGCCCGGTTCGCTCACCCTGGAACAGGTCGAGGATATTCAGGTCTATCGGGCGAATGAAGAGCCGGGGTACCGCGAGCAGTACTACCGAAAGGACGGGACCCGCCACCGGGTCGAAATCCACGATGAGAGCGGATTCACTCCCCCTCAACTCGTCCAGCCCCTGCCTGACGGCCCCTGGGCCAGGGCCAGGGATGTTCCAGAACCCCCTAAGCCTCATTTCCTCGACGAGAACTACATAACGGTGAGAGCAGATACCGTAACGAGTCGCACCAGGCTAAAGCTTCTCGACGATACCGCACTAAAACGCTTCCTGGACATCCAGTGGGATAACCTCGTAGCGAGATGGAAGGGCGAAACAGCAACTCTCCACGAAGCACTGAATACCCCCGAATCAGCGGCGGAGTGGGGAGAGGCTCGAGGCACCTACAAGGAAGCCCATACTCAAATGGGTAAATCAGCAGAGGATTTCGGCGAGAAAGCCGCGGAGCATCACTTCATCGCCGAGCGATATCCAGACTTCGAGAAGCAATACCTCCTCGGCCCGAAGAGCGGAAACGACCAGTTCGACCAAGTATGGAGGCACGAGGACGGCCGCGTTGTCGTCGTTGAGGCCAAGAGCAACGTCGAGACAGAACTGGGCAGTCGCAGACTTCCGGATGGTAGACGAGTATCCCAAGGGAGCCAGGAATACTTCCTTGACATCATCGAGGCCATGAAGAAGCGAGGCGAGTTCGAAACTGTAGAAGCGTTGGAAAGAGCACTTGAAGGCGACCGGATAGACTATGTCGTCGTCAAGGGAGAGAAGAACATGGGAACGTATACTGGTTACCAGTACCGACGTTTCGACATCAGCAAGGGGACCCTTCCGTGACCGTAGCGATTGCCCGCCATGCACTTCCCACAGGGCCCACTTCTGAGGAGTTTGCGGGACGTGTCGGCGCACACCTTTCCAAGGGAATCGAGCGTCTCGAACAGTCCACTGAAGCCATCCGATCAACGTTCGGAACGGCGCTCATGACATTGCGTGCCAGAAGCATCATCGATCCGCGATCGGCGGCGGTGGAAACGTGGGAGTCCGCCGTCATCGCAATGCAGGTCGGATCGGCCGTATTTGCCGTGACCACTGCAAACGAGGGGCGGGTGGAATGCCGCATCGACAGGAAGCTCCGATCCATCCCCGCCACCGGGCCTCGTTCATTCGCTGATGCGGGCACCTGGCTGTCGGCTTTCTGGCTGGCCGTCATCTGCCGTGACCAGGAACGCCTGACACAGCTCAGCGAGATTCCCCTGGAACGGCTGCGCTCACCCGAGGGTTCCTACGACGAGTACATCTACCACTGGGTCGACACTCTCCAGAGCTGGTGGCTCCGCCGACCCGACCTCGCGGACAAGCTCATCGCCACCATCGAGGCATCCGACCCCACCGTGGCCCGCATCGCGCCACAAGACCTGCTCCAGGCGGTGCTCTACCCGCCGATCAACCTCTTCTACCACTACGTCCGCAACGACCGGGATGGCTTCGCCTCCGCCCTCGCAGACTCCCTCAAACTCCACAAGACCTACTGGACGCTCGACGAGGACCGCGCCACGGACATCGACGGCAGCATCGCCCTCGGCCCCCTCGCCATCGCCTGCCTCGCCTACGACGCCGACTTCCCCCTCGATATCGAATCCGACTACCTCCCCAAGCACCTCCTCCAGCGCACCTGGCTCGGGGAATTCCCCACCTGATCCCCCAGGACCACAAGCGGTACCGGCGACCTTCCACCCTTTTCACCATGGGCATGTGCATCGATGCGCTGATCGTCGACTGGGGCCACCTCATATCGGTACCGGAGGATCAGCGCTACGCAGTGCTGCACGAGGCCGGCACCTCGGTGGACGAGGAGTGGTGGGACGCCGAGCCGAACCGTCCGTCGTCCGTCGGGCCTCAGTGGTTCTGGCCCTCTCCCCCGGCCATGGGGTGATGCCCGAGGCGCGGCCCTTGAAGACCAGGACCCCGCCGGCGTCCTTGGCCGTTCCCACGTCCTCGCCCGGGAGTCCCACGACGACCTCGCCGTAGCCGTCGCCGGCTAGGTCTCCAACGGCGGCGCTTGCGCCCATGGCGTCGCCCTTCTCGTCGGCGCCCGGCACTCCGGTGGCGGCCTAGGTGATCCACTTCGGCTTCACAGCGGTGTTCTGGCCCTGGGGCCCTCCGAGGACGACCGCCACCGCGCCGCCCTTGCTCGGGAAGTCCACGTCGCTGTCCATGCCGGTGGGCCGGCGGGTGAAGACCAGGTCCGGGTAGGCGTCGCCGTTGACCGAACCGACCGTCATGGAGGAGTACTCCAGGTATGTCCCCGGTGCGGTGACGAAGGGGGTGTAGGTGAAGCCCGTGCCCGTCGACAGGTACAGCGACCGCCCGCCGCAGTCCGGCTCGTCGTCGCAGCCGGTGCTCACCAGCAGGTCATCCTTGCCGTCGCTGTTCATGTCCACGGCCTGCACGTCCTCGAAAACGGTGGCGCCGTTGTTCACGGTGAGTGCCGTGCGGGTGCCGCCGACCGAGCCGTCCGCGCCGATGTTCTCGTCCAGGACGACCTTCCCGTCCCACTCCGTGTGGTCGATCCAGGCCGCGTCCGTTCGGCCGTCGCCGTCGAAGTCGCCCACCGCGTACCCCTGGCCCCGGTACGCGACCGCCCGGGCGCCGAGGCCGCTCCTGCCGCCGAACAGGATGCCCGCGGGCCATGGGCGGCCGAGACCAGCAGGTCGGTGTAGCCGTCCCGGTCGATGTCGGCGGGCGTGCCCGTGCCGAAGCGGGCGTTCGCGGCGGCCGTGCCGGGGATCCCGGACGTGTTCTGGTTGATCACCCGGTGGCGGGCGGGGCTGACGCGCGGCGGAGACCGGCGCGGCCGTACCGGAGAGGGCCGGCGCGGCGGCCACCGTGGTCGCGAGGGCCACCGAGACCGCCGAAGCGGCGCGGAGTCGGAGAAGCGCTTCATCGTTGTTCGTCCGCCTGATGTGCGCACGTGCTCACTGCCGAGAAGGACCCTCCGCGCCGCGAATGGTTGTGTGCTCCGGGACCGGCCCCCTTGCGCAGGAGGGTGGCCCCGGGGGCATCTTCTTGCGTTATCGGCAAGCTTGCATGCATCTGGCGCAAGAGTCCGTACGCTCGACTTCATGGCTCACGAACACCAGCACCAGACCCAGCACCAGCACGGACACGCGGCTCACTCCCACGACCCCTCCGCGACGCCGAACGGTCTCCCCGAGATCCTCGACCTCGACGCCGCCCTGTTCGCGCCCCACCTGACCGCCCTCACCGGGCGCATCGCCTGCCTCGCCGGTGACGACGTCCGGAGCATCGTCGACCTCGGCTCGGGCACCGGGACCGGCACGTTCGCCCTGCTGGAGCGGTTCCCGACCGCCCGGGTGACCGCTGTCGACAGCTCCCCCGCGATGCTGGAGCGGCTCGCCTCGGCCGCCCGGGAACGGGGGCTCGGCGATCGCGTGCACACGCTGGAGGCCGACGCCGGGACGGGGCTGCCCGGGGTCGTCGACGCCGACCTCGTCTGGGCGTCGGCGTCCCTGCACCACCTGGACGACCCCGCCACCGCCCTGGCCGGCATCCGCGCCGCGCTGCGTCCCGGCGGGCTGCTGGCCGTCGCGGAGGTGGACGGGATGCCGACCTTCCTCCCGGAGGGCGGGGAGCCGGGTGCGTTGGAGCGCCGCTGCCGGGAGGCCCTCGACGGCCTGCATGCCGAGCAGTTGCCGCACCGGGGGGCCGACTGGGGCTCGCTGCTCGTGGCCGCCGGCTTCTCCGTCGAGCAGGAACGCGCCGAGCCGTGGGAGCTGCGCGCCCCGCTGCCCGAGGGGGCTGGCCGGTACGCCTATCTCGTCTTCGAGCGCATCCGCGGCAATCTGGTCGGGCGCATCTCGCCGGAGGACCTGGCCGCGCTCGACCGGCTCATCGACGGCGGGCCCGAGGACGTACGCCACCGGGACGACCTCGTCGTACGGTCGACCCGTGAGACGTGGATGGCCCGGCCCGTCCAGGGCGGCTGAGCCGGAGGGCCAGGGCGATTCCCTCGCGGTCGGGGCGCGTACGTGCCGGAGGATCGCGCCAGAAGCCGGTGGGCCCGGAAGCCGGTGGGCCGGGAGCAGCACGCAACACCGCCCCGCCGGAAGCCGGTGGGCCGGCAGGCAACACCGCCGGGCCCCCTGGGGCACGGTGTGCTGCCCCGCCGTACCTTTCGCCGGGCGCACGGGGTGGAGCAGTCTGGGGAGGACTGCCATCGATGCGACGAAGGAACTCCCTCTGTGCGTGCTCATGCCTCGGGCAAAGAGCCTGTCGACAGTCCCTCGCAGGGCCGGGCCCGGCCTGCGGTTCCGGCCCGCCTCCCGGGCGGCGGCGTCGGGGCCCCTGTCTCCGCGCCTCTCCTCGCGTTGCAGCCCACCCTGGGCAACGCGGCGGTCAATCGCCTACGGGAACGGGAAGAGGAGTCGGCCCCGTCCGGCCCGGGCGAGGCCGCGACCGACGTGCAGCGCTCCACCGTCCACAACGTGCTCCGGTCCCCGGGGCGTCCCATGGATGGCGCGCTCAAGGACGACATGGAGAGCCGGTTCAACGCCGACTTCTCCGACGTCCGCCTGCACACCGGCACCGCCGCCCGGGAGTCCGCCGCCGAGATCGGTGCTCGCGCGTACACCTCGGGCAACCACGTCGTCGTAGGTGACGGTGGTGCGGACAAGCACACCCTGGCCCACGAACTCACCCACGTCATCCAGCAACGTGAAGGGCCTGTCACCGGCACCGACAATGGATCCGGGCTGAAGGTCTCCGACCCGTCCGACGCCTTCGAGCGCGCCGCGGAGGCCAACGCGACCGCGGTCATGCGGGCACCATCGGTGCAGCGGAGCCACACCGCCGACGTGTGGCAGGCGACAGAGGCCACGGCACGAACGGGCTCCTTCGTGCAGCGCGCAGAGGGGGAAGGGAACGCGGAGCCCTACTTCGACGCCTACGGGGACGTCTTCACGAACTCGGACTCGACGACCGCGGTCCGCACGGCCGACGGCTGCGACCTCATGGTGAACAGCGGCAGCCTGGAGTACATCGACGCGGACGGCTCGACGTACGAGCTGTGGCACAAGGGAAACGTGCTCACCACGGCCGACGTTCTGTGCACGCCGGCAGGAGTGCTGGTCCACAAGGCGACCGGACAGAAGATCTCCAGGACGACGCCGACCGATTACGAGCAGCAGGTCGAGATATCCGCCGAGCTTCTCGAGCAGATCGGTACCCCGCGAACCGTCTCCGTGGCCGGGGTCCACTACAAGTCGGTGCTTCGCTCGCGCCGGGAGGGGTGGGGAGACGGAGCGGCACAGGACTTCTCGATCGGCGACGCCCGGACCGAGGACGGCTGGAGGGGTATGTATCTGGCGACGTCGAGAGAACACGCTCGCGGTTATCTGAATCCCGGGGGCGTACTGCTGGAGATCGCCACACCCAACATGCTCGCTTACGACCTGACCAGCATCAACTACGAGGCGCTCGGCTTCGCCTCGCCGTCGGCATCGGCGCGTCTGGTGAAGGCGCTCCTCGGCTTCGACCAGGACCAGGACCTCATGACGTCACTCGCGGCGAGGAACATGGTCCTGCAGTCGGGCGAGCCGGGAGGAGCCATCGAGGTCATCATTCCCTACAGCATTGCCAACTCGCGCTGCAGCGTGACTGGCGAACTGGAGCAACGCGACCAGTAGGGCAGCCCCGATAGCATCCAGATGGGCCCGCGTGGACCAGGAGGAGCGACGCGTGCGATTCGCGCTGGAAGCACTGCTGGCCGACGTGCCGGCCGAACAGGTCGCCGAGGCCCGCGCCTTCTACCGGTCGAGGGTGGCAGGCCGGGGACCCGGCTCGTACGAGGAGCTGAAGGAGGCCCGCGCGAAGAAGCCCACGCCTCGTGCCGCCGTTCCGCCTGCCGTCGAGGAGACGGTCGAAGCCGCCGGAGTACGGGTCCCGGTCCGGATCTTCCTCCCTTCCGGCGGCCCGCCCCGCGCCGTCTACCTGGGCATCCACGGCGGCGGCTTCTACATGGGCTCCGCGGCGCAGGGCGACGAACGCCACCGCGAGCTCGCGGACGCCCTGGGCATCGCGGTCGTCGGCGTCGACTACCGGCTCGCGCCCGAGCACCCCTGGCCCGCCGCGCCCGACGACTGCGCGGCGGTGGCGCTCTGGCTCGTCGAGGAGGCCGAGGCCCGCTTCGGGACCTCCCGGCTCGCCATCGGCGGAAGCTCGGCCGGGGCCACCCTCGCCCTGGCGACCCTGCTCCGGCTGCGGGACCGGGGCCTCGTCGACCGGTTCGCCGGGGCCGCGCTCCGCTTCGGTACGTGGGACCTGAGCGCACAGACCCCGGGCGGCCGCCTCATCGCCGACGAGTACTTCCTCCAGGCGTACGCGGGCCACGTGGCCGACCGCGCCCTTCCCGACATCTCCCCCCTCTACGCCGACCTGAGCGGGCTTCCTCCGGCGCTGCTCGTCGTGGGCAGCGATGACGTACTGCTGGAGGACAACCTGACGCTGGCGGGTCGGCTGGCGGCAGCCGGCAACGACGTGGAGCTGCGCGTCTATCCCGAGGCCCCCCACGGCTTCACCGGCCACCCCACCGCTCTGGCCGCAACGGCGCTCGAAGGCATCCACTCCTGGCTGCGCGACAGGATCAGTCGCCCCTGATCAGTCGCCCCTGACCCGGGCGTGCAGATGCATGTCGTGCCGGCCGTCGTCATGCACGGCCGCGTCTCGCCTGGTGCCCTCCAGGCGGTAGCCGGCCTTCGTGGCGACCCTGCACGAGGCGTGGTTGCGCGTCGAGTGGTCCAACTCCAGCCGGTGGAAGCCGATGTCGCCCAGCGCCCACGCGCTGACCGCCGCGAGTGCGCGGGAGGCGACCCCTGCTCCGCGTGCGGCCGGAAGCACCCAGTACGCGGCGTTCGCGACGCCGTCGTCGAAGTCCAGGCCGCGCAACGCCATCCGGCCGAGCACCTCGCCGCTGTCACGGGCAACGGCCCAGTGGCAGCCCTTCTCCCGCTCCCAGTCCTGCCGGTACCCGTCGAACCACTCGCGGACCTCGGCCTCGGTCGAGGGCCGGTGCGTGTGCCAGCGGCGAGTCTCCTCGTCCCGGTAGGCGGAGAGGAACGCCGCCGCGTCGGCCCGTTCCCAGGGGCGCAGCAGCAGACCGTCGCCGCCGCTTACCGGGAGCACGGGTTGCGGACCACCGGCGAGGCAGCCGGAGATCATCGCGGGCGGTGTCGACAGGACGCGGGTCATGGCTCCATCCTCACCCGCGCCCCCTCACGGCCGCAGCCGGACCAGCCCCGGGCCCGACGGGTGGCCCGGCTCGAAGGCGTCGGGAATCCCCAGCCTGAGGCCCCGGCTCCGGGCAACCCGGTGGACGTCCCGCAGGGAGTGCGCCAGGGCGGCGGCGACGTGGCGGAGCTGGACGGCCGTAGAGCCGTCGTCCTCGACCATGTCGTCGGCGTGGTCGAGGAGTTCGTACGCCATACCGAGCTGCATGGCCTCGACCTTGTCGGCCTCCCGCGAGACCTTGCCGCCGCCGTCGCCGACTACGTAGCAAGGTCTGCCGTCCGTACCGGCCCAGGGAAGCAGGCGCGCGGCGTTCTGGGGCTGTTCGTTCATGGGGGCGTCAACTCCGTGAGCAGTGGGGGTGAATCCTTCGCTGCGTAGCGATCCACTCACACAGTGCGAGCGGTGCGGCTAGGCTCGCCAGGGGGTTCGGGGTGACACCGCGTTCGTCGCGCGGGAGTTGGCTGTGAGTAACACCTATGGCAAGTGGTTGAAAGCTCAGCGGGAAGCGGCCGGCCTGACGCAGCAGCAGCTTGCGGACCTGGCTCTGATGACGCGGTCGCATATCTCGCACATCGAGGCCGGACGTCGCGTGCCGAGCGAAGAGGACGCCCGCCGGCTGGACATGGCTCTGGGAACGGGTGATGTGCTCACCAGCTTCCGGCCCGGTGCGGACAACGAAGTACTCGCGAACTACTTCGCACCTGTACAACACCTTGAGCAGCAGGCGACGGTAATCCGCGAGTTCGCGCCCTCACTGGTTCCGGGAATCCTTCAAACCGAGGCCTACGCACGAGCGATTCTCGGCAGAGCGTTTCCCTCAATGAGCCCCGCCGAACGTGACAAGGCGGTTGTCGCACGCCTGAATCGTGCCCAGATCCTCAAGAACCCGGCGACGCCTGTGGTGTGGGCCGTGCTCGACGAGGCAGTGCTACGACGTCCGATCGGCGGTGCCGCAACCATGGCCGAGCAGATCGACCACATCGTCGCTTTGACTGAATCGGAGCGCATCCGCACGCATGTGATTCCCCTGGGGCTCGGATATCACCCGTTGCTGGATGGAATGTTGACGTTGATGTGGTTCGATGACCAGCCTCCGGTCGCCTACAGCGAAGGGCTGCGAATGGGGAAGCTGCACGATTCGCCGTCCACGGTCGAGGCGTTCCAGGGCGACTACACTCTCAGCCTGAGCGACGCGCTGCCGCTGAAGGAATCGCTGGCGGCGATGAAGGCGACATCGAAGGGCTTCAGAGACCATGGATAGCGGATCCGCCCCGGCGACGTCGCTCCTCGATGACTGGCGCAAGTCGTCCTACAGCAACGGTGACAGCGGCAGCTGCCTCGAAGTCCAGGACCACCACCCCACCGCCGTCCCCGTCCGCGACTCCAAGGTCCCTGGCGGGCCCGCCCTGCTCATCCCCGCCGCCGGGTGGGCCTCCTTCGTGGACGCGGTCAAGAGCGGGGCCCTCTCCGCCTGACCCGAAGGGCCGACCGAAAGGGCCCCGCGTCTCACGCCCCCACGTACTCCGCCAGGTGCTCGCCCGTCAGCGTGGAGCGGTCGGCCACCAGGTCCGCCGGAGTGCCCTCGAAGACGATCCGGCCGCCGTCGTGGCCGGCGCCGGGGCCGAGGTCGATGATCCAGTCGGCGTGGGCCATGACCGCCTGGTGGTGCTCGATGACGATCACCGACTTTCCGGAGTCGACCAGCCGGTCCAGGAGGCCGAGGAGCTGTTCCACGTCCGCGAGGTGCAGGCCGGTGGTCGGTTCGTCGAGGACGTAGACGCCGCCCTTGTCGGCCATGTGCGTGGCCAGCTTCAGGCGTTGGCGTTCGCCGCCGGACAGGGTGGTGAGCGGCTGGCCGAGGCTCAGGTAGCCCAGGCCGACATCCACGAGGCGGTCGAGGATCTTGTGCGCGGCCGGGATGGCCGCCTCGCCGGAGCCGAAGAACTCCTCGGCCTGGGCGACCGACATGGCGAGGACCTCGCTGATGTCGCGGCCGCCGAGGTGGTAGTCGAGCACCGAGGCCTGGAACCGCTTGCCCTCGCAGTCCTCGCAGGGGCTGGAGACGCTCGCCATCATGCCGAGGTCGGTGAAGATGACACCCGCGCCGTTGCACGTGGGGCAGGCGCCCTCGGAGTTGGCGCTGAACAGGGCCGGCTTCACGCCGTTGGCCTTGGCGAAGGCCTTGCGGATCGGCTCCAGGAGGCCCGTGTACGTCGCCGGGTTGCTGCGGCGGGAGCCCTTGATGGGGCTCTGGTCGACCGAGATGACGTTCTTGCCCGCCGGGATCGAGCCGTGGACGAGCGAGCTCTTTCCGGAGCCGGCGACGCCGGTGATGACGGTGAGCACACCGAGCGGGATGTCGACGTCGACGTCGCGGAGGTTGTGCGAGGTCGCGCCCCGGATCTCCAGCGCGCCGGTGGACTTGCGCACCTCGTCCTTGAGGACGGCCCGGTCGTCCAGGTGGCGGCCGGTGACGGTGTCGGAGGCTCGAAGTCCTTCCAGGGTGCCCTCGAAGCAGACGGTGCCGCCCGCCGTGCCGGCCCCGGGGCCGAGGTCGACCACGTGGTCGGCGATGGCGATGGCCTCGGGCTTGTGCTCCACGACCAGGACGGTGTTGCCCTTGTCCCGCAGGCGCAGCAGGAGGTCGTTCATGCGCCGGATGTCGTGCGGGTGCAGGCCGATGGTGGGCTCGTCGAAGACGTACGTGACGTCGGTGAGCGAGGAGCCGAGGTGGCGGATCATCTTGACGCGCTGGGCCTCGCCGCCGGACAACGTGCCGGAGGGGCGGTCCAGGGCGAGGTAGCCGAGGCCGATCTCCACGAAGGAGTCCAGGGTCTGCTGGAGGGCTTCCAGGAGCGGGGCGACCGAAGGCTCGTCCAGGCCGCGGACCCATTCCGCGAGGTCCCGGATCTCCATGGCGCAGGCGTCGGCGATGGAGATCTTCTTGATCTTCGAGGAGCGCGCGCCCTCGGCGAGCCGGGTTCCCTCGCACTCGGGGCAGGTGGTGAAGGTGACCGCCCGGTCGACGAACTCCCGGATGTGGGGCTGCATCGACTCGCGGTCCTTGGACAGGAACGACTTCTGGATCTTGGGGATCAGCCCTTCGAAGGTGAGATTCGCGCCCTCCACCTTCACCTTGGTCGGCTCCCGGTAGAGGAAGTCCTGCATCTCCTTCTTGGTGAACTTGGCGATCGGCTTGTTCGGGTCCAGGAAGCCCGACTCCGCGTACGTCCGTACGGTCCACCAGCTGTCCGACTTCCAGCCGGGGATGGTGAACGCGCCCTCGGCAATCGACTTGGAGTCGTCGTAGAGCTGGGTGAGGTCGATGTCGGAGACCGAGCCGCGGCCCTCGCAGCGGTTGCACATGCCGCCGGTGCGGCTGAAGGTCGCCTTGACCGCCTTCTTGTTGCCCCGCTCGACGGTGATCGCACCGCTCGCCGTCACCGAGGGCACGTTGAAGGCGAACGCGCCGGGCGGGCCGATGTGCGGCTTGCCCAGCCGGCTGAAGAGGATGCGCAGCATGGCGTTGGCGTCGGTGGCGGTGCCGACCGTGGAGCGGGGGTCGCTGCCCATCCGCTGCTGGTCGACGATGATCGCGGTCGTCAGTCCGTCGAGGACGTCGACGTCGGGTCGCGCCTGCGTGGGCATGAAGCCCTGGACGAAGGCGGGGTAGGTCTCGTTGATCAGCCGCTGGGACTCCGCGGCGATCGTGGCGAAGACCAGCGAGCTCTTGCCCGAGCCGGAGACTCCGGTGAACACCGTCAGCCGGCGCTTCGGGAGCTCGATGCTGACGTCCTTCAGATTGTTCTCCCGCGCACCGTGCACACGGATCAGGTCGTGACTGTCGGCGGCGTGCGGCGCGGGCGGCTGCTGGGTCTTCGTTCGCGGAGCCATGCTCGTCGTCTCTCCATTACTGGTGCGCGGGGCCTGCTGGTGCGCGGGGCCTTGTTGGTGCGGCTCGTGGCGGGTGGTGCGGCTGGATACGGGCGGCCCGCTGGTGCGCGGAGCCTACTGGTCGTGCGTGAGGGCCGGGGCCTGTTCCGGCCCCGGCCCCTCACGGGCTGGTGTCACGGGCTGGTGCTACTTCTTGGCCTGGGTGATGCGGAGCATGTTGCCGGAGGGGTCGCGGAAGGCGCAGTCGCGGACGCCGTACGGCTGGTCGATCGGCTCCTGGAGCACTTCGCCGCCCGCCGAACGGACCTTCTCGAAGGCCGCGTCGACGTCATCGGAGGAGAGGATGACGCCGCGCAGCATGCCCTTGGCGAGCAGCTCGGCCATGGTCCGGCGGTCGGCTTCCGGAGCGTTCGGGTCCGCGAGCGGGGGTTCGAGGACGATCTCCACGTCCGGCTGTGCGGGGGACCCGACGGTCACCCAGCGCATGCCTTCGAATCCGACGTCGTTGCGCACCTCCATTCCCAGGGCGTCGCGGTAGAAGGCGAGCGCCTTGTCGTGGTCGTCGACGGCGATGAAGCACTGCGAGAGGTTGATGTCCATGCGTTTCACGCTACGGGCGGGGCTTGCGATCCGCTTCTCCGTTCCTGACCGGTCGGGTGAGCATCTTGGCGACGCACGCCGGGATGGTCTCGCCCGCGTCGTGGGGGCGGGCCCGGTAGGCGCTCGGGCTCTCCCCGACCAGCTCCGTGAAGCGGGAGCTGAACGAGCCGAGCGACGTACAGCCGACGGCGAAGCAGACGTCCGTGACCGACAGGTCGCCCCGGCGCAGCAGTGCCTTGGCCCGCTCGATACGGCGGGTCATGAGATAGCTGTACGGGGTCTCGCCGAAGGCCGCCCGGAAGCTGCGGGAGAAGTGGCCGGGCGACATCAGGGCGGCACGGGCCAGCGAGGGCACGTCGAGCGGTTCGGCGTACTCGCGGTCCATGCGGTCACGGGCCCGACGCAACCGGGCCAGGTCCTCCAGCCTCACAGCCACACTCCTTCACCCTCCCTGCCTCTTCACCCTCCCACGGCCGACTGCGCCCGGCCCGTCCCGCGAAGGCGGGGCCCGGTCACCACTCGCGCTCGGCGATCAGCTTCTCCGGGTCCGCGTCCACGAAGCCGTACGCCGTCGCGATGATCCAGAAGGCCTCGCCCATCTCGGTCTCCCCCATGCGTTCCGTACGTTCCGTCGCCGTCGTTCCGATACTCCCCCACGCCACTGACAATCGGCCCGCACGCGGGCGGCGGGGGTCCGGTGCGCACCGGGCGTCCGCGTGCCGAGCATCACCCTGGACAGCGACCACAACCGGCGGGTAACTTCGAAGGGAGTCTGAGCAAGCGCTTAGCCGAGCACGCCGAGAACAACGCGATCGAATCGACTGCCGACCTAGGAGGCATCCCGTGCGCCGTACGGTATTCAACGAGGACCACGAGGCGTTCCGGGAGACCATCCGCGCCTTCATCGCGGCCGAGGTCGTGCCGGTCTACGACGAGTGGTTCGCCGCGGGCCAGGCACCGCGCGACTTCTACCTCAAACTGGGCGAGCTGGGCATCTTCGGCATCGAGGTCGACGAGGAGTACGGCGGCGCGGGCATCGACTCGCACAAGTACGAGGCCGTGATCTACGAGGAGACCGCCCGCGCGGGCGTCTCCTTCGGCGGCTCCGGCGTGCACACACTGCTGGGCCTCCCGTACATCAAGATGCTGGCCACCGGCGACCAGAAGAAGCGCTGGCTGCCGAAGTTCGCGAGCGGCGAGGAGATGTGGGCCCTCGCGATGACCGAGCCGGGCACCGGCTCCGACGTCGCGGGCATGAAGACCACCGCCAAGCTCTCCGAGGACGGCACGCACTACGTCCTCAACGGGTCCAAGACCTTCATCACCGGCGGTGTCCACGCCGACCGCGTGATCGTCTGCGCCCGCACCGCCGCCCCGCGCGAGGACGACCGCCGCTTCGGCATCTCCCTCTTCGCCGTCGACACGAAGTCCGAGGGCTACTCGGTCGGCCGCAAGCTCGACAAGCTGGGCCTGCGGGTCTCCGACACCGCCGAGCTGGCGTTCGTCGACGTCAAGGTCCCGGTCGAGGACCTCATGGGCGAGGAGAACAAGGGCTTCGGCTACCTCGGCACCAACCTGGCCTCCGAGCGCTGGGGCATCGCCTTCGGCGCGTACGCCCAGGCCGCGGCCGCCGTCCGGTTCGCCAAGGAGTACGTGCAGGACCGCACGGTCTTCGGCAAGACGGTCGCCTCGTTCCAGAACACCAAGTTCGAGCTGGCCGCCTGCCAGGCCGAGGTGGACGCGGCCCAGGCCGTCGCCGACCGCGCGCTGGAGGCCCTGGACGCCGGAGAGCTGACGGCGGCCGAGGCCGCCTCCGCGAAGCTGTTCTGCACCGAGGTCGCCCACCGCGTCATCGACCGCTGCCTCCAGCTGCACGGCGGCTACGGCTTCATGAACGAGTACCCGATCGCCCGCCTGTACGCGGACAACCGGGTCAACCGCATCTACGGCGGCACCAGCGAGGTCATGAAGTCGATCATCGCCAAGTCCATGGGTCTGTAAGGGGTTACGTTCCCTCCATGAACGAGAGTCCCGACCCCCTGCTCGATCTGCTCCACCTGCTCGACCTGGAGCAGATCGAGCGGGACATCTTCCGGGGCGTGAGCCGTAGTTCGCTCGTGCCCCGGGTGTTCGGCGGCCAGGTCGCGGCCCAGGCACTCGTCGCCGCGGGCCGCACCGTCCCCGCCGACAGGGGAGCCCACTCGCTCCACTCGTACTTCCTGCGGGCGGGCGACCCCGGCGCGCCCATCGTCTACAGCGTCGACCGCATCCGCGACGGGCGGTCCTTCACCACCCGCCGCGTCGTCGCCGTCCAGCACGGGCAGCCGATCTTCCACCTCTCCGCCTCCTTCCAGAGTCACGAGGAGGGCCTGGAGCACCAGGCGCCGATGCCCGCCGCCCCCGACCCGGAGACCCTGCCGACGGCCGCCGAGATGCTGCCCCGGTACGCGGACCGCTTCAGCGATCCGGGGGTCGTGGACCGGCTGATCGAGGCGCGGGCGGCGGTGGACCTGCGGTACGTGGACGCGCCGCCGTTCGGCACGGTGGGCGAGGCGCGCGAACCCCGGTCCCAGGTGTGGTTCCGGACGAACGGCAAGCTCGCGGACGACCCGCTGCTGCACGTCTGCCTGGCGACCTACGTCTCCGACATGACCCTGCTCGACTCGGTGCTCCTCGCCCACGGGCGGGGCGGCTGGGCGGTCGGGGACGTGGTCGGCGCGAGCCTCGACCACGCGATGTGGTTCCACCGGCCGTTCCGGGCGGACGAGTGGCTGCTGTACGACCAGGAGTCGCCCTCCGCCTCCGGCGGTCGCGGGCTGGGCCAGGCCCGCATCCACACCGCCGACGGGCGCCTCGCGATCACCGTCATCCAGGAAGGCGTCGTCCGCGTCCCACGGGGATGAGCACCACCTCAAGCGTCATTGATGAGCACCACCTGAAGCGTCGTTTCGGACATACTCGCCACCATGAGCGACGCGAAGGCGAGCAGTGAGACCGATGGCGGGGAGTCCGCCTTCACGGTGATCGTGGCAGCCGTCGCCAACCTCGGCATCGCCGTGGCGAAGGCCGTCGCCGGGCTGATCAGCGGCTCCAGCGCGATGCTCTCCGAGGCGGCCCACTCGGTCGCCGACACCGTCACCGAGGTCATGCTCCTCGCCGCGCTCAAGCGGAGCGGGAAGCCGGCCGACGAGGACCACCCGCTCGGCCACGGCCCCGAGCGCTACATCTGGGCGATGCTCGCCTCCATCGCCACCTTCGTCGGCGGGGCCGTCTTCTCCCTCTACGACGGTATCCACACCCTGGTCGAAGGCGAGGAGCTGGGCGACCCGCTCGTCTCCTACCTCGTCCTCGGCGTCGCGTTCCTGCTGGAGGGCTACTCGCTGCGCACCGGGGTCAAGCAGGTGCGGCGCGAGGCGTCACGGCTGCGGGTGCCGGACACGTACTACCTGCGCCACACCCCGGACACGGCGGTGAAGGCCGTCGTGATGGAGGACTCGGCGGCCCTGATCGGGCTGCTGCTGGCGGCGGGCGGACTGCTCGGCGGGCAGCTCTCGGGCTCGGGGGTCTGGGACGGGATCGCGTCCTGCCTGATCGGCCTGCTGCTCGTATACGTGGCCTGGGTGCTCGGCCGCACCAACGCGCAGCTGCTCATCGGACGGCCGCTGCCCCCGGCGATGCGGTCCGGGGTGCGCGAGGAGCTGCTGTCGGTGCCGCACATCGTGGACGTACTGGAGCTGACCACGCTCATCCAGGGGCCGTCCGAGATCCTGATCGCCGCGAAGATCGACTTCCGGGACATGGCCACCGCCACGGAGGTCGAGTGGGCCAGCGAGGAGGCGGAGGCGCAGCTGCGCGAGCGGTTCCCGTCGGTGCGGCGGGTCTATCTGGACCCGACGCCGGGGCGGGCGCAGCGGCTGCGGCGGCAGCACCCCGGCCCCTGAGGCTTGCGGCATCGGCCCCTCGGAGCGAAGGGCTTCGTGATCCTGCCACGCCGCTGGGAGAGGGAACGCACTCGGCTGGATCATGTAAGCCCGCCGCAACGTCCGCGACGACGAACGCCTCCCCCGGCACTGGGAAGCACACCTGACCTGGTCACTCGTCACAGTGATGACCCGGCGCCTGGCCCGAGGCGGCAAACGACCGAACTGGTCCAGGAAACCAGACGGCCGCGGCCTTACGGAGGAGTGAGCTGGGCGCTGAGAACTGGCTCGGTGAGCAAGTCATTCGCAGCCAGCCCGACACCCACCCCCTCCGCAAGCCGAAGGTACAGTTCGCGTGGGGTCAAGGGGCCGTAGTCTCCGGTATCCGGGTCCGCACCGTGCTTCCGCAACTCGGAGTCAAAACGCGAGGGCGCACCCCCTGCCAGATCCCTCAGCTCCGTCGTCGCGTAGCAGCTGAACGCGCTGAGCAACTGACCGTCTTCCGCGTACATGAACTCCGCCGGGCCCTCGCCCCAAGCCAGAAAAACGCCGGCCGACCCCGTTGAGATGTCGCTGATCAGCTGCGGGTCGTCGAAACAGCGCCAGCTGGAATGCTCCCAGACCCACGCCCAGTCACCCCACTGGCCGGCACTCACGACGTAGGCGTCCATCTCGAAAAGAAGGCCTTCGAACTCGTCGTGGAACTCCTCCTGATCCCGGACGGCCACGGTCGCCGCATCGGCACCCATCCGTTCCAGGAGCTGCCAGGCCGTGATGCCCTTCACGAACGTCATGCTCACGAACGGAAGATCCTTTCCGACCATCCAGCCCAAACCAGTCACCAGCATCCCCGCACCCTGAGTTTCCACGACAGACGACGCCTTCACAGACCTCGCGGTTCGCACACTCTCATCATCACGATCAGCGCCGCCACAGCCCGGGTACTCTCCGGGTTCTCGAACAAGCACTGCCCGGCGCCAGCTCCGCCACCGGCCCCGGATCCCTACGGCGTCAGCTCCGCCACCGGCCCCGGATCCCTACGGCGTCAGCTCCGCCACCGTCTTCGCGATCCGCCGCTCCCGTGTCTCCTGGGCCTTCGCGCCCTCGACCGACGTGACGTAGGCCTTCTGCCGACTGGGCGAGAGCGCGGCGAACGCCTCCGCCGCCCCGGGGGCCGCGGCCAGCGCCGCCGCGAGGTCCTCGGGCGGCTCCACCGTGCGGGACGCGGTGTCGAGGGTCAGCTCCACCTCGATGGCGTCCCCGCCGCCGATGCCGGTCTCCGCGCGCTTGTCGGCGCTGAACGGGATGAGGTACTGCCCGCCCATCGGGGCGATCGTGGAGCGGTACGCGTACCCGTTCACCGTGACGTTCACCGGGGGGCGCTTCCCCGCGCCGAGGGCCTCGACCACGGCCTCCGGCACCTCGATGCCCGTGTTGTTCCCGGTCCGGAACATCGTCGTGCTGAACTTCATGGCCTGCCCCTTACGTTACGTCTGCGTCGTGTCAGTGAAGACGCCCGCCGGGCGCGAAACTCATCGCCGGTCCTCGTCGCCTCCTACGCGGCGGGCTCCTCCAGGGGCTCCACGGGCTCCGCGGACTCCACCGGCTCGTCCACCGGCTCCTCCTCCAGCAGCCCCGCCGCGTGCAGCAGGTAGTCCGTCATCGGGTCGTAGAAGCGCGGGTCGGTGACGTGGTCGTCCAGCGGGACCGTGACCTGGAGGGTGCCCTCCGCCTCGCCGAGGAACAGGGCCGGGTCGTTGCAGTCCGCGTAACCGATCGCGTCCAGCCCGCGCTGTCCCGCGCAGCCCGCCCAGCCGTGGTCGGCGACGACCAGGTCGGGCAGCGGGCGGCCCAGGTGGGCCATGGCGTCCAGGATGGCGGCCATCGGGGCCGGGGAGTGGGTGTGCCAGAGGGTCGCCCCGCGCTCCAGCATCGCGACGTCGGCGAACTGGAAGACCATGCCCTCGTCCGCCATCAGCCCCGACGGGATGCGGACGATCTCGCAGCCCGCGCGGCGCAGCGCGTCCGCCGTCTGCCGGTGCACGTCCAGCATCCCGCCGGGGTGCCCGGTGGCGAACAGGACCCGCTCGCGGCCGTCCGCGGCCTTGCGCAGCCGGGCCGCCATCCGCTCCAGGGCGTCGACCGTCAGCTCCGGGTCGATGGTGTCCTGGCCCTGCCGGTGCGCCGGGTCGTCGTTGACGCCGCAGCGCTCGGCCATCACGGCGAGCACGTCCTGCTCGTCGGTCCAGCGGTCGCCCAGCTCCAGGCCCAGCCAGTAGTGGCGGTCGCCGTTGGCGAGCTTGCGGTAGTGGGAGAGGTTGTTGTCGCGTGGCGTGGCGACGTCCCCCGCGATACGCGTACGGACGAGGTGGTCGACGAGGGCGGCGCGGCTGGGTATCGGCATGGACCCATTGTGCCGTCCGGTGTGCGGGGTGTGCCCGGCGTCTTGCCCGACGGACAGGTGTGCCGGGTGTTCCGTGCGGCGGAGGGTCCGCTTCCGGTCGGACGTGAGGGTCGGCGGCCCGGTCAGGTGTCCGGCCCGATGTCCGGCCCGATGTCCCGCCCGATGTCCGGTCCGGCAAGTCTTCCGGGACTGTTCACCCCCGCGTGACCTGCTTCTTCCCCCGCCGGGCGAGCGTCGGGCTCGAATGGAGCCACCCAGAGGTCTGGACCAATTGAGTCGCGCCAAAGCGGTGTCCGATTCTCTCCGTCGGGGCGCTCTCGGGTGAGTGGTCTATACCTTTGACATTAGGGTGGGCCACCTGAAACGGGCACATACACAGCCGTGGGGGGCTTTATGACCGTGCATCACCTTCCGCAACCTCCGTCCGACGACGAGCTCTACTGGTACTTCGGGCCGCAACGCCGGTGGGTGCTGGTGAGCAGTTCGCTGGCCTTCGTCTTCACGGCGGCCACGATGTTCACCTTCGCGTTACGGACCCCCGCGCTGTGGGCCTTCCTCGCGATCCTCGGGCTGAACGTCGTCGCCCTGCTGCTGTCATCCGTGAACAGCCTGCGACAGCGCCGGCTGACCCGGGCCTCGCACGAGGTGCTCGTCCGCGCCTGGCGGCCCGCCGCACTGCCGGGCGTGGACCTCTACCTGCCGACCTGCGGCGAGCCGCTGCCCGTCCTCGCCAACGCCTACCGCGCGGTCGCCGCCCTCGACTGGCCCGACGCGCTCACCGTCTGGGTGCTGGACGACGCCGACCGGGCCGAGGTGGCGGCCCTGGCGGCCGAGCACGGCTACCGGTACGTCGTACGCCCCGACCGGGGCCACCTGAAGAAGGCGGGGAACCTCAACCACGCGCTCACGCTGTCCGAAGCCGAGTACATCGCGATCCTGGACGCGGATTTCGCGCCCCGGCCGGACTTCCTGCGCCATCTGGTCCCGTACCTCGCGGACCCGGCCGTCGGCATCGTGCAGAGCCCGCAGTGCTTCGACACCGACGCGGGCATGGACTGGATCCAGCGCGCCGCCGGGGCCGCGCAGGAGTGGTTCTTCCGCTGGATCCAGCCCTCGCGGGACGCCAGCGACGCGGCGATCTGCTGCGGCAGCAACGCCGTCTACCGCCGCTCCGCGATCGACCTGGCGGGCGGCTTCGCCCGGCTCGACCACAGCGAGGACCTCTACACCGGACTCGCCCTGCACGAGCGGGGTTTCCGTACCCAGTACGTCCCCGTCCTGGTCGCCAAGGGCACCTCACCCGACACCGTCACCTCGTTCGTCAACCAGCAGTACCGGTGGGCGATGGGCAACCTGCACCTCCTCGGTACCCCGGTCCTCGGGCGCATGGGCGCGCCGTGGCGGATGCGGCTCTGCTTCTACGAGGGCGTCATCGGCTACCTGACCACGGCCGTGAACACCTTCGCCGCCCCGCTGCCGCCGCTGGTGATGATGTTCTGGTATCCGGACCACATCCGCCCCTGGCACGTGCTGCCGCTGCTCGCCCCGCTGTGGCTGTGGCATGTGCTGCTGCCCCGGATCAGCCGGACCAGGTGGCGGGTCGAGGTCATCCGCGCCAACGTCCTCACCAGCGTGGCCGCCGCCACCGCGTTCTGGCACACCCTGCGGGGCCGCAGCGCCGCCTGGGTGCCCACGGGGGTGCGGAGCAGGGGGAGTTCGGGCTCGATGGCCCGCCGGGTCACGGGCGTCTCGCTGGTCTGGCTGGTCCTGTCCAACGGGGCCGCCGCCGGAGGCCTCGCGTTGGTGGTGGCCCGCAACGGCTGGGAGCCCGCCTGGGGCCTCGGCCTCTACCTCCTGGTCCAGCTCCAGATCAACGTGCCCCTGATCCGGGGCCTGGTGACCGAACTGCGGGCGGACGGCCGAGCACCCGCCGAGACCGCCGAGTCACCCGCCGGCCACCGTTCCGAGTCGCCCGCCGGCCACCGTTCGCGGACCCGGACCCGGCCCCGGCCACGGACGGGTGTGCTGCCCCGCCGCTGGCCCGAGGCCCTCGCCGCCTCCGCCGTCCTCCTGCTCACCGGCCTGCTCGCCTCCGGGTGGGTCGACCCGATGCTCCCGTGGCTGAGTTGAGCCGCACCGAAAGGCGCCACCCGATGCCGTTCCTCCTCGCCCACGGCCCCCGCCGGAAGCGGCCCGCTGCCCCGCCCCCGTCCGCCACGCCCCCGCGCCCGGGCAGCCCGGTGGGCGCGGGCAGCCAGGGCGGCTCGGGCAGCCCGGGCAGCGAGTCCGGGCCCAGCCCGCACCGGTCCACGTTCCGCCCCGACATCGAGGGGCTGCGCGCGGTCGCCGTCCTCGCGGTCCTCGCCTTCCACGCCCAGATACCGGGGACCGCGGGCGGCTTCGTCGGCGTGGACGTCTTCTTCGTCATCTCCGGCTACCTGATCACCGGACTCCTGGTCCGGGAGGCGATCACCACCGGCCGGATCCGGCTCGGCGACTTCTTCTCCCGCCGGGCCCGCCGGCTGCTGCCGTCCGCCGCCGTCGTCCTCGCCGCCGTCGCGGTGGCCGGGGCGTGGCTGACCGTACCGCTGCTCCGCGCCGACCTGGAGCAGGACGTCCTCGCGGCAGCGCTGTCCGTCGCCAACTGGCGGTTCGTCTCCCAGCAGACCGACTACCTGGCCGCCGGGCACGGCCAGAGTCCGCTGCTGCACTTCTGGTCGCTCGCCGTCGAGGAGCAGTTCTATCTGTTCTGGGCCCCGCTGCTGGCGGTGATCGTGCTCGTCGCCGCCCGTGCCGTCCGCCGGGGCCGGGCCGTGCGGGCGGTCGTGGCGCTCACCACCGCCGCCGTGGCGCTCGCCTCGTTCGCGCTGTCCCTGCACTGGACGCGGGACTCCGTCTCGCTCGCGTACCTCGGAACCCCCTCGCGGGTCTGGCAGTTCGCCGTCGGCGCGCTGCTGGCACTGCTGCCCTGGCACCTGTTGCGCGGGCCGCGCCCGCTGCGGCTGGCCTGCGGGTGGGCGGGGGCCGCGGCGATCGTCTGGTGCGTCGTGGCGTACGACGCGTCGACCCCGTACCCCGGCTACGCGGCGCTCGTCCCCACCCTGGGCACGGCCGCAGTGATCCTCGCCGCGATCCCGGGCCGGGGCGAGCGCGAGGTCCAAGGTGCCCACGGCGTCGGGCGGTTGCTGAGCGGCCGGGCCCCTCGGGCCCTCGGGCGGCTCTCCTACAACCTCTACCTGTGGCACTGGCCGGTGCTGGTACTCGCCGAGGCGCGCCTCGGAACGCTCGGCTGGCCCGCGAAGACGGCGCTGACGCTGGCCGCCGCGTTGCCCGCCCTCGCCACGATGCGCTGGGTCGAGCAGCCGCTGCGCCGCAGCCGTACGGTCTCCGAACTCCCGCGCCGGGGGCTGGCGGTGGGGATCTCCGCCATCGTCCTGCCGGTCGTGCTCGCGCTGGTCGTCGGCACGACGACCCTGCACCTGGTGGGCCCGGCCACCCCCGTCGACGCCAAGGGCCTCCCGCCCGGCGCGGCCACCGGCCCCTCGCTGCTCGCCCGGGCCGACGGCTCCTCCCTCGCGGACGGCCCGCTGGTGCCGGGACCGGCCCAGGCGCGCAAGGACTTCCCCCCGGACGGGGACTGCCAGGTCGCGCCCGCGGTGACCCGCAGCCCGGAGTGCCTGTTCGGGGCGGTGGACAGCCCCGACCGCGTGGTCCTGCTCGGCGACTCGCACGCCGGGCAGTGGTTCTCCCCGCTGCTCGCGCTGGCCTCCCAGCGCGGCTGGGCGCTCCAGGAGCTGGTGAAGCAGGGCTGCCCGCTACCGCAACTGACGGTGAAAAACCCCCAGTTGGGGCGCGAGTACCGGGAGTGCGACACCTGGCGGGCCGACGCCCTGGACCGGCTGCGTACGGGGCCGAAGCCACGGCTCATCGTGATCGCCTCGCTCGACCGGTACACCGCCGACCGTGAACTCCTCTCCGCCGCCTGGGAGAAGACGCTGAAGCCGCTGCGGGCGACCGGCGCGCCGATCGTGTACATCGAGGACACCCCCGTACCGGGTACGGACATTCCCGCGTGCGTGTCCGGCGCTCCGGACTCCACCGCCGCCTGCGCGTTCAGCCGGGCGGAGGCGGTCCCGACGGACGAACTGGCCCGGCGGATCGCGGCGGGCGCGGTGCCGGGCGTGCGGTCGGTCGGCGTGAACCAGGTGCTGTGCCCGGGGGACGGCCCCACCTGCCCGGCGGTACGGGACCGGGTCCTGCTCTACCGGGACGACGCCCATCTGACGAACGTGGCGGCCATCGTGCTGACTCCCCGGCTGGAGCGGTTGCTGACGGAGTCGGGCGCACTGCCCCCGGCCGCCGCCCCCGCCCCCGCTCCCGCTCCCGCTCCCGCGCCTTCCGCCGCGCCCGGGGCGGACGGCTGGACCGAGCTGCTGCGGGACGACTTCGACGGCCCGGCGAACAGCCGCCCCTCCCCCGCGCACTGGAGCTACGACCTCGGCACCTGCTATCCCGGCTGCCCGGCGCCGCGCTGGGGCACCGGCGAGATCGAGACCATGACCGACTCGACCGACAACGTGCGCCTGGACGGGAAGGGCGTACTGGAGATCGTGCCCACCAGGAAGGGCGGGCAGTGGAGTTCGGGCCGGGTCACGACCGTGCGGTCCGACTTCGCGCCGCCGCCCGGCGGGGTGCTGCGGATCGAGGCGTCGATCGCGCTGCCGGACGTGACGGGACCGAAGGCGGCGGGCTACTGGCCGGCGTTCTGGACCCTGGGCGCGGACCTGCGCGACGGGTACACGGGCTGGCCCGGGGTCGGCGAGCTGGACGTGATGGAGTCGGTCAACGGCCGGGACGCCTTCTTCGGCTCGATGCACTGCGGGGTCCTGGACGACGGCCCGTGCGAGGAGCCCGTGGGGCTGACGTCGGGTCCGCAGGCGTGCGCGGACTGCCGTGGGGCGTTCCGCACGTACGCCGTCGAGGTCGACCTCTCCCCCGGGGCGGAGGAGGTGCGCTGGTATCTGGACGACCGGGTGTACCACCGGGTGCGGGCCGATGCCATGGACGCCGGGACCTGGAAGCGGGCCGTGGACCACGGGGTGTTCCTGATCCTGAACGTGGCAGTCGGCGGCAAGCTGCCGGAGGCCGACGGGGCGACGGTGGGCCCCGCGACCGAGCCGGGCCACCCGATGCGGGTCGACCGGGTCAGGGTCGCGACCAGGGACCGGGCGGCTCCGGCCGGCTGACGGCCCGGAAGGGGGCGGAACGGGGCGGGCCGGAACGGGGCGAGCCGACCACGTCCGGGCCTCAGCCCCAACCCGTAAGGGCCGGCTGACCGGGGCACCCCCGCTGCCCGGCCCTTCACGGGCTGGGGCTGAGGCCTTCGACCGCGAGTGTGAAGAGGCGGCCGGCCTGGGCCGAGGGTTCGGCGTGGTGCTCGGTGGCCAGGGCGATGCCGACGACCAGGGTGATCAGGTCGTGGAAGGTGACGCCCGGCCGGACCGTCCCGTCGCGCAGCGCGCGCCGGAGCAGGGGGGCGGCCGCGCTGTCGAGCACCGCGCCGCAGGAGTGCGGCACGTCGCCGGCGGGCGCGTCACCGGCGGGCACGTCGCCGGCGGGCGTGTCGGTCGGCGGCTCGTAGGTCAGTGCGTCCGCGAACCCCCGGGCGGAGACGGCGTACTCCACGAAGTCGCGCAGCCAGTCCAGCAGGGCGGCGCGGCTGTCCTCGGTCCGGCTCAGCTCTTCCGCGCGCCGGCCGAGGGCCTGGATGCGCTCCTGGAAGACCGCTTCCAGGAGCGCCTGGCGGGTGGGGAAGTGACGGCGCACGGTGGCGGAGCCGACGCCTGCCGTGCGGGCGACCTGTTCGAGGGAGGCGGCGGCTCCGTGCCGGGCGACCTCTGCCTCCGCCACGGCGAGGATGCGGCTGTAGTTGCGGCGGGCGTCCGCGCGCTGACCTGTCACGTTCTCACTCCGGTTGCTAAGTGGTGGGCCCCGCCATATCGTAGCCGGGGAAGAAACGGCGGGCCCCGCCGTTTTACGTTTTCCGGTTTGCGAGGAGACACCCCCATGGCATCACGTACGACCTCTGTCCTGGTCACCGGCGCCACCGGCCGCCAGGGCGGGGCCACCGCCCGGGCCCTGCTGGACGCCGGCATCCCGGTGCGCGCCCTGGTGCGCGACCCGCACACGCGGCGCGCGAAGGACGTCGAGGCGCTGGGTGTCGAGCTGGTGACCGGGGACCTGGCCGACCGGTCCTCGCTGGACGCGGCCTGCGCGGGCGTCCGGTCCGTGTTCTCGGTGCAGATGCCGCCGATGAGCGAGAGCGGCGTCGACTTCGCGGGGGAGCTGGCGCAGGCGACGCACCTGATCGAGGCGGCGCGGGCGGCGGACGTGCCGCAGTTCGTCCAGTCCTCGACCAGCGGGGTCGGCGTGCACACGGAGACCCCCGGCTGGGCGGAGGGGCACTGGGCGGCGATGGAGCCCTACTTCGAGACCAAGCAGGCCATCCTGGAGGCGGTGCGCGGGGCGGGCTTCGCCCGTTGGACCGTGGTCAAGCCCTCGTTCTTCATGGAGAACCTGCCCCAGCTGGCGCCGGACGGCCCCGGCGGCGGTCTCGCGACGGTCATCCGGCCGGAGACGACCCTGGCGCTGGTGGCCTGCGAGGGCATCGGCGCGGCCGTCGCCCACGCCGTACGGGACCCCGACCGCTTCCACGGGGTGGAGCTGGAACTCGCGGGCGACCGGCTCACGATGGAGCAGGTGGCCGGGGTGCTGTCCACCGCGTGGGGCGTGCCGGTGGAGGCCCCGTCCATGGACCTCGACGAGGCGCTCGCCGCGGGGATGCCTCCCTGGGGCGCCGGTCATCTGTGGAGCAACGCCATCACGCAGCCGGCCCGCCCCGAACTCGCCACGGAGCTGGGGATTCCGGTGACCTCGTTCGCCGCCTGGGCGGACCGGCACCTGACGGCGGAGCCCTGACAGCCCAGGGCCGGAGTCCGACGCCGGCGGAGGCCGGACAGCCCCGGCCCCGTAACCGTCCGGGCGGGCCTACGACACCACGGAGAGCACCGTCACCACGGTCACCGTGGAGATCGCCGCCTGGAGGTTGCGGATCGCCTCGCCCACACTCACGCCCGCCCAGTGCCCTTCGGCGATGCGGGCCATGCGCGGGGCGACCTGCTTCTTCGGCAGGCCGGGGAAGGCCTGGGGGTGCATGCCCGTGGCGTGCAGCAGGGCGACGAGGGAGCTGGTTCGGGCGTCCGGCTCGGCCCCGTGCAGCACCGCGGCGGCCAGCCGGTCGCGCAGCTCCCGCTCGACGGTTCCGTCGGCCTCCGGGTAGCGGCGCACGGGGAAGACGCCGAGGGCCCGGTGCTTCTCCTCGGTCACCAGACCGCGGGCGCAGAGGCTCTCCACGACGTCCTGCGAGCCCTTGGCGTGGTCCCGGGTCAGCCAGTCGGTGACCTTGCGGCTGCTGGACGTCCCGTGGACCCAGCGCGTCAGCCGGTCGAGCCGTCCGTCCAGGAGCGGATCGCCCGTCGGGGACGGGTCGAAGACCTCGACGCGGCCGCCCTTCACCGTGACGCGGCCCGCCATGACCAGCTCCAGGAGCATGCCCGCCGCCACGCCCCAGCGGGCGGCGGTCTCCCCCTTCGCGGCGCCGGTCGTGTCGTCCAGCGACAGCAGCATGATCTCTTCGCCCAGTGAGACGGCCATGGCGGGGCTCCCCGACTTCCTTGCGTGCCGACCGGACAGACGCGTGTCGACCGGACAGATGTGTGTCGAACGGAGAGACGCGCGAGCCCCGTCCGAGGTTGCTCAGGAGGCGAAACCGCTGCTCAGGAGGGTTCCGCGGCGGCGAAGGCGCCCCGGGCCAGCCGGTGCAGCAGGGCGGCGGTCACGGCGCGGCCGGGCAGGGTCTCGGGGCGGGCCAGGTGCGGGGTGGAGTTCAGCAGGCCGAAGACGGCGTGCACGGTGACACGGGCCCGGTTCTCGGCCAGCGACGGGTAGAGGGCGCGGACGACGCCGACCCAGACCTCGACGTACTCGCGCTGGAGCCGGCGCACCCGCTTGCGGTCCGTGTCGCGCAGCCGGTCCAGCTCGCGGTCGTGGAGGGTGATCAGGGGGCGGTCGTCGAGGGCGAAGTCGATGTGGCCCTCGATGAGCGCGTCCAGAAGGGCCTCCGGGGAGCCGTCGCCCCGGGCGGCGTCCTCCGACACCCGCATCCGGCCGCCCGCCAGCAGCCGTTCGCTGATGCCCACCAGGAGCTCGGCGAGCATCGCGTCCTTGCCGGGGAAGTGGCGGTAGAGACCGGGACCGCTGATCCCGACGGCAGCGCCTATCTCGTCGACGCCGACGCCGTGGAAGCCGCGCTCGGCGAAGAGGCGGGCGGCCTCCCGGAGGATCTGCTCGCGGCGGGTGGGGGCCGCGACACGGGAGGAGGCATGGGTGCTCATGAGGATTCATTCTAGACAGGGTCGTTAGCGCTCGTTAACCTGAGGGAAACGCGTTAACGATCACTAACAGCGGCGACAGCGGCTGTTGACTCTCGCGGTACGGGCAAGGGGGCTCGACACGATGCAGCAGGCACCGGTCCTGGCGAGCGCGGCCGATCCCGCCTCGGAGGCCTGGCAGGCCAACGAGGCGGCTCATCGCGCGCTCTCCGACGAGCTGGCGGGACGCCTCGCCACGGCACGGCTGGGCGGGGGTGAGAAGGCGCGGGCCCGCCACGAGGCGCGCGGCAAGCTGCTCCCCCGGGACCGGGTGGACACCCTCCTCGACCCGGGTTCGCCGTTCCTGGAGCTGGCCCCGCTGGCCGCCGATGGGCTGTACGGGGGCGCCGCCCCGGCCGCCGGGGTGATCGCCGGGATCGGGCGGGTGAGCGGCCGGGAGTGCGTGATCGTCGCGAATGACGCGACCGTCAAGGGCGGCACGTACTACCCGATGACCGTGAAGAAGCACCTGCGCGCCCAGGAAGTGGCCCTGGAGAACCGTCTCCCCTGTCTCTATCTGGTCGACTCGGGCGGCGCGTTCCTGCCGATGCAGGACGAGGTCTTCCCCGACCGGGACCACTTCGGCCGGATCTTCTACAACCAGGCCCGGATGTCCGGGGCCGGCATTCCGCAGATCGCGGCGGTGCTGGGCTCCTGCACGGCGGGCGGGGCGTACGTCCCGGCGATGAGCGACGAGGCCGTCATCGTCCGCGACCAGGGCACGATCTTCCTCGGCGGCCCGCCGCTGGTGAAGGCCGCCACCGGCGAGGTCGTCACGGCGGAGGAGCTGGGCGGCGGCGTGGTCCACTCCCGTACGTCGGGGGTCACCGACCATCTCGCGGAGGACGACGCGCACGCGCTGCGGATCGTCCGCAACATCGTCGCGACCCTCCCCGACCGCGCCCCGCTCCCCTGGTCGGTCGAGCCGGCCGAGGAGCCGAAGGTGGACCCGGCCGGGCTGTACGGCACGGTCCCGGTGGACTCCCGCACCCCGTACGACGTGCGCGAGGTCATCGCCCGGGTGGTGGACGGCTCGCGTTTCCAGGAGTTCAAGGCGGAGTACGGGCAGACGCTGATCACCGGCTTCGCCCGCATCCACGGCCACCCGGTCGGGATCGTCGCGAACAACGGGATCCTGTTCTCCGAGTCGGCCCAGAAGGGCGCGCACTTCATCGAGCTGTGCGACCAGCGGGGCATCCCGCTCGTCTTCCTCCAGAACATCTCCGGCTTCATGGTCGGCCGGGACTACGAGGCGGGTGGCATCGCCAAGCACGGCGCGAAGATGGTCACGGCCGTGGCCTGCACCCGCGTGCCGAAGCTGACGGTCGTGGTCGGCGGTTCGTACGGCGCGGGCAACTACTCGATGTGCGGCCGGGCCTACAGCCCCCGCTTCCTGTGGATGTGGCCCAACGCCAAGATCTCGGTGATGGGCGGCGAGCAGGCCGCCTCCGTGCTGGCCACCGTCAAGCGCGACCAGCTCGGCGACGACTGGAGCGCCGAGGACGAGGAGACGTTCAAGGCCCCGATCCGCGCCCAGTACGAGACCCAGGGCAACGCCTACTACGCGACCGCCCGGCTCTGGGACGACGGTGTGATCGACCCCGTGGACACCCGGCAGGTCCTGGGCCTCGCGCTCACGGCCTGCGCCAACGCCCCGCTGCCCCAGAAGGACCCGGCCGGGCCCGGCTTCGGCGTCTTCCGGATGTGAGGAACAGATGACGATGTTCGACACCGTTCTGGTCGCCAACCGCGGCGAGATCGCGGTCCGGGTGATCCGGACCCTGCGGGAGCAGGGCGTGCGCTCGGTCGCGGTCTTCAGCGACGCGGACGCGGACGCCCGGCATGTACGGGAGGCGGACACGGCGGTCCGGATCGGCCCGCCGCCCGCCGCCGAGAGCTATCTGAACGTGGCGGCGCTGCTCGACGCGGCCCGCCGCACCGGCGCGCAGGCCGTGCACCCCGGTTACGGGTTCCTGGCGGAGAACGCCGGCTTCGCCCAGGCGTGCGCGGACGCGGGGCTGGTCTTCATCGGCCCGCCCGCCTCCGCGATCTCCCTCATGGGCGACAAGATCCGGGCCAAGGAGACGGTCGCGGCGTACGGGGTCCCGGTCGTGCCCGGCTCCTCCGGAAGCGGTCTGACCGACGCCCAACTGGAGGACGCGGCACGGGAGATCGGCACCCCTGTGTTGCTGAAACCGAGCGCGGGCGGTGGCGGCAAGGGCATGCGCCTGGTCCGCGACGCGGCGGTGCTGGCGGAGGAGATCGCGGCGGCCCGCCGTGAGGCGCGGGCCTCCTTCGGCGACGACACCCTCCTCGTGGAGCGGTGGATCGACCGGCCGCGCCACATCGAGATCCAGGTGCTGGCCGACACCCACGGCAACGTGATCCACCTCGGCGAGCGCGAGTGCTCGCTCCAGCGCCGCCACCAGAAGATCATCGAGGAGGCCCCTTCGGTCTTCCTCGACGAGGAGACCCGGGCGGCCATGGGCGAGGCGGCCGTGCGGGCGGCCCGCTCCTGCGGGTACGCGGGCGCGGGGACGGTGGAGTTCATCGTGCCGGGCGACGACCCGGCCTCGTACTACTTCATGGAGATGAACACCCGCCTCCAGGTCGAGCACCCGGTCACCGAGCTCATCACCGGCGTGGACCTGGTGGAGTGGCAGCTGCGGGTGGCGTCCGGCGAGCGACTGCCGTACGCGCAGGAGGACATCACCCTCACCGGCTGGGCGATCGAGGCCCGCGTCTGCGCGGAGGACCCGGCCCGGGGCTTCCTGCCCTCCGGCGGTACGGTGCTGGCGCTGCGCGAGCCGCAGGGCGGCGGGGTGCGGACGGACTCGGGCCTCAGCGAGGGCGTGCCGGTGGGCAGCCTGTACGACCCGATGCTGTCGAAGGTCATCGCGTACGGCCCCGACCGCGCGAGCGCGCTGCGCAAGCTGCGGGCGGCCCTGGCGGACACGGTGATCCTGGGCGTCCCGACCAACGCGGGCTTCCTGCGCCGCCTGCTGGCCCACCCGGACGTGGTCTCCGGCGACCTGGACACCGGGCTCGTGGAACGCGAGGCGGAGGGCCTGGTGCCGGACGGGGTGCCGGACGAGGTGTACGCGGCGGCCGCGGCGGTCCGCCGGGAGGCGCTGGAGCCCCGGCCGGACGCGGGCGGCTGGACGGACCCGTTCTCGGTGCCGAACGGGTGGCGGACGGGGGGCCTGCGGGCCCCGCTGCTCTTCCCGCTGCGGGTAGCGGGAGCTGAACCCGTCACTCGCTGCGCTCCGGCCTCCGCGACGGTCACGGCCGGCCGGGTCACGGTCGAACTCGACGGCACGGTGGGCCACTTCCACCGCTCCGGGGACTGGCTCGGCCGCGACGGCGACACCTGGCACGTCCAGGACCACGATCCGGTGGCGGCGTCCCTGAGCGGGGCGGGCCGGAGCGGGGCGGACACCCTGGCGGCCCCGATGCCGGGCACGGTCACGGTGGTGAAGGTCGCCGTCGGGGACGAGGTCGAGGCGGGGCAGAGCCTGCTCGTGGTGGAGGCGATGAAGATGGAGCACGTGATCTCCGCCCCGCACGCGGGGACCGTCACCGAGCTGGACGTCACGGCGGGTGCGACGGTCGCGATGGACCAGATCCTGGCGGTGGTGGTCCCCGTCGCGGCCGCTTCGGCTCAGGAGGGCTCATGACCATGCGCACGCTCCCCATGGAGGTCCCGGCCACCGGGCTGCCGATCCGGGTCCGTATCCACGAAGTGGGCGCGCGGGACGGCCTCCAGAACGAGAAGGGGACCGTCCCGACGGAGGTGAAGGCGGAGTTCATCCGCCGCCTGGCGGTGGCCGGTCTGACCACGATCGAGGCGACGAGCTTCGTGCACCCGAAGTGGGTGCCCCAACTGGCAGATGCGGAAGCCCTGTTCCCGCTCCTCGGGGATATCGCGGACGTGGGTGACGTCTCCCTCCCGGTCCTCGTGCCGAACGAACGCGGGCTGGACCGGGCGCTGGCGCTCGGGGCCCGGTCGATCGCGGTGTTCGGCTCGGCGACGGAGACGTTCGCCGCCCGCAACCTGAACCGGACCGTGGACGAGTCGCTGGCCATGTTCGAGCCGGTGGTGGCCCGCGCCAAGGCGGAGAAGGCTTATGTGCGCGGCTATCTGTCGATGTGCTTCGGCGACCCGTGGGAAGGCGCGGTGCCCGTGGCACAGGTGGTCCGGGTCGCGAAGGCGCTGATGGAGCTGGGCTGCGACGAGCTGTCGCTGGGCGACACGATCGGGGTGGCGACGCCGGGCCACGTAACCGCCCTGCTGACAGCGCTGAACGAGGCGGGTGTGACGACCCCCGTCATCGGCGTCCACTTCCACGACACGTACGGCCAGGCACTGTCCAACACCCTGGCCGCGCTCCAGCACGGGGTGAGCACGGTCGACGCCTCGGCGGGCGGCCTGGGCGGCTGCCCGTACGCGAAGAGCGCCACGGGCAATCTCGCCACCGAGGACCTGGTCTGGATGCTCGACGGCCTCGGCATCGAAACGGGCGTCGACCTGGCCGAGTTGACCGCCACCAGTGTCTGGCTCGCCGGACACCTGGGCCGACCGAGCCCATCCCGCACGGTCCGCGCCCTGTCCCCTTCCTCTTCCCCCTCCCACAAGGAGTGAGCCACACCATGTCCCTGGACCACCGGCTGACCGCCGAGCACGAAGAACTGCGCCGCACGGTCGAGGCGTTCGCCCACGACGTGGTCGCGCCGAAGATCGGCGACTTCTACGAGCGCCATGAGTTCCCGTACGAGATCGTGCGCGAGATGGGCCGCATGGGCCTGTTCGGCCTGCCGTTCCCGGAGGAGTACGGCGGCATGGGCGGCGACTACCTGGCGCTCGGGATCGCCCTGGAGGAGCTGGCCCGGGTCGACTCCTCGGTGGCGATCACCCTGGAGGCCGGGGTCTCGCTGGGCGCGATGCCGCTGCACCTGTTCGGCACGGCGGAGCAGAAGCGGCAGTGGCTGCCGAAGCTGTGCGCGGGCGAGGCGCTGGGCGCGTTCGGCCTGACCGAGCCGGACGGCGGCTCGGACGCGGGCGGCACCCGGACGACGGCGGTCCTGGACGAGGCCACGAACGAGTGGGTGATCAACGGCTCGAAGTGCTTCATCACCAACTCCGGCACGGACATCACCGAGTTGGTGACGGTGACGGCCGTGACGGGCCGCAAGGAGGACGGCCGTCCCCGGATCTCCGCGATCATCGTCCCGTCCGGCACTCCCGGCTTCACGGTCGCCGCCCCCTACTCGAAGGTCGGCTGGAACGCCTCGGACACCCGGGAGCTGTCCTTCGCCGACGTCCGCGTCCCGGCGGCGAACCTCCTGGGCGAGGAGGGCCGGGGCTACGCACAGTTCCTGCGGATCCTCGACGAGGGCCGGGTCGCGATCTCGGCGCTGGCCACGGGCCTGGCCCAGGGGTGCGTGGACGAGTCGGTGAAGTACGCGGCCGAGCGCCACGCGTTCGGCAGGCCGATCGGCGCGAACCAGGCCATCCAGTTCAAGATCGCCGACATGGAGATGCGCGCGCACATGGCCCGGGTGGGCTGGCGCGACGCGGCGTCGCGGCTGGTGGCGGGCGAACCCTTCAAGAAGGAGGCGGCGATCGCGAAGCTGTACTCCTCGACGGTCGCGGTGGACAACGCCCGGGAGGCGACGCAGATCCACGGCGGCTACGGCTTCATGAACGAGTACCCGGTGGCGCGGATGTGGCGCGACTCGAAGATCCTGGAGATCGGCGAGGGGACGAGCGAGGTGCAGCGGATGCTGATCGCACGGGAGTTGGGGCTGCCGGGCTGATCTGCCGCCCGATCCCCCGATCGCTGCCGCCCCGGCCGCCGTGGATGTACTTACGGCGGCCGGGGCGGGTCGTGTCAGCGGGGAGTCACCCGTCGCCATCCGGCGGCACGAGGTCGGGGCACAGCGAATGCCCGCGCTTGCAGGGCGGCCACCGGAGGGCGGCGCCGGGGACGAGGTCGGCGTCGATGCCACCCTGGCCGGGGCCGGTATTCGGGACGATGAGGACTCCGTCGCTGCCCAGGTCTCTCATGAGTCGAGAGAGATACTGCCGCCCGCCACTGCTCTCCGTCATCACAAACCCAGCCCTTCAGTCCTAGGACTACGACTATCAGTGACGCCACTGTGACTCATAGTCCCAGGACTGTCAAGCTGCTCAGTGCTGTGTTTGACTGCTCCTGTTGAGAGGAGCTACGCATGGCGCCCAAGTGGCGAGACCTGGCCGACAAGCTGGCCGAACGCATCAGAAGCGGCGAGTACGCACCAGACCAGCAGTTGCCGCACATCCGGGATCTCGTGGCAAGAGGCGAGGGCTCCAAGTCAACGGTCCATGCGGCGTACAAGGCGTTGGAGGCGGAAGGCCTGGTCACTTCCTCGCGCGGTCACGGCACTGTCGTACGACCGCCGGCCGCCCTCAAGCGGCTGGGCATCGACCGCTATGACAAGGCGAAGTGGCGCGACGGCGACGAGGTCGCCTTCATCGCCGACCGTGTCGCCTCGGGGCGACCTCACAACCGTGGTGACCAGACGCAGACGGTCAACCGCGTCGAGGCGACAACAACGGTTGCCGTCGCCCTTGGCCTGCGGCCGGGATCAGATGTGTACGCACGGGCTCGCCTGGTCAAGGAGAATGGCCGTCCAACCCACACCATGACCAGCTACTACCGCCCCGAACACGTCGAGGGAACACGCCTCGTCGACCCGGCGCCCGGCCCTGCGGGCCGTGGTGGAGGGTTCCGCGTCCTGTACGACGCCGGGTACGAGATCGACCACATGCGCGAGGACCTCTTCGCCCGCTCCGCGACACCGGAAGAGGTCAAACTTCTCCAACTTCCGAGCGGCGAGGCCGTGGTAGAGCTCCATCGAACCACCTTTACCGCAGACGGAACAGTGGTCGAGTTCGCCATCGGTGTACACGCGGCATCCAGGTTCCGGTGGACGTACGAGTTCGCGGTACCGGACTCCGCGCGAAGGAAGGACGGTGCAACATGATCTCCAACCAGTCCTGGTCGGACGCCCGGCAGGTGTGGAATCACCACCTCATGCACCACACCCCCCGCCCCTGCTCGGTCATCGTCGGGCTGGGCAGCCATGACCTCGGGGTGGCCGACATGTCGGCGGGGTTCTACCTGCGCGGGCTGGCCCCCGTCATCGTGTTCACCGGCTCGACCAGCCCCACCACTCGCGAGCGCATGCCGCGTGGCGAGGCCGTGCACTACCGGGAGCGGGCCGTCGAGCTGGGCGTGCCGGTGTCCGCCGTGCTGGTCGAGCCGAATGCCCGCAACACCGGTGAGAACATCCGCTTCTCGCGGGCACTCCTCGAAGAGGCCGGGGTGAACGTGGAATCCGTCCTGCTGGTCAGCAAGCCGTACGAGGAGCGGCGGGCGTACGCCACGACCCGCAAGCTGTGGCCGGGTGTCGACATCGTGAGCGCTTCGAGTCCGATGACCTTCGAGGAGTACGTGGACTCCATCGGGGACGACCGGATGGTCGTCGACATGCTCGTCGGGACCCTGCAACGGCTGCTCGTCTACCCAGCGCAGGGGTTCACGATCGAGCAGCCCGTCCCGGACGAGGTCGCGGAGGCCTACGAGCGGCTGGTCGCGGCCGGGTTCACGAGTCGTCTGATCCGGCAAGGTACGGCCTGACACCCCGCCTCCGGCTCCTCGAACAGCCCTCGACGCAGCGCAACGAGTAGGCAACTACCTGCACTTCCGCGGCGAGCGGACGACCGGAGGACGGCAGGATGCCGCGCAGCCCGTGCCGGAGGGCTCGGCCTCAGCGCCAGGCGTGGCGGATCTTCAGCCGGCCGTATCCCAGCGCCCCCGAGAAGCGGATGCGCGGCGCGCCGGGGCGGGCCGGCTGCCGGGGCCTGTAGCGCAGGTCCTTCCAGCCGGTCGTCAGGCCCTCGGCCTCGACGATCGCGTCGCGCGGGACCGTGATGCTCGCGTTGCCCGTGCCGAGGCTCAGCTCGATGTCGACGACCGGGTGTTCGATGACCGCCCGGGACAGGTCCAGGCGCACCCGCCCGAAGGCGGACTCGACCTTGAGGACGCGGGGGACCCGCCATGCGCCACGCCGCGTGATCCGCCCGCCGGCGGCGGCGATCGTCGCCGTGGCGCCCGGGTCCTCCGCCGGGAGCGATTCCAGGGCCGCCGCGAGCTCGCCGTGCGTCGTGGCGGCCAGCACCCGGCCGAGGCGCTCGTCCATCTCCTCGTGCGCGATGTGCTCAGCGGCGTACGCCTCCCGCACGCGCCGCACGGCGCTCTCGCGGTCGTCTTCGCCCACGCGCGAGGCGGCGTTTCCCTGGGGTGAGGTCACCGCTTCACTCTAATGCGGCCCCGGCCCCCCGGACACGGGTGAAGACCCGCGGTCTCAGGAGACCGGCACCTCGGCGTCCTTGCGGGAGTCGTAGTCGGCGCGGGCCCTCGCGATCTCCTGCTGATGGGTCTCGGTCCAGTCGACCAGGGACCTGATCGTCGTGTGCAACGTCGCGCCCAGCTCCGTCAGTTCGTACTCCACGCGGGGCGGGACGACGGGGTAGACCGTGCGCCGCACCAGGCCGTCGCGTTCCAGCTGGCGCAGGGTCACCGTCAGCATGCGCTGGCTGATGCCCTCGATCAGCCGGCGCAGCTCGGAGAAGCGCAGTGTGCGGCGTTCCAGGTGGGCGATGGCGAGGAGCGACCACTTGTCCGCGACGCGGTCGAGGATCTGCCGCACCTCGCATCCCTCGCGGACGTCCCACTGGCTGATGTCGTAGTCCTGACCGGCTCCGGTATCCGCGCAGTTACTCGGTGACTTCGAAGTGCCTTCTTCCATACCTCCCCACGGTGCCGCAAGCTTCGAGTGGTTACAAGAGGGAACCGACCAGCACTTTGGTAACTCGCCGCTCTTGCAAGCATCTTGAGATCCCTGCACGCCAAGCCCCCTTCAAACGACTGCTGTTGCAGTTGCCTCGCCATGCCCATGCGTCCGCGTACAAGGAGAAGTCCCGTGTCCTCATCACCATCCCTTTCGGAGCCGTCCCCGTCGAGTGCGCGCGGTGACCGCATGACCGGTCGCGCCTGGGGCGTGCTGTTCGTCCTGTGCGGGGCGATCTTCCTGGAGGGCATCGATGTGGCCATGCTCAACGTGGCCCTGCCCGCGATCCGGGACGATCTGGATCTGTCCACCGGCACGCTCCAGTGGGTGATGAGCGCGTACGTCCTGGGCTACGGCGGTTTCATGCTGCTGGGCGGGCGGGCGGCCGACCTGTTCGGCCGTCGCCGGATGTTCGTCCTCTGGCTCGTGGTGTTCCTGCTCTTCTCCGGCCTGGGCGGGCTGGCCACCGAGGGCTGGATGCTGGTCGTCGCCCGCTTCGTGACGGGGATCGCCGCGGCCTTCATGACCCCGGCCGGCCTGTCGATCATCACCACCGGCTTCCCGGAAGGGCCGCAGCGCGACAAGGCCCTGCTGGTCTACGCGGGCACCGCCGCCGGGGGCTTCTCGATCGGCCTGGTCGTCGGCGGGCTGCTCTCCGCCATCGACTGGCGCTGGGTGTTCTTCGCCCCGGTCGTCCTCTCGTTCGGCATCCTCCTCGCCGCGCTCGCCCTCATCCCCGCCTCGCCCCGGCCGGAGCGCGGCGGGCAGGGCGTCGACCTGGGCGGGGCCCTCACCGTCACCGCCGGGATCCTGCTGCTCGTCTTCGGCGTCGAGCGGGCCACGCACGTCCCGGCCGTCTGGACCGTCGGCACGATCGGCGCGGCCCTGCTCCTCTTCCTCGCGTTCGTCCTGATCGAGCGTGCCTCGTCCTCACCGCTGGTGCGCCTGGGTCTCCTCCGCGGCGGGGCGCTGGTCCGCGCCAACGTGTCGGGACTGCTGTTCGCCGCCGGGTTCTTCGGCTTCCAGTTCATCGCCGTGCTCTACCTCCAGGAACTGCGCGGCTGGTCGTCCCTGCAGACCAGCTTCGCGCTGATCGTGATCGGCGTGGACGCGGTCCTCTCGCCGCTCCTCACCCCGAGGCTGGTGGCCCGGTTCGGCAACGCCCGGGTCATCTTCGGCGGGCTGCTCGTCGCGTCGCTGTCGTACGCCCTGTTCCTGCCGATCGCCGCGGACTGGACGTACGCGGCGATGTTCCCGGGCCTGCTCCTCCTGGGCGTGGCCTTCTCCCTGGTCTACGGGCCCCTCACCATCGTGGCCACCGGCGGCATCGCCGAGGAGGAGCAGGGGGTGGCGGGCGGGCTGCTCTACACGTCCTTCCAGTTCGGGGCCGCACTGGGGCTGTCTGCGGTGGCGGCCGTCAACATCGGTGCCACAGACGGAACTTCGCCCGACGCCCTCCTCGACGGGTACCGGGCGGCCCTGGTCGTCCCGCTGGCCGCCGCCCTGACCGCCGCCGCCGTCAGCGCGTTCGGCCTCCGCGCCCGGCGGCCGGCGGCGACGGGCGGGCCCTCCTCCAGCGACGGCGGTCGGGGCGGCGCGGCATCCCCGGGCGGGGACGACGCCGCGGGCGGCGTCGAGCGGCCCGCCGCGATCGGCGCCTGAACGCGGCGGGGGAAGGGTGGGGGCGGCCGGGTGGAGCCGGTCGCCCCCATCGCCGTCCGCCGCTCCCCGTATTGCGGTCGACACCGCTCGTGCGCGTCCGGCAGAGTCGCTTCATGGACCTCATCGACCTCCGGCACTGGCCCCTCTACAGGCTCCGCCTCCGTACACCGCGCCTCGAACTGCGACTGCCCGGCCTCGGGCTCCTGGACGAAATGGCCTCGGTGGCGGCCCACGGGGTACACGGCCCGGACCGTATGCCCTTCAGCGTGCCGTGGACCGACGGGACCCCCGACGAGGTGGGCCGGGCGGTGTTCCAGCACGTGCTGGGGACCGTGGCCGACTGGTCCGCACAGGACTGGACGCTCAGCCTGGCCGTCCTCCACGAGGGAGAGGTCATCGGGCGGCAGGACCTGATGGGGCGGCGGTTCGGGGTGAGACGGCAGGTTGAGACCGGGTCGTGGCTCGGGCTCCCGTACCACGGCCAGGGTCTCGGTACGGAGATGCGCGCCGCCGCCCTCCACCTCGCGTTCGCCGGGCTCGGCGCGCGGTACGCGGTCTCCGCCGCCATGACGGACAACCCCCGTTCGTTCAGGGTCTCGCGGCGGCTCGGATACCTGGACGACGGTCTGGAGACGGATGTCGTACGTGGGGTTCCCGTCACTCTGCGGCGACTGCGCCTGGACCAGGCCCGGTGGGAGGCGCACCGGAACGTGGACGTGGCCGTGGAGGGACTCGACGCCTGCCGGGCGGAGTTCGGGGTGTGAGCGGATCGGCCGGAGCACCGGAGCGGAGGCGGGCATGACACCATCCCTTCGAGCAAGGGTGGCTGACCTTCCTTCGGATCGCCCCAGTCGGAAGCCGGGCCTGTCCGTCCGCCGCTCCGGCCCGTCCCGGAGGAGCCCCCGTTGACGCCGACGACCGCCGCCGCCCCCGAAGTCGCCCCGTTCACCACCGTCGTGACGGCCGTCGGGCCGGAGGTCGGGTTCCACCCCAGGGTGAGCCGGAAACCCGCTACCGGATGACCTCGAAGCCCTGACGAGGAGGCCGCGCGACCTGACCCGCCCCCACGTCCGGCGGTCATCGGTGTGATGCGAGAACTCGGCCTTCAGGTGGTACGAACCGGATCACAGGAAACTAGCCCTGCCGTTCCAGCCATTCCGAAATCACCTGGTTGGTTTCTTCTGGCCTTTCCTCCTGGATCCAGTGACCGCAGTCCAGGCCGACCACTTCCACGTTGGGCACGAACTCTGCCAGTCTTTCGAATCTCGGGATCGCGAAGTCCTGGTCGCCATAGATCATGAGGGCGGGCTGCTTGATGATCGGGTCCGCGTCCGCCAGTCGGTGCCAGTTGCGGTCGAGATTCCTGTACCAGTTGATGCCGCCCGTGAATCCAGACGTCTCGAACGCGGAGACGTAGACGGCCAGATCACTGTCGCTCATGATGGGCTCACCGAGTGGTGTTTCCGCTTTGGCGAGGTTGATGAATGCCATGCCCGGCTCAGGGGGCGCGGGGGGCACGTTCTTCCGGTAGAGGTTGCGGAGGAACTGGGAGGCATTGGCGTCAAATGCGGCGTCCGCGACGCCCGGCTGCCGGTTGAAGTGGACGAAGTAGAAGTCGCCGCCGAGGAAGGTTTCCATGACCTCGATCCACGGCGCTTCTCCGCGCTCCTGGTAGGGCAGGCTCAGGTTGATCAGCTTGTTCACCCGGTCGGGGTGCAACAGGGTCAGTCCCCAGACGACGAACGCACCCCAGTCATGGCCGACGAACGTGGCGTCCTCGTAGCCATAGTGGTCCAGGAGCGCGACGAGGTCACCCGTCAGGTGTTCGATGTCGTAGTCCGTCACCTCGGTCGGGCGGGATGAGTTGCCGTAACCCCGCTGGTTCGGTGCGATGACGTGGTGGCCAGCCGCCGCGAGGACGGGCATCAGGTGACGCCAGGAGAAGGCGTGCTCCGGCCAGCCGTGGCAGAGCACGATGGGCTTGCCCTTGTTTTCCCGGCCTGCCTCGAAGACTTCCAGCTCCACACCGTTGACCTGGATGAGGGTGGACTCGGGAAATTCCGCTTGATTGAACACTGCATTTCCTCTCTGAGGGCGCGCTCGCTGGCGACATGACCTCCTCGATGAGGCCATGTCGCCAGCTTGCTACTCAAACCGGTCACCTTGTGACCGGTTTTTATGAGAGTTTTGTCAGTATGCGATCCGATCGGCTGGTGGCCCTACTCCTCTTGCTCCAACGGCGCGAGCAGGTGACAGCCGCGGAGGTCTCCCGAGAACTGGACGTCTCCGAGCGCACCGCCCGCCGTGACCTCGACGCCCTGGCCATGGCCGGGGTGCCCGTGTACTCCGTACAGGGCCGAGGTGGCGGCTGGCGCCTGGTGGGCGGTGCTCGTACCGACCTGTCCGGGTTGACCGCCAGTGAGGCACGCGCCCTGTTCCTGGCTGTCGGTCCGGCCTCGGACGCGACGCCGGCGATGAAGGCAGCTCTGCGCAAGCTTGTCCATGCTCTACCGAAACCCTTCCGGGTACAGGCTGAGGCAGCGGCGGCGTCGCTGGTCGTAGACCCGCAGCGATGGGGGGCGAGCCGGATCGAGCACCGGCCGCCCCGCTTCCTCGACGAACTCCAGGAGGCGGTGATCAGCGGCGTCCAGGTGTCGCTCGGTTACGTCGACAGCAAAGGCGTCGAAACCCGGAGAACCGTCCACCCGCTGGGCATCGTCGCCAAAGGTCCTGTGTGGTACCTCGTCTCCAACACCGAGACCGGCCGACGGGTCTTCCGGATCGACCGCGTGTCGTCCGCCGACCCGACCGGCGACCCTGTGCACCGACCCGGGGACTTCGACCTTGCCGAGAGCTGGAATGAGATCGCCGAAGAGGTCGATCGCAAACGAACGCCGCTGGAGGTCCAGGCGGTATGCGCACCCGGCGGGACAGGCATACTCCGGATGGCGCTCGGCGACCGGCTCGACGTGGGAGGTTCCACGACCGATGGCCGCATCGAGGTCGTGATCCGGGGCCCCAATGAGTACATCCTCGCCGGCGAGCTCTCCGGGCTGGTCGAATGGGTCGAGGTGACCGGCCCTCCGAGTGTCCGAGACCGCCTGGCCTCGATCGGCAACGCCCTCGTCGAGCGATACGGCCGGCAGCGCACCAGCGGAGACCTTCACCCGTCTTGAAGCGTATGAGGCAGGGCTTCGAGAACAGTTCCGCTCAGTAGGGTCGGTTTGTCGTTCCGGCAGTCGCCTGGTCACGAGCCGGCGGGTCTGCCGGCCCGGCTCGCTGCGGGTGGACCGTATCTCGTGCCGGGCCGGCATCGCCACGCACTCGGCGCGCTTCCGGGGTCGAGGCCGCGACGGGCGGCCGGCCCAGCGGAATCACGGTGACGGTGAGGTGACGGCCGCCACCGGGGGTGGCCCGGCCGAGGTTCACCCGTTCCGGTGGTCGCGCCCGGAATCACCGCCCGACGACGCCGGGCCGCCCATGATCGGCCCGGTGATCACCCACCGCGCATCCCCCGCCTCCGGGCACCAGGGGGGTCGGGCCGTCAAGGTCGGCGTGGCTGTAACGGTGACACGTAGCGATATGCGTAACTCTGAGTCATGGAGCGCGAGAAGCGCGAGCCATGCGAAGTGTTTTCCCCTGGAGGCGAAAGAGTGTCACGTCAGCGTCTGAGGCTGGGAGTACTGGCCCTTGCGGCCCTGGTTCTGTCAGGTCCGGCGGTTGCCCCGACCGCGGCGGTAACCTCCTGGCCGGTCACAGCGAGCATCCACGGGCAGGCCGTCCTGGCGGGCCCGTCGGCCGACGAGGACCCGGGCTTCCTCAAAAGGCGTCAGAAGGCACAGGCCGAGGGGCTCATCGACGCCGACGGCAGAGTCCCGGGAAGCCAGAGCGAGGGGGGCCGCGCATGGCCACACGATGACACGGGATACCGCGTCCAGCCCCGGGATCTGGAATTCCTCGGGCTGACGCAGCAGCAGGTCAGGTGGTGGCGCCGCTATCAGGCACCGTTGGGCACGACTCCCCACCAGTTCCAGCGCATGTCGGCTTCCCTGTACAGGGTCCTGTGCGCCTCCTGCGAGCGCCCCCAGGACTATGACGTACGGCTCCAGGGATCATGGGCGTTCTTCTTCTCGGGCCGCCACAAGGACTTCCCGACCGAACGGGACCTGGCAGGGCAGCCGGTGGCGCTGGCGAGGTTCCAGGAGTGGATGGGCTCCACGCCTCCCGCCGAGCGCCCGGCGCGCCGCCCGTTCGGCGCGTTGCACAGACTGGGGATGCTCGACGAGAACGGGAAGCCGTTCGGACCCAGCGACGGGGACTTCCAGATCTCGTCCGACGTCATGGTGGCCGAGGCCCGGGAGGCGTGGGACGAGTTGAAGAGCACGGGGAAGCTCAGCGACGAGGACCTCCGCAAGGGATTCATCCATCAGAAATTCAACTTCGTCAACCGGACCGCGGTCCAGGAGGCCTTCCCGGACCTCGAGAAGTGGGCGACCGTCTGGGAGGAGCGGCTGGGCCGGGCCATCGCGCCGTCGCTGTTCCCCAGCTCCGGACCTCCCGACACGTCTCAGAAGGGGAACGGGATCTCCGCCCACTTCCGGAACTCCGACTGGGTGGTGACGAACCCGCCGAAGCACTGACCCGGCTCCGTCCCGGCATGCGGGACGCGGTCACGCTCCGGACCTGCATGCCTTACCCGCGCAGACGGCCGCCGCCGCTCCCACTCCGACGGGAGCGGCGGTGGCCGTTTGCGCGAAGTTGGCCGCGAGCGTCGGCTTCAAGGGCCGCCGAGGGGGTGGGGGGAACGCCGGATTACGGGTTAGGTTAGGCTCACCTTACTTCGGCATCGCGCCCTCGTCCCCCCTTCCTGCCCGGAGGGCCGCGATGAAGTTCCCCTCACCCGGGAGGACCCCCATGCGTTCGCACCTGCTCAACAACACGACCGCGGAGCACTATCGGAGAACCGTCTCCGCAGGAGTGGAACGGGTCGCGGCCACGCTCGCCGCCACCGAGCGCCCCTTCAGCGGGATCGGTGTCGACGAGCTCTCCCCCGTCATCGACGCGATCGACCTCGACCGGCCGCTGAACGACGCGGCCGCCGCCCTCGACGAACTCGGCGAGGTCTACCTCCGTGACGCCGTCTACTTCCACCACCCCCGCTACCTGGGTCACCTCAACTGCCCGGTCGTCATACCCGCCGTGCTCGGCGAGGCCGTGCTCTCCGCGATCAACTCCTCCCTGGACACCTGGGACCAGAGCGCGGGCGGCACCCTCATCGAGCGCCGGCTGATCGACTGGACCACCGAGCGGATCGGGCTCGGCCCGGCAGCCGACGGCATCTTCACCAGCGGCGGTACGCAGTCCAACCTCCAGGCCCTTCTGCTGGCGCGGGAGGAGGCGAAGGTCCGGCCGGAGCACTTCACCCGGCTGCGGATCCTCACCTCCGAGTGCAGCCACTTCAGCGTGCAGAAGTCCGCAAAGCTCCTCGGCCTCGGACCGGACGCCGTCGTCTCCGTCCCCGTCGACCGCGACAAGCGGATGCGGACCGTGGCCCTCGCCCGCGCCCTGGAGCGTTGTGCCGCCGAGGGGGCCGTCCCCATGGCCGTCGTCGCCACCGCCGGCACCACGGACTTCGGCTCCATCGACCCGCTGCCCGAGATCGCCGCGCTCTGCGAACAGTTCGCCGTCTGGATGCACGTGGACGCCGCGTACGGCTGCGGGCTGCTCGCCTCCCGTGAGCGGGGCGGGCTGCTCGAAGGCATCGCCCACGCCGACTCGGTCACCGTCGACTACCACAAGTCCTTCTTCCAGCCGGTCAGTTCATCGGCGCTGCTGGTCCGTGACCGGGCGACCCTGCGGCATGCGACGTACCACGCGGAGTATCTGAACCCGCGCCGGATGGCCGAGGAGCGGATACCCAACCAGGTCGACAAGTCGCTCCAGACGACCCGCCGGTTCGACGCGCTCAAGCTCTGGATGACGCTGCGCGTCATGGGCGCGGACGGCGTCGGCGAACTGTTCGACGAGGTCTGCGACCTGGCCGCAGAGGGGTGGCAGCTGCTCGCCGCCGACCCACGCTTCGACGTCGTCGTCGAGCCGCAGCTCTCCACGCTCGTCTTCCGCTGCGTCCCGCCCGGTGTCACCGCCCCCGACGAGATCGATCGCGCCAACCTCCACGCCCGCAAAGCGCTGTTCGCCTCCGGTGAGGCCATCGTCGCGGGCACCAAGGTGGGCGAGCGCCAGTACCTGAAGTTCACCCTGCTCAACCCCGAGACGACCGTGCACGACATCGCCGCGGTCCTCGATCTGATCTCCGGCCACGCCGAGAAGTACCTGGGAGACTCCGTTGACCGCGCTTCCTGAACCCCACGACTTCATCGGGATCGGGCTCGGCCCGTTCAATCTCGGACTGGCCTGCCTGACCGAGCCGATCGACGAGCTGAACGGCGTCTTCCTGGAGTCCAAGCCGGACTTCGAGTGGCACGCCGGGATGTTCCTCGAAGGGGCCCATCTCCAGACGCCGTTCCTGTCGGATCTGGTCACGATGGCCGACCCGACCTCGCCGTACTCGTTCCTGAACTACCTCAAGGAGCGCGGCCGGCTCTACTCCTTCTACATCCGGGAGAACTTCTACCCGCTGCGGACCGAGTACAACGACTACTGCCGCTGGGCCGCCGCGCGACTGAGCAGCATCCGGTTCGGCCGGACCGTCGAGACGGTGACGTACGACGAGAGCACCGGGCTGTACACCGTGCGCACCGCCTCCGGCGAGCTGTTCCGCTCGCGGCACCTGGTCCTCGGCACCGGCACCCCGCCGCACATACCCGACGCCTGCCAGGGACTCGGCGGCGACTTTCTGCACAACTCACGCTATCTGGAAGGGAAGGCGGAGCTCCAGAAGAAGAAGTCGATCACCCTGGTCGGCAGCGGGCAGAGCGCGGCGGAGATCTACTACGACCTGCTCTCCGAGATCGACACGTACGGCTACCGGCTCACCTGGGTCACCCGCTCCCCGCGGTTCTTCCCGCTGGAGTACACCAAGCTCACGCTGGAGATGACCTCACCCGAGTACATCGACTACTTCCACGCGCTGCCCGAGGAGACCCGCTACCGGCTGGAGACCGGTCAGAAGGGGCTGTTCAAGGGCATCGACGGGGAGTTGATCGACGCGATCTTCGACCTGCTCTACCAGAAGAACATCGCCGGCCCTGCGCCGACCAGGCTGCTGACCAACTCGGCCCTGCTCAGCGCGCGTTACGACGCGGAGGGCGGCGCGTACCGTCTGGGGCTGCGCCAGGAGGAGCAGGGCAAGGACTACTCGCTCACCACGGAGGGCCTGATCCTCGCCACCGGATACCGGTACGAGGCACCCGCCTTCCTCGCGCCCGTCACCGGGCGGCTGCGCCACGACAGCCGGGGCCGCTTCGACGTGGCCCGCAACTACAGCATCGACACCACCGGGCGCGGGATCTTCCTCCAGAACGCCTCGGTGCACACCCACTCGATCACCTCGCCCGACCTCGGCATGGGCGCCTACCGCAACGCGTACATCATCGGCGAGCTGCTCGGCCGCGAGGTCTACCCGGTCGAGAAGTCCATCGCCTTCCAGGAGTTCGCCGTATGAGCCGCCCCGACAAAAGCTGCCCCGACAAAAGCCGTCCCGACGGACTCGGCCCGGACGGACTCAGCCCCGACGGACTCAGCCCGGACGGACTCGGCCCCGACGGACTCGGCGTCTTCGCCGTCCGCCCGCTGGACCCCGCCGCCGACGCCGCACTGGTGCACGGCTGGGTGACCCACCCCAAGGCCGCTTTCTGGCTGATGGGCGACGCCGGGCTCGCGGACGTGGAGCGGGAGTACCGGTCCATCGCCGCCCACCCGCACCATGACGCGTTCATCGGGCTGCACGACGGCGAACCCGCCTTCCTGATCGAGAGCTACGACCCCACCGAGGTCGAGCTGAAGGGGCTGTACGAGGCGGAGCCCGGCGACGTCGGCATGCACTTCCTGGTCGCCCCCACCGACACCCCGGTGCACGGCTTCACCCGGGCCGTGATCACCGCCGTGCTGGATTTCCTGTTCGCCGACCCGTCGGTGCGCCGGGTCGTCGTCGAGCCCGACGTCACCAACAGCGCCGTACAGACCCTCAACAAGGCCGTCGGCTTCGAGGTGCTCCGGGAGATCGCCAAACCGGAGAAGGACGCCCTGCTCAGCGCCTGCACCCGTGCGCAGTTCGAAGCAGCAACCGGAGGTAACGACCGATGACGAGCGCCCTCACCGACAGTGTCGCCCACCTCTCCCCGGGGCGCTGGGCCACCGCAAACCGACTGCTGGTGCGCAAAGCACTGGCGGAATTCAGCCATGAACGGCTGCTGGCCCCCACGCCGCTCGGCGACGGCCGCTACACCGTCCGTAGCGACGACGCCTCCACCGAGTACCGTTTCACCGCGCGCCTCTTCGCCCTGGACCACTGGCAGATCGACGCCGGAAGCATCACCCGGCACCGGCATGACTCCGAACTCCCCCTGGATACACTGGAGTTCCTCATAGAGCTGCGGCACACCCTCGGGATATCCGCGGAGGTCCTCCCGGTCTATCTGGAGGAGGTCTCCTCCACCCTGGCCGGAACCGCCTACAAACTCACCAAGGAACCGGCGACCTCCGGCCAGCTCGTCGCCGCCGGCTTCCAGGCCATCGAGACCGGGATGACCGAGGGCCACCCGTGCTTCGTCGCCAACAACGGGCGGCTCGGCTTCGGCGTGGACGAGTACCGGGCGTACGCCCCCGAGACGGCCTCGGAGGTCCGGCTCGTCTGGCTGGCCGCCCACCGGGACCGGGCCACCTTCACCGCGGGCGCCGGCCTCGACCACGAAGCGCTGGTCAAGGGTGAGCTGAGCGAGGCGACCCGGGAGCGGTTCGACGGCACGCTGCGCGGGCTCGGCCTCGATCCGGGCGACTACTACCTGCTGCCCGTCCACCCCTGGCAGTGGTGGAACAAGCTCGCGGTCAGCTTCGCCGGAGAGCTGGCGGCACGGCGTCTGGTGGTGCTCGGCGAGGGCGAGGACGGCTATCTCGCCCAGCAGTCGATCCGCACGTTCTTCAACACCGACCACCCGGAGAAGCACTACGTCAAGACGGCGCTGTCGGTCCTGAACATGGGCTTCATGCGCGGTCTGTCCGCCGCGTACATGGAGGCCACTCCCGCGATCAACGACTGGCTGGCCGGTCTGATCGAGCGCGACGACCTGCTGCGCGGCGCCGGGTTCTCGATCATCCGGGAGCGGGCCGCCATCGGCTACCACCACCGGTCCTACGAGGCGGCCACCGCCAAGGGCTCCCCGTACCGGAAGATGCTGGCCGCCCTGTGGCGCGAGAGCCCCGTGCCCGGCCTCCGGTCCGGCGAGCGGGTCGCGACGATGGCCTCGCTGCTCCACACCGACCACGAGGGCGGCTCGGTGGCCGGGGCGCTGATCGCCGAGTCCGGCCTGGAGCCGCGGGTGTGGCTGCGTCGCTACCTGGACGCCTATCTGGTGCCGGTGCTGCACAGCTTCTACGCCTACGACCTCGTCTACATGCCGCACGGCGAGAACGTGATCCTGGTCGTGGAGGACGGTGTCGTCACGCGCACGATCTTCAAGGACATCGCCGAGGAGATCGCGGTGATGGACCCGGACGCGGTGCTGCCGCCGCAGGTCGAGCGGATCCGGGTCGAGGTCCCCGAGGACATGAAGGCGCTGTCGGTCCTCACCGACGTCTTCGACTGCTTCTTCCGCTTCCTGGGCGCGGGGCTGGACACCGAGGGCGTCCTGGACGAGGACACCTTCTGGCGGACGGTCGCCGCCTGTGTGCGCGACTACCAGGCATCGGTGCCGTATCTCGCAGACAAGTTCCAGCGGTACGACCTGTTCGCGGCGGAGTTCGCACTCTCCTGCCTCAACCGCCTCCAGCTGCGCGACAACCAGCAGATGGTCGACCTCAACGACCCGGCCGGAGCACTCCAGTTGGTGGGCATCCTGAAGAATCCGATCGCCGGGTTCTGAGCCCGGCCGCCGGTCCGCGGCGGCCTCCCGACCGGTGAGCGCCCGGGGACGGTCCCCCGGGCGCTCGCCTTCTTCCGCGCGGCCCGGAGGCGGGCTGGCAGAATCACGGGTATGGCAGAGATCATCCAGCGGGACGGAACGTGGACGTTCGACGGGGACACCGTGCGCATCGTGCCGGGGGGAAAGGCGCACCCGGTCCGGCAGGAGCTGGGTGAGACAGCCGTACCCGTGCAGGCGGTGGCGGGCATCTCGTTCGAACCGGACCGCAAGGGCGGGCGGCTGCGGCTGCGGCTGCGCGGCGGCGCCTGCCCGGTGCTGCGGGCCGCCGACGGCCGTCTCAAGGACGGCGCCGATCCCTATGCGCTGACCGTGGAGAAGGACCGCACGGGGGTCGCGGAGTACTTCGTCGACGAGGTCCGCAACGCGCTGCTGACCGAGCAGGTGCCGGAGGGCCCCGTGGACCGTTTCCTGCTGCCCGGCCCCGCGCTGCCGGTCTCCGGCGGAGGCGGTGACGGCACGGCGTCCTTCGACGGCGAGAGCGTCCGGCTGACCTGGAACTGGAAGGCCGAGGAGTCCAAGACCGCCGGGGGCCCGTCCGTCCTCCCGCTGTCACGGATCACCGGCGTGCGGTGGCTGCCCTCGATCGGGCTGGAGTACGGCTATCTGCGCTTCGAGCCGGTGGAGGGGGCTGTCTCCGCCCCACCGAAGTACGACGCGTACTCCCTGGCGCTGTGGGGGATATCCAAGAAGGAGCACACCGCGGTCCTGGTCGCGGCGGCGGTGCTGATGCGGCTGCCCGGGACCCGTGCGCTGCCGGCCGCCCCGGAGGTGGCCCCGGCCCTGGCCAAGGCGGCCGAGCCGGCGCCCGCCGCCCCGCCCGCCGGCGACCACGACACGTTGCTGCGGCGACTCCGGGAGCTGGGCGAGCTGCATCGGGCCGGAGTGCTCACCGACGAGGAGTTCAGCGCCGCGAAGCAGGCCGTTCTGCGCAGCATGTGACGCGATCGGAGAGCATTCCCTGCCCTCTCTGCCCGATATCGGGCAGATTTCTTGCGTAAGCGCGCCCCGGCAAGCAATATCGACGGGTGCTTGAACGCCGCTCGTCCCATGACGACCTCATCGATCACCTCGTACGCTCCACCGCGCTCCAGCGCGGCGAGGCGGCCCGGGTGATCCTCGACGTGCTGGCGTACTTCGACGAGAGCACCGACGACTTCGTCCGGCGCCGCCACCGCGAACTGCAGTCCGGCGGCCTGGTCAACACGGAGATCTTCGAGCGGATCGCGGCCGAGCTGCCGCACCGCGCCGTGGCGCCGCCGGAGCTCTCGCTCCGCCAGCTGCGCCGCATCGTCTACGGCTGACCGGCCGCGGCCGGCGACCGGGCGCCCGTGCGGGGCGCCGAACGGGAATGCGTGTACGTCGATGGAGGGGCAGAGAAACATGTGCGGGATCGTCGGATACATCGGAAAGCGTGACGTCGCTCCGCTGCTGCTGGAGGGCCTGCAGCGGCTGGAGTACCGGGGGTACGACTCCGCGGGCATCGTCATCACCGGCAAGGCGGCGGCGGGCAAGCCGGGCGCGCTGAAGATGGTCAAGGCCAAGGGCCGGGTCCGCGAGCTGGAGGCCAAGGTCCCCAAGCGCTTCGCCGGCACCACCGGTATCGCCCACACCCGCTGGGCCACCCACGGCGCGCCGAGCGACGAGAACGCCCACCCGCACATGGACGCGGAGAACAAGGTCGCCGTCGTCCACAACGGGATCATCGACAACGCCTCCGAGCTGCGCGCCAAGCTCACCGCCGACGGCATCGTCTTCCTCTCCGAGACCGACACCGAGGTTCTGGTCCACCTGATCGCCCGCGCCCAGGCCGACACCCTGGAGGAGAAGGTCCGCGAGGCGCTGCGCTCGGTCGAGGGCACCTACGGCATCGCCGTGCTGCACGCCGACTTCAACGACCGCATCGTGGTCGCCCGCAACGGCTCCCCGGTCGTCCTCGGCATCGGCGAGAAGGAGATGTTCGTCGCCTCCGACGTCGCCGCCCTGGTCGCCCACACCCGCCAGGTCGTCACGCTCGACGACGGCGAGATGGCCACCCTGAAGGCCGACGACTTCCGTACGTACACCACGGAGGGCTCGACCACGACGGCCACGCCGACCACCGTGGAGTGGGAGGCCGAGTCGTACGACATGGGCGGCCACGACACGTACATGCACAAGGAGATCTCGGAGCAGGCCGACGCCGTGGACCGCGTCCTGCGCGGCCGGATCGACGACCGGTTCTCCACCGTGCACCTGGGGGGCCTCAACCTGGACGCCCGCGAGGCGCGCGGCGTGCGCCGGATCAAGATCCTCGGCTGCGGCACCTCGTACCACGCTGGTCAGATCGGCGCCCAGCTGATCGAGGAGCTGGCCCGGATCCCCGCCGACGCCGAGCCGGCCTCCGAGTTCCGCTACCGCAACCCCGTCGTGGACCCCGACACCCTGTACATCGCGGTCTCCCAGTCGGGCGAGACGTACGACGTGCTGGCGGCCGTCCAGGAGCTGAAGCGCAAGGGGGCCCGGGTCCTCGGCGTGGTCAACGTGGTCGGCTCCGCCATCGCCCGTGAGGCCGACGGCGGTACGTACGTCCACGCGGGGCCGGAGGTCTGCGTGGTCTCCACCAAGTGCTTCACCAACACCGTGGTCGCCTTCGCGCTGCTCGCCCTGCACCTGGGCCGGATCCGTGACCTCTCGGTCGCGGACGGCAAGCGCATCATCGACGGGCTGCGCAGGCTGCCCGAGCAGATCAGCGAGATCCTCGCGAACGAGGACGAGATCAAGCGGCTCGCGGCGGAGTACGCGGACGCCAAGTCGATGATGTTCATCGGCCGGGTGCGCGGCTACCCGGTGGCCCGCGAGGCCTCCCTGAAGCTGAAGGAGGTCTCGTACATCCACGCCGAGGCCTACCCGGCCTCCGAGCTGAAGCACGGTCCGCTCGCGCTGATCGAGCCCGCGATGCCGACCGTGGCGATCGTGCCGGACGACGACCTGCTGGAGAAGAACCGCGCCGCGATGGAGGAGATCAAGGCCCGCAGCGGCCGCATCCTCGCCGTCGCCCACCAGGTGCAGGAGAAGGCCGACCACACCATCGTCGTGCCGAAGAACGAGAACGAGCTGGACCCGATCCTCATGGGCATCCCGCTCCAGCTGTTCGCGTACCACACGGCCCTCGCGATGGGCCGCGACATCGACAAGCCGCGCAACCTGGCGAAGTCCGTGACGGTCGAGTAGACGGTGGCACACAGACCTTGGGCCCCGTACCGTCGCGAAGACGGTACGGGGCCCAACGCGTGGCGCTACAGGGCCTCCTGGCGGCCCCTCAGGATGCGCGGGGCGGCCTTCGGGCTATTTCGGAGGCCTCAGGGAATGACGATGACGGGGCGTTGCGCACGGCGGGCGAGGCGGCCGGCCACGGACCCGAAGATCCGGCCGACGATGCCGTGCGTGGAGCCCACGACGATGGCGTCGGCGGCGTACTCCCGGCCGACCTCCTCCAGTTCGTGGCAGATGTCGCCCCCGCGCTCGACCAGCACCCAGGGCACCTCCGAGAGATAGTCCGCGCAGGCCAGCTCCAGGCCGAGGACCTCGGTGCGGTGATCGGGGACATCGACGAAGACGGGGGGCTCGCAGCCCGCCCAGACCGTGGTCGGCAATCGGTTGGCGACGTGGACGATGATCAGGCCGGAGCCCGATCGGCCGGCCATGCCGATGGCGTAGGCGAGAGCCCGCTCGCTCGACGTGGAGCCGTCGAAACCGACCACGACTCCGTGCCGGAAGGCGGGATCGCACGCATGGCGTGCTTCTTCGACCGTCCGCGGCTCCGACCCTGGGTCGGCTACCGGCTTGCGGTCTTTGGGTTCAGGGATTTCGTGACCGGCCATCGGTGTCTCGGCGAAGAGAATCCTCGTGAGGAGGGAACGGTTTCGAGAGGTGCATCAGCTGGTGGTGAAGCTCTGTCCGGGAATCATCTTCCCAACCCCATACCCCCAAGGGTACGGCGTCACTCCTCCACCACCCAGACCCCCGCAAAAGCGTGCGCGACGCTGGAGGGAGCATGCCCGAGCCTGTCCGCGATGGCAATGCCGGTTGTGTCGTACACGGGCCTCGGAAGGGGCGAACACCGTCGGCCGTCCTGTTTTTCGCGACGCCCGGCGGGCGCCCGGTCGGCCCGGCGGCGAGGCTCTCACCCGGTCCCTGTTGGCCACACCGTCACCGGGCCGCCACCCCGGGACAGGACGCCGGGGCGGGCCCCCCGCGATCGCCGTTCGAGCCGAACCCGGCGACGGGGCCCGGACCGGCGGACGACGGGGCCCGGACCGGCGGCCGGCCGGGCCCGCCGGACCGCCCCCGGCCGACGCCCGACACCCGTGGTTCTCGTGCCCCACGGCCCATCGGTCGGTAATCCGGCCCTGCGGAGCCTCGGCCGCGCCCCCGTCACGTCGGCCCGTCCGATCCCTCCGGGGCGGTCCGAACACGCCATGGTTCACGGCGGCGAGGGAGCGCACCGGCGCGGCCGCCAGGCGGCGGTTGTGCGCCCGGCGTGACCGGATACAGCACACACAACCGATGGTTTCAAGCCAACTTCACCTGGGTGCCGAACCCTTGGCGGGATGGCCGGACACCCCACCGCCCACCAGGCAGGAACGGACCGCGCGGTACGCTTTCACCCGACGCGGACGGGCCACGTTTCCGAAGGGCACTTCCCTGTGCGCTTCGCGAGTGAAACGCTTCGTGATCGAACGCTTCACGCCACGTTTCCTTATCGACATTGAGCTGGTGGGGGAAGGTGTCACAGCGGGACCACGCGACGCAGTAGATTCGATCTTGGAAATCGGAGACTGGGGACACGTGCGACACCGAGGGGAAACGTGCAGGAGCGACAGGCCCGTAAGGACCAGGGAGACGCGAACACCGAGGGGGGCTTAGCGTCATGAGCCAGGACTCCGCCGCCGCGACGGAGGCCGCACGCAAGCTGACCGGGCGGCGACGCCGGGAAGTCGTTGCCGTGCTGCTGTTCAGCGGCGGCCCTATCTTCGAGAGCTCCATCCCGCTCTCCGTTTTCGGAATCGACCGGCAGGACGCGGGAGTTCCCCGCTATCGCCTGCTGGTCTGCGGCGGCGAGGAAGGACCGCTGCGCACGACCGGTGGGCTCGAACTCACCGCGCCGTACGGCCTGGAGGCGATCAGCAGGGCCGGCACCGTGGTGGTGCCCGCCTGGCGGTCGATCACCTCGCCGCCGCCCGCCGAGGCGCTGGACGCGCTGCGGCGCGCCCACGAGGAGGGCGCCCGCATCGTCGGTCTGTGCACGGGAGCCTTCGTGCTCGCGGCCGCCGGCCTGCTGGACGGCCGGCCGGCCACCACACACTGGATGTACGCGCCGACGCTGGCCAAGCGCTATCCGTCGGTGCACGTCGATCCGCGCGAACTGTTCGTGGACGACGGGGATGTGCTCACCTCCGCCGGCACTGCCGCCGGGATCGATCTCTGCCTCCATATAGTCCGCACCGACCACGGCACGGAAGCCGCCGGGGCGCTCGCCCGCCGGCTCGTCGTGCCGCCGCGGCGCAGCGGTGGGCAGGAGCGCTACCTGGACAGGTCTCTGCCGGAGGAGATCGGCTCCGACCCGCTCGCCGAGGTCGTGGCCTGGGCCCTGGAGCATCTGCACGAGCAGTTCGACGTGGAGACGCTCGCCGCGCGCGCCTACATGAGCAGACGGACCTTCGACCGGAGGTTCCGTTCGCTCACCGGCAGCGCACCGCTCCAGTGGCTGATCACCCAGCGGGTGCTCCAGGCGCAGCGGCTGCTGGAGACCTCCGACTACTCGGTCGACGAGGTCGCCGGCCGCTGCGGCTTCCGCTCCCCGGTCGCGCTGCGCGGGCACTTCCGCCGCCAGCTCGGCTCCTCCCCCGCCGCGTACCGGGCCGCCTACCGGGCCCGTCGCCCGCAGGGGGTGGCGGAGAGCGCCGCGACGGTGGTCGAGACGATGGTGCCCAGCCAGGGGCCACCGTCCGGACGCCGGGGCTCGCCCCTGTCCTCCGCTGCCGTCGCCGTGGCGGCGTCGGTGGGGTCCGGGGAGCTGTCCCTGCCGGGTCCTGACGCGTACGTTCCCGGACGCCCGGCCCTGCCGGGGCAGCGGAGCGCCCCGTAGGGTGGGGCGCATGAACGACCGCATGGTGTGGATCGACTGCGAGATGACCGGGCTCTCGTTGACGGACGACGCACTCATCGAGGTGGCCGCCCTGGTCACCGACTCGGAGCTGAACGTGCTCGGCGAAGGGGTGGACATCGTGATCCGCCCGCCGGACGCGGCCCTGGAGACCATGCCCGAGGTGGTGCGGCAGATGCACACCGCCTCGGGCCTCCTCGACGAGCTGGCCGGGGGTATTACCCTGGCGGACGCCGAGGAGCAGGTCCTGGCCTACGTCCGTGAACATGTGAAGGAGCCCGGCAAGGCCCCGCTCTGCGGAAACTCGGTCGGTACCGACCGGGGGTTCCTGGCGCGGGACATGCGGAAGTTGGAGGGCTACCTCCACTACCGGATCGTGGACGTGTCCTCGGTCAAGGAGCTGGCCCGGCGCTGGTATCCCCGGGCGTACTTCAACAGCCCGGCCAAGAACGGCAACCACCGGGCGCTGGCGGACATCCGTGACTCCATCACGGAGCTCCGCTACTACCGGGAGGCGGTCTTCGTGCCGCAGCCCGGCCCGGACTCCGAGCGTGCCAAGGAGATCGCGGCGCGCTTGTCGGCTCCGGCCGCACCGTAGGAACCCGCTGGTCACGGGCGCAGACGCGCCCGTGGACCGGCCCCGGGAAACGGGGGCGCGAGCACCCTCCCGGACCCTGTACACTTTTTCTCGGCCGGTCGGAAACGACCGGGCGACATGGTGGGTATAGCTCAGCTGGCAGAGCACCTGGTTGTGGTCCAGGATGTCGCGGGTTCAAGTCCCGTTACTCACCCTGATGGAAGGGCCCCGGTCTTCGGACCGGGGCTCTTCTTCATGCGGTGGGGCGGTGCCGCCCGGTTGCTCAGGCGCTCAGGCGCCCGGTCGCTCAGAAGGTGACGTCGGAGCAGGCGTAGAAGGCGTTGCCGGTGTCCGCGATGGTCCAGACGCCGAGGATCAGGTGCTTGCCCGACTTCTGCGGCAGGTTGCCCGCGTGCGTGACCGTCGATCCGGGCTGCCGGCCGCCGAAGGGCACGGTGAGGAAGGGCTGCGGGTCCAGGTCGGCCCGGGTCAGGGGCTTCGACGGGTCGTAGCCGTCATTGGTGACGTAGTACCGGAAGTCGGTGGTGGCGTGCCGGGCGGCGATCCGCCAGCGGAAGGTGTGGCTCGCCCCGGCGCTCACGTCGGAGGCGGGCCAGGCTCCGCCGCGCGGGTCGTCCAGCTCGGCGAACCGCTGGTTGCCCCCGGCGCAGATCAGACCGTCGCGGGGACCGCGCGCCGGGAAGCCCTTGGGGCCCTCGACGCTCGGCGGCTCCCACTGGATCTGCCCGCAGTCGCGGACGGTGCCGTTGCCGCAGAGCTGCTGCCTGCTGACCGGCGAGTCGGTGTACCCATGGCTCTGCGCGCTGCCGGAGGTGGCCAGCAGGGAGGCTCCGGCGATGCCGAGGCCGAGGAGTAAGGAGGTGATCTTTCTGCGCATGTGGTGCTCCTGGGGTGAGGGGTGGAGCGTGCGGACAGATGGACCGGCGTGCGGCGGCTCACCGCACCTTGGTCTAGACCAAGACGGAGGCTAGTCCTGTCTATTGGTCATGTCCATACCATTGAAAGACACCCGAACGACCGACCCCGGCCGACCGTCACGACGAGTCGCGGACCACCAGCTCCGTGGGCAGTACCAGCGAAGGGCGCTCGTCGCCCGGGGTCCGGCCCGCGATCTCGTCCAGGAGGAGCCGCGTCATCCGGCGGCCCATCTCCTCGATGGGCTGGCGGACGCTGGTGAGGGCCGGGTGCATGTGGCGGGCGACCACCGAGTCGTCGAAGCCGATCAGGGCCACGTCCTCGGGGATGCGGCGGTCCGCCTCGCGCAGGACCTGGCGGGCGCCCGCGGCCATCACGTCGGAGGCGACGAAGACCGCGTCGAGGCCGGGGCGGCGGGCCAGGAGGTCGCGCATGGCCTGCGCGCCGCCCTCCTCGGTGAAGTCGGCGGGGGCGATGAGGCGCTCGTCGGGGGCCAGGCCGGCGGCGGAGACCGCCGCGCGGTAGCCGTCCAGGCGGCGCTGGGCGCCGTAGACCTCCAGGCGGCCGGTGATCGTGGCCACCTGGCGGCGGCCCCGGGAGACCAGGTGCTCGACGGCGGCCCGCCCGCCCCCGAAGTTGTCGGAGTCGACCGAGGGCAGCGTCTCGGCCGCGTCCCGGGCGCCGCTGATCACGCAGGGCATGCCCAGCTGCTCCAGGAGCTCCGGCAGCGGGTCGTCGGCGTGCACGGCGACCAGGAGTACCCCGTCGACGCGGTGGGCGGTGAGGTACTGGGCGAGCCGGCGGCGCTCTCGGTCGTTGCCGACGAGGGTGAGGAGCAGCTGCATCTCGGTGTCGGCCAGCGCCGCGCCGACGCCGCGCACGATCGCGGAGAAGTACGGCTCGGCGAAGAAGCGGGTCTCCGGCTCGGGCACCACCAGTGCGATGGCGTCGGTGCGGTTGCCCGCCAGGGCGCGGGCGGCCCGGTTGGGGACGTACCCCAGGTCGGCCACGGCCGCCTCGACCGCCTGCCGGGTCGCGTCGCTGACCCGGGGCGAGCCGTTGATGACCCGCGAGGCGGTGCCCCGGCCGACCCCGGCCCGTGCCGCCACCTCTTCGAGCGTGGGCCGCCCGCCGCTCCGTACTCGCGCTGCCGCCATGGCCGCCTCCCCGTTCCCGGTCAATTTCTCACAGCCGTACAGTCAATCCAAGTCCTGGACCGATCACCACGACGAGCGTACGGACAGTGTATTGGGAGCGCTCCCAAGCGGGGAACGAAAAGGCGGTGGGCCCGGTCGGGATCGACCGGGCCCACCGCCTTTCACCGTGCTCTCACCGGGTCAGGCGTCCGGGCCCTCGGCCGGGGGCAGCGCGTGGCGGGCGATCACGTCGCCGTACCAGTGGGCGCTGGACTTCGGCGTGCGGCGCTGGGTCTCGTAGTCGATGTAGACCGCGCCGAAGCGCTTCGCGTAGCCGTAGCCCCACTCGAAGTTGTCCATCAGGGACCAGAGGAAGTAGCCCCGTACGTCTGCCCCGTCGGCCGCCGCCCGGCGTACCGCCTCCAGGTGGCCCCGCAGATAGGCGATCCGCTCCGGGTCGTGGACCCGGCCGTCCTCGTCCGGGGCGTCGTCGAAGGCCGCGCCGTTCTCGGTGACCATCAGCGGCAGGTCCGGGTGCTCGCGCGAGACGTCCATGAGGAGGTCGTACAGGCCCTCCGGCTTGACCGACCAGTTCATCGCGGTGACCGGCCGGCCCTCGGCGAGGTGGAAGGCCACGTGTTCCGAGCCGGGCCACGGGGAGTGCTCGCTGCTGCCGTGGCCGTCGTTGCGGGTGTCCCCGGCGCCGGAGGGCGACGCGCTCACGATGGTGGGCGTGTAGTAGTTGACGCCGAGCACGTCGATCGGGGCGGCGATGGCGGCGAGGTCGCCCTCCCGGACCAACTCGGTCCAGTTCACGATCCGCTCGGTGTCGGCCAGCAGGTCCTGCGGGTACGCGCCCTTCAGCATCGGGCCGGTGAAGACGCGGTTGCCCACCGCGTCGATCCGGCGGGCCGCGTCCGCGTCCGCCTCGCTGCCGGTCAGCGGGCGCACCTGGTGGAGGTTGAGGGTGACCGAGGTCTGCGCGGCAGCGGGGAGGTTGGCGCGCAGCGCCTCGGTCGCCCGGCCGTGGGCGAGGTTGAGATGGTGGGCGGCCCGCAGCGCGGCGGCCGGTTCGGTGCGGCCAGGGGCGTGGACCCCGGAGCCGTAACCGAGGAAGGCCGAGCACCAGGGCTCGTTCAGTGTGGTCCACATGCCCACGCGGTCGCCCAGGGCCCGGGCCATGATGGCCGCGTAGTCCGCGAACCGTTCGGCCGTCGCGCGCTCGGGCCAGCCGCCCGCGTCCTCCAACTCCTGCGGCAGGTCCCAGTGGTAGAGCGTGGCGACGGGCTTGATGCCGGCGAGCAGCAGCTCGTCGACGAGCGACCGGTAGAAGTCGAGACCGCGTTCCACGGCGGGGCCCCGGCCGGTGGGCTGGACGCGGGACCAGGAGATCGAGAAGCGGTACGCCTGGAGTCCGAGGCGCTTCATCAGGGCGACGTCGTCGCGGTAGCGGTGGAAGTGGTCGGCCGCCACGTCGCCGGTGTCCCCGCCGAGGGTCCGGCCGGGCGTGTGGCTGAAGGTGTCCCAGATGGAGGGCGTGCGGCCCAGCTCGGCGGCCGCACCCTCCACCTGGTACGCGGCGGTGGCCGCGCCCCAGAGGAAACCGGTCGGGAAGGGGGCCGTGGCGGCGGGTGCCTGCTGCGGGACCGTGTCAGGTCGGACGGCTGTCATAGGGAGCGCTCCCAGGGGAAGGTGAGGGGTGAGAGGTGAGAGAAAAGGGGGTGGGAAGGGGGTCAGCCCTTCACCGCGCCGGACATGATCCCGCCGACGATCTTCTTGCCGAAGACCACGAACACCACCAGCAGCGGCAGCGTGCTGATCAGCGCGCCCGCCATCACGATGGACTGGTCGGGGGTGTACGAGGCGCTGAGCTGGCCGAGGGCCACCTGAAGGGTCGGGTTCTGCTGGTTGAGGGCGAGGTAGGGCCAGAAGAAGTCGTTCCACGCCTGGACGAAGGTGAGCATCCCGAGCACCATCATCGCGGGGCGGGCCACCGGCAGCACCACGCTCACCACGATGCGGAGGTTGTTCGCACCGTCGATCTTGGCCGCCTCGATCAGCTCGTACGGCAGCGCCTCGATCAGGTACTGCCGCATGAAGAACACGCCGAACGCGCTCACCAGCGTCGGGAAGATCACCGATTCGAGCTGCCCGCCCCAGCCGAGGCCGGACATCATCATGAACAGCGGGACGACGCTGAGCTGCGGCGGGATGGTGAGGGTGGCGATGACCGCGGTCATCAGCCAGCCGCGGCCCCGGAACCGCATCTTGGCGAACGCGTATCCGGCGAGCGTGCAGAAGAAGAGCGTCGCGAGGGTGATCGAGGACGAGACGATGACGCTGTTGAGGATCGCCTTGCCCAGGTTGGCCTGTTCCCAGGCGGTCTGGACGTTCTCCAGCAGCTTGCCGCCCGGGAAGAACGGCGGGGTGGAGGCGAGGACCTCGTCCTGGGTGCGGGAGGCCGCGACCAGGGTCCAGTAGAGCGGCAGCAGCGAGCCGAAGCCGACGACGGCGAGCGCGATGTACGCGAACGGGCCGCCCTTCATCTGCTGTCCGGCGCCCATCCGGAAGCGGCTCGGTCGCTGCGGGGCGCCGCCCTTCGGGGCCGGCGCGAGCTTCACGGGGGCGGTGTGCGTGGGGCTGGTCATGGTCATGGATGCGCTCCCGGTCAGACCGCGGACTTGCGGACGAATCGGCCGATGAACCAGTTGGCCGCGGCGATGAGGAGGAGGAGGGCGAGCATCGCCCAGGCGACGGCGGCGGCCGGACCGAGATGTCCGAGGTTCCAGCCGTAGTTGTAGAGGTAGATGCTGAGTGTCTCGTACTGGTTCTCGTTGCCGCCGGTGGCGCCCAGCGCGCCGCCCTCCAGCAGCAGCGGCTCACCGAAGAGCTGCATGGAGCCGATGGTGGAGATGACGATGGTGAACAGGATCGTCGGCCGCAGCGAGGGGATAGTGACCTTGCGGAACTGCTGCCAGCGCGAGGCGCCGTCCAACGAGGCCGCTTCGTAGAGGTCGTTGGGGACGGCCTGCATCGCGGCGAGGTAGATCAGCGCGTTGTAGCCGGTCCAGCGCCAGATGACGATGATCGAGATCGCCAGCTTCGACGTCCAGTGCCCGTTGGCCCAGTTGACCGGATCGAAACCGACCAGGCCGAGCGTCCAGTTCAGCAGTCCGCCGTCGGCCCGGAACACCAGGGCGAAGACGAGGGCGGCCGAGGCGACCGAGGTCGCGTACGGGGTGAGGATGATCGTGCGCCAGAACGTGCTCGCCCGCAGCTTGTAGTTGAGGAGGTGGGCCAGGCCGAGGGCGACCAGGAGCTGCGGGACGGTGGAGATGACGCCGATCAGGAACGTGTTGCTGACCGAGGTCCAGAACTCGGGGTCGTGCAGGATCTTGTCGAAGTTCTCCCAGCCCACCCACTCCATCGAGTCCAGGCCGGTCATCTCCACCCGGTGCAGGGCGATCCAGCCGGTGTAGAGGAGGGGGTAGAGCCCGAAGGCCCCGAAGACGAGGAAGAACGGGGCGATGTACGCGTACGGGGACGCCTTGTCGTCGAACCGCCACAGTCGGCTGCGCCACAACTGCCGCCGTGCGCTGGGTGGTTCCTTCTTCGGGTCACGGGGCGGGGTCGCGTACGCATCCCGGGTGGGGGTCGAGGTTGCCACGGGCGGGGAGTCCTTCCCTGGGTGCGCCGACGGACGGCCGGGGCGGCTGGAGGGGCGGGCAGCTGGAGGGGCGGGGCGGCTGGAGGGGCGGGCGGGCGGCGGGGGGGGGGGGGGGGGCCCCCCCCCCCCCCCGCCGGGGCCCCCCCCCCCCCCGCCCGGGGGGTGGGGGCCCATGGGGAGTTGGTGGGACGCCCCCCCCCCCGCCCCCCCGC
>NZ_JBIRKB010000023.1:0-106128 GCF_044329855.1 Streptomyces sp. NPDC017520
CCACCCCCACAACGACCCCCCACCCCACACCCCACCCCCCCCCCCCCCCCCCCCCCCCCCCACCCCCCCCCCCCCACACCACCCCCCCCCCCCCCCCCCCCCCCCCCCCCCCCCCGCCCCCCGGCGCGGCCCCGCCCCCCCCCCCCCCCCCCCCCCCCCCCCCCCCCCGCCGCAGGTCACCAGGGGAGAATTATGCGTGAACGCCGCTACCCCTCGGACATGACAGACCACGAGTGGGCGCTGATCGAACCGCTCCTTCCTCTGCCCGCTTGTGAGACCGCGCGGGGAGGCCGGCCGGAGAAGCACCCCCGTCGCGAGATCGTCGACGCGATTCGCTACGTCGTGGACACCGGCTGCAAATGGAGGGCCCTGCCTGCGGATTTCCCTCCATGAAGGACCGTTTGGGGGTTCATGGCCCGCTGGGCGGCGGCCGGGATCATCGGCCAGATCCGTGACGCACTGGCCGGGCAGATTCGCCGCGAGATGGGCAGAGGACCGAGAGCCGTCGCCACGATCATCGACTCCCAGTCGGTGAAAGCGGCATCGACCGTCGGGAAGGACAGCCGCGGTTACGAGGACTTCCTTGGCGGCGGCGGAGTCGTGCAGGTCTGCCGGGGTGGCCATGACCATCAGCGGCAGGCCTTTGGTGTCGACCACCACGTGGCGTTTGCGGCCATTAATCCTTTTCCCGGCGGGCGGTTCGGCGGCCAGCCGCCGAAGCCGTGTTACCTGTGTCGCCCCTTACGAGCTGGTGCGTGATTGCGGGTGAGGTGTTCTTGCTGGTGGGTGGCATGATCCGGTTGTGGCGATCATGGTCGGTCGGACGGTTCTCGCGCATCAGGTGTTCACGGGGGTCTCCCGGGGTCATCTCGCCTGCCTGGTTGAGGAGTTGGCCGATCCTTGGCAGGCCGTGGTCGAGGGCCGGCGTTACGAAGCTCGCGGCGGGGCCAGGAAGCGTGGGGCTGGAGCGGGTGTCCGGCATCGGTTGGTGTTCGTCGACCGGGTCGTGGCCACACTGATTCATCTGCGGCACGATTTGCCGCATGCAGCGTTGGGGCTGCTGTTCGGCGTCGACCGCTCCACGATCACCCGTGCGATCGGTGAGATACGAGGCCTGCTGGCCGAGCGGGGATGCGCGGTCCCAGACCGGCCCGGCCTGCGGCTGCGGACCCTGGCGGATGTGTTCGCATACGCCCAGGCTGAAGGCATCGAGCTGCGGCTGGACGCCACCGAAGTCCAGGTCCGCCGGCCCCCGGCCAGCCGCGGCGGACGCCGTTCCTTCGTCTCGGGGAAGAAGAAGCAGAACACGATGAAGGCCACCGTCATCGCCGACCATCAGGGCCGCACACTCTGGACCGACACCCTGCGACCAGGACGGATGCACGACGCGACCGCCGCACGCAATGAAGGCATCGGCACCTGTTTCCAGCACTTTCCCGACGTGGAAGTCCTCCTGGACGACGGCTACCTCGGACTCCGTCGCGACCACCCCGGCCAAGCGGTCACCCCGCCCAGGAAGGGGAACAAGATCAGCCCACCCGAGGTCCTCGAAGCCCGCCTACGAGCCCGACACCGGCACTCTTCAAAGCGCATCACCGTCGAACACGCCCTCGCCGACCACAAGCGCTGGAAGCAACTGACCCGCTGGACCCACCGCCGGGAGAACCTGCCCGCCACCTACCGGGCCATCGCCGGCCTCGTCTCCGACCGCAACACCACCGACTGACACAAAGCCCCAGGTCAGGTCAGGCACCCACGTCTCCAGCGCAATCACGCACCAGCTCGTAAAGCGGTGACGAGGACGCGGCGGAAGAACGGACGTCTCGGGCTCGCCACTCACGCCGTATACGCGGCCGCCGACGGCTAGTAGTGCTTCGTTAGGTTCTGTGTCTGCTCCGGTTGCGGGGCAGGGGGCGGTTGCAGGTGGTACAGGCGCCGGTCCAGCCCTTCAGCAGGTCTTGGAGGAGGTCCAGGACCTGGTAGAGGGTCAGGCCGGCGTGGGGACTTTTGGGTCGAGCCGCCTGAGGGTGAGGAAGGCTTGGGCGGCGGTGACGAGGGTGACGTGGTGGTGCCAGCCGCGCCAGGTGCGTCCCTCGAAGTGGTCCAGGCCCAAGCGTGCTTGAGCTCGCGGTAGTCGTTCGATGCGCCATCGCATCTTCGCCCACTGCACCAGGTCAGCGATGGGCGTCTCGGGAGGCAGGTTCGATATCCAGAAGTCCGTCTGGGCCTCCTGGCCGTCAGGCCCTTCCACCAGGACGGTGGAAGGGGGCAGGACTCCGTCCCACTGGTTGCGTCCGCCGCCTGCCGCTTGGGCGGCGGCCAGTGACTGTTTGCCCGCCGGCCGAACCGTCAGGACCGTGAACCGTGAGGTCATCGCCCCTTTGCTGCCCTGCCACCAGCCCACCTCGGTGAAGTGGCCGGTGCCAGCGGACCTGGTAGGCGTGCTGCCAGTGGATGAGTCGGCCTTCCCCTTTGCAGGTCGTGCAGGACCGTGCCGCCTTCTCGCTTGTCCTGGTGGCGCGGGCGGAACAGGGTCTACTCGCGCACCGTTGGTACGGAGTTGCTCTCGCGCCGGGCAGCGTCAGCGGGTTCCGGGGCGTCCGAGGGTTGCCCCGTTTGTTCCCATCGTCGGTGGGTGCGTTGTCGGCGGCGTTCCTGTTTCTCGCATTGCCAGCACAGCCAGGTGTCCGGGTAGGTGAGGACGGAGGTGTTTGAGCACGCCGGGGTTGCGCAGGTTGTTCGGGTTGCGGGCCCGTCATGAATGACGACCCGGTCTTCGGTTGCGGGGTTGAGGTCGTAGTCGGTGGGGCGCTCGGTCAGGACGTAGGCGTCGTGGCGCAGGGGGTGGAAAGGGACGAACTCACTGGGGACGTGGTCGGGCTGGGGTGAGTTGTGGTGCTCGGGGCAGTGCTGTTTCCACCAGCGGATGGCGATGTTGAAGTCGGCTACGTGCCAGGCCCAGATGGTTCCGCCGGTGAGGTTCAGGACCATCTGTCCCAGACGGCCGGTGGCTTGCTTCTCGTCGATGGAGACGGGTTCCCAGCGCCCTTCGCTCAGGTCGCAGACGGCGTTCTCGCACCGTTGTCCGGCCTGGCTGTCCCGGGCGATGCACTGCAGGTCTTCGATGGCGCAGGGGCCGATGCGGAGGGTGCCGCCGTAGGCGATCACGTGGCGGACCTGCTGTGTGCTCTCGGGTTCGGGGTTCTCGGCCTCCTCCTGCGCGACCGGTTCCACGTACGGGGTGAACTCGCCCTTCTCGATCGCCGTGCGCATTCGTACCGCGAGGACCTGGACGAGTTCCTGGATGTCCGGGGGGAGGTCGGGGTGGTCGACCGCGGGGCAGATGGCGGGGTGGGGGATGCGGCAGTAGTCGTTGGAGGCGTCCGTGCCGGGGTAGGCGATCCCGCGCTCGATGTGCCAGCGCATCTTCGGGGGGATGCGCCGGCTGGGGAACTCGTTGGTCAGCGGGATCTTCAGGGCGTCGTACCGCTCGAACCACTCGATGGGGGTGTTGCAGTACTTGCACCGGGACGCCCCGGCTTTCCGGAGGGTTCTGGTCTTGCTTGAGCGGTGGAGGTACATCGACATGACGGGTCGTCCGGATTCTGGCTCGCAGGTGTGCCTGTGCCAGGACAACGACGGCCAGGGGCCGGGGGTACGCGCCGTGCTCCGGTGGCAGGCCCGTATCTGTTCCGTCCGGCTGCGCGTGTTCAGGCGGTGGTGAGGCGCCAGGTCCGTACGGAGGGGCTGTCGGCCGGCGGGTCCTCCGTTACCTGCAACGGCCCGTGGGGCTGGCCGGCCCGGGCGGCGAGCCAGGCGTCCAGGTGCTCCGCGTGAGGCCTTTCCCCCAGGCGCGTGCGCGGCATGTAGGGCAGGAGTGTCGTGGTGGCCAGGAGCGTCTCGGAGGAGGCGGCCTCCTCGCTGAGGGCACGATTCTCGTTCCACTCCTGGAAGAACAGGCTCCAGACCCGGTCGGGGTTCACGTCCCGCTCGGCCTGCACCGGGACGGGCAGCGGCGCGGCGGGATCCGGGGCCTTGGGGCAGTTGAGAGAGTTCTTCTCGTCGCGCCAGGCCCATGAGCCCTCGGTGCTGTTGCCGTCCATGCGTTCTTCGAGGTGAACACCGCAGTGGCGGCAGGGACGGGCCCGCAGGGAGCGCGGGTTGCACCGCGGGCAGTCCTTGCGGTCTGCGGTCACACGGCGGCCGGGGCTGGAGCAGGTCCCGCACCAGTCGGCAGGCAGTGGCTGATGATCGCCCGGGTAGATCGCCACGGGCTGCCCGGCCAGTCGCATGACGGCCGCCGCCGCCGCCAGCTGGGCATAGGCGACAGCGGCGTCGAACCGGCCGCCTTCAGCATGCTGTGCCGCCGTGGCGAAGTACGTCTCGCTGTCCACCCGTTCCTCCTGGAGATGCCCGGTAGCCGCACGGTTCCGGCGGCACGGTGCTAACGAGCTGCTCGCCGCCGGGGTTCTGGCCTGCGGAGTACCGGGCGGAGGCATTCGAGGGGAGTGCCTCCTTCTCGCGGTGGTGGTGCTCGGAAAGGCCGGCGCCGGGTTCGGGGAACGCACGGCGGGACAGCGCCCGCAGCGCGGCAGTCTGCCGCTCCACCGCCTTGGCGATGTGCGGGTCCACCCGGGACGGCCGGGCAGCGTGGCGGAGCGCGGCTACCGCGCGACGGTAACCGTCCGGCGGCGTCCGACGCTCCACCGGCGAGGCTGCTGACGCGGTCGGCTGGGAAGCTGGGGCTGTGGCCGCCGTGGCGGGACCGTCCTTGACGGCTGCGGGCGCCAGGACGTGCACCGAGCGGACGTGCGTGCCCGGGACCTTCTCGTTGACCGCCGCGATCAGGTTCGGTGTGCTCCAGCGCAGCTTCGTGCCGACTGCCGGGGCGTCGGGGACGACGTCCAGGCGGCCGGTGTCCGTGTCGAACGCCACGGCCTTGACCCGTCCGGTGATCTCGGGCACGGTCGCGGCGAGGATGGTGTCGAACCGGGCGAGGACGCTGCCGCCGGCGGCTGGGCCGCTCATACCGCGCTCGGCCATCATCATGCCGATCGCCGCGCCGAGCCCGAGCGGTCCGCGTCCGCCACGCGGTACGACGGTGCTGGTGCGCCGCTTCGGCTTCTGGCGGGTGGCGCCGTTCTTCTTCGCCGCCTGCCGGGCCGCGATCAGGGCCTGGCGCGCGAGGTCCACGCCGCTCAGTTCCGTGGTCATGCGGTCACCGTCCCGGTTGTGTCGCCCGCCAGCGGCCGCGCGGCAAGTTCGGGCAGCCGGTCCGTCCACAGCGCGGAACCGGTCTGCTCGATCCGGGCGGCGGCCTGCTCGCGCAGCTGCTCCAGCCGTACCGCCAGCAGGTACTGCGCGGTGCGCTCCCTCGCGGTCTCGGCGGCCTTCGTCGCCGCGGCGATGGCATCCGCGCCGTTCGGGTTGTGCCGGAACCAGCGCCGTCCCTGCTCGGTCCGGTAGGCCCGGCGGGCCTCCGCTTCGGCTTCCTCGGTCTGCCTGAGCCGCCCGAGCGCGCTGACGCGGAACTCCGGCAGCGCCTGCTCCACCGCCTGGAGTGCGCAGAAGGCCAGCGCGGACGCCGCTGAGACCGGGTCCGCGTCCAGCTCGTTTGGCTCCATCAGGTCCATGAACGCGCCGCGGGCTTGCGCGATGCTGTCCGCCAGCGACGCCCGGACGTCGGCGGCGACGGCGGCGACGGCGTCCTGGTCGTCGAGGTCGGCGGCCCAGGTCGCAGCAACAAGTGTGGTCTCCGCGACCAAGGCATCGGTCCGCCGCCGGTAGCCGCATGCCTCGCACAGCCCAGCGGCCTGCTCCTGTCCGCAGTCCTCACACGGCAGGGCCTGGCGTACCGCGTCGGCGGCGGCCGCAGCCTGGCGCTCGTGTTCCGCCCGCTGTGCCGCTGCCGCACGAGCCGCGCAGGAGCGGGCCTTCTCCGTCCGGGCCTGCTCCTGCCGCCGCACCAGGTCCTCCGCCTCGGCAGCAGTGTGCTCGCGCAGCCGTTCCTCGAGGATCCGCCGGCGCTCGCCGTCGCCCAGGTGGGGCAGTTCCCGTTCGATCTGCGCTGCGGTCTTCGCCCGCCGGGCCCGCCGGATGTGGACCACGTTGCCGCAGTTCTCGCACTCACCGCCGGTGTCCAGGCGGGTGCCGTCGTCGCACCGCCGGTCCGAGCACGACGGCCGCCGCACCAGACCCCGGCCGGTAAGCCACCCGAACGGCTTTCTGATCAGGGCCTCGCCGCCGGTTTCCTCCAGGCGGTCGGTGAGCCGGTCGGCCAGCAGCTGCGGCGCACCACCCGGCACCGCAAGCAGGCCCTTCAAGCTGGCCAGCTCCGCCTTCACGGCTTCCTCGACACGGTTCTGCTGCCAGCCGGACAGCCGCTCCCACAGCCAGGAGACCGGCCCCAGGGCAACCCGCAGACCAAGATCAGCCGGGAGGCCCACCCTCCGCTGCTGCTGCGCCTTTCCACCGCTCACAGCCTTCAGCCGGCCACCGGCGCCAGCCCCGGCGCGGCTCTGTTCCACCCGCTCATCGACCGGGGACTCCTTCGGCTTTTCCCCGCGGAGCGGGCCGACCTCGGCTACCGGAGACCTGCTTCCGGCAGCGTCGGGTTCGCCGTCCACGGCCTGGTCCTCGCCCGCGCCCGCGCGCTCCGGCCGACGGCCCTCACCCCCACGGCCTTCGCCGGAAAAGCCACCAGAGAGCGAGAGATCAACGACGGGAGCAACTAGGTGAGGGTGATCAGTGTGAAGGGTTGCCGCAACATCGGGCTCTGCAACATCCGCCTCATCCGTCACCAGCACGCCGCTGACCTGCGATTCCGGCTCCGGCTCCGGCTCCGGAACAGGCCCTGCCGTAACATCGGGGTCTGAAAACTCGGGCTCCAGGGCCTCCGCACGGTCCTCCTGGACGGCGTCGGCGACGGTGCGGCCGTGCGCGGCGGCGACCGCCGGAACCATCAGCCGCGACCGGTTCGGCATCCCCGAGCCCGTCCGCAGACGCACCCGGAGCACCAGCTCCAGATCCTCCAGGCGCTCCAGTACCCGCTCCCCCGCCGACGCCGTGCACCCCAGCAGCCGGGCCACCGTCACCGCAGGCCGACCACGCTTGGTGTCCACCGTCCCGCCGACCAGCCGCACCCGCCCCGTCTCCCGAGCCTCCAGCACCAGCAGCAGCAGCGCCAGGCGCTCCGTCGCCGCGCCGCGACCGGTACGCGTACCGAGCAGCCCGGCCGGAGTGACCCGGCCGCCCCGGTGCCTCCACCCCGGCCCCATCACGGCCTGCATCAGCCGCTTCAGCGTCACGTACTCCTTCTTCACCAGCCTCAGCGGGTGCCCGAGCACACCCTGCGCCTCCCACAGCGGCTGAACCTCGCACTTCAGACCGGCGTCCTGGCCGTAGTCGCCCTCCGCCGTCTCCACCAACACCACACCCGAGCGGCGCAGCGCCGGTACCACGACAGAGGCCGTGTACGACCTGGACATCCCGATCCACCGGCCCAGCTCCGAGGTATGGATCTCCACCACACCCGTCTCCGACGGCGTCCGCGACGCCAGCACCAGCACCGCCAGACGCACCGCGTCGAGCGCACCGTCCAGACCGCCAGCACCCAGCAGCCCATGCACCACAGCCCGCAGCCTCGCCCGCGTACGACGTCCCAGCGCCATCGCGGGACCCGGCACCGCAGACCTCACCGGACCGGCCTGCAAGGGGAGAGGCCCGAAACGCGAGCGCGCACCGCGCTGCACCGACCGAAGCCGGGCCCGCGGATGCCTGAACGAGGCCTCGTCGACCGAGTCGTCGACGTCCTCATGCAGCGGGTGGTCCAGCACGGCGGTCGACGCCGCGCCCGCGCTCACAGGGCACCGCCGTTATACGGGGTGACTGACCGGTATGCCGCCGAATACCTCTGCGGCACACACGGGGCAAAGCGTGACGAATCGACTGCCGATCCCGTCACACGGGACGATCCGGACGACCAAACCCGTCCGAAACGGGCGGGGGTCCGCTTTCCATAAACAGGGAGATCAGGCACTATGACGGGGACACCAACTTCATATCGGAAGCTCAGACCGTGACCAGCCCCCTTGCGGGACCGGCCACGATCACGTGGACCCCCGAGCCCGACGACCTGCTAAGGCCACCGGAACCCGGGGTGAAACGACACCAACTTCGACTTCGGCGGCCCCCTGCCAGGGACCTCTTGAAGCTCGGTGGTTGTTGGCCCGGGCCTCGAAGGCCTCCCTGCCAGGGGAAGCCCTTGAAGCCCGTGCAGCTCCGATCGCCTGCCAGGGCGACCGAAGGGTGTGCTTTGGAGAAAGACCCAGCTCAGTGAGCTGGAGCCTGGAGCCGGGTGTGAACCGGAGACCAGGCGGCCGACCTCCTGGTCGGCGCGATGGGCCGCGCGAGGCCGAAGTGGATTCCCGTCCACCTCACTGGCGCGCGCGGCCGATGACCTAGGTCATCCCGACCCCCTCGATACCGAAGGCGGAGTCGGTCTGCCCGAAGGCGGCGCACCTGACGGTGTGACCGCGAGGGTGAAACGGCGTAGCTGCGCGTGTAGTTCCACGCGGGCGGGTACGCTGCATTCCGCGATCACCTCCCTTTCAGGTGCATCGTCCGGCGAGGCAGAGCCTCGTTCGAGAAGCCCCAGGTGACCCGTCCCGGTCCCTGGGGTTCTCGCGTTATGGATCATGTCTGCGCACAGCCTAACCGCACTACCCGACAGAACTGCCGGACGCATTCGCACAAATTCCTCAGCACCACGAATGCCGCTACCGCCTGACGGGAAGCCCGCAGCGAATTGCCTGCCGTAAGGGAGCATCACTGGCCACCTCGCAAATCGCGAAGATGAGCGATGAACTCCTGTGCGTCAGAAGAGCTTTCATGGTTCGTCTGGAGGGCGCGGCCCAGGTCGCTGGCCACCATCGCGAGCGACGGCAGCGATTTCCGCTCCCCCGCCAGGGCCCGTTCCCCGTACGCGAGCGCCGTGTCCAGGTCGCCCTCGCGAGCGGCGACCACGCCGAGCGTCACTCGGGCCTCCGCGATGCGCATGGGCGACCGCTCGGTCCCGTCGAAGTCCGTGCCGGACCGGATGACCTCATTCGCCAGCTGACCAGCGAGCCGGAGATCGCCGCCGACCTGACGCAGCGCATCCATGCGGTAGAAGTCGTATTTCGCGGGGTCCACCACGAAGTGATTCTCGATGTTTTCTGGATAGGGCAGGAGTTCGAGGATCTGACGGCCTTTGTCGAGCGCGACTTCGGTCTGCGACCGATCACCCATTCGCGCCCACGCCTTTGCCTTCTGCGCGTACAACTGCGCGGCAACGCTCTCGGTCGGCGCCACGGCGATGCCGGCCTCCGCGGCCGCGATGACACCGCGATAGTCCCCCCGCGTCAGCGCGAACCACGCCCGCATCTCGTGCGCCCACCCCTGCACGCTCAGCTCCCCGGCCTCCTGGCCGAGCATCAGCGCGGCCTGCCGGGTCGCCTCCGCATCACGGGGCCGGCCGGAGTCGTACTCGACACAGCCCACCAGGAGCGACAGCTTCCCGGCGAGCGCGATGATCTCGCGGTGCTGCGCGAGGCTGACCCGCTGGTGCTGGAGACCGACAACCCGTGCGAGCCACGCCTTGCCCTCCAGGAGCAGCTGGTCGGCGGGCATGTACGCGTACTCGCAGCACAGCCGGTCCGCCGTGATCCTCAGCGCGTCCAGCGTCGCCACGTCCACGTCCGATGCCCGCAGCCGCGCGATGATGTCCACGGTGTCCATGCCGCTGACCTGCAAAATCTCGGACCGTCCGTCACGACGGCCCCGCTCAGGGAAAAAGGCGCCCGTCGTCGTGTTGAAGACGCCGGCGATGGCGGACCGGTACTTCGTCGGCTGAGAGTCGCCGCGCTCCCAGCGCTTCCACTGGCGAAGGAGGTCGTGCTCGCTGACCTCTTGGTCGTCGGGGAGCCGAACCATCAGAGCGCGTACTGCGTCGGACTGCGACCAGTCGCGTGCCGCGCGCTCTTCGACCATCCGGCGCGCCCAGTCGGGACGTTCATCCATCGCGCTTCCCCTTCCCCGTACGGTCCAGCGGCGCAGCCTGCCCGACAGGGTGATGCCCGAGGGGCGGCTGGCCCTTCTGCGGCCGAGCATGGCACGGCCCCTTGATCGCGCGGAGGTGACAAGTGGCGGTGACATTTCGAATGTCACCGGCTGATGTCACTTTCCGCAGCCGCAGTACCCGAGCACGGTCATGGTCATCAAGTGTCGGGAGCTGCGGGTGGGAGGTAGAAGTCAATGGAGGCCGCCCCCTGTGGAAGGACGTGCGCGGCGCAGCTCCGCGAGAACGTACTCGGGGCTACCGTCGTAGACGATGTGCGGCTCATCGTCGGTCGGCGGGGAGAAGCGGCCTGCGTGCCGGAGGAGGTCTTCCTCGCTGAACTCGATGCTGTTCGCGTCGACCAGCGACTGCTCGTTCCTCTTTCGGATCCGATCCCAGCGCACCTCGTGCGGAAGCGGCAGGTAGATGAGGACCGGCTCGCCGCCAGCCTCCAACGCGGTGGCTGCCCACAGTGCTCGCTCCTCGGGCGTCCAGAATCCGTGGTCGATTACCGTGTCGTGTCCGGCTGCCAGGAGTTCCTTGAGCTCAAGGGCTATGTCCTTGAGTACGGGTGCCTCCCTGACCAAGAACTCGCCGCGAGGGAAATCCCTGCCGTAGTGGCCGTAGCGGCGGAAGACCTCCTCGTCAGGACAGAGGCGACGGAACCCGGCTCCCTCCAGGGCGCGGGCGAGGGTCGTCTTGCCGGCACCCTGCAGACCGGACATGAGGATCGCGCGAGGCGCGGGGCCCGGTCGGCCGGACAGGGCGGCGGAGATGCGCACGATCTCGAATCTTCCTTTCAGGGGCAGAGTGTCGGTGTGCTTCTGGTGCAGCAGCACACCGAGGCGGCGCTCAAGGCAGTTCAGGAGGGTGTCGTCCAGGAGTTCCGTTCCAGGTGTAGTCACCGGAGGGTCTCCGAAGTGGTCTTCCGGGTGCGGCCGGGGGCCCCCAGGTCAACGCCGTACTCCAGCAGTTCGCCGTCGGCGTCCAGGAAGCGCGCGGTCAGCACAAGGATCGCCGCGACGGTTCCGGCCTCCAACTCCAGGAGCTCAAGGTCCTGTCGTGTAGCGATGCGGGCTTTCTCTTCATCCTCGCGCTTGACGACGTGGCGTCCCGTGGCCCGAGCGATCAGGTCCAACGAGAGGCCGCCCTTGAGCCGCTTGCTTCGGGCCAGCTCCGGTACAAACTGGGCGAATTCGGCCGGGATCCACGAGGTGGAGTGGGAGACAACACCATGACCGTCCCGGTAGACACGGCTACGGCGAATGACGTCTTCACCAGGCGAAATGCGGAGCACGTGAGCGACGTCTTCGGGAGCCTCGACTATGCCAGCGGTGTGGCCGGACGACTTCTCGCCGGCCCCCCACGACGACTGCGTCTTGCTGCTGCGGTCGTGGCGTTCCGCCCCGGAGGACAGCGAGATCGGGCGCGCCATCACCTCGGTGCCGACTCCCGCGATGCCCTTGACGAGATTCTCTTCGCGCAGCAGTCGCATCGCTCGGTCTGCGGTAGCTGTGCTGACGCCCCATTGAGTCGCCAGCGTCTTGATGCTGGGCAGAAGGTCGCCCGGCGAGAGCTCACCAGAGCTGATCAGGTCGCGGTAGTGGCCCGCGATCCGGGCGTATGGCGGCCGATTGTCGGCTCGTGGTGGCCCTGTCATGTGCCTTCGCCTCCTTCAAATTGCCTCTGGGTGCCTCACTATACCGCTTGACACCTGAGGATACCTGATGCAACCTGATGTATGTAAGTCGCCGGTGATCCTCCGGGAGCACCGAGTGCGCACCACCGCAGGACCGTAGGAAGTCGTCCGCCTCGTAAGAGGGGGCCGGGGTTGATGGCACCAACAAATCCCCCGGGTTCTCGACTCTCTACTGCACGTCGCAGCGCTATGCGCTGTCCGTCCGCCAGGAAGCCGGGGTCACCCGCGCGACCTGACGGGCGGAGAGAGCACCGCGACGCAGCCCCTCCCCCTTTCGCACATGAGGAGATCCCGCATGTCCATCACCGCCGCGGTGCCCACCGCCAAGGAACGCCCCCGCCGGACCCGCACGAAGCGGGTCAGCACCCTTCCCCCCATCAAGCTCTCCCGGCTCCTGCCCTCACACATCGACCTCCGCAACCCGCTCAAGGCCGTCCTGGTCTGCGAGGACTGCGAGACCTGGGTGCCGATCACCGGCATGCAGAGCAAGGTCCAGAAGCTGGTCCCGCACCACACCGGCAAGGCCCACGTCGCCGCCGCTCTCCACTGCCGGAGCAGCAACCGCCAGGTCGAGTTCGACATGACGATCCCCGAGTGGCGCCACGCCCTGACCGACGCCGGCACGGAAGCCTCCAGCCGCCAGGCCACCGCAGTGCTGCCCAAGGCATGCAGCCCGCAGACCGACCGGACCCTGCGCGGGCGCAGCGTGCGGGGGGCGGTCGGACGCCGCGCCGAGTGGGCCGCCGCCCTCTACCGTGTGCGGCAGGCCGACCAGCTGCGCCGTACGGTTCCGCAGGGCGCGCACCCTGCCGAGGGCCCCGAGGTCCCCATCGACCACCTGGTCCCCCGCCAGGCTGCCGAGCAGCCGGAAGCGGGCCCGCTCACGTGCGAGCGCTGCGGCACCAGCGAGTCCAGCCTCGTCGACGCGGTCCCTGCCGGATGGTGCCGGATCACTCGCCGAGCTCACTGCGGACGCTGCGCCGGCCGCTTCCCGGCCTGGACGCGCATCCCGTTCTGACCGCGGGTTCCCGACGACGAACGACCGAGGCCCCGGCCGACCTGATCACTCGGGTCGGCCGGGGCCTCGGCTGCTCGTACGACCAGCCGAGTTGACCTCCAACATGAAGGGACAGCCGCATGAAGCTGCCGTTTGTACGACGCGCCACCGCCGACGCGTTGCGCGACAAGCTCGCCCGTGCCGCGAACGAGATCGCCGCCCAGGCCGCGAGCGTCGAGGCGAAGGACGGCGAGGTGGTGCGCCTGACTGGTGAACTGAATGAGGCACGTCTCGCCCGGGAGGCGGCGATGGCCGCGTACGAGGTTGCCAACTCCCGGGCGAATGGTGCCCAGGTGCAGGTGAATGAGCTGCAGACCCGCCTTCGGGTTCTTCAGGAGCAGTCGGGCGCGGGTGAGCCCGACGTGGGTGAGCCCGTTATGGAGGACAGGGACTACGCCTTCACCTTCCTCAACCTCGTGCTTCCGCAGTTCGCCAACGTCATCGCGCAGAACGACGGGGTCCTCCCGGACGACCATTACGAGGCCCTGTCGAACTACGTGAAGGGTGCTTCGCGGTACGGCCTGAACGATGCCGAGGTCGAGGAGATCCGAGTCCGGCACGGCCTTCCCATGCCGGTCTTCCAGAGGGCGAAGGCCTTCGTGCCTCGCAGACTTCCGGCCGGCGCTGCTTGACTCGGCCCGCACGAACGACCACGGCCCCGGTCACCCCGAGTTCGTCAGGGTGACCTGGGCCGTGGCTGCTCGTACAGCAGTCGACTCCCCAAATGGGGAGTGATCGCGACAGCCCATGGGATTGCAGCCCTCGGACTGTCCAGGACCTGACTCGGAGGACCTGATGCAGCTCAGCATGACACGCACGATCCCGACTCCGTCGTCCGGCATCTACGACGACATGGAGGACGCCGACAACAAGAAGGGTCCGGAGCGCGACGAGACCGACCGCTGCTTCCGTGAGCTCGTGGAACAGCTGGTGGCCGACGGCGACGACCGTGCCGCCGCGGCCGGCCGCCGGGCGCGGTGCACGCTCCAGGACGTGGCACCCGGCCACGTCCGTCAGCCGGTGCTGATCCTGCACCGGCCGGTGATGGGGCAGTGCCCGCTCTGTCTCCGGTTCAACTGCGGTGGGCACGACTGCCCGCCCGGCGTCACCGCGCTGGACGAGCAGGGCCACAAGGACCTGAGCGACAAGGTGGGGAAGCAGAACGAGCGCAGCGAGAACCCCTACCCGAAGTAGTGGCCGCTCTCATACGCGCCGCCCGGACCGCGCAGCACCTCGCGGTCCGGGCCCTGGCCGCGCACGGCCTGGCCCACCCGCTCACCCTCGTCCTCCTGGCGGCCGCCTCCACGACGGCCGCCAGGGCGTGGGAGGCCGGCCACCGCGTGACGGACATCCACCCCGCCAACACGGCGAGCAGCCCGGGAGCCAACTCCCCGGGCTGCTCCGCACACACCCTCGGGAGCCCTTGATGCAGACCACCATCGTCACGACCCCCAACGCGCCCTCCACCGACGCGCCCGCCCTGTCGTTCCGCGCGGCGTGCGCCGACGAGGACCCCGAGCTGTTCTTTCCCATCGGCAACACCGGTCCGGCCCTGCTCCAGATCGAGGAAGCCAAGGCCGTCTGCCGTCGCTGCCCGTTGATGGAGACCTGCCTCCAGGGCGCCCTGGAGCGCGGCGAGCACCACGGGGTGTGGGGCGGCACCGACGAGGAAGACCGGCGCCGCATGAAGCGCCGGGCCGCCCGCCGCCGTACTGCCTGATCCGCTCTGGCGGTTGCCTGATCCGCTCGCATCGGCCGCTGTACCACGGCGGCCGGGACGAGCGGTGACGGGGAGCCGGACAGCCCGGACCGATAGTCGAGGGAGGCCCCCATGGCCACGACGATCACCACGCTCCAGCCCGGCACGGAAGCCGCGGCCCAGGCCACCGCGTTCGCGATCTTCGGCAGTGACATCCCGCCGATCGACCCGGAGGACTACAGCGGCAGCTGGCGCACCACCCTCCTCGTCATCGCGGATGAGTGGGTGGGCGAGGGCCGCTTCGAGCGGCATGCCGCCCGTACCGCGGCCGCGATCAACGAACTGTTCGCCACCCAGCAGCGGCACGGTGTCGGTTCGCCCCAGGCGCTTGCCGACGGCGACGCGCTCGGGCCGCTGATCGACCGGTGCCGTCACTTCGGCATCACCACCGCCGACCTTCGCCGCCACGGCGCGCAGCTTCCCGAGAGCTGACGCCGGTTTCGTGCCCGCCCGGCGGGAGCCGCTCTGAGTTTCGGGCCCGCCCCGCGCCGTTTCGCGAGCACACCCGCCCGCCCTCCGGGCCGCCGGCCTTTTCGGGCGGCCGGAGCGGGTAGAGCGGGTGTCCGGTTCGCAGGTAACCGTCCGCACGACTGGCCGTTTCGGGAACGCCTTACCGCGTTTCGGGAGCGGCCCCCGCCGTTTCGCGCACGCCCGAACGACCCCCTTCGGAGGTTCTCATGACGATCACCGACTGGCCGCGAACCGCGGCCGAGCCCGACCTTGAATCGGCTTCACCGGCCGCCGTTTCGGGAGCACCCGCGCCGGTTTCGCAGACGCCCGCCCTCGTTTCGGGGACGGGAGAGTTCGTTTCGGAGACGGAAAACGGAACCGGAACACAGTCCTCCGTCGCGAGGCTGACCGGTACTCAGAAGTGGGCTGCCGGAGCGATCGTCGTGTTCGCGCTCGCGCTCGCGGGCATCGGCCTCTACCTCTCCTTCGAGCACGTCGCCCAGTTCGCTCACAAGGAGCTGCGCTTCGGCTCGCTGGGCAAGGGCCAGCTGTTCGCGGTCGGAGTCGACGTCGGCATCATGGTGATGATCGCGGTCGACCTGCTGATGGCGTGGCTCAAGCGCCCCATCAGCTGGATCCGCTACCCGGTGTGGCTGCTGACCGCCGCGACCGTCGTGCTCAACGCCGCGTCCGGCGCCCCCGAGGAGCGGGCGTGGCAGCTGGTGGACTACGTCGCCGCCGGCGCGCACGGCGTCGTGCCGATTCTGTTCATCACGGTGGTGGAGCTGGGCCGCGACGCGATCGACCGCGTTGTCCGCCCTGACCAGGCCGAACGTGACTCGATTCCGTGGCTCCGCTGGGTCCTGGCCCCTATCGCCACCTGCCGGATCTTCCGCCGGATGCGGCTGTGGGGTGTCACCTCCTACCCGGAGATGACCCGCCGCGACCAGGAGCTCATCGCGTACGAGCAGTGGCTGAAGCGCAAGTACGACGGGGACCTCTCCCAGGCCAGCGAGGACGAGCTGCTGCCGATGAAGATGGCCCCGTACGGCTACACCGTCGCCCAGGCCCTGGCCATGCCCGACCAGCAGGACCAGGCAGCTCAGGAGCGTGCGGAGGAGGCCGAGCGGCGCCGCTTGGACGCGGAGACGCGCAGCGAGGTCGCCCAGGCGGAGTCCGCCGCCGAGCGGCTGCGCGCCAAGGGCAAGGTGGAGCTGGTCCAGGCCGAGGTCGACGGTCAGACCGGTCAGGCCCGCGCCCACGCCCGAGCCCAGGTCAGCGCGGCAGAGACGGCGGCCGCGCTGGAGCAGAAGGCGTTGGAGAACGCGGTGGTCGCCGAAGCCCGCGCCCGTGAGGCGGAGGCGGAGCGCACGGAGGCCGAGGAGCGCAGGGCCGCGGCTGCCGCCGACCTGGAGAAGGCCGGCCTGGAGCGCAAGGCCGCCGAGCAGCGCAAGGCAGCGGCCGAGGCAGACGCTGTCGCCGCGGCGGAGGCCGGGGCGATCGAGACCGAGCGGATCGCGCTGGCACGCAAGGCGACGGCTGCCGCCGACCTGGACGCGGCCGAGCTGGAGCGCCGGGCGGCCCAGAAGCGGAAGGAAGCTGCGGAGGCCGACAGGGTTGCCGTCGCGGAGGCGCAGGCCATCGAGACCCAGGCCGTCGCCGAAGCCCGCAGGGCCGCCGCCGAAGCCGATCGGGTCGCTGCCGAAACGGAAGCGGCTGCTGCCGAAACGCGGCGGGCTGCTGCCGAAACGGCGCGTCTGGAGGCGGAGGAGCGGCGGCAGGCGGAGGCCGTTCTCGCCGACGCCGCGCGAGCCAAGGAAGAGGCAGCCGAAGCCGAGAAGGCTGCTGCCGAAACGCGGCGGGCCGCTGCCGAAATCGAGCGGTCCGCGGTCGAAGCCGAGGACATCGCGCGGCTCAAGCCGCGCGAGCGGGGGCTGCGCAAGGTCGCCCGGATGATCCTCGCCGTCGGCGGCGACGCCGAACGGCTGCCGCTCGCCGACATCCAGCACGAGCTGCTGCTCAACTCCCCCGGCACCGCCTCCGAGTACCGCGCCGAAGCAGCCCAGCTGCTGGCCGACGGCTACGTACCGGGGCAGTGACCTGCACAAACAGGCCGTTCGACGGTTCCACCGGCCCCCGAGACGAATCCAGCGCCTCGGGGACGCGGTGAAGGCGCCGTAACGCCACCCAAAGCCTCCCAGATCGCCCCCGCCCCCAGAAGGAGAACCCCCTCATGGATATCAACGCCCTGTTCACGGACGAGGGCCTGCGGAATTTCACCGCGACCGTCCGCGACCAGCACGTCCGTGACGCCCAGCAGTACGGGCAGATCGCGGACATCGTGCGCCGCCGCCTGGAGCAGACGCCGATCGAGGGTGACCGCTGGCTGTCCAAGAGGCTGCGGGCCTGGAAGGTCGCGCGGCAGCTCAAGGCCATGCAGAAGGCGTCCGGCGAGGCCGCGAGCAAGGCCGAGGCCCTGTACGCGACCTACGTCAACGAGGTCCTGGAGCTCCCGCAGCGCAGGGCAACGGCGGAGGCCAAGCGCCTGGAGCGCAAGAACGGCCGCCAGGCCGCCGTCGGCGCGGCCGTCGCGGGCTCGCTGAACAAGACGGTGACCGCGCTCAACACCCCCCAGGAGCAGCCCGCGGGCCAGGTTCCGCAGGCGAGGCCGGCGGAGTTCGTGGCCCCGGAGAGCCCCTTCGAGCAGTGGCCGATGGCGGCCGGCGGTGAGCGGCCGACCAGCACGATCAACGACTACTTCGCCAAGGGAGAAGGGCAGTGACGACGCCTCGGCAGACGCAAAACCGCGCGAAGCACTGGAACGGACGGATTGCGGAGGCCGAGACCGAGAAGGAGCGGGCCGGGGTCTGGTACGACGCGTGCCGGACCCTGGCCCGCCAGGCGGAGCGCGACGGCAAGCCGGATGTGTGGCGCAAGCTTACCGCCACGCTGCACGACTTCTACAAGCACAACGGAGGGTGACGAAGTTCTTCTTCTTCACCGCCTCCTACTCGCTGCCCGGAGCACCCCAAGGCGCGCGCGTGTCGTGCGCGCGCGAGGGTGCCCCAGGCGGTGACCGTCTGTCAACTCCGAGAGGGAGACGTCATGGCCGACGACGACGGCCCCAACAACGTGATCAACTTCCCCCGTGTGGGCTACACCGCCCCCGCCGACCCCCCGGCGGAACCTCCCGCGCAGGTCCCCGCCGACGTGCCGTTCGCGGCCCCTGCGGACCCCGCCCCGGCCACTGCGGAGCCGTTTGCACTCGTGACGCGGACCGACCCGATGGATGTCATCGCGGCCCTTCCGGACCCCGGTCAGGGTGCGCCGTTCTCCGCCGCTCCGGGGGCCGCAGCGGCCCCCCGAGCGGCGGGTGCGGTGGTCCCGGCGACCTTCCGTTCGGAGGGTGCCTCGGCGGCATCGCCGCCGGGCCTGGGGTCGCTGTCGCTGGCGGCGATCCTCGCGGTGTCCCTCGCGGCGATGCGCGGGATTCACTCCAGCATTGCCTCGGGGCGGGCCAGCCGGGAGCAGCGTGAGGCGGTCGCGAAGACAGCGAGCAGCGGCAAGGACGGCGCCTCCAAGGACGGTTCGAAGAAGCCGGTGCCGTCCGGGCCCGAGTACGGCCGCAAGGCCCTCCAGAGCGGCTCTGGCGGCTCGTCAGGGCGGTCCGGCAGCGGCGGTCCAGGCCGGTCCGGGCGGGGCGGCAGCGGGACGCACAGCGGCTCCGGTGGACGGGGGCGCGGCGGGTCGACGACCAAGTCACCCAGCGGTTCCGGCAGCGGTTCCGGCGGTGGGCGCGGACGCGGTTCGGGCTCCGGCTCGGGCGGCGGCGGCCGCACCAACTCCCCCACCAAGAACGGCTCCGGCTCGGGCGGCGGCGGCCGCACCAAGTCGCCCTCCAAGAACGGCTCCGGGATTACCCCGCTCAAGCGCAGCTCGCAGGGCGGCGGGGGCGGCCTTAAGAAGAACCGCAACTCCGGTCCGGGCGGGTCGGGTAGCTCCGGCAAAGGCCCGAACAGCAGCGGTGGGGGCGGCGGGAAGAACCGCGGCCCCGGCGGCGGTGGCGGGTCCTCCGGCGGTGGCTCGCTCCTGAACCGCAAGCGCGGCCCCGGCAACACCGGGGCCGGAGCCGGCGGCTCGTCGCCCGGCCCGAAGAAGCACGGACCGGGCTCCGGCAAGACCACGGGGCCCAACCCCGGTAAGAGCTCGGGCGGGAAGACCACGCCGACCACGAAGGGCCCCACCAAGGGCACGGACCCCGGCAAGGGCACGGGTGGGAAGACCACGCCCGGAGCGTCCAGCTCGAAAGGGTCGGGTACCGGCAAGGGAACCGGGGCTGGCCCCAAGAGCGGCAAGAAGAAGTCGCCGCGCGGGACGACCGGCCCGGCCGGGATCCTGCGCAAGAAGCCCGGCACCACCACCCCCGGCACCGGCCCGAAAACGAAGCCGAAGGGGAAGGGCGGCAGCGGATCGGGCCCCACCACGGCCCCCGGCAGCAAGCGCGGCGGGAAGAAGAGCAAGCCCCGCTCCGGCAAGGGCGGGACCGGCCCGGCCTCGGTGCCCAAGGCGCCGGGCGGGAAGTCCCGCAAGGGCAAGAAGCAGGTACTGACGCCGGGCATCGCGCACGGCACGTTCGCGTCATCGGTGAAGCAGGACTGCCGCTGCCGCGCCTGCCGCCGCTTCAAGAAGGAGTACAGCCGCAAGGTCACCGCGGCGATGAAGTCCGCCGCCCGGGGCCGGACCACCTTCGGCGAGGCCGTGCACGAGACCGCCGAGAAGCGGCTCAAGCGCCGCCGCAAGAAGATGGGCCCGCCCATCGTCACGAAGGTCAAGGTCAGGAAGCCGAAGAAGAAGTCCGGCCCGAAGACCAAGACCACCAAGCCCGGCAGCACCAAGCCCGCCGGTCCCGCTGGGAAAGCACCCTCCGGGCCCGCAGCGAAGGCACCGTCGGGTCCGGCCGCGAAGGCACCGGCCCGCCGCACGTCCTGGTCCACGGCCAAGGCGCGGGCCCGCAAGCGAGCACGGATGCGCACCACCACGGTCCCCACGCCGACGACCGGTACCACCGCCCCGCCCGTGCCACCGGTCCCGCCCGGCCCGCCCGGCTCTCCGGCAGCTACTCCGGCCCCGGCCGGCGCGGCTGCCGCGCCCGGCGGGGCGGCCACCGCCCCGTCACCGCCGCCGGGAACACCTGGTCCTGCGGCAGTGGCACCGGCCCCGCCCGCCGCACCTGCCGGACCCAGTACGGGCCCGGCCTCGGTGGGCGGGGGCACGGTGCCGGGCACCGGTCAGCAGCGCCTGACGCCGTTCGAGGCGATGGGCATGGCGACGGCGGTGCCCGCCCAGGCCGGGCCGGTCACGGTCGAGCGGGCCGACTCCCCCGAACCCAGCCCGGCGACGTCCGGCGCGGGCGGCCCCGCCGACAACCCGAGCACGAAGGAGAACAGCGTGAGCACTGCCCCCGACACCCGCGACAGCTGGCTGGCCCAGTGGGGCAGCGGCGGCATCGCGGACATGGACGCCCAGCACGAGACGGAGGTGACCCTCGACGACTCCCTCGACGTCCTCGAGGAGCTCACCGCGCAGTCGTTCAAGGCGCACGAGACCTGCAACAAGCTGTCCATGAAGGCCCGGCAGATCCGGTACGAGCTCGAGGACCTCGCCGTCGACCTGCGCTCCACGCACAACGTCATCGGCCGCCTGACCGGCGCCGCGATGGCGAAGCTCGCGGAGTCCATGGAGCTGCTGGCCCGCAAGGCCGACGAGATGGCCGCCAAGTCCCTGATGGCCGCCGAGCTCTCCGAGAGTGCGGAGAACGCCATGTTCGACGCCTACCGGCCGCTCCAGCAGGCCACCGAGGACACCGGCCTGGCCGTACCCGCCGCCCGCGTCCACAACCAGAACTGAACTGAGAGGAGATCAGCACGTGAGCGACAACCTCCCGGCCATCCCGGGCATGAACCACGGCGTCGCCAGCAGCACCGGCGGTACGGGCGGCCCCCTCGGCTTCCTCGCCCTCGCGGGCCGGACCGCGAAGCTCGCCGCCTCCGCCCTCTTCCTCAAGGAGGGCATGCACCTGCTCCGCTCCCACATGCAGGCCAATTCCACCGCAGCCCTGCGCCTGGCGGAGATGTGCGGCCAGGCCGAAGTCGAGCCCCGCTTCACCTCGATGATCGAGGACGTCTCCACCGCCCTCACCGGCGTCGCGGAGGCCTCCGGCGACATGGTGAACGCCGCCGACTCCGTCGATAACGACGCCCGCGGCTTCAACAACGCCCACGAGAGCGAGTACCGCCCCGGCTACGAAGCCTCCAACGGCTCCGGAGTCCAGCAGGCCAAGCCCGGCTTCTACCGGCGCACCGGCCGCCGCCACTAACCCCAACCCACCCACCGCAGCCGAGGGGCCGCGCCCACACCGGCGGCCCCTGGCTGCGCCCTGCCCAGATACGGAGGCTGTGTTGAGCACCACCGACCAGGCGGCACCGGCCGTCGACACCACCAAGTCCGTCCCCGGCCACGTCATCTACCGGCGCGTCCTGGCCGAACGCACCTCCTACGCCCTCGCCGCCGCCGGGATGGCCGTCGGCCCGCAGCTGGACGACAGCGCCTGGTCCTACCTCGCCTCCGGCGGCATCGGACTGGGCACCCTGGCCTGGCTGTACGCGAAGACGAAGAACGCCGACCACGGCCTGGGCGCCATCACCCGGGCGCAGCGCGCGATCCCCTTCCTCACGGCCGCCGGCACCTACGTGGCGAACCTGATCACCCCGGGATTCAACTGGTGGGAGATCGTCGACGCCGCCGCCTGGGCCGGTCTGATGGGCTGGATGGCGCCGCTCACCCGCAGCGCCGGCCTGGTCCTGGACCTCACCGAGAACCAGACACAGCCCGGCACCGGCACCGGCCTTGCTCCCCGGGAGCTGACGTACACCGAGTTCCTCGCCGCGAAGTGGCAGCAGGCCACCGGCGACGGCACCCGGCTCGTCTCCATCGCCCCGTACCGCACCGACCGGCCCGACTTCGAAGCCGTCGTCGTCGCCCAGGCCGGGAAGGCCGTACCCACCTTCACCGACGTGCAGCTCGCTGCCGCGTTCGACTTCCCCGTCGGCACGGTGAAGATGCGGCCCGTTCAGGGCTCGGGGCCCGGCCGGATGCGAGTGGTCGCCCGACCCACCTCCGAGGACACCGAGGCCGTAGCCGAAGGCATCCGCGGCCTGTGGGAGACCGCGGTCGCCGCCCCGGGCAAGGCCGCCCCCGGCGTCGACCTGATCGACCACCGGGCCGAGAAAGACCGCATCGTGCTCCTGGTCGCCTCCCCGCCAGGCAAGACGATCTACCTGCCGCACACGGCGATCTGCTCCGCCTTCGGCATCGACGACCCCTCCCGCCTCGTCATCGAGACCGACGGCATCCGCCAGGGCGTCGTCTCCGTCTACAAGACGAATCCCTTGATGAAGGTCCGCAAGGCCACCGTCGAAGACCTGACGATGGACTTCAAAGGGCGGGTCACCATTGGCGTCTGCCACGACGGCAAGCCCGCCCGGATGCGTCTGTGGGACCCGAGCCAGGGAGCGCTGCGCGGCATCACCGCCGGCGTCACCGGCGCGGGCAAGTCCGTTCTCCAGAACCTGATCCTCGCCGCGGAGAAGCGCTCCGGCGTCGTCTCCTGGGTCGGCGACGTCCAGGGCGGCATGTCCCTCCCGGAGGCGGAAGGCAAGGTCGACTGGTTCGCCAAGGGCCCGGTCGAGACGCTCCTGATGCTCACGGCCGCGCACGCGGTCATGAAGTACCGCGAGCGGCTGTCCAACGAGATGGGGCGCGGCGATTTCGCGCTGGGCAAGCCGTGGCCGCTCATCAACATCACGCTGGACGAGATCAACCGGCTGCTGTCCCACCCGGACGAAGCGATGCGCAAGGCCACCGCCTACCTCATCGCCGACATCCAGAAGACCGGCCGCAAGGTCGGTATCGGCATCCGGCTCGCCGTGCAGTCCCTGCACCTCAAGGACCTCGGTGACGACGACGCGATCCGCCAGCAGGGCAAGGTCGGAGCTTTGTTCCTCATGCGCACCGCGAGTTCGTCCACCAAGGAGATGGGCCTGGACGGCATCGCCCCGGCCGGGTTCCAGATGGAGAACATCCCCGCCCGGATCTACGAGAACGGGCAGATCGAAGCGCTGTTCTCCGGCAAGGACGACGAAGACGGCGAGAGTACGGCCGGAATGGCGTACATGTTCCTCGACGGGCGGGCGAAGTTCATGCGCACGTTCTTCGCCGAGAAGGTCGACGGGGTCTACCCGGACCTGATCGCCCTGTACGGCGAGGAGCCGGCGAACGGACTCACCCCCGGCGAGGCGGCCGCCGCGCAGGCCAAGGTCGGCCTCTACGACCTGCGGCACACCAACCCGTACGCCGACTGCGACACCCTCGCCCAGGCGTTCTCCGACGCCCCCGGCAGCACCCCGGCGGCCAGCACTCCGGCCCCCGCAACCGGCACCGATAGTGACGGTGACGGCAGCAGCGAAGCCTCTGCACCTGCTCCCTTCGGGGCGCCGTTCGCGGACATCCCGTTCGGCCTCGACAACGACCCCGGCGAGGAGCCCGGCCTCCAGGACCAGATCCTCGAACTCCTCGCGGACGGGCCCAAGCCGCTCAAGGACCTGCGCGCCGCGCTGCCCGACTTTCAGCCCTCCAGCGTCAGCAACGCCTGCTCCCAGCTCAAGGCGAAGGGCCTGGCCACCACGCGCAAGCGCGGCGTCTGGCAGCTCACCGACAGCTGACCCGCACCCACCAACCCCACCTCACCGAAGGAAACGAACCGTGGCCCTGTCGATCTCCCTGGTCGTCCTGCTCGGCATCATCGTCGTCATCCTCGTCCGCACCGGCTACCAGCGGATCCTGCCGGGCATCGCAGTCTGCCTGTTCGGCTTCTTCCTGGCCGGCACCGGCATCGCCCCCACGGTCAACAGCGCCGTTTCCTCCCTCACCGGTTGGATCGGAAGCTTCTGACCAGCCCCAATCCCCTCCCCCTCGCGCCCTCCCCGCCCACCGGGCGGGGAGGGCGCCCCGCTTCCCCCCTCGAACCGGAGATCACCGTGGACTTCGAGCCCATCACCCGCCCGCTCACCGACGCCGAAGCCAGGGCCGAAGCCGAGCGGATCATCACCCAGTCCTTCCAGCCCGAGACGCCCGTGCGGCACTTCCCGACGTCCTTCCGCGACCCCACACCGCCGCCCGCGTACGGCGACACCCCGCCCGTCCATCAGGACGACAAGCGGATCGTCCCGGCCTGGGCGGCCGGGATTGCGGTCGCCTCCATCGGCGTCGGCGCGGGTATCACCGGAATCGGCTGCGGGGCCTGGCTCGTACTCCAGGGCCTGGCCTCCGTCACGCTCTACGGCGTCCTGATGGTGACCCTGCCGTTCGCGGGCCTCGCGATGGTCGCCACCGCCATCGGCGGCGCGGTCAGCAAGGCCCGCCAGTCGGTGTCCAAGACGGTCTACGAGGGCCCGGTCGTGCAGAACACGCAGATCAACAGCACCAGCAACCAGCGGGGGGTGTTCTCCCGCACCCGCAACGACGTCCGCTGAACTCCGGGCGCCCTGCCTCGCATCCGATACCGCCCGCCTGCCGGGCCTCGGGTGCGGGACAGGCCGTCCGGCCTCGCCGGTCAGTCGTAGTCGATCCAGATCCGGCCGTAGTCATCGACCTCAGCGTCCCGGATCTGACCGTCCACGATCGCCCGGTCGATCGTCACCTCGACGTCCTCTTCCACGTCGATCCACAGCACACCGTCGTCGTCGGTGAACGCGGGCCAGATCGTCCCGTCCGTGTCGATGACCTGGTCGAAGACGATCTCCACCGGCTCATCCCGGGTGAACCACCCCATCGCAGCCGCCCCCTTCACCTCTGTCGATTCCGTCGCTCACCCACAGCTTGGCCCACTCGCACGCTCCGTGAACCCCGCATCACCAACAAGGAGTTGCCCCGTGCAGAACGACAACGCCCCCCGCACCGAGCGCCAGGAGCTCGCCGACCTCCCCGTGCCCTTCCCGAAGACACCGCCCAAGGAGTCCGTGTTCGCGGCGCTGCGCACCTGGTGGGACAAGGCGTGGGAGGACGACGGCGTCCTGAACCTGATGTGGATGGACATCCTCAACGTCCCCCAGGACGGGCTGCGGCACATGGCCCCCTGGATCCGGGCCGTCCTGATGCTGACCGCAGCGTCCTTCGTCCTGCTGGTGGTCGCGGCCGCCGGTGAAGCCGTCCTTCACGTCCTGCACCAGCTGCTCACCGCCGTGCCCACGGTGCAGGTCGGCGTCGACACCTCCGACAGCGTCCTCGCCATCGTCGACCAGCCGGTCCGCACCTACATCGCCCAGCACTCCGCCGGCCTCCCGATCGCGGCCTCCACCGTCTACACGCTGTGGCTGGCCACCGGCCTCGCTGCCCTGGTCCTCGGCTACTTCACCCGGAGCAACGCGCTGCACGCGGTGTGGACCGGGTGGGGCGCGGCCACGGTGTTCATGGTCTGGACGGCCACCCCGGACACCAGCCGCACCGTCGCGGTCGCCCTGGCGGTCCTGGCCTGGATGCTCCTGTCTGCCGTTGCGCTGCACGGGCTGACTCTGCGCCGCACCGTCGGCCGCCCGGCCCACCCGGCGAAGGTCCCTGCCCGGCCCGACGTGCACATCCATGTCCCCGCCCCGGCCGTCGACCAGCACAGCAACTGCCCCTTCCGGGACTGACCTCCGGTCGCTCCGTCTGGCCCTCGCCCACCCGAACCGCGGTGGGGGAGGGCCGGACAGGCCGACCGGCCTGAATCACACCGAGAAGGGATGCACCCCATGACCGTCGAAACTCGCGACGAGACGATCCGCTACACCGCAGACGTCGTCCTCCTCGCCGCCGGCCACGTCCTGCTCATCAAGCGCCGCTGGGACCCGCACGCCGGATCCTGGGCCCTTCCGGGTGGTCACGTCGACGCCGGGGAGGCATCCCTCCAGGCCGCTGTGCGCGAGTTGAAGGAGGAGACCGGCCTCCCCGTCGCCGCCGACGCCCTGCGGCAGGTCGGCGCGTTCGATGCTCCGGGCCGCGACCCGCGAGGCCGGTACGTCACCGTCGCCTACACCGCGACCCTCCCCGAGCTCACTGCACCCACCGCCCTGGACGACGCGGCCGACGCCCGCTGGTGGCCCCTGACCGCACTCCCGGACCTGGCGTTCGACCACGCCGCCATCCTCGCCGCCACCACCCGCTGACCCGGCCGCCCGCCCGGTCCTCACCGCCGTGGTCGACCAGCCGACCCGCTCGTACATCGCGGCCCACTCCGCGACGCTGCCGATCAGCGCCTCCACCGTCTACACCGTCTGGCAGGCCGTCGGCCTCTTCGGCCTGGTCGGCGGGTTCTTCCGCAGCAGCGGCGCCCGCATCACCTGGACGGCCTTCGGCGCGTGCAGCATCGCGATGGTCTACAGCGCCGCACCGGCCGACGGCCGCACCATCGCCACCGGCCTCGCCGTCCTCGCCTGGACCGCCGCCTCCGCCTTCGCGCTGCGCGGGCTGACCCTGCGCCCGTCGCTGTTCATCCACAACGCGGTCCCCAACATCGAGATCCGTCCTGAGATCCACGTCTCCGCCCCGGCCGCCCCGCCGGCCCCCGAGGTACCGGACAACGTGCACCCGCTCCAGAAGCGCTGACCCGTCGCCCTGCCTGGCTCTCGCCTGCCCTTCGCGGGCGAGAGCCGTACAGGCCGCCCGGCCGCCGCACCCCGCGCCCCGCCGACGTACCGACGTCAGCGGGGCGCGGTGTCGTCCCTCAACCCTCTGGAGGAGACCACTCGTGCTCATCCCCCGCCCGCGCCGCCGTATCGGCCGGCCCCGCCCGCAGCGCCCCGGCCCCCGCTACCCGCAGCGCCCCGCCCGGCTCCCCGGCACCTGGCGCCGGTGATGCCGCGCCCTCGGAAGAAGGGGCCCCGCCGGGAGCGCAAGAAGCTGCCGCGAAGCTCCGCGACGCTGGAGGAGTTCGACCGGCGCTCTTGTCCCGAGGGCCTGGTCACCCGCAGGCAGCTGCGCGAGCGGGGCCTGAGCCCCGGCGGGCACGCCCCGGTCGCGGTCCTGCGCTGCAAGTACTGCGCCTACCGGCCCGACCAGTCGTGCAACCACCCCACCCGGGGCTGGCTGTACCGGCTGGACCTCGCCCGGCCCAAACGCGTGCCGACGCTCGCACAGGAATGGGCGCTGGACCGGGCGATGGCCGCGAGGTCCACGTGCCCGGCGTGCAAGAGGCGCTACTACTTCTGCCTCCCGCTGCGCACCCAGGGCTGCTGCGACCCCTGCGCCAGGGGCTACGAGCCCAGCCCCGACACCTACATCGCTTCCACGGCACCGGTGACCCACCGGCTCGCCGCCTGATCAACGAACCCCTCGAAGGAGAGTCACCGTGGCTCTGTTCGCCCGCACCGCCCCCGCCCCCGCCCCCGCTTCCGTCCCGGCCTCGGGCCCGGAGACCTGGACGCCGGAGGGCACGATCGTCTCCCAGCGCTACCGGGCGCTGGAGGGCGCGACCGTCCTCGTCTACACCGCCGACGCCGACCGGGGTACCGCGCACTACGCCACCGCGTGCCTGGGCTGCACCTACCGCGCGGACCAGAACGCCGGCAACAACCTGACGTCGGAGGCGGAGGCCGCCCTGGCCGCCAACGCGCACGCCTCGGCCTGCCGGGCGATGCCGCGCGGTGTGCCCTCCCGGCCCGAAGACCCCGAGGCCGTCGAACTGATCCGTTCCCGCCTGTGGCGCCACCGCTACGGCACCAACCCGCACCCGGTGCACCTCGCCGACTTCAACGCTCTGCGTGTGGACCTCCAGCGCTCCACCCCCTGGATCAAGGCGCTGCTGGCGTCCCTCGCGCAGAGCGAGCCCGGCTTCCTCACCGCGACGCCCCATAGCTCCGGGCAGGGCATCCGCTTCACCGTCCAGCCCTTCGGCCGGCCCTGACCGTGCGCGCCCGAACCGTGCTGCTGGTCGCGGCCGCCGTGCCCGTCACGGTCGCCGCGGCCGCCACCGTCCTCAAGGCGGGCCACTGGCAGATGTCCGCCGACCGGCACCACATCCACCTCACGCCCGTTGCCCGCCGCTCCTGCCCCGACTGCCGGGGGGCGGGCGGCTGGTGGACCGGCGGGCCGTTCCCGGAGATGGAGGCGTGCAGCTGCTGGGCGATGCGGCGCGAGCTCTACGTCCGGCTCCTGCCCGCCCCGGCCTGGCCGGACGAAGCCCCGTTCTGACCATCCGCCGGGCGGGCCGCCACGTGCGGCCCGCCCGGCCACCACAAGGGAGAACCACCACCCATGACCACCACGGCCCCCGCCCCCACCACCGACAAGAACCTGGACACCGCCTGCGCCTCGGTCGCCAACGAGATCGCACGAACGGACAGCAAGGCGTCCTTACTGCTGGCCTTCAACGGTGCCGTGCTCGCCGGACTCGCGTCCGTCGCCGACAAGGACCTGCCGACCGTGCCCAAGGTGATCGGCGCGCTCGCCGTCCTCGCCCTGGGCACCGCCGCCGTGCTCCTGCTCCTGGTCGTCCGGCCCCGACTTCGCGCGGACGACCGTGCCTCCTTCCCCCACTGGGCGCAGCTCGACGAGGACGGGATCCGCTCCTGCATGGAGGGCGACACCCGCGCCACCCGCGTCCGCGTGCTGTCCACGCTCGCGGTCCGCAAGTACCTCCACCTGCGCCGGGCGGTCGACCTCAGCCTCACCGCCCTGGTCCTGCTCGCGCTGGCCGCCGCCAGCCTCGCGCGGTGACGGCGGCCCCGGGGCCCGCGCCCCGCACACGCATCGACCGTGTCCACGCCTCCGCCGGGATCGTGCAACTCGCCCTCCAGCAGATCGAGGACGAACTGCGCGGCGAGACCGGCGCCCAGGAGCTCGCCCAGATTCTGCGCGAGCTCCACCACGAGGACCACCGCCAGGACGGCGTCTTCGGCTCCCTCGCGCAGCTGCTCACCGTCGCCGGACAGGCCGCCGGACGCATCGAGCCGGACCGCGACGGCGAGATGTCGTGCCCGCTGCACGAGGCCGCGGCCCTCATCACCGAGAACGCCGGACTGCAGACCTACTACGCCACCCGTGCTCTTGACCCGCAGGGAGAAGCCGCATGACCACCTTCCGCATGGACAACGCGCTGCCCGTCGACACGACGATCCCCGACCCGTCGCTGGTGTGCCTGATCGGCGCGGCCGGATCGGGCAAGAGCACGTGGGCTGCCACCTGGCCCGCCACGCAGGTCCTGGAGCTCGACAGGTTCCGGGCCCTGGTCAGTGACGACGCCGGGTGCCAGGAAGCGACCGAGGACGCGGTGTTCGCGCTCCAGGCCGTCCTGGAGGCGCGCCTCGCCCGCCGGAAGATGACGGTCGTCGACGCGACGAATTGCGAGCAGGCCGTGCGCGCGAACCTGATCGCCACCGCCCGCCGCCACGACGTTCCCACCGTCGCGCTGCTCGTCTCCACCCCGGCCTCCGTCTGCGTTCAGCGCCAGGAAGGCCGCCCCGCGAACCGTCGTGTGCCCGAGCAGGTCGTCCTCGCGCAGCATGCGGCGATGGTCGACGCGTGGTCCGGCCTGCCCGCCGAAGGGTTCGATCACGTCGTCGTCGCGGAGAACCTCTACCGCCTGAAGGCGCTGCTCCAGCCGCTCAGCGACGCCCGGCGCGCGGACCTCGGCTGGGACGACGGGGAAGGGCTGGGTGACCTGCTCCTGGTCCGCCGCTACTTCGGCCCGGAGATCCTGCCGATGTGGCGCTGGCGCGACAACTCGCCGTTCGCCGACGGCGACCGCGTCGCGGAGATCCGGCTCGGAGCGGACCGCATCGTCCTCGCCCAGCGCAACGACGTCGACGGAGCGGGCGACGTCGGCTTCGACGTCCTGGTCGGCTGCCCCTTCGACGACGAATGCGAAGGCCAGGCGTGGGCCCCGGCCTACAACGTCACCGACCTCCTGCGCGCCCTGACCGGCGAGCTGATGAACGACCCGGACGTGCGCTGCACCCTCCACGGCCCGGACGACAACGACGACCAGGAGGACGACCCCGAGGGCCGCGCCGACCTCGAGGAGCAAGCCATGGAGGCGATCAGGGGATGAGCACCACGACCCCGGCGTGCGGCTGGGACCAGGCCGTCTTCCGGTGCGGCCGGTGCGGGGCCCAGCACACCGCCACCACCGAGGCCGACTACCTCAAGGCCATCGGCGTCCACGGTGACGCCCATGCCGTGTGGGACCGGCTGAACCCGATCGAGCGGTCCGGGATCGCCTCGATCCTTCGCACCATCCTGTCCGCGCCGGACCTCGCCGCGGAGCTCCTGGCGCTCGCCGACCGGCAGCCGGCCGGAGGCGAGGACCAGTGAGCCGCGCCGCCGACGGCCCGCACCCGCACCCCCTCACTCCGGCCGACCTCCCGGCCGGGGACGACTGGTTCCGCGGCTGCCCCGACTGCCACCTCCCGATCCAGGGCGGGGGCGCCGGCCTGGCCGCGCACCGCCGCACCGTCCACACCAACTCCGGCGACCCGCGCACCCCGATCACCATCCGGCTCGACCTCTGACAAGGAGAAACCTCATGGCTGACGTACTGACCAAGACCGACACCTTCGCCGCGCTCGACGCCTGCTTCACCGCAGACCTCGCCGCCCTCATCGGCAGCGACCCGCCGCGCAGCCTCGCCCCGTCCCGGTTCATCGACCTGGTGGAAGAGGTCCGCGACCTCCTCGCCGACTCCCGCCATCCTCACTACGAGGACGCCAGCGACGACCTGGACCACGCCGCCGACTACCTCACCGACGCACTCACCAGCCCGGACGGCGACCAGCGTTCGCTCCTGGCCTGGGCGCGCACCCACCTGCGCGACGCGATCGGAGCAGCCAGCTGCCCCATCTGAGTTGAGCGCACTCCGTGCCGCCCCGGCTCCTGCACCCGCAGGGGCCGGGGCGGTCGCGGTGGCCCCTCAACAAGAGAGGAGATGGACGTCATGCCGCTGCCGTATTTCGAGGTGGACGTCCCGATACGCAGCACCGAGGCACCCGGCCTGCACGGTCTGCACGTCTTCACCGGCCGGGCCGACAGCCGCAGCGCCGCCGTACGGATCGCCCACGAGGTCTACGACGCGGCACGCGCCGCAACGGAGGCCGGACGCGAGATCCCGCACGGACGCCCGGATGGCTGGGGTGCCTGCGGATACCGGCCCGGCTGGGAGCTCGACTGGCCCGCCGCGACCACCAGCCGCTGGACGAACCCCTACCGCTGGACCAAGCCCAGCACCTTCGAGTTGTAGCTCCGCCCCGGGACAGCCGCCCTGCTTGACCGGCTGACGACTGCCCCGGGCCACCCATCCCGTACGAGACGAGAGGGAGACCTCAGTATGGACTCCGTCCTGCACACGACGGGCCGGTTCAGCCCACGCACCCTCCTGATCACCACCGCCGCCGTGCCGCTGACCGGCTGGGTGGTCCACGCCGTCGCGCTGACAAGAAGCTCGCCGCCACGAAGCGCGACCCGCTGACCGGCCTGCTGCGCCGCGACTCCTACACCGCTCGCGCCCGCCGGCTCCTGGCCCGCCACGGCGACGACACGGCCGTAGTCATGATCGACGCTGACAAGTTCAAGGCCATCAACGATGGCCTCGGGCACGCAGCGGGCGACGCCGTCCTCGCGTCGATCGGCGCCCGACTGACCGCCTGGGCGGGCCCGCGCGCGGCGATCGGCCGGCTCGGAGGCGATGAGTTCGCAGTCGTCCTGGAGCTGACCGCCGCACACCGCGCGCAGCGCCTGGAGCAGCTGGTCCGGATGCTGCACACGCCGGTCGTCCTGGACGACGGCCGCACCGTCGACGTCGCCGCATCGGTCGGCGCCGCCACCCCGGACGTGCTCGGCACCCGCGACCTGACCGCGTTGCAGAGGGCCGCCGACGCCGCTCTCTACGACGGCAAACACACCGGCCGCACCCACCTCGCCACCGCCGCGCACGCCACGACGCCGTCCATCAACGGCCGCCGTGCGGGCAGGCCGGGCACATCGATGTGGGGGCGAGCCGCATGAGCGCCGCGCCCCTGCCCGAAGGCGACTGGATCCGCGGCATCAGCATCAGGCAGCCGTGGACCACCGCGATCCTGACCGGCGCGTTCCCTGTCAAGCTTTTCTGTTCAGTCTCATTAGGGCCCTGACTCTCCGGATTTCGGCAGGGAGATCATGTGCGCGAGTCTTCCGTTCGACCGCTTCACCACAAGCAGCGTAGAAGTCACGCTGCCGCGCGATGAGCGTGTCCGGGGCCGCGTCGGCGCGGCACCGGATACGGCTGGGACCGCGTGTCCGCCGGGCCGGTGGTCGCTTCGCTCATCCTGAGAACGATCCGTGACGGACGGTGTCGCCCCTACCGGCGTAGAGCGAGCGTCGATCGGGTTGCGGCGAGTGCGGAGGCCAGGGCGAGAGTGGCGAGGAGCAGGCTCATCTGTCCCCAGGGAATGCTGAGCTGGAATTCGGGGATCTGGGTGGCCAGAGCCACGGTCGGGACGATGGCGATGAAGAGCCCGAGGAGAGTGGCGGTTCCCAGAAGCACGGCGTACTGCCAGAGGATGATGTGGCGGCCCCAGGATGGCGGGATGCCGAGCGCGATGAGGCTGTCGGTGTAGGTCTTCAGTGCTCGGGTCTGGCCGCGGAGCGCGGTGAGGACGGTGGTGAGCGCAAGCAGGGCCAAGGCCGCGGCGGAGACGTAGAGCGCGGTATCCGGGACCGGTGGTTCTGGCTCGACATAAATGTAGGCGGCGCGCGCGTCGATCGCGTGGTCCTGGAGAACCTGTTGCACGCGCGCGTCCTGGCCGTCGTCGGCGTCGGCGACCATGATCGGGCCCCGCACGGCGATGGGGAGGTCGAGGCGGCGGGCGGTGTCGACGAGAAGGATTCCGTCCGTGCCGGCGCGCCAGCCCGTGCGTGCGAGTTCCAGCGGTTTGGAGGGCAGGGGAGGGGTTTGGGCGAGGATGCGGTCGTCCTCAGCCACCACCAGTCGGGTCGGCTGTCCTTCGATGGGTGGGGCGTTGTCGCGGTCCGCCCAGACGAGGAGGCCGCCGCGGTTGAGCAGCGCACGCTGGTCGGCGGTGAGGGGGCGGCCGGTCAGGACGGGGACGTCGTCGGGTGAGTCGACGGCCAGGATGCCGCCGTCGTTGCCTTGGCGAGTTGTGCTGGGGACGGGGCCGCTTTCGTCCACGGACTCCTTCGAGAGGCGGTGGAGTTCCGCCTGGGGGAGGCCGTCGAGAACTTTACTTTCCTTCAGTACGGTGAGTACCCGCTCGGGTGGTGCGAAGGCGCTGCTGGCCCGGTGCGCCAGTAGCACCTGGCCGGGCATGACGTCCGGTTGCACAGTGTTCTCGCTGCTGCGGATCAGGGTGTCGAGCAGGGCGAGCATGCCCAGGCTGGCGCCGATGATCACGGTGAGGACGGCGAGGGCGGCCTGTGCCCGCCGTCGGTCGGCCTGCAGTTGACGGCGGGCCAGCCTGCGGCGGGCGTCACGCTCCGTGAGTAGACGGGTCGCGAGGCCGAAGAACTCCGGCAACGTCAGCACCACCGCGGCCGTGATCAGGGCGGTCAGGAACATGCCCTCGGACGGAGTGTCGAGGCGTGTTGCCGTGTAGACCACGCAGACGCACCAGACGCCCAGCGCGGCCAGTTGGCGGACATCGCGGACAACCGTGGCAGCGCTCTTCTTGCGGAGATTCTTCGCCTGCGGCTGGTCTGCCGGTGACGTGGTGGTGGGGTGAGGCTGCTCGCTGCGGGTCCGGCGGGCCAGGAGCAGTCCCGCACCAGTCAGCACTCCGGTTGCCGCGACCAGAGCGAGGAGCTGCGCAGCAGCGTCTGTGATTCCTTCGACATCTCCCGCCGGCCGGTCTTGCAGGTACGCCAGGAAAGGCCGTAGGGCCCAGCCGGTGGCAACTCCGGCAGCGGCACCGGCGGTAGCTGCCACCAGGCACCATGCCACGCAGGCGAAGCTCACGGCCGCTACCGTGGTGGCGGGTCGCAGCCCCAAGGAGACCATGGTTTCCGTGGTGCGCCGCAGACGTCGGTCGACGAGCCCGAACATCAGCAGCACGGCGCCGATGGGGACCAGAACGGCGGGGATGGCGTATCCGGCGGGGGACTTCTCGATCCAGTAATCGGCTGTTTCGGTCTCCAGCTGTGCCCGAAGGGTCGGCGGGCCGGGCAGAAGTTCCGGTCCGCCCTCGGCCTGCTGCGAGCTGGAGCCATCGCTGTACGACGTGAGCGTCTTTGCCACCGCATCCAGGACGGCTTGTTCCGGACCCCCGGTCCACAGCAGGTACGGCTGCGCGCCCAGGGAGGGGTAGCCCTCAGCGACTTCCGGGTCGAGACTGCTCCACGTGCCTGGAGCGGCGAGCAGGGCCGAGGTGTTCGCGTAATGGTTGTCTGCGACGCCCACCACGCGCAGCCGAACGTCACCGAGCACGGTGAGCGTCTGGCCGGCCGCGGCTTTGACGTCCCCCGGGTCGGTCACAACGATCTCGCCCGGCTGTTGCGGCCAGCGCCCGGCCGTCAACTCGTACACATCGGGGTACGGGTTGGGCTTCCACTGCCCCTCCAGCAAGGTCACGTTCCGCGCCGGAGTGACGGCGAGCTGCACGTCGAGCGCGGAGAGGAAGGCGGCGGACTCGTTCGCACCGGCCCGCTGAGCCGCCCCGGCCATGGCCGGCGTCTTACTGCCAGGGGGAAGCGTCATCTCAGCGCTCGCGAGAGCGTCGAAACGGCCCAAGTCGCGATCGGCCTCCTGAGCACCTGAAAGTGACAACGTCGACAACGCGATGAACATGGCCATCGTGAACAGACCCGCCACGAACACCGTTGAAGAGGCACCGATCCATTGGCCCTGGCGCCGGCCCAGCCGCCACGCCAGCCGTGCAGCGAGCCGTGGCTGCGGCAGGACCGAACTACCCTTGCCGGCCTGCTTCAGCTGCCGCGCCATCAGCGGTGTTCCAGGCGGCCGTCGACGACCTCATAAACCGAGTCGGCGAACTCCCGGCAGCGAGGGTCATGGGAGCAGACCACTGCCAGCACCCCCTCGTCGCACAACTTCCGCAGCAGCGTGAACATCTCCCTCGTAGCGACCGAATCCAGCGCTCCTGTCGGCTCGTCCGCCAGTAGCACGGCGCGGTCACCGGCCAGCGCGCGGGCGATACCCACCCGCTGCCGCTGGCCGCCGGACATCTGACCTGGAAGTCGGTCCTCCAGCCCGGCCAGGCCCACGCGGGCCAATTGGGCGACAGCCTCTGCACGGGCAGCAGAGGGCGTATCCCCGCGGGCCTCCAGCGGCAACGCAACGTTCTCGGCGGCGGTGAACTCCTCCACCAACTGGTGGTGCTGGAAGACCACTCCGACGGCGTCCAACCGCAGCCGCGCGCGCTCGGCCTCATCCGCCGCACTGACGTCGACACCGGCGACCTGGATGTCACCGGTGTCGGCGACATCCAGGCCGGCCAGCAGGTTCAGCAGGGTCGACTTCCCGGAGCCGCTCGCCCCGTATACGCAGACGAACTCGCCCGCGCTGGCGGCGAAGTTCACCTCCTGTGCTGCCCACACCGTTTCCACTGCCGATCGGTAGGCTTTACACAAGTCGCGCGTTTGGATGAGCGGTGCTCCGGCCATTTTGTCAGCCCTTCTGCTCTCTGAGCGGTTTAGCAGCCGTACCTGGTTCGCCACGAGGTGACCTCGTCGCTGTTCAGCGGCGAGACGTTGTTGTCATTGGCTTCCGGAGCCATGCCTTGCCTGTCGCCGGTGCCGTTGCTGGCGCCGTACATGCAGCCCGAGTGGGTGCCCGACTCGTTGGACCACGAGTCCATCGCGTTGTTCTTGTCGCCGGTCAGATTGACGAGCGTCGCGCTGCCGTGGGCCCGCTCGCCGATCATCCACTGGTAGTCGTTGTTGCCCCACATGCACATGTTGTCGTTGTTGCAGTCGCTTATCGCCGCGTTGGCCACGGGCGTGACCATAAGGGCGGAGCCGACGAGCATGACGGAAGCGATAGCCTTCTTGATTCTCACGTGCTCTCCTTCTCGTGATTCCCGACATTGCACGTACACAGGCATCTCGGGATCACGCCGTCAGGCAAGCCGCGTTACGCAGCACGGACGCCTCGTCCGTACCGGCAGAAACTTCCCCCCCAGATGCTTGCAAGATCGGATGGAATCACGTTTCGAAGAATCTCGGCAACGCAAAGTGTCGGATGTGATGTACGGCACGTTGCAAAGGCGCCGTAGCGGCAAGTGCAGGATCGAATATCCGCCGTTTGGGCGATCATTTTGGCTGAATTCAAGTTCGCAAGCGGCATCATCGATTCCACTTCTGGGATTCAAGCACGCCCCATAGGAGCTTCTTCAGCGTTGCAACTCCAGTGTGAGAGTGCGGGATGCGAACTGATGTCCGTTTCGGGGTTGGGAATGGGTAAGGAGCCCTGGTCGGCTGGGCGGTCAGGGACGGGGCTGGGCGAACAGGTCGGGCTCGGGTTCGGTGAGGATGCCCCGTGTGAACAGGCGTTTCAGCTTGGTCGGATGCCCTCGGTGTTCTTCGGGGCGATGAGCAAGTTCAGCTGAGGGGCAGACGGAACGGGACGACGTTGTCCGGGAGGGAAACGGGCTCCGATGGCACGTTCTTCCCCTGGGTAAGCACAGCAGCAGCGAGGGCGAGCCGGATGACCTGTTGCCGTAGTTCTTCGATTTCCGTCTTCTGGTTCCTGACCGTTTTCTTGAGCCGGGTGACGGTCTCCCGCAGCCGCTTCTCTGATTCGGGGACCTGCGCGGTCCCGGTGCGGACACGTTCGTAGAACTCGTTCTTCAGATCCGCATGCCGTTTCATGAGGGCCATGCGGTGGACTCCGGCCTCGGCGGCGAGGGCGACGACGGTGAAGCTGCCGTCGGAGGAGGTGGCCTGTCCCGTCAGGAGCCGGTCCATGGCTTCGCGGATGCGGATGCGCTCGTCCTGGTGCTGTTGGGTCATGTCCATTCCTCGGTTGGGCGGGCGGCGGCGAAGTGAGCTTCGGTGGTCTCGCGGAGCCGGTCCGCGTGGGCTCGCAGGCGCTTGCCAACCGGTTTCGGCGCGTGAACGGACAGTTGGTAGATCTCGTCGGCTCGCTCCCGCAGGAGCCGGGCATGGGTATCGGTGCGGACGGCGTTGCCGCAACCTGGCCGGCACTCGTACTGCCTGGGGGCGTTCGCCCCGGGATCGGGATCGCAGAGCGCGTGTTCTCGTTTGAACGCGCAGATCAAAAGCGCGTCGGGGTTGTCGAAGAGCACCACGCCGTCCCGGGCGAGGAATGCGGCTGCCTTCTTCGCAAATGTGTTGGAGACGATGCGGCCCTCGAAGCGGGGAACCTGTGCCGCAGCGGTGAGGGCTCTGCGGGCAGCGGGGCCGGAGACGTTCTCACCTGCGGCGACGCAGTCGCGCAGCCGGGCGGCGGTGTCCGCGCGGCTTCACTGGCCTGATGCGGATGCTGCACCGGCTGCTGTTCCCTCAGGAAATCGATCTGCACCCGTTCCGGGTTCTGCTGCTGCTTGCGATGCACGACTGCACGCCCGAGGAACTGCACATGGTCCAAGCGTCCGATGTGGAGTTCAATGCGGAGGGGGTACGGATCGTCCTGGCGAAGCACCGTGCCGAGCGCGTCCGCGCGGACTTCCACCTCATGGGCCCGGCGTTCGGCCCGCTGCACCACGGCGAGTTGGCCTTTGCGGGTCGAGGGCGGTGGGACGTGCCTGGCCTGCTGCGGCGCCTGATCCAGGTCAACGCGCTCACCCGGGAGACGTTCGGCTTCGAGCCGTGGCTGTTCACCGCAGTGGAACACCGGCGCAGTCACGGCATGGAGCCCCGTCACGCACCGTTCAGTGATCCGGGCCGCCGCTTCACTCACTGGATCTCCCGGCATACCGGTCCCGGCGCGGCCTTCCCCAAGGGCATCGCCGGTCCGCACGAGGTCCGGCGACTGCGCAAGACCGCCAAGACCACCAAGGTGGTGGCGCTCGGGGGCACACTGACCGACTTGGCCGGCGACGACCACAGCGTCCGCGTCTTCGGCACTCACTATGCCCATGGCACCACCGCCCACGTCCTGGCCGGCGCGGCGATGAACCGCGCACAGAACAAGGTCTTCGAGAAGGTGACGCGACAGCCGACCCTGGTGCTGCCCGACGCACAGACCAGGCTGGGCGATCCTGAAGTCGCCGGCGCGCTCGGTGTCACCCCCGCGCAGGGTGCCGACCTGCGCGACGGAGAACTTGATATGGGGGTCAGCAACTGCAAGGACCCGCACGACTCGCCGCACAGCGTCCCGGGCAAGCTCTGCCACGTCGCCCCCGCCATGTGCATGGCCTGCGGCAATGCGGTCGTCTTCGTCTCTCAGCTGCCGCAGCAGCTCCTGCTGCACGACCACATCGAACACATGCGCCAGGTCCTGACGCCGTCCACCTGGGAGGCCGTATGGGGCCGCCAGTCGCGCAGCCTTGCTGCGGTGTTCGAGGAATGCGCAGACCTTCTGTCCGCCGCCCGCAAGCTCATCGCGGAGCGTGCACTGACCTTGAGCCTGCCGCTGGGCATGCGAACGGAGTACGACCGGTGACCATCCCCGCCCCCTCACCAGCGCTTCAGTCAGCGACGTTCGCAGACGACGAGCCGGTCTATGCCAGTCTGCCCGGACGAGTCGCACACGAGGTTATGCCCGTGTTCGGCCGTGCCGACCGGTGGCCGGGCAACTGCATTCGGCGCCCGGCCAACAAGCCGGCCAGCGAGTGGCGGTGTTCATTCCCTGACGAGCCGAGATGGAACCTGCTGAGCAGGGAGATCGCGTTTTGCATGCTGAACCCGCAGCACCAGGCCCTCCAGGCTGCGGGGATCTTCCTTCCGCCCGGGAAGTGGGGGCTGAGAACGACTGCCTCGGTCGGGTTCTCCCTCAATATGCTGCGCACGTGGGCGGCCAAGGAGCTGCTGCCCGATGACTTCGGGCAGTGGCGGGTGGAGGACTGGCAGGAGTTCATCGCGTCCAGGGCCGCAGTCACCGCGCCCGGATCAGTCGCCCGTACGGTCGCCGCCGTCCGCCACTTGGTGTCCTTTTCTCCGGTCCTGACCGGAGTCCCGACGCTGGAGGACCCGTGGCCGGGGCAGTCGGCTGCCGCCGTCGCCGAGTGCCCCTGGACGGACGAACTGTCCACTGCTGCGATCGCGCCCGAGGTGTGGTGGCCTCTGCTACGAGCTGCCTGGGCCTACATCGACCGCTTCGCGCCCGAGATCCTCGCCCGCTTCGCCCACCAGGGCGGGCAGAGGGACGGCACCGGGGTCCGGGGCGCCGCACGGCTCGACGCGATGCTGGAACGGTGGCTCGCTGACCCCGGCTCCAGCGTGCCGGTCAATGCGCTCCTGGCGGGGACGCCGGACGAGGGCCGGCCCCTGTGGACGCCGTTGAGCCGTGAAGTGGCCGAGGTCATGACGCTGTTCCACGAGGGGAATCCGTCAGGGCTGGCTCGGCGACGTCGCGTGGAAGGCTGGATCCAGGAGACCGGCCGGACCCGGTCACAGAGCCCCGGGCAGCCCGTGGACCGAACTGTTTCGAGCACGAACAGGCGACGCATCCCGCCCGACGAGCAGGACGAGATCCTCCGACGGTGGCTGAAGGACCCTTCCCACCTCATCCCAATCACAGACCCCGACGGTCGGGGCACTGGCGGTGCCGGAGAACCGGTCTGGACGGAGGTGACCAGGCTGGTCTTCGGCACGCAGTGCCCCAGCGCCCTGGACGGACGCCGCAGTCCACGGGGTGCGGCACGGCGCGCATGGGTGATCGAGGCCACGGCCACGACCCCGGGACGAGTGCGGCTCATGGGCACTGACCAAGGCCCGCGGATGGTCCGAGCCGCCTGCTACATCTGGGTAGCGGCGCTCACTGCCATGCGCGACAACGAGATCTTCGAAATCACACGTGGCGCCGTCACCCAGCACTACGGGGCTCCTGCCATCGCTTCGAGGAAGACCAAGCACGACGACTCCCGTCCACGTGCCCACTGGTGGATCATCGACCCCGTGGCCCAAGCGATCGCCGTCGCCGAGGCGTTGTCCCGCCATGACACCAGGGTCTTCGCCGCCCTTAACCCCGCACTGGGTGAAGGTTTCGATGCGATCGGAGACATCAAGGACTTCATCGCCACGGTGAACACCAACCGGCACCTCACCGGCCTGGACGAGATCCCGGCCGGGCTGGTCCGGCCCCACATGTTCCGCAGGACGATGGCCGTAATCGCCGCACAGGAGCCGGACGGGGAGATCGCCCTCGGCATCCAGCTAAAGCACGCGGCCCGCCGGGCCTTGGCCAACCGGACCACCCTCGCCTATGGGAAGCCCGACGCTCGGTGGGCCAAGGAATTCGACACTCAGCTGCAGACCGCCGCAGCCCAGAAGCTGGTTTCCCTTCTCCAGACCCGTCGCGCCGGCCAGGCCATCGCGGTCGGTCCCGGCACCGCACGTTTCCACGCCGGACTGGACCGAGTGAACAAGGCAGTCGAGCAAAACACGGACCTGCGTGCGCAGATCGCCGACGATCGCCTGGAGATCACGTTGCTGCAAGACGAGTTCGCCGACCTTCACCTCGGCACCATCAACCACTGCCTGTGGAACGCCCCCACTGCCGAGTGCCAGAACCAGCTCCCGCCCGAACGGCGCGGAACAACCCCGCTCCTGGGAGCCTGCCAGCCCTCGCGCTGCCGCAATTCCGTCCTCACCGTCGCCCACGAGCGCGTCTGGCGGATGGAAGAGGCTGACCTGGCGGAGTTCTTGAAGAGGAAGCTGTCCAAGCCGCTGCGCGAGCAGACGGAAATCCGTCTGGCGGAAGTCCGCTCTGCCAACATCCAGTTCGACACGATAAGGAATCAGAGCTGATGCCGGTCTCCGCCGCCACCGCGGGCAAACTGCGCGAAGCCATGGCCAGACTCCTTGCCGGGCAGCCCCTGTACACCGACGGGGCGCTGACCAAGGAGAACCTCGCCCGCGAGGCCCGGGTCAGCCATGCGAGCGTTCACCGCGCCGATGACGTCCTGGCTGAGTGGGACGCCCAAGTCGCCAAGCCAGTGCTACGGACACCCGGAGAGGTCCGCCGCGATGAGACGATCGCCGAGCTCGAAGCCAGGCTCCGCAAAGCCAACAAGAAAGCGAGCGAGCTACAGGCCAAACTCGATGCCCTCGCTACAGTGACCGCGAACCTCTACCGCGAAACCATCGAGCTGAAGAAGAAGGCTGCGCGCACACCGCAGCAGAACCGATTCGGTCTCCTGCAGGGCGGCAGCTCCGTGGAGACATGACCTGCGAACAAGTCAGCTCAGGAAGCGGGTGACGTGAACGTCAAGCAGGGTGCCGAATGCGGCTGTGGGCGCGGCCTGGGGGCGTCGCACCGGATGAACAGGAAACAGAAAAACCAGGTCACCACCGGGCGCGCAGCACGCCGTCGCTGTCGGGCAGAGCGGCCTGGAAGAGCGGGGGGTGTTCGTCGAGGGGTAGGGGCAGCACGCAGGCAGCCCGCGCGCCCGCCACCAAGGTCGCGAGTTGTTGGTGGTCGCTCTCGTCAACGGTGACGTGATGGATCGTTGCGTCCGGTGCCTCCCAGACGAACTCCACGGATTCGTCCTGGGGCAGTGCGGCGAGGACCGCGTCGACATCAGGGGTGAGGTCGGGCCAGACAGTCAGTAGCGCGCGTGGGCCTAGAGCGACGCGCACCGCGTGGAGGGTGTCCTCGGTGAGGCGGTGCCAGCGGGTGGCGTTGCGGAGGTATGCCTCTTCCAGAAGCAGCGCCTGCGATGAGGCCAGTGCTACGCGTACTCGTTCCCAGAAGTCCTCGTCCGCGACCTGTGTCACCTCTGGTTCCTCGAGGTCTGCGGCGTAGGGCGAGGCAGTGATCGACTCCGCGAACAACCCGATTTCGCGGGTCTGGGCGACGGATTCTTCGCAGGGCTGGTCGCTGCCGACGTACACGTACTGGTCCCACCCGACGTGCACGGTGAACGTGTCCCGCCACTCCAGTCTGCACCAGGCACCATTGTCGCGGAGCATGGCACGGACCAGTTCCAGCGCAACCGGCACCGAGACCTCGGCCCCGTCGTGGTAGCCAGCGAGGTCGGGCGGGAACAGCCCGGCGAGGCCGTGTCCGTCGACCGGCACTTCCAGGCCGAAGTTGACCCGGCCGGTGACCTCTGGCTCGCGAATCTCCAGCCGGTCGATACCCGAGTCCCGCGCGAAGGCGGCGATCGCCTCCAAGTAAGCCGCTTCGACCGGCCCGTGGTCGCTCACCGTGTCCTCGGCACCGTTGTAGCGGCCGTGCTCGTCGCGGTCGGCGGGGTTGTACTTGGTTACCCGGTGGGCGAAGGACGGCGGCACGCTGCTCCTTTTGCGGTGGGAAACGGGTGCCAGCGTAGTTCGTGACAGCCGCCTGCCAGGTGGCGCACCCGGTAGTGCTGGCACTGCGCACCTGCCTACAGAAAGGCGGAACTGCCCCCGCAGCACTGGTACAGGACACCTGCTCTGCACGTTCATCCACCTGCCTCTGCAAACACGCGGCCAAAACACGCGAGTACGCCGACAGGCGACATCAACGGAACCCCTCCCGCTGATCAATGTCGACGGGGACCCCACGAGTGCGCAGTCGGGCCATTAGGAATTCCATCTCCGGCAACGTCCCTTCCAGGCCGTCGCCGCTCAGTTCGCCGACCAGTTCCCGGGCCCGCGACAAGGAAACCGCCGAGACTTCCCTGAAGACCTTCAGGGCCGGAACATGGCTTGGTAGCGGACCGGCAAGTCGCAGCCTGGCGGACCCGTTCGCGGCGAGCAGGGCCTCTCGCACATCGTCGGGCACCGTCCCCGGGCCCGAGTCCTCGCATATATGGGTGCCACAGGCTGCGCAGGAGAACTCGGAATCCGACCACAGGGCATCGTCGAGGATGAACTGGTTCACCTGCCGGACTGCCATGGCGCCGCAATCGCCGCAGCGTGTTGCGATCTTCGCTGTCTGACCGCGCACTCAGACTCCCTGTTTTTCTGCTTCTGCTCGCAGGATCCTCTCGCGGTCGATGGCGTGAGCGCGAGGGAATTCGGGCCGCGACTGCGCTGAGCATGGGGCTGGGGTACACCCGTGCCACCGACGGCACGATGTGTCGGCACCCGATTCACACCAGGACGACCTCGACGTCATGCTCTCCGATGATGTGCAGGATCAGCTCGAACAAGGTGGCCGGGTCACCCTGCACAGCCCGGTGTTCCACCAGCCGTGACCTGGCAACTTCGGCATACTGCCATTCCAGGGTGAACGGAGGCGCGGCACCCCAGCCGCCTCTGAGACAGTCATTCAAAGCGTCGAGGTTCCACCCGAAGTACCCGCCGGGCCCGTTGACCGCCTCGCCGATCGCACAGTAGAAGCTGTCCACGTCGTGGACCTGCTGGCCGTCCAGCACGAAAACGCGGCCTGGCGCGATGTCCGAGCTCTTGCCGCGGCGCCGGTATTCGCTGGACCACAGGGCCACGGACAACCACGCACGCCGACCTTGCTGGTCCAGGGAGTGCCACAGACCCTTCCGGTTCAGCTGCCCGGTTCGGATCAGCTCCCACATCCAATCGGAGCCGGGAAGCGTCTGGTCGCACGAGAGCTGCACGGTGACATCGACAAGGCCGGCACCAAGGGCCGAGGCTTTGGCGGCGATCGGGGCAACGTCGTTGACGAAGTAAGACCCCATCTCGACGCCTTCGGCATCCAGCAGGGCCAGGTTGGCGTTCCCCGCCCGGGCGCGGTGGCCGCCGACATGGTCAAGGGCGGCCAGCAGCCCGCCGCGAGGTGTGCACCCCAGCAGCTCGACCTGCCGAAAGCCGTCCTCCGACACACCGAACAAGCCCCTGGCCTCGCGGGCGAAGCCCCAGAAGTCGCTACTACCGTCGTCACTGGCAAGGGAGTACTTGAACTCTGCCCCGGCACTTACTGATCCCACCGCACCCCCCATGAGCTGCCGATCGTACCGAGCACAGGACTGGGGCGGAGCCGATGGATCGCCAGGTCACAGCAGGGCAAAATCTTTCGCTCAATGTGAGACACCATCGACCGCCTATCGGCGGATTCCTTGCAGATCTCTGAGGCGGATCCACTGGGACAACAGCGGCTCTGAGACAGGCGAACTGTTCCTAACGGCGGCCTCCTCGACTGGCGCGACGCCAGCCACTTCGACCGCTGGCAGGACCGCCCCTGCACCCTGTGCGACCAGCCCACCCCGATGCGCTCCCACGCAGGCGAGCCCGTCCACAAGAGCTGCGCCGAAACATCGTCTCCGAGCGGGCGCCCGCAACGATCCTGCGCGAGTGGGACGACGCACTCGCCATCAAGCCGCGCGGCGGCGTCAACGACGGGCACACCCTCGTCATCCCGCGCACCCACGTCGCGGACGCCATCGAAGACCCGGAGATCACCGCCGACACCGTCCGCCGCGCCGCCCAGTACGCAGCCGAGACCGGCGCCGACCTGAACCTCATCACCAACGTCGGACCGGACGCCACGCAGACGGTGTTCCACCTGCACTGGCACATCGTTCCCCGGGCCAAGAAGGACGGCCTGCTGCTTCCCTGGACGAAGCCCACCACCTGCACCACCTGCGCCACCACCCAGGCCGAAGGCACCCGATGAGCGCCGTTCGCCTCGTCATGGCCCGCGAGCCCATCCCCGCCGGCCCCATCGTGTTCCTGGCCGGTCCCACCCCCGACAAGAACGCCCCGGTCCCGTCTTGGCGACCGGAGGCCACCCGGCTCCTGGACGAGCAGTGGACGGGTCAGACACCGCTGACCGTCGTGAGCCCCGAATCCCGCGACGGGGAACGTGCCGACCGGTACGAGACCCAGGTCGACTGGGAGACCACCGCCCGCGCGGCGGCGACCGCGATCCTGTTCTGGATCCCCCGCGACCTGCGCACCCTGCCGGGCATGACCACGAACGTGGAATTCGGGCTGGACGCCCGGTCGGGACGGGCGGTCCTCGGCTGCCCGCCCGACTGCCCCAACCCCGAGCGCAACCGGTACCTGATCTACGTGGCCCACCGCCACGGCATCCCGGTGTGCGAGACCCTCACCGACACCGTGGCCGCAGCCCTCGCACTGGTTGCAGCAACCACCCCGGCAGCCCGCACCGAGCAGGAGACCGCCCGATGAAACTCCCCTCCTTCCGCCGCTGCGGCAACGCCCCCGGCACCCTCACCCCCCAGGACCAGGCCGCCCTCGACACGTTCCGCGGCAACCTCGCCGCCATCGCCGCCCTGCGCGACCCGGAGCCCTGGGCACCCGGCCACTACCAGGCCATCGCCGTACGGGTCGGCCCATACATCGAACGAGCGCACACCCGGCCCGGCGACGACCACGGCCCCGACCTCATCGCCGTCACCCTTGAGAACCCCGAAGGCCCGTACACGCCTCACGGAACCCGCTACCGGAAGCTCGGCTGGCTGCGCTGCCAGACCACCAAGATCCTCGGCGCCTGGAACCCCGCCTACACACCGCTCACCCACGCCGCGGCGGCCCTGGACCTCCCCGACGACGTCGGCATGGAACCCGCGCACTACGCCCTCTACATCGAGGCCCGCAAACGCGACGACACCCGCAACGGCCACACCCTGCTCCGACTCGGCCCGTACACCGAGACCCGGCACGCCCAGCAGGATGGCGATCGGCTCGCCGCCGCACTGGACGGACGGGAGACCACGCTCGTGCCCGGGCACCGCATCTCCGCGAGGTTCGGGCCGTTCAACGTCAGCGACCACCACATGTTCGCTGACTCCTACGCGGCGACGACCCCTCAGTGCTCCTGGCCGACGCCGTAGCGTCGGTGAGCGACTGACCTCCCCGATTCCGAGATCGAGACCTAGCAGACCGAAGGCCCGGCTTCCCCGCCGCCAATCACGGGGGAGCCGGGCCTCCTTGCGTTCTTGGGCCAAGACATCTCGCGGGCCTGGGGTAGACCTCCGTAGCCCTGGGGCCTTTCAAAACCCGGTTTTGAAGATCGATCCGATACAGAAGACCGCGAGTTCTCAAAACCGGGTTTTGAAGCGGCACGCCCCAGCTCCTCGGAAAGGCGAAACGTGGCATCCTGTCCCGGTCCGCTAGTACCAGCCGAGTGGCTGGGAAGCATACGGAGCATCAGGAGCACACCCATGGCACGGATCACCGCGCTCATCAACCGGAAGGGTGGCGTCGGGAAGTCGACGCTCACCGTGAACACGGCCGCCATCACCGCCCACGTGCTGGGCGAGTCCCCCGAAGGCGCCCCTCACTACGTCGCCGCAGTCTCAGCAGACCCGCAGGGATCCACCACCTGGTGGTCGGAACGCGTCGGTAGCGAGCTGCCCTTCTCCTTCGAGCAGATCAACTCCAGGGACGACCTTGAACTCTTCGCCCAACTGAAGAAGTCCCGCAAGGTCAAGCACGCATTCATCGACACCCCCGGGTGGATGGACCTTCCCGAGGACGAGAAGCAAGAGGCCGGCGACCCCTTCGGCCAGAGCACCGCCGCCGACGCCATGCGCGCCGTGCTGGCCAACGCCGACGACATCATCGTCCCCGTCGAGCCCGAGCCGCTCGGCTTCATGCCGACCCGCGACACCATCGAGGAAGTGGTGAAGCCGCTCGGCACCCCCTACCTCGTTGTCATCAACAACTGGGACCCTCGGGACGGCGAAGCCGACCTTGAGCAGACCAAGGACTTCATCCGCGCCCAGCAGTGGAACCTCGCCAACACAGTCGTGCGCCACTACAAGGTCCACACCCGGGCAGCGCTCGAAGGCACGGTCGTCACGCAGTACAAGAAGAACCGGGTAGCCATGGAAGCCCGCGAAGACTTCTACCAGCTCGCTCTCGAGCTCGGCGCAGGCAAGAAGGGGACGCGCTGATGGCCACGAAGAAGCCCTGGGCAGACCTGCTCGACGGCCCCGGCAAGCCCGGAAGCAAGCGCACCACCGTCCCAGACGACACCAAGCCGGACGTACCACCCACCACCGTCCACATGCACACGATCACCGGCAACCCAGAGAACCCCCGCACCGAGGCCGACTACACGGACGAAGACGCAGCCTTCCGTGAACTCAAGGACTCCATGAAGGCAGTCGGCCAGCTGCAGCCGGCCGTCGCCATGTCCCGCGAGGCCTTCCTGGCAGTCAAGCCGGAACACGGACCGCAGCTCGGTGACGCACAGTGGGTCGTCGTCCTCGGCAACCGCCGCTTCCACGCTGCCAAGCAGCTCGGCTGGACCAAGTTCGAGATCAGGGTCCGCGACCGCCTCGGCAACCAGGACGATGACAAGGTCGACGAGGCCGTCATCATCGAGAACATCCACCGCAAGAACATTCCCCCCTACAAGGAGGCAGTGTTCCTGCAGCGGATGGTCGAGCGTCACGGGTCACAGGAGAAGGTCGCAGAGCGCATCGGCAAATCGCAGATGTACGTCTCCAACCGCCTGTCGCTCCTCGACCTTGACCCCGAGCTCCGGGACGCCGTCGACACCAAACAGATCAAGGTGAAGACCGCCGAGAGGATCGCGAAGATCCAAGACCCGGAACAGCAGAAGGCCATCGCGGCAGAAGAGATCCGCAAGGCACAGGAACCAAAGGCTCCTCGGAAACGCCAGACCACTCCGGCGAGGCCACCAGTTCAAAACCCGGTTTTGAACCCCGGCACCGAGCCGAAGGCATTCAGCGGGGGAGTGGCGGCTGCCGAGGCGGAAACACCTGTGGTTGCGGTGCCGGAGCCGCGGACCACCACGAACTCCCCGGGCGAGGCCATCGCCTTGCCGTGGCAGGACGGCGAAGCCCTCATGAACGCCGCGTTCGACCGGCTCGACGCCCAGCAACGCAGTGCCTTCATCCTCCGCTACTTCAAGCGCAGCAGCGGGATCGACGCCGTCATCGCAGACATGAGTGGAAACCTCACCACCGAGGCTCGCACCTCACTTGCGGCCATCCTCCAGCAGGTTGCCGCAGGCCTTCTCAAAGACGCGTAGCCGCTAAACCGGAGCCCTTGTCAGCCTCTTTCCCTTCCTCGGAGAAAGGCGAGGCAGACAAGGGCTCCCCTCGCTTGCATGCTGCAGTGGGCAACCGACTACTGCTCTGCGCGTAGCCATCCTGGGATCGTTCGACGACCAACCCCGGACCTCAAGCCGCGAAGCCCCCACAGCTTCATCTGCTGTCTTCCGGAGCAGCCGCCGCACCTCGCTATCCGCGAAGGCGAGTCTCCGCTGGGGTGGACGCTCGCCACCAGCGGCGCCCGGACCGGAGAGGCCGACGGCCTCAGCTACACCCCCAACGAACGGCGCAGCGGCGGTCCTGCGGTGGACGAAACACGTCAGCGCCCCCGTTGACGTCAGCCACATCCCCGACGGCGGCGAGGACTTGCGGGCCTCGCGGAAGGTCGTGGAGCGCTGCTCGCGTGCGGCGTACCGTCCGACCTTTCCGGCGGGGCCGGTCCGGAAGTGGCTCTTGGTGGCGCAGAGGACCCGCTTGGCGTTGCGGGGGATACGGGGCGGTCACGGCTGCTGGCCCTCCTCGTCCTGATCGTCGGGCTCCGGGGGCGAACCGCCGCCCTTGCCGATGCGGGTGATCGCCTCACGGAAGACAGGGACGAGTTCCTGGTCCATCCGGTAGGCGATGTTCTGGTGCCAGGACGGGTTGTTGGGGTCGGAGACGGGGGTGATGGGCTGCGGGGTGCCCTCGGGCCACCAGCCCTTGCGGATGCCGCGGTCGACGGCCCGCTTGATGCCGTTGGACGGGCCGTTGAGTGCGCCGAGGACGCTGCGGAGGTGGTCGGCTTCGATGTAGCCGGCGCCGTCGACGGTGACCATCTCGGCCATCCTGCGCGAGCCTGCGGTCAGGTCGCGCAGGTAGCGCTCGGCGCGGTCGACGGTCCAGCCTGGGCGGACGGTGCTGATGGACAGTTCCGCGTGGTGCTGGGCGGCGAGCGCGACGAGCTTCTCGGCGAACTCCTCGCTCGCGCCCTTGATAATGATCTCCATGTGAACCTTCCGGCGAATTCAGAGCCGTTTCTCCCCGGTCTCCATGAAGATGATGCACGCCGCCGACCCCTCCCGTCTAGACCATGGAGAACAATGGCGGAATTCTGCACCCATTCGGGTTGGGGCGGACCGGTGCGTCTCGCCTCGGATAATGTGCCCTATCCGAGGCGATAGACCGGACATGACGGCCTGGCGGTGTGAGGCCACCGGAGACGAGCGGAGAGCCATGACAACCACACGTCCGAACCGCGCGACGGGCGGAGACGGCGTTAGCGTCGACCTTCCTCCCCTGAGGAACGGAGTCGACTACCTGCGGCGCGTCGTGACGGAACTGGACCCAGGCGAAGGGCAGGAGGTGGGCCCCCTCAACCTGAAGCACGCGGTGCTGCACCTGCACGCCGCGACTGAGGTGTTGCTCAAGTACCGGCTACAGCTCGAACACTGGACGCTCGTCCTGGAGCGCGTCGACCGGAAGCATGGTGGGCGCAGAGTGACCCCCGCGATGTTCAGAAACGGGCAGTTCGAAAGCTGCGGCCTGGAGGAGGCCAGGCTTCGACTGGACCAGGTCGCCAGGGTGCAGCTCTCCGACGAGACGAAGTCAATCGACGCCCTGATCGACATGCGCAATGCGGTGCAGCACTACGGTCTGACCGCAGAAGGGCGGGCAGAGAAGACCACGGCCGAGGTCCTCCACCTCCTGATCTCGTTTCTCCATGCCGAGGTACTGAACCACCCGAAGGTGCAGCCCGAGGAGCGTGAGCAGGTCGAGGAGGACCTGAGGTACGTCGGAAGCAGCCTGCGCCGGATTGATCGCTATGTTGCGTACCGGCTAAAGCAACTGGAGCCGGCGCTTGCCCCGCACCCCGACCAGAGGCTGACCTGCCCGTACTGCCGAACCGAGTCCCTGCTGGCAACGCCCGACTCGGTCGCGTGCCTCTTTTGCCCCGAGTCATCCATGGATATCTATTGGACCGCAGCGGCCTATGCCAGTGACGTCCTCCGCCTTGACTGGCGCAGCCAGCCCACAAGCGGACCGTTCAGCCAGCCCGCCCAACCCCCAGTAGACGACTGCCCGGTCTGCGGCAAGACCGCCTTGGTACGCGGTGCCCTCACCCATTCCTCGCCCACCACTCCTTGCGACTTCTGCTTCAACTGCGGCCAAGGCTTGTCCGGTCCCGCGGCGATATGACCCATCCGGCGGGCCCGCACCTCGTCGATGTTCAGGACGAGCCGTCCGCGAGTGCGCCGGCGAGGTCGGCGCCGAGGGCGTAGCCGGGGCTGTCGTCGAGGAGTTCCTTGCGGCGGTTGTAGCGCTGGGTGGTGCGGGAGTCCTTGTGGTCGGCCCAGCGCTGGATCTTGTCGGGCCGGGCGTCCGGCTTGGCCAGGGCGTGGGTGACGGCGTCGCCCTTGACGCCGTGTGGGCCGCGCGGGGTCAGCCCGGCACGTTTGGCCAGGGAGTCCGTGAGGTGCCATACGGCCGGTTCGTCGAGCTGGCCGCCGCTGGCTGTGCAGAACAGCCACCCTGTGGTGCGGCCGTCGAGGTAGTCCTGGAGGGCGGCCCAGGCGATCGGCGGGACGGGCTTGTTCTTCCAGGAGCCGCCCTTCAGCTTCACCTTGATGACGTGGTGGCCCTGGTCGTCGCCGAGGTGCTCGACCTTCGCGGTCAGCAGGGAGTCGACGCGCAGGCAGCAGGTGTAGAGCATGAGCAGCAGCGCGTACGCGCGCTTGCGGTAGGCCCGGATCCGGTGGTGGTCGCGGGCGGTGACCAGGAGCTTGGTCCACTCCTGCTCGGTGTAGCCGGGGGTGGGGGAGTAGTCCGGGTCGATGACCGGTCTGCGTACGGCGTCGAAGGGGTTCTTCAGCGGGGTGTCGCTGACGATGTCGAGGTAGCCGAAGAATGAGGAGGCGGCCGAGAGGGCGTTGGCCCGGGAAGCGTCGGAGTACGGCGGTCCGGTCCGGATCATCTCGCCGCGGGCCCCGCCCTTGACCCGCACCCAGGTGGGCGTCGTCTCCAGGTACATCCGGAAGGTATCCGCCAGCGGGAACGTCACCTTCAGCGGGTGGGCCCCGTGCTCCCGGGCGAACTCCTCGAAGATGCGGAAGCCCCGGGCGTATGCCTTCTGGGTGTTGACCGAACGCTGGTGCGCAATCCACGCGGCCGCGAGGGTGGGCAGCGGGTCTTCCTCGCCGTACAGGGCGACCAGGTGGTCGTAGAGCTTCCGGGCGTGTTCGGGCCACTGGTCGCGTGGGTCGCGGCGCAGCGTCGACAGAGTCGCACGAGGGGAGCGTGCCAGATCCGTGACGGAGTGAGAGGTGCCGTTCATGCCGCTCCCCTGGTACCCGGTGTCATGGCCGAGGAGGTCCGGTTTTCCACGGGGCCGGAAGCGGAGTCGGCGATCCAGCCTCCGGTTGCGGGCTGGGCGTCCGCATCGGTGACGAGGACGATGCCGGCGAGGTGGGCGGTGACCCAGGCCGGAGGGGTCCTGCCTTCCATCACGTCGCGTACGTAGCCGGGGGTCTCGGCGCGCAGACCGCGCAGCATGTGCGAGAGGTAGGGCACGGAGAAGTGGCCCCGGTCCGCGGGCAGGTCCGGGAAGAGAGCTCCGGCAGCGGGGGCCGCACGCTCCAGGGTGGCAGTGCTGAACTGTCCCGCCCTGATCTGCTCGACCGGACGGAGGAGTTCCTTGGCCGCGCGCCGCGCGCCGCGCTGGGGCTGCCGCAGGAAGTGGGCCAGGTCCTCAGGCAGTCCGCGAGTGAGCGGCACGATCGGCGTGTCCAGGTTGTCGGATCCGGCGATGTCCTCGACGGGGACGGCCGTGTGGAAGGCGGCCACGCCCGCGTCCCTCCCGTAGTAGGTGACGGCGTTCTCCGCGACCAAGGCGGAGACGGCGGACACCCCGACCCGCTGCCGCTCCCGGCACGGGGCGCCGTCGTGGCTCCGGTCGCACTCCAGGGTCGCGCGGTACTCCGGGTCACCGCAGTACAGGACGTAGGCGGCGGCGGCCTCGTAGCGGTCCGAGGCCGCGATCAGCTTGGAGATCTGCGGCCGGTGCTCCTTGTCCCCACGGGTCTTGTAGGCGAAGTCGATGGTCCAGCGCTTCCCGGAGGGGGCCCTCTTGAGGATCTTCGCCTGGACCAGGAGACAGAAGGTGGTGCCGTCCCGGTCCACCCAGCACCACAGCCAGTCCGCGCCGTGTTCCTTCTCGTGGTCCTTGCCGAACGCCTTGTACCGGATTCGCGGGGACGCCGTGGACAGCAGGATGTCGGTTGCCGTCTCCTCGTGCCACATGTGCTCGTCGTCCAGCTTTTTCGTCATGTGCTGGTCGACGGCGATCCGGGCCGTCCGCAGCGCCTCGCCGGGGCTCATCTCCTCTCCGCCCGGCATGACGAGTCCATACCGCCTGCCGCACCGCTCGTACGCCAACGAGGTCGCGCCGCCAGTCGCCATTTCCGGCGTTTCGGATGATTCACCTGATTGCGGGGCATTTTGATCTGGTGTCAGCATCCGCACAGGATAACCGTAATTATCCTGTGCGGTTGCGACTGGATCCCATCTTCGCGGGACCTGACAGCTGCCCGCCAACGCCTACCAGGTGCTGCCTGTGATGGCGGCCAAACGTCTTACCTGGCCCGTGGAAAGGCCGATGCCATCCCGGCGATGCCGGGACGGTACCGGGTCGCGGCCGTGTCGAGGGCGGTTTCCAGGCGGCGGAGCTTGTCGTCGCGGTCGTCGAAGGTCGGCTGGTGGACGGTGTCCTCGGCGGGACGGAGGCGTTCGGCGCGTACGGCGATGGCGCGGACACGGGCGCGCTGGAGGCCGAGGCTGGTAAGGAGTTCGCGGGCGGTGCCGGCCAACGCGGGGGTGTGCGCAGTGGGTTCGGTGAGGCTGCGGGTGCGGGTGGTTTGGGTGCGGTCGGCGTAGGTGACGGTGAGCGTGAGTGCCTGGGCGATTTCCCTGCTGGTACGCAGCCGTCCGCCGAGATCTTGGACCAGGCCGAGTACTGCGCGGTGGTGCTGGTCGGGGTCGAGCTCGTCGCGGTCGAATCGGCGGCTCGTGCTCATCGTCCTGGGCGCGGCACCGGGGACGACGGGGCGCTGGTCGATGCCGTGGGCGCGATCGTGGGCAAGGCGGGCGGCGGTGGTTCCGAGGATGCGCTGAAGGGTGGGGAGTTGGGTGTCGGCGATGTCGCCGACCGAGGTGATGCCGTAGCGGGCCAGCGTCTTGGCGGTCTTGGGGCCGATGCCCGGCAGGGCGGAAGCCGGTTTGGGGCGCAGGAACGCGGCGATCTCGTACGGATCGTCGCGGACCACGGTGGCCGCGCCCGGCGGGGTGGCGTCGGCTGCCATGGCCGCAATCGAGCGGGTGGGCCCGGCGCCGGCGGAGCATGCAACGCCGTGGAGCGCGAGCAGGCGCAGCCGGAGCACGGCGACCAGGCCTTCGGTGTCGCGGCCCCAGTACGTCAGGGCGCCGGTGAGGTCGACGTACGCCGACCAGTCGGCGGGCAGGGGTTCGACGCGGGAGCTGATGCCGTCGACGACAGCGAGCAGGTGCCCGTACAGCTCGTCGTTCCGTTCGGCGGGGTGGAAGTGGATCCGCAGGATCGCGCGCGGCCGCGGCCTGGTGGTGTTCATCCTGGGCTCCCGGGGCTGCGGTGGCCGAAGCGGGTGAGGTCGGCCGAGCGGGTTCCGGCGGGCTGGAGGTCGCTCCAGGGGTGCAGGCGGGCGCCCGCGGTGCCGTCGGGGATGGTCCGGCCCGGCGCGGATGCGGGCTGGGCGGGTGTGGGGGAGGGGGCCTGGCCGAGGAGGTCGAGGACGGCCTGTGGCCCGTGGGTGGCGCGGGCGGTCGCGAGTTCGTCGAGGTCCCAGGCCATTTCTCCGACGACGGTGCGCCGGGGGCCGCGGGCTTCGACGGTGCCCCGGACCAGGAGCAGCCCGTGGTGGAAGACGGTATGCGCGCACCGTTCGTGGGAGTCCTCGAAGAACGCCAGATCGACTAGGCCCGAGCCGTCCTCCAGGGTGACGAAGATGATGCGCTTTCCCGAGGCGATCGGCGGGGTCTGGGTGGAGGCGCGGACGCCTGCGACCAGGACGCGCTGCCCGGGGCGCATCGCTCGCAGGTGCTTCGCGTCCGTCGCGCCGATCTCGCGGAGCAGCCGGTGGTGGTCTTCCATGAGGTGCCGGGAGACGTCGATCTTGAGGACGCCGAGCTCGGCGTCCAGCCGTTCGCGGGCGGTCATTTCGCGCAGCCCGGACGGTCCGGCGGCGTGCGGGGTGGTGGCGAGCGGCAGCTGCCCGGCGGTGGTTCGGGTGCGGGCCTGGTGGTGGAGCTCGGTCGCCTGCAGCAGCAGATCCCGCCGTGACGCCTCGCCCTTGACCTGGTCGAGCGCGCCGATGCTGATCAGGCGCTCGACGGCGGGGAACTTGGGGTGGGCGCGGGCGTAGAAGTCCTGGAGGGAGGTGTAGGGCTGGCCCTCGGCGATCCGGGCGACCTCCTCCTCGGAGATGCCGTGGACCGTGGACAGGGAGATCCGCACGCCCCAGCCGGAGCCGGTCCGCTCGACCGTGTACTGCGCCCTAGAGGTGTTGATGTCGACGGGCAGGACGGGGACGTTGTGGCGGCGGGCGTCGGCGACGATGACGCGGGCCGGCCACATGCCCGGGTCGTGCTCCAGCAGCCCCGCGTACAGGGCGGCGGGGTGGTGGGCCTTGAGCCAGGCGGACTGCAGCGCCGGTACGGCGAACGCGACGGCGTGGGCCCGGCAGAATCCGTACGCGCCGAACGAGGCGACGACGTCCCAGACCTCGTCCAGCACTGCTGGGCTGTAGCCGCGGGCGCCGGCCTTCTGCCGGAACCACGCCTCGACCTTCGGCAGCCGCTCCTTGTCGCTGAGGGCGCGGCGGGCTACTTCGCCGAGGGCGCGGTCGCAGCCGGTCATGACGGCGAGGATGTCGATGATCTGTTCGTGCCAGATCGTCACCCCGTACGTGTCCCGGAGGACCGGCTCGAGGTCGGGGTGCGGGTAAGTGGGGGCGGCGCCGTGGCGGGCGGCGATGTAGAGGGCGGGCATCCCTCCCTGGACCGGGCCCGGGCGGAACAGGGAGATGTCGGCGATGACGTCCTGCGGGTCGCGGGGCTGGAGTCGGCCGACCAGGTCCTGCTGGCCCGGTGACTCCAGCTGGAACATCCCCACCGTGTCCGAGGCCTGGATGAGAGCGAAGGCGAAGCGGTCGTCGAGGGGGACGTGGTCGGGGTTGTCGAGGTCGATGGCCCGGCCGGTCGTACGGCGGATCTCGGTGACGGCGTGCGCCATCGCCGACTGCATCCGCACCCCGAGGACGTCGAGCTTGAGCAGGCCGAGGTCTTCGACGTCGTCCTTGTCGGCCTGGAGCATCGGGTATTCGCCGCCGGGGGTGGGCTGGGTGGGGAGCCGGTCCAGGAGGCTGGTGTTGGAGAGGATCACGCCGCAGGGGTGCATCGCGATCCCGCGCGGCAGCGCGTCCAGGCTCTCGGCGAGTTCCCACAGCGGCCCGTACCCCCCGGCCTCCGCCGCGAGCTCCCGCAGCTCCGGCAACTCGGAGAGCGCGGAGCGGATGTCGCACGCCCGGATGTGCGGGAACGACTTCGCGATCCGGTCCACGGTGGCCGGGGCGACCCCGAGCGCGAGGCCGGTGTCCCGCAGCGCGTGCCGGGCCCGGTAGGTCTCGGGCATCCCGGTGACCGCGACCCGCTCCCGCCCGAAGCGCTCGATGATCCGGTCGTACACCTCCAGACGGCGCGCGGACTCCACGTCGATGTCGATGTCCGGCAGCGAGGAGCGCCGCTCGGACAGGAACCGCTCGAAGAGCAGGTTGTGCTGCAGCGGGTTCGCCGTGGCGACGAAGAGGCTGTGGTTGACCATGGAGCCGGCCCCGGAGCCGCGGGCGGCGACCCGGATACCCATGTCCCGCACATCGGCGACGACCTGGGCAACGGCGAGGAAGTACGGCTCGTAGTGCAGGCGGCCGATGACGCCGAGCTCGTAGTCGAGCTGGTCCATCGAACGGCGGTCCCGGTCGAGACCCCGGGCGGCCATGCCGCTCTCGCACCGCTGCCGCAGCAGCCGCATCGCCCCGCCCGGCCCCGCCTCTGCGCCGACGACGGACGGCTCGGGGAAGTGCGGCACCCCGAGCCCCAGATCCCTCACCGGATCGACCTCGCACGCCTCCGCGACGGCCACCGTGTCGGCGAGCAGCCGCACCGCGCGTGCCCGGCCGCCTCCGACGGCGGCTGCCACCCGCTCGGCAATCTCTGTCATCGCAGGCCCGCCCTTGAGCCAGCGCTCTCCGCAGTCGAGCCGCCGCCGGTCGATGGGACGCAGGAGCCGGGCCGCGTCCAGGACGTCGGCGACCCGGTGCTGGGACCGGTCGGCGTACCGTACGGCGTTGGTCAGCACGGCCGGAATGCCGAGGCGGTCGGCGAGTGCCAGGGTATGCGCGGCCAGGCGGACCGACCCCGGGCCTGTGCCGGACAGGCCCCAGCACACGATCTCCAGCCGCAGCCCGCCGCTGACGGCCTCCTGCCACGGGGCCAGAAGCCGCTCGGTGATGTCCGGGCGGCCGGCGGCGAGCGCCCGCAGCGGCTCCGACGCCGGACCGAGCAGCACCACCAGTCCCTCACCCGCGTACCGGCCGAGCATCTCCCACGAAGCTGCCGGCGGCGCCCCCGCGGCGAAGGCCTCGGCGTGCGCGCAGGACACGAGTCGGCATAGCCGCGCCCACCCCGTCGCGTCACGGGCGAGGAGCGTGGCCCGGAACGGTGCCTCGGCTACGTGAGCGCCGCCGCGCACCGGGGTACGGCGCCGCGCCTCGGCGGAGGGCGTATGAGGGGCGATGCCGAGGTCGACGCCGAACAGCGGCTTCACCCCGGCGGCCGTGGCGGCCCTCGCGAAGCGCACCGTGCCGGTGACCATGTCGCGGTCGGTCAGCGCCACCGCCCCGATCCCGCGCTCGGACGCTCGCGCGACGAGGTCATGGGGATGCGAGGCACCGTAGCGGGCCGAAAACCCACTGCTGACATGCAGGTGAGGGACGCCTTCCTGCATGAATCCTCCGCCCATAACCCCCAAAGCGTTACTAATCGAACTCTTCTCCATCGACTGTATCGAACATTAATTCGAACACGCGAGTTCGAGACACGAACTTTCAGCCAGTCAGGTCATCGAGGGGGATGTCGAGGCGGAGCCGGTGCCAGGAGGGGTGGCGCAGGCGTCCGGCGCGGGTGCGGGAGGTGTAGCGGACCTCGCCGACGAGCTGGGGGAGTACCCATCGGGCCCCGGCCACCGGCGGGACTTGGGCGAAGGGGCAGGCGTCGATGGCCGCGTTCTGGAGGAGTTCGGCGAGGCGGGTGCGTTCGGTTTGGCTCCAGCCGGTGCCGACGCTGCCCGCGTAGTGCAGGAGCCCGTCGAGCGGCTCGCCGACCAGAACGGCGCCGGGCAGGCCGGTCAGGCGGCCGCGTCCGGGTACCCACCCGCCGATCACGACATCGGCGACCCGGTGCACCTTGATCTTCACCCAGCTCTTCGACCGTGCCCCGGGCTCGTACCGGGAGGTCAGCCGCTTCGCGATCAGGCCCTCCAGCCCGGCCTCCCGGGCCATTGCCCACGCCTCAGCCCCATGCCCGGTGATCGCCGCGGGTGTCGACCAGGCGGGCCCGGCCAGTCCGAGACCTTCCAGCAGCGCCCGTCGCTCCGCGTACGGCAGTTTGGTCAGGAGCCGGCCGTCGAGGTGTACGAGGTCGAAGAGCATCAGGTGCGCAGGCACCCGGGCCGCCATCCGGGCAGCCTTCGCGGGAGCGCTGACGAGGCCCATCCTCTGCTGGAGGCGCTCAAAGTCACTGTGGCCCTGCTCGTCGAGTGCCACGATCTCCCCGTCCAGCACGGGGCTCCGCGGGCCGAGGGCGTCGGCGAGGGGGAGCAGCTCGGGGTAGGCGGCGGTGATGTCTGTACCGGAACGAGCGCGTACGAGGAGGGAGCCGTCGCCCGGCAGGTAGACCATGGCCCGCTGCCCGTCCTGCTTCACCTCGAACGCCCACCGGTCCTCCACCCCCGCCGGCGGCAGCGCGCCGGCGGTTGCGAGCATCGGCTCGATGCTCGGCAGCACGGCACCCGCGGCAGGAGGAGGGTCAGGAGGCACTGCGCTTCTTCGCGGCCGTCTTCTTCGCCGGTGTCTTCCGAGCGGTCTTCTTCGACGGCCGCATCTCGTGCACGGTGGCGTCCTCGCCGTCCTCGCCGTCCTCACCGCGGGATTCCTTCGCGGCTTTGACGGACGCGTTCAGGGCGGCCATCAAGTCCACGACCTCGCCCTTCTCCTTCCCCTCGCCTTCGGCCGGGGTCGGGAGTGGCTTGCCCTCGGACTTCGCCGCGATGATGTCTTCCAGGGCCTCGCGGTACTCGTCGTGGAAGCCGGACAGGTCCTTAATCGTCATCCGCTCGGCCAGCTGGAGGGCCTGCTCGATCTCCTCCTCGCTGACCTCGACCTCGCGCGGGGCCAGCTCGTCGGGGCTGCGGACCTCGTCGGGCCACTTCATGGAGTGCAGCACGATCGCGCCCTCCCGGATGCGCAGCAGGCCCAGGCGCTCACGCCCGTGCCACGCGAATTTGGCCACGGCGACCTTCGACGAGCGCTCCAAGGCCTTGCGCAGCAGGGTGTAGGGCTTGGCGGCTACCTGTCCGTCGGCGGCCAGGTAGAAGGAGTCGCTGATGCGGACCGGGTCGATGGTGTCGGCGTCGACGAACGCTGCGATCTCGATCGCCTTCGCCGTCGGCAGCGGCATATGCTCCAGTTCCTCGTCCGTGACCGGGACCGTCTGGTCCTTCGTGATCTCGTAGCCCTTGCCGATCTCGTCCTGGGACACGACCTCGCCGTTGAGCTCGCACACCTTCCGCGTCCGCACCCGGCCCATGTCCGCAAGGTGCACCCGGTGGAAGTGGACATCGTGGTCCTCGGTCGCAGACACGATCTTCACCGGGATCGTGACCAGCCCGAAACTGATCGCACCGGCCCACAACGGTCTCGGCATCTCTTCCACCTCCAGGGCCCCTGCGCTGCTACGCGGCGAAGGGAGGGCCGGGAACGCCCGGTCGGAAGCGCCGGGCCGGCTACGTCGTACTCCCGATCCTCACGCGGGGCAGGTCTGCCCGCATCCCCCCACTGTCGGCAGCAGGTGACCGGCCGCTTCCCGGCGCCTCGGGGTGAGCGGCCGGACAGTGGAATCGTTCCTGCGGTGAACCTTCTCGCCCGCGCGGGTGACCCTGGGGACCGTGGCCTTCGCCGCAGGTAGGTGGAGCCGATACACAGCGGTGGTGATCAAGAATTTCGCGCTCGGATTCAGCGCACTCTCCCTTGCCCTCGCCCCTCTTCTCTCGGCGCCCGTCGCGCAGGCCGCCCCTGCACCTGAAGTGACGACGCTGGCCGATGCGGTCGGTCTGGTGAAGGTCACGGAGGAGGACCGCACCGGCTACACCCGTACGAAGTTCAAGCACTGGAACAGTGGCGACGACGCAGGCGACGGGTGTAACACCCGCGCTGAGGTCCTCATCGCTGAGGCGGTCGTCGCGCCGACGGTGGAGGCCGGCTGCAAGCTGAACGGCGGCACCTGGGTGAGCTACTACGACGGCCAGGAGGTCACCAGCGCCGGCTCCCTGGACATTGACCACATGGTCCCGCTCGCCGAGGCCTGGGACTCCGGTGCCTCGGAGTGGACGGCGGCGCGGCGTGAGGCGTACGCGAACGACCAGGGGGCGACGGTGTCCCTCGTCGCGGTGACCGCGCGCACCAACAGGTCGAAGAGCGACCAGGATCCGGCCGACTGGATGCCGCCGTCCCCGGAGGCGCAGTGCCGGTACGTGGGGGAGTGGGTGTCCACCAAGCTCCGCTGGCAGCTCACTGCGGACGACCGCGAGCTCGAAGCGCTGAAGGTGTTCGCCGAGGGGCCGTGCGAGGACACCATCGTCCGCTACACACCGGCTGCCTGATTCCCGCCCGCTGCCTTGTCGACTGTGGCTGCTCGACGGCCATAAAAGGACCCTGAGCGACGGGCCGGACCCAATACCGAACAGTCGCGGGCCCGGTGGGAGCGGTGGTGGTCGGCAGGCGGGCTCTCGGCGGCGCCCGAGGGGGCAGAGGACCATCCGCTCCCGGACAGAGCGCAGCCGTTCTCCCCGCCACTTCGATGTTCGTGCCGGCCCGGATAGCTCGCCTTTCCACCGTGTCCCGCTCCGTCCAGGCGGGCTCACTGCGGCCGTGACTCCAGTTCCGGGGGATCGGGGGCCGGGGTTAGTGGGTGATGGGGTGGAGGAGGTCGTGGTCGCGTTCGTAGTTCGCCAGGGCGAGGCCGAGGGCGAAGAAGGTGGGTGCCCATTCGCCGACGAAGATGCCCCACCGGTCGGCCCGCGCGGTGCCGGCCGGCTCGACTTTCATCGATCCGCACCAGGAGACGACGGACAGGCCGATCGAGGCGAATGCCGCGGTGTAGGCGTGCTCGGCTTTCAGGCCCTTCTCGTGCAACATCTTGACGATCATGACACTCCAGTCGATGCAGGGATACTGTCTCCATCCACCGTCGCCTCCGGACACGGGCCCCGCATCTCGGATCTTGGTCCATGACGCCCGCCCCTCTACAGGCGGGCAGAGACGTTCCCTGGCGCCCGGTAGGCGTTCCATTCGTACGACCGAGCAAACCCGCCCGGTCTCCGGTGCTCACACCGCGGCATGAGTGCAGCTGCGTTGTCGAGGAGGCCGCAGCCGCCGCGGTAGAGCAGCCAGGCACGAGGGTCAGGCCGCCTCGGTGTCAGGAATCTCGTGCTGGTGCTTCAGCCGCATCCGCGCATCGACGACCTGGCCCTGCTCCACCTGCTCCCAGAACGGGTGCGTCGACACGGCGATGCTCAGCTCCAACAGCTCGGCCCGGAACCGCGCCACCTCAGCATGCTGCTCCTCGGTGTAGCCGGGGCTGTCCGGCTTCGAGGACCGGAAGCCGGAATGCAGCTGTTTCTCGGCCTCCCAGCCGGGCAAGGGTTCCGCCGACCACGGCAGAGAACGGGCGAACTCCTGGTACGAGGCACGGGTCTGGTGGAGGGCGAGCTGGGCGTCGCGGAGGTCTTGGGGGAAGGCGTACGTGGTCACAACTTAATAGTACGGTTGTTCGAATTGGGGATGCGTGGTGCGCGCCGAGAACCTATGGACGCGCCACCCGATCGGACGTGGTGCCCAGGGTGCCCGACTTCTGTCGTCGACCGCAGCGAGCGCGCGAAGTAGGCCACCTTCGACGGAACGCTCCCCGGCGCAGAGGCCTCAGGGTTAGCATCCGCAGGTTCTGAACTCGGGGGAAGGCGAGCGGATGCGGTTTCGGACGTGGCTGGAGTTATGGGGAGCGAGAGCCCTCGACTTTCGCAGTGGTGACGACAAGGGGGAGATCTATCACCGGTGCGTGCTGGCCGCACTCAACGCGCACGAGACGGAGCGACTGCTTGATGTACGCGAGGGGGTAGACCGCGGTGCCGTCCTGCGGCACATGAGGAGAGCACGGTATCGCCGGTACACCACCATCCGCTGCCCATCGCCCGCCTTCGACAGAGCGATCGAGGCACTGGATCAGGCTCGGGAGAAGCACGAGAGAGCGGCGCGTGCGACGCAGTGGGACTGGCGGGTGGCCTGCTCCCTGATCCTTCTCAGTGTCCTAGCACTGTTGATCTTCGGAGGCCCTTTCGTCCTGCTCCTAGCGGCTCTGGTAGCAGCGGTCACGATGATCACCCTGGCCTGGCGTGGCTCCTCGGCGTGGACCGACCTGAGACAGTGCCTGATTGCTGCGGGACTGGGGGTCGGCTGGCTGGTTCAGCGCATAGAGGTAGGGGCGTGCGCCGCTCGGTGGGGTGAGGAACTGCAGGAGGAAGGGGCCAAGCCCGTGGTGGCCGATCTTGTCCGCCACCTGCTGGGTGACGACCCTGATTCTCTCTTCATCCCCGACGCCTACGAATGGGGCCTGCGAGCACCCCGGTCCCCGGGTTACATCGTTGAGAACGTGGCTCGGCGGCAGCTGGAGGGCAAGCTGTCGCATCTTGAGGACGGCACGATCGCCGTCTGCGGGCCACGAGGTGCAGGCAAGACGACGCTTCTGGAGCAGTGCGTCGAAAAGGCCGGCTTCGGCGTGATCGTCCAAGCGCCGGCCACCTACGCACCTCACGACTTCCTGCTGTCACTGTCGGTGCAGCTGTGCGAGAAGTACATGCGCGGCCAGGGCTACGAACCCACCAGCTTTGCGCGACTGTCGCCGGCACGCCGGCTGCTGCGGCGTGTGCGGCTCCGGGCAAAGCGGCTGAGCCGATGGAGTTCCTTCGCCGTGCCCGCCGCCGCCCTGGTGGTGCTAGGCCTGTCCGCCCCGGTGCACTCTCTGTACGAGCAATACACCCCGTCTGTAGCCGACGCCGTGCGCAACTTCACCAACGCGATACGCGACGACATGAAGGCAATCTGGCATGGCCACACAGTCATCGCGAGTTTGACTGTCACGATCGCCGGGATCGTCTGGTGGCGATCGAGGCACGCAGCCTGGCTACCACGCATACTGGGCCGCCTGTGGATGCGCGGCATCAGACCCATAGGACTGCTCCTGGCGTGCGCATCCGCCGCCACAATCCTGTTGGACGGACAGATTCGCCAGCAGGCCCGGCACCTCCACAACACTCAGCCCGAGGGCCTCTACAAAGCCGTCGCCTACGTAGGTGTGCTGCTGGTTGTGTGGTGGGCCTTGCGTCTCGCCCGTGATTCCGAAGCCGTGCTCCCCCTCGGACGGTGGCGCATCTCTTTGGAGAGTATTTTCCGCCTGCCCGCAGCCCTTGCCGGGATCTGCCTGCTGCTGTTGCTCATCGACAACCCGCAGACACGATCCCTTGTGGCGGACCCGGATAACCCGCTGCGGCTGGCAGGCGTCATCGCCGGAGTCCTGTTGTCGAAGGCAGGGGACTGGCGCCCGCAGGAGGAGGAACCCGAACTGGTCACGCGCTGCCGGAACCACCTCTACCGCCTGCAGACGATCCAGCAGGCCACCCACGGCCTGACCACCGGAGGCACTGCCCAGATCATGAGTCTGGGTACGAACCACTCCGCATCCGTCTCCACAGTCCCCCCGAACTACCCGGAACTGGTCGCAGAATTCCGCGACCTGCTCAGATGCATCGCCATCGAGAGAACCGAGGCGCACAAGACCGTCGTGATCGCCATCGACGAAGTCGACCGCCTGGGCGCGGACACCGATGCCCTGGCGTTCCTCCGAGAGATCAAAGCCATCCTGGGGGTCCCCCTGGTCCACTACCTGATCTCCGTTGCCGAAGACGTCGGAGCCGCCTTCGTCCGCAGAGGCCTGCCACACCGCGACGCCACCGACAGCTCCCTGGACGACATCATCCACGTCCAACCCAGCACCCTCAGCGACTCCCGCACCATCCTCGCCAAACGCTCCAAGAGACTGAAAGACCCTCACATCCTGCTCGCCCACGCTCTGTCCGGCGGCATCCTGCGCGACCTGCTCCGCTACGGACTGCAGCTCCGCGAGACACAGGAGAAGGCCCAGTCCTACGAACTCACAGACATTTCCCGTCATCTCATCCTGGAAGAACTCGCGGAAACCTTCGCCGGCTTCCGGACGCTGCTGAGCAAGCAGCAGTGGACGCACGACAACAACAGCGTCCTCGCGTCCTTCCGCACCCTCAGCAGCTACCTGCGCGACCCCTGCCCCTGCGTAGAAGCGGATGTGTTGCGCACACTGGACCACTTCGCCTTCTACGCCGATGGCCCCCAACCACATCCTGTGAACGCCAGCAACTCATCCCACCGGCCACCGGACGACCCCGATCTCAACAGTGACGCACGCCAACTGATCGACGAAGCCTCTGCATACGCCTACTTCTCACTCACCCTGCTCGACATCTTCAGCACCGAAGGACTTGAACGCCGCACGCAACTGGCAGCCGAGCACGGTCAGGACGGCGATCCTGAACGCCTGTCTGACGCACGCCAGGAACTCGGGATATCGCCCTACAGCGCCCGGTCGCTGATCGACACCATCCGCAAGGCGTGGTCACTGCCTCTGGGACCGACTCCTGGCAGCCGCATCCCGGCATCGGCTGTGGAATGCTCCCGCCACGAGAGCCGACCCGCTTCTGTGAGGTGAAAGGAGACGGTTCCGGGAATCGCCTGATGCGCAGTATTCGCACGGCTCGTTGGGAGTGGCACGCCCACGTAAGGAGGAGATGGCGCTGGCGATCGGTAGCGCTCTACGATTCGGGTTGGCATGACACGAACGCCTACCGCCGCCGTCGCAGCGCCCACGCCGCAACGTGACCCAGTCCGGCCAAGGCTCCCCGGCATCTGCCGGCACGGGCCCGTGCAGACTTTCCGCCGCCAGACTCGTTCGGCTGACCCGGGAGGAGCGTGGGTTCCCTGGAGAAGCACATGACGAAGAACGGCTCCAACGCCCGGAAGGCCCGCATCCGCGCCCAGGCCGACAAGTCCGGCGCGACCTATCGCCAGGCCGCTCGGACTGTCGACGATGACCGCGCCGCCCGGATCGCAGCGTCGCGTGCCATCTGGCACAGCCCGGAGAATCTCCGTGACGCACGCGACATCTACCTGGTGAGGCTGTCCGAGGAGGGAGCTGAGCTCCCAGACACGGTGAAGGTCTGCCTCTATGCCCTCACGGATCGCCTCGGCACCGGCACGGCGATCGATCCCCGGGGCGTGAGCTGCACCGTAGAGGAGTTGGCAGCGGCCACCGGTCTGACGCTGTACGCGGCCGAGCACAACATTTACCTCGCGCGAGCCCACGGCTGGATCGCCGACGATGGCAGCCAGGAGTACACCCTGACCGTGCCAGGCGAAGAAGTCGACATCTACGAGTCCCTGCTGCAGAGAGAGAAGAATCCGGTTCGCGACGCAACCGTGTACCAGCAGGCAAGGGAGCGACTCGCCGCCGCGACGATGTATCGCTGAAAGATGCCCCCGGGACTGCTGCTGGCTGGTCGCCTGGCGGGTGCCACGAGTCGATGAACCACCGGCCGTTGGCCACCGTGGCTGGCTGATGAAACGAACAGCGGGACCGGACAGGATCACCCTGCCCGGTCCCGCTGTTCGTGGGTCACCAATTCCTGCCGTGCTTTCCCCTCCACTCGGTAAGTGTGGTCAGAGCGCTCCGGGCCCGGGGGAGTTCGCCTCCGAAGGCGCCAGCGCGAACGAGCGGCCAGGTGTCAGAGAGTTCCGTTTCGATAGCGCCAGCGAGTCCGCTGTTGTTGTAGCCCCCGAAGGAATCGAGAAAGAATTCTCCGGCCCAGGGATAGGCGCGGAATTCGATGTCGGTGTCCATGGCGACCATCGAGGCCAGAAACTCGAACCGGGCACATGCTTCGCTGTAGGTGACATCACTGGGCTCGACGAGGCGGAAGGGCTCGCGCAGCGTGTCCTTTAGCCAGTTGCTCTGTGGGTAGAGCAGTTTGTTTCCGTTCCCGGACCGATGCATGTCGTGCATGCCCTCGATGTTGAGGACCAGGTTGGGATTGAGATACCAGGCCGGCCCTTGCCGGTCGTGGCCGGAGTGGGGAGCGGACCACTCCGGCCGGTAGAGGGTACGAGCAAGGAGTTCCTCACGGTGGCCGAGGATGGCGGCGACGCCGATCGTCCAGGTAGCCAGCAGAGCTGGCAGGTGGCGAAGCTTCTCCAGGTACTCGTTGTATGGGCTCGGCATGGTGTCGCGCAGGCGGACAAGGCGCTCTACAGCACGCCCCCATATGTGGTCGTGGGTGCCGTCGTCGTGGAAGACGCCGTTGGCCAGAAGGTGCAGCAGGGTGTCGCTGTCGACTCGGTAGCCTCGGACGTTGGACCCGAACGTGTCGGCCCAGGCGGAGGACGTGGCACGCACCGGCCTGTGCTCGGGCGCGCTGCGGTGCGTGGTCTGGGTGACGGCGTGGTCGACGAGGTCGAAGAGCTCGATGCGGCGCAAGGGATCGGCCAGGGCGCGCTTCAGTTGTACGACAGCGACGTCGCGAGTGATGGGCGCGGTTGTCATATGGTCGAGAGCTTCTATGCGGCGCACGAGGTCGGTGAACAACTCGTCCGCGCTCTTGCCGTCGATCACCACCGCGTCGTGCTGAGCAGTCAGAGTCCGGGCGGCGTCGCTGAAGCGGCCGTACTGCGACCAGAACAACGGATACCGGCGTGACCGGGTGCCCTCGACGGCCCGGACGAGTGCCTTGTCCCAGTCCGCGGACCACCCGCATACGATCAGCCCGTACTCGTCCAGCACTCGTCCCAGGAGCTGCTGAAGCTCATCGGGATAGGTCTCCAGCTCGTCAACGGTGTTGCGCTGCTCCAAGTCGGCGTAGTCGCCGTGCAGCTTGATCACGGTGACCTGGCTGTGTGCGAGCGGCTTGAGCCCCTTGATCTGGTCCGGGCGGCTTACCACCTGCGGGGAAATCCCTATTTCCTGCAGCGCCCGCTCGGTCAGCCGGTCGAAGTTGGTGGTGAGGATGACGCGCACACTGCCACGCTTGACCAGTTGGGCGATGGCCCGATGTGCTGCCGTCGGACCCTTGGTGTCCTCCTGGTCTTCTGCAGGCTCGAAGTACTTCGCGAGCATCGCCTGCCGGGAAGCAGGCAGCGGTGCAGCCGCGGCCAGCAGCGCCGAGTAGCCCAAGGCCTCGCTGGTGTTGGCCTCCCACCATGCCTCGGGATCGGCCATGGCCTCCGCCTGGGCCTCGGAGTTGTCGGGGTCACGGATGGCGGCGACCTTCCCGACGACGTCCTGCACGATCCCCCAGCCGGTTTTTACCCCCGAGGCGATAGAGACGCCGGCCCCCAGCAGCAGCGCGTACACGCCCGGGCTTGCGTGAACGTTCAAGGCCATGGCCATTGGAGGCTCAATCAGTCCTCCGGCCGGAACGACGATTGGCCCGCTCGTAGCTTCGCTCACCACGCACTTCTCCTTATGCCGATGGTCCGCCCGTTAGGCGAAGGCTCATCAACTCTGACAGCAGAGTACCGCAGTAATCGTCACTATGACGAGAAAGTGTGATCGAGCCGACGCATGGGAACTGTGCTGCTCCTATCCTCCGGCAGCCCGAGCCCGAGCCCGAGCCCGAGCCCGAGCCCGAGCCCGAGCCCGAGCCCGAGCCCGAGCCCGAGCCGCAGAGTGCCCGGCGGCTGTTCCGCCACACTCTGTGCGGCGGGGGACGCTATGGCGCCCCCGCTCCTCTATCAGCTGCTGGTCCAGGTGGTTGCGGCCTGGATGGGGGCGGGTCGGGGGCGTCCGGGGGAGGGGGTGCGTTTGCCGGCTGTGCTCAGGACCTTCCCGAAGGCGGCGATGAGGTCTTCGACCCGGGCGGCGGGCCCCGAGCCGGAGACTGGTGGGGGTGCCGCAGGCGCGGTCTCGGACCCAGTCTCGGGCGAAGCCTTGAGGGCCTGGTGCCACAGGGGTTCGAAGTAGGTGTACTCGCCGTCGAGCGTCTGGACGAGGATCTGGACGTCTTCCCAGGATCCGGCGGTGGTTCCGTCGAGGAGCCCGCTGACGAGTTCCTGGGAGAGCGCGTAGCCGCTGTTCACGTAGACCGACCACGGAGTCGGGCTCCCGGCCCGATGATGCAGATGACGTAGCGCGGAAGCGAGCACCTGCGGCTTCGCCGCTTTGCGGTTCCGGCGCACCTCCGCGTCCTCCCACACCTTCCGGAGGACCTCGGGATCGGCGCCGCAGGCGCGGGCGAGCGACGCGGTCGCCTCCCAGCTGGGGAACCTTTCTCCGTTCATCGCTCTCGACAGGAAGCTGGGAGAGAGCGCCGTTCTCTTGCTGAGAGCCCGGAGGCTGTGGCCCGATGCCCGCTGAAGGTTGCTCAGCACGCAGGCGAAGTCCTGAGGCCCGGGAGCACAGGGTTCCGGCGACGGGTCTGGGCTCTCCTCCTCGGAAGTCTCGGTGGGGTCTGCCGGCACAGCGAAGGGAGAGGAGGGGGGAGAGCGCAGCCGAGGGAGAGCTCCGGGGGGTTGGACGGGGCGCGGGCACCCTGACGTGAGCGCGGCTCAGGGCCCGCTGCACCACCGAGGAGTTGTACTTCTTGCGCACGGTGTCTTTGCTCATGCATCACCTCCCACGACGCGCCCATGCGCTTCGTGCGGCCGACCACGGGCGGCAGGAGCTGCTCGATGCGCCGTTGCAGCTGGAGCAGCCGTTCCAGCGGCTGCTCTGCATCCGGCGTCGGGGTGTTCAGGGCGCGCTGCAGGTCGCGGACCTCTGCCTGCACCGCGCTGAGCTCGATGCGCAGGAAGGTGTCGAACTGGCTGGTGTCGGGAGGCAGCTTCTGCCGCTGGGTGTGCGCGGTCTGCCGGCATTTCGTGCTGCAGTACTCGCCCGGCCGCCCGGTGCGCCGAACCGTTCGCAGGCCCCCGCACCATTTACAGTTGTCAGGCGAAAATGTGTTCCCCACCATGCTGCTTTCGCTTTCTGCCATGTCAGCCCCCGGGCGACGAAACGGGTTCTGCCGCCCGGGGAATCGTGATGAAAACGGGTACTCAACCGGCCGTTTCGTCAGAGAAACGACCCGGTGTTGTCTGAAGGGCAGTCAGCGGCGCTTCGTGTTCAGCCACACCATGAGCGCCCAGAGAGCCACGGGCACGGCCATGATGGCCAGGGCCGCGTACCCGGGCGACCCGGGAACCACGATCAGCGGGGGAAAGGCGACGGCCGCGGCACCGTGCGAAGCCTGGGCGGTGTTGCCCGGGGCCTCTGAGTTGTTGACAGACATGTTGTTGTCCGCGACCAATTTGTTACTGTCGCCTGCGAGTCGGCGCCAGAGGCGTTTGATTCGAGATCGATCCGGGGACGTAGGCAAAGAGACCGCCTGGGCCGGCGTCACATGAGGAGCGCGAGCTCGGGTCCGTGAGAAGAGCGGGTTCGCGCTCCGTGAGCGTAATGACACGCTCTGCCCAACGCCATTCGGGCATATGCGCCCATTGCCTATGCAAGTCCGGGCTGATCGGACACTTTCGTCGCCACCGGACGGGCAATCCGCATGCAATTCCGATAAGAGCACCCATTCGGGCCATGATCTTGGTATTACCAGCGAAGGCCACCTTCGGGCGCCGCGGTCGCCGAAGAAAGGCCCACACCCACGAGGCACCGATCCGCCTGCGGCCAGGTCCCCCGAACGCCGGCGCGTCCCGTCGGACCGCCATCGCCGACGCACTGAACTGCCGTCACGGGTCTTGGGCGTGCAAGCCAGAGCCACCAGCAGGTCGCGATGCCGAGCCTCAGGCTCCTCCAGTGATCACGGTCCGCTGAGGATGTCGTGGGTGCCGATGCGTCGCCAGATGACGTGCGGTGTGCCAGGGCGGACCTCACTCCCGTACTCGAACGTGGCGCGTCCTGCGGGGCCGGTGCCCATGGACCAGGTGAGTTCGTAGATGCGGGCTGCGCGTTGGACGCGCTTGACCCGTAACCCGGGGCGGAACTGGCGGCCGGTGCGCAGGTCGTCGACGAAGGCCGCCACGGTCCGGCGGAACCGGCGGCGCTGCGCCGGGGTGAGACGGTCTAAGTCGGTGGTGAAGCGGGGCAGCGTCTCGTAGGTCGGCACGTCGGTCCTCCAGGCAGCAAGAAGCCCCCGGCGCTGCCGGGGGCGGAGAGTTGGTGACGTGGTGCATGGCGAGGCGTTCACGGCCGGCGGGTGGGGGAGTGGTTCGTAGATGTACGTGTGGTGGCGATAGAGGCGTCTACTGATGCGACTTGGGGCGTGTGGTGTGGGTGTGGCCGTGGCCGCGCAGCATTTACATGGCCCCGGTGAGGTCCGCCCGGCGGGCACGATGCGGCTGCGGATGCCCGCAGGGCGGGATCGGCCGTGAAGTTCCGCTGAACTCTCCCGCCGCACGGCATCGACTCTTTTGACCAGGTCAGAGCCGGTGTTCGCTGCCGGGATGCTGAGTGTCGCGAAGGTGCAGAGGCCCAATGCGTGGCGGTATTACGTGCGCGGGGTCGCGTTCGGGGACGGCCGCCGCCCGGTAGGCCAGTCGCTGAAGGCCGCCCAGGAGGAGGCCGGTCTCCCGCCGGGTCGGTGGCGGGGGCGCGGCTTGGCCGGCCTTGGGCTGACCGAGGGGGCGGAGGTGTCCGAGCGGCAAATGGAGCTGGTCTTCGGGCAGGGCCGGCACCCGGACGCCGACCGGATCGAGCAGCGCCTCCTGGACGACACTGTCGATCCGGCCGCCGCGCGGCGGGCGACCGTGCTGGGGCAGCCGATCGAGGAGATCGAGGCCCGCAACCAGACTCCGCTGCTCGCCCTGGACTTCACCTTCCGCCCGCAGGCGTCCCTCACGGTGCTGTGGGCGCTGGGCGACGCCCATACGCGGCGGGTCATCGAGCGTGCGCACGAGCGGGCCGTCGCCCAGGCGTTGCGCTGGCTCGAGGACGATGTCGCGGAGACCCGGTGGTCCTCGGGCCGCGGCCGCGCGAAGACACCGGCACTCGTGGTCGCGGCGTTCCGGCACTTCGACAACCGGGACGGGTTCCCGCTGCTGCATGAGCACTGCCTGGTCCTGAACCGCGTTCAGCGCAGGGGTGCTGACGGTGAGCCGAGGTGGGGTGCGCTGGACACGACGCGGCTCTACAAGCATGTGGTGGCGGCCGGGACGCTCTACACCCTGGCGATGACGACGGAGGTGTGCGAGGGGCTCGGGCTCGCGACGGTGCCTCGGGAAGTGACGCCGGGCCTGCGGCCGGTGATGGAGATAGCCGGTGTCGACCAGGTTCTCATCGACTGGTCCTCCACCCGCCGCCAGCGGATCGAGGACGCCCTGGAGGGCCTCACCTACACCTGGGTCCAGGAGCACGGGCGGCTGCCCGGCGAGAAGGCCCGCCACGGCCTGGGGTGGCAGGCGGCGCAGGACACCCGCCCGGAGAAGAAGACCCCGCGCCCGCTGGAGCAGCTGCTCGCGCGGTGGCGAGCGTCCGCGGTGCTGGCGTTCGGCACGCGGATGGTCGACGGGCTCGTGGACCGCTGCCGTGCGGTCGGGGCGGCGCTCCGGGCCCGGGTGGACCCGGTGGTGGACACGGCGCTCGCCGCCGTCGACGTCGCCGCGGTCGTCTTCACCGTCCGCAGGAACTTCGCCCGCCGCCACGTCCTGGCCGAAGCCCGCCGGCACCTGCTGGAGACCCTGCGCGGCCGCGCGTTCGCCCGCGGCCTGGACGACTACATCGCGAACCGCGCCCTGGCCGACCACGGCCGCCAGACCACCGTGCCCCAGCCCGGCCGTCGCGCCCCGGCCGCCGACCGGATCTTCTACACCGCCGACTTCACCGAGCCCGAACCCTGGTGGATCGCCGGCACCGACGGCAACCCGCCCCGGCAGTCGTCCCGCTACGAGCGGGCCCGGGTCGCCAGCCTCGCCGTCCGCAAAGCGATCCGCGCCGCCCCCGCCCTGCCCACCCAGCAGGGCGACACCCCGGCCGCGACGACATCGACCGCCGCGCACGCCGTCGACCACCCCGGCCGCGACGCCGCCCTCACACCGGCGCAGCGGGCGGCCGCCGTCCACACCCACCAGCAGGCCGCGATGCCCGACGCGTACCTGGAAGGCCGGACGACCGACCCGGCGACATGGCTGCGCACACCGGAGAACCTGGACCGGCTCGCCGCCATCACCCGCGAGGCCAACGCCCGCCGCCGCGCCATCGCGAACGGACGGAACCCGGCCGCCGCCCCGGGCCCTCCGGCCGACCGCCACCGCCAGGAGCACGAGCAGCAGCGGCAGCCCGGCCAGGACCAAGGACAGGGCTTCCAGCCGTGACAGCCCGTCCCGCCCGCCGGGCGGGACGGGCGGTGCAGTCACGGGCCAGACGCCGGGATACGACCTGTCGCCCACCGCCGAGATCACCGGGGAGCGGCGAAGGTACGGGGGACCGATCGCTGCCTTCGAGCACGGAGGCCTCATGGTTGCCCCGACACTGCCGCACCTGTCACCGGCGCAGCGGGAGCGCCTGGAGCAGCTCGCCGACGCGGCCCGGCTGCGCACCGCGCTGTACCCATCGCCGAAGCCGACGCCCGCCCGGCGTCGCGTCCGCTCCCGGCAGTACCCCGGAGGCTGGCCGCACCTGGGGCGCACCGGGCGGGGCCGCCGGAGATGAGTGGCGACCACGGTGTTGCGGTTCGGCTGGTCCACTCCGGTGCGCCCCACCGCGCACCACCGGGTGGGGGCGTGTGGGGCGTCCCGACATCCGGTGCGCTCGGTGCGCTGCAGCGGGTGCACCGGTGTGCCCGGCGACGCACTCCCACCGCACCACCGCTCCGCACGGCGGGAGTGGACACCACTTCCGCCCGTTCCACCCGGTGCATGTACGGAGGGTGACGGCGCATCGGATGCGGTGCACTCGGCGCACCCTCCTTGACCAGGTGTGCCGCCTGACTCCACTCAGCCCACCGGATGGAAAGCAACCCTTGTCCAGCTACGAGTTCCGGCGTGATCTTCGACGTTTCCCCTTGACCTCGTCCGCTACCTCTCCGGCAACGCCCGGCGCCGGGCTCCCGGTGCACGGCGGCGAAGGGGATCTCTCTCTCTCTCTCTCTCTCGCACACCGCGCGTCACCGTCCGTAAGAGGTGCGTGGCGCGGACACTGCCTCGCACCGCCGTATCGAGGCGCGTTCCACCGGGTGGAAGTGCACGACATCGTCCCCATCGGGTGGAGAGTGGAGGCCACCGAGAAGTGCACCAGGCGCGGTGGAGCCCACTCGGTGCGCTCCACCGGGTGGGGGAGTGCGTTTCATCGCGCGCAACTCAGCGCACCATGCGCGCCGGTCCGCACCGGCGCGCCGCCAGCCCGGATATCCGGTGCGCTACAGACGTGGGCGGCGCAGGTTCTCCTTGGCCGACAGCAGCCCGAGGACGGCGTGCTCCTGGTGGTGGGCGTGCCAGCGTTCCGCCAGGGCCCGGTCGGTGAACAGGGCCAGCCCCCGCGCCGTCTCTGAGGTCAGGTCGACGGCCTCGAAGCCGCCGGCGGGCTGGACGAACTCGCGCGCGATGTCGTGGAACCGCGGGCCCTGGAAGTAGGAGACGTGGACGTCGGCGGGGGCCAGAGGCTGGCCGCTCTCGTCGGACACGAACGTGTTCGATGCCTTGCGGGACTCGTAGTAGGTGTTGACCTGCGGCTGGATCTCGGTGCGCATCGCGGCTAGCACGCGCTGCCGGTGGGTGGGGGCGTCCAGGCACTTCTGGTACGAGAAGGCGACCTTGCTGCCATCGACCAGGACCGCTTCCGGGCCCTTGTGGTGACCACGCGGGGTGGGGATGATCCGGAAGCGGTCCACCCCCGGGCCGACCTTCTCCGCCGCGTCGGGGTGCATGTCCAGCAGGTCCCGCAACAGCAGGTCGTCGTCCTCCTGGTCGACGTCATGCCCGAGGCCATAGCGGCCCAGGACCGCCTGCACCGCTTCCTGTCGGGCCTTCTTCGTCGCGTAGCGGCGCGGGCCGATCCAGACCTCGGGCACGTTGAGCTCCTCTGCCAAGCGGGTGACGGGAGCGCTCACGCTAGAGCACGTCCCCCGGCCCGGACGGGGCTTCGCTCTCGCTGTCAGCCTGCCGGGGGACAGGAAGCCGATCGTGATGCCGCTCACGAACAAAACGGGAGGACATGGGGGTGGTCCAGGAGGAATGGACACCCGCTGCTGTTGATCGTCAGACGACGGTCAAGGGGTGGCTTCACACGGTGGCCCCGGCCCGCGCGCACATCCGCTCACGAGCCGGACGACTGCCGACCCGGCCCGCAGGCCGGAGAATCCGAGGACACCGTGCCCGCCGACCTCACTCCCGACCCCGCCTTCGAGCCGCACGAGCCACACGAGCCGGCCGACCGCAGCCCCGCTGACGGCGGCGACCAGGCCCCGTCGGCCCCCTCCAGGGGCCCCTCCATCGCCCCCTCCACGGCCTTGTCGGCCGCCGGACGCGTCGGTGCAGGTCAGCCCCGGAAACCGGGGGTCCCCGACACGTTCGACAACCCTTCTAAGTCTTTGAAGCAGACATGGAAGCCGACTCACACCAGGAAGAAGGAAGTGCTGACGGCCCTGGGGATCTTCCAGAGGGCTACCGCTGACCACCTGTGGCGGATGCTGCGTCCCGGCGACCGGCACGACCGGTGCACGAGGGACACCCTCAACGCCCTCAAGGGCGAGGGGAAGGTCCGGGTGGAGACGCGGCTGGAGTCGGGACACCAGTTGTGGGTGCTGACCGAGCGAGGACACAAGGAAGCCAAGCAGCTGCTCCCGAAGAGCGCGCGGATGTCCGTGCTGCGCAAGCTCCAGTACGACGACGACGGAGAGCCGGTCGACGGCGACGGCTACGACGAACACGGCGCCGCCGTCACCTCGACCGCGGCCGTGCTCACCGGGGCCGGGTTCGGCACCCCGCTGTCCTGGCAGACCGAGATCGCCCACCGCCTGCCATACGGGTACACCCAGTACGCCGACCTGACGATGCGCGCCCCGGACGCCGGAGTGCCCGCGATGCTCCTGGAGGTCGACCGCGTCAACGAGCCCGTCGACGACCTGACGGCGAAGCTGCGCCGCTACAACGACTGGTTCGAGCTCCTGGCGCCGAAGGCCGACAAGGACAAGGAGAAGGCCGCCCGGCGGCAGGGTGCGGCGGTACACGACTTCCGACTGTGGTCACGGATCTACCCGGCGACCGGCCGCGAGGGCTACGTGCCGGTGGCGTTCGTGTTCACGGGCAAGACGGCAGCGCAGCGCGAGAGCCGGATGCGCCGCTTGGAACAGGCCGCCCGCCGCTACTTCGCCGGCACCCCGTACCCGTGGGCCGGGTTCACGGCCGTCGACTACCACCAGACGGTGCCCGTGGTCGTCACCGAGCTGGAGCGCATCACCGCCGACCCGGCCGGGGCCGCGGGCCGTGTGTGGCGGCGGCTCGGGCGCGATGAGTGGCAGACGCTGACCGAGGCCCTGGACACCCCGGACGGCGAGCGGCTCTACCGGATCGAAGGGGAGCAGTCCCGCCGGCGGCAGGCGGAACGCAAGGCCGCGGAGCGGGAGGCGCAGCGCCCGCTGTGCACCCGGTGCGGGACGAAATTCACCGACGAACGCTGGCAGTCGGTCATCCAGACCTCATGGCGCAGCACCGGAGACAACCTGTGCGGGCAGTGCAGGAAGGAGGACGTCGACCGGGCGGAGGCTGAGCGCGCTGCGCGCCGCGAGGCAGAGGAGACCGCAGTGCGGGAGGCGGCCGAAGCGGACGCGAAGAAGAGCCGCGGACTGTTCGGCCGCCGCCGGTAGCCCACGGGCCCGGTCACGGCTGCGTGCTGGTCGCGTCCTGGCCCCCAGGACGGGCTGCGACCGACGCTGAAGACAGCAACGGGCGGAGCGGTGTCAGTGGGCTGCGCTACGTTCGTCTTCCCCTCCGTGCGAGGGGCGCTGCTCTGCCCGGCCTATACGACAGGCCGGGCAGAGCAGGTGGCGCGATTCCCTCATTTTCGGCACGAGGGCGCACCGTTCTTCCGGATGGAAGGACCGACACCGAGGTGTCCTCTCCCATGGGACGACGTACGAGACCGGTTTGCAAGGAAAACCGGGAACTTCACCCCCAGGACATGCCCGGTGTGCTGGACGTGCCCCGGAGTGGTCCGTTTCGCGCTCGTGACTGACCGTCCGCGATTTCTAATGTTCCGTAATTTCATGATCACGTCGCGTTATCGATGGGAGCGGGTCCATGCTGAGGATCCGTCAGCGGCGGCTCGGCACCCGTTCGTTGACGGAGATCCCTTCATGGCGCGGTGGCACTTCCGGATGCCGCGCCTGGCCGACTCCCGATACCGAGGATGGGTGATGAGCAGGAAACAGATAGCGGCGGCAATGATGCTGGCGCTCGTAGCGGTGCTGGCATGGAGCCTGATGATGGCGGCGATGGGCCACGCGGCCCTGATCGCCGGACTGGCCCCGGTCCTCGGACTGACCGTCACCCAGGTCCTGGGCGGCTACCGCGCCCGGACCACGCCGACCACCGGACGCCGGGTTGCGGCGGCGCCCGACGACGAGGACGGCACCCTGTGACGACGCTCCCCGCACCGGGACCGGCCTCCGGGCCGGCCCCGGTCCGTCCCGGCCGCAAGCTCGGACCCATCGCCCCCACCGTCGGTTCCACCCACGCCGCGTGGCTGGAGCCGACCCGCGACCGCTACCTCGCCAGCGGCTACACCCTGGCCGAACTCAGCCTCCACGTCGTCCTTGCCAAGTCGAAGCTCTCCGAGCTCCTGCGCGGAGTGGGGCACTACCCGCGCTGGGAAGTCATGCACCGCGTCGCTGCCGTCCTGGACATCCCCAGCTGGCCGCTGTACCGGCTGTGGCAGCAGGCCGCCCTGGACGTGGGCAAGAACAGCGACTGGATCGACCGCTCCGGCGAAGGCGGACCCGCTGTCACTACCGCCGGCTCCGGCCGCCCGCCCCTGGCCCACGGTGCCCTGCGCGCCACCGTCGAAGACGGCTACATCCGCTATGCCGACGTCTTCCTTACCGGCGACGCCCGCGACCAGGTGGTGGAGGACACCTTCGCAATCCTCTGGCTCAGCTTCGACGAGGCCCTCGCCAGCCCCGATATCCGCCGCTACGCCTGGAACCTCCTGCGCGCCACGGTCAAGGCCAGCGCTGCTCACCGCGACGACCGCCCGCTGCTCGCGCAGAGCGCCTTCGACACCCTCGCCCTCCGCGAGGAGACGGACCCCGAGGCACAGACAGACCAGCTGGCGGAGAGCATCGAGCTCTTCCTCGCGATCAGCAGGCTGCCCGACAACCACATGGACGTCATGGTGCTGCGACACCTGTGCGGCTTCCGCATCCGGGAGACCTCCGAACTCCTCGGAGTACCGATCGCCGCCGTACGGTCCGACGAACGCCATGCCCGACGCTTCATCACCGAGACCACCGAGCTGCACCTGACCGAAGGACCCACCCCATGACCACACTGGACGCCGTCCTCTCCCGGGCACGGCTCGCCTCCAACCGCACCGTTCCGCGTGACACCGTTCCCACCCGAGACACGAACCGGCGAGGGGAGATCACTCCGCGGCAGACGGCCGGGTCGGCGGCCGACGACCTGCGCGCGCTGTGCGAGACCGTGGTGCGGCACACCCCGGCCACCGCCGTTGGCGAGTTCGTCACCGACCAGATCCCCGCACCCCGCGCCGCCCTGGTCCTGGCCTGCGTACTCCAGCTCAGCGACACCGACGACGGCGCCCGCTTCTGGTGGCAGTACGCCGCAGGCGCCGGACAACCTGCCGCCGCCTACTGCCTCTATCTCCACCACCTCGCCCTCGGCGAGACTCACGTCGCCAGCTGGTGGCACACCCAGACCGACGAGGCCGGCACCTGCAAACCCGTACCGCGCGCCCCCGCGGCGCGCACCGAGATCCGCTGCGCCGACGATCCCGGCCTCCCCGCCCTTCTGCGGGACGGTGAAGGCGTCTCGACCACCACCCTGCTGCGTGTCCTGAGGCAGCTGGCCCGGCACGTCACCCGTCAGCGCTCCTCCGTCGTCCTGGAGCTGATGGCCTACATGCCCGTCGCCGTGGCCAGCGGCTACCTGCGCGAACCCGACAGCGAGATCCCGCTGCCGGGACCGAACTTCGCCCACCAGGTCCGCGATCGACTGAACACAGCCCACCGCTCTCTTCGCCCCAGCGGCCTTCCGCCCCGCTCGCAGTCCCGTCCCCGGCCACGGCCAGGCGACCACCACCAGTGGCGGCGCGACCGCCACGCAGACGAGGCCGCAACCCGCTGAGCCGATCCGCCGCGGCACCCCAGGGTGCCGCGGCCGGTACCCCGGGGACGACGGCCAGAGGCGACGTTAAGGGACTCGGTGCTCTACGTTCCCGCCCGGTCGGTCCCGCGACCGCGTCTCCAACCTGGAGACCGGCGGGGCCGGGCGGAAAGGAACCATCGCCATGACCTTCATCGAGCCCGGCCTGTACATCCGCGACGGCTTCGCCTATTCCGGCGACACGCCCTGACCCCGGCCGCCGGTCCCGGCGCCCGGGGTGCCCTCGGTCAGATGGGCGGCGGTGTTCTCGATCCACAGCAGCGTCCACTCGACCCCGGCCCGCCACCCGGGTTCCGCGTTGTCGTAGCGTCCTTCGGCGTCGGCGCGGATGTTCGCGGCCAGGGCGCGCAGGTCCTTCTGCAGTCCCTGCCGCTTGGCCGCGCCCATGGCCTGGATCATCTCGTCGGTGACGTCACCGGGGCGCAGTGCGCCCATCGCCCCACCTTGGACGACGTCCCCGCTGATGGCCATATCTCCAGGGCGCTGACCTGTGAGGTGCGGTGGCGATAGCGTCCTGCCTCATGACCACCACCGACACGATCGCGGCCCTGGCTCTGGCCGTCGCGGTCGTCGCTGCCGTTGCCGCCATCGGCTCCTGGAAAGCCGCGCGCAACTCCAACGGGGCCGCGCAGACCCTGTCCCGGATCGAGCAGCAGCGCCTGCACGCCGACCTCACCCCGCACTTCCGCTGCACGATCGTGGCCAACGAGGCCCGCTCCACCGCCATGCTGCGGGTCCACCTCGAAGGACCGCCCGGCCTGCTGTCCCACGGCGCCATCGAGATCACCGCGTCCCTGCGCAACGACAACCCGCACCGGGGCGATGGCCCCCGGCTCGCGGGCACCCCGTCTCCCGAAGAGGTCCGTGCCCACATCTGGGGGCCGTGGAAGTTCAGCGCGGACGGCCGCGACGGCACCGGCCGCACGGTCGCCCCGCAGCAGCTCGCGATCGGCGAGTGGACGCGCTACGGCCTGACTCCCACCACGCCGCCGTTGTGGTCGGCGAGCAACGCGGACGGCTGGCGTGGCGACTACGCGAACGAGCCGGTACGCCTGAGCATCACCGCCAGGTCCAAGGGCAGCGAGTGGACCGTGCCGCTGGAAGTCCCGGTCACCACCGAGGCCGATTCTTGAGCACGGCGGGTCAGGAGACGGTGATCGGCTCTCGCCCGGGTGATGGCGGACTGCCCGCTGTGCCCGGTCGCCGACGGCGCAACGGCGCGAGCATCGAGTCGGCGGCGGAAGGAACTTCGCCGAACGCCCGCCGCCGACGCGCCGGGAGGGAAGACTGCGGGCATGGAGAGCTTCTTCGCGAGGGTGGAACCCTTCTGGCCGGCGGGACGACGTGACCTTCACTGGCACGTCCTGCCCACCCTGGACGAGGCCGTAGCCCTTGCCGCGCCGTACGCCGGGATCACCGGGCCCGGGCTGGAGCCCGTTTCGCCGGACGGGATGCACTGCACGCTCCTTCACGCGATCGGGGCGGCCCGCGACGACGTCGACATCGAGTCGCTCCTCCGCGATGTCCGCAGGACCGCCCGCTCGCTGGTCCCGGTCACCCTGACGTTCGACCGGCCTGCGGTCGGCGCGCTCGCCATCGAGGTCAGCGGATGGCCCGGTGCGCCCTTCTCCGCCCTCGTCGACATGGTCACCGCGGCGACGGACCGCACGGGCGCCGCCTTCAAGCCCGGGCGTAGCCGGTACCCCCACATCTCCCTCGGCTACACCACGAGCGGCGCCGCCTCACTGGACGTGGTCGCTCTCCGGGCCGACCTCGCCTCGATCGACGGCCCCTTGTCCGTCACTGTGCTCGCCGACCGGATCCACCTAGAGCGTGTCTCTCTAGTCGACTGGCCAGTTGATCGGGTGTGTCTGTTCGGTTGGTAGTCACTGACGCGATGTGGGCCCGGATCGAGCCGCTGATGCCCGCCGATCCGGTTCGCGGACGGCCGTGGGCCGACCACCGCCGCACTCTTGAAGCCATCGTGTGGAAGTACCGCACTGGCTCACCCTGGCGGGACTTGCCGGACGAACTCGGCTCGTTCCAGACCGCTCACAAGCGCCTGTCCAGATGGGCCAAGGACGGCACTTGGGAACGGATCCTCTCTGCGACCCTGGCAGCGGCCGACGACGGCGACGATATCGGCTGGACGGTGTCAGTGGATTCCACTGTTTGTCGGGCTCATCAGCATGCAGCGGGAGCAAGGAAAAGGGGGCACCAGGCCCGGCCGAGCCTGATGATCACGGACTCGGACGCTCCCGCGGCGGCCTGAGTACGAAGGTGCACGTTGCGAGCGACAGCCACGCTCGCCCGCTGGCCTTCCACATCACCGCAGGTCAGTCGGGTGATGCGCCTGCGTTCGAAGCGGTGCTGGCAGGCATCCGTGTCCCCCGGCACAGGCAGGGAAGGCCCAGGGTCCGGCCGGATGCTGTGCTGGCGGACCGCGCGTATTCATCCCGCGCGATCCGCAGCTATCTCCGTCGGCGCGGTATTCGTGCTGTCATTCCGCAACCGTCCGATCAGGTGGGTCACCGTCTGCGGCGGGGCCGCTCAGGGGGCCGACCGCCCGCGTTCGACGCCGAGGCGTACAAGCAGCGCAACGCCGTCGAGCGGTGCATCGCCCGGCTCAAGCAGTGGCGTGGCCTGGCGATAAGAACGGACAAGCTGGCCCTTGTCTACCTGGCCGCACTCCACTTGGCCGCCATCCTCATCTGGGCCCGGCGATAGTTCCCGACTCCAACGGTCGCCGCTGGCGCTCTCAGGTCACGTGAGGCTTATGACAGGGACCTTTGAGGGGTTCCCGTATGTGAGTACCCTCTTCAAACCCGTCCGGAGTTCACTGATGTCTACGCCTGGGGCGATCCCCAGAGTTATGGCCTGGGACGGCAGTTCCAACTCCTCCGCTGACTTGCTCCGGAACTGGAGGATGAGCCGGCCTGGAAGCAGGGTTGCCTCTTCAAGGCCGCCGTAGTCAACGCCGTCACCCTCCGACACGATGCAGTAACTGTCCAGTTCGAGATCTATCTCCTGCTGCCCAGGCTCCTCGATCATGCGCTGCAGATCGAAGTACCGGGCGTCCTCGCTGTCACCCTCGGAGATGAACACGGTGAAGGTCTGTCCAGGAACAGACTCCCCGGACTCCAGGTGCCGGATAGTCCAGTAAGGAACGCTCGGTTCGGCCATCTGTCAGTTCTCCATCCTTGGAGCTCCTCGCCGTGGAGGGGCGCCTGAGGCTCTAACTTCGGCAAGGTTGGCGATGAACCCTCCTTGATGACGAGCATGACGATCTCATGGCCGAATCTAAGAGACAGGCCCCTAGTCGAGCAGTGGCACGACGGCCGGCGTATCCAGTGGAGCCCGATTGCCGAGATCCCCCTGGGGGTGGGCGCGTGACGTTTCCCGGCGCTCGCCCGATCCACGGCGACACCGTCCACATCTCCGTCGGTACGACCCTGCTGGTCTTCACCGGCAGCATCACCTGCCAAGGAGTCCTCGAAGGCGGCCGCGGCTTTGTCGAGCTGACGCTCTCCGACGCCGACCCCGAGCAACGCCGCCTCCTGGAGCGCTCCACGAGCTACCAGTGGGACCTGCGTCGGGACGGCGGCATCCTCTATTCCTCGCCCCGCCTGGCCCTGCACTCCACCAGGAGGTCGGGCAACGGATCACTGGTGGTGAAGGGCTCTCCGACCTCCGCCCCCGAACAGGAGCCCACGCAGCTGCGATGAGGGCAGCGGGCCGCCCGCCGGTGCTGTTCGTCTTCGCCCCGGTCCGGCGCCGCGCGGCCCCGGACACGCGCGAGGCCGCCTTCCATGAGCGGGCCGGCCGGGTGGGGAGCGTGGGGAGCGTGGGCTACCGGCTCACCGTGGCGACCACGACCCTGCCCCGGCTGACGGAGCGCGGCGCGGGCAGGGCGGTGTGGCGGGTCGTCGGCAACGGCCGCAGTGAGGAACGCCGGACGCTGGCCGCGCTGCCGAAGGCACGGTGAGCACGGCAGGCCCGGCCTTTACCCCTGCCGGTCCTCCGGCCATCGGGACCGCGCTGTCAGTGGTGGCTGGAAGGCTGGTCGGATGAAGGCCGACGACGAGCAGGCGCACTCTTCTAGCTCTCGGTGGCGGGCAGACATGATCCAGAGGAGGGGGTAGGGCGTGGCGACGTACAGCGCTGACTACTTGAAGCGGTTGTGGGCCGCTGTGGAGCGGTTCGAGGAGGTCTTCGGGCGTTGGATGGAGACCCAGGAGGAGTCGGACCACGTCCAAACGCGCGGGCTGTTCCCCACGGTCCGGCCCAAGGACGGGCAGGACCGGGCGGCGATACGCCAGCTCGAGCTGGACGTGGCGGAGGCTGCGGGGGCCGCTGCCCGGGCGGTCACGGTTACTGGGGCGCAGATCGCCGTGGCCGGGGTCGGGGTCCTTGACCCGATCGAGAACTGGTCGTTGATGTCGGCCCCCAAGGCGCTCTTCACGCCCCAGGAGGTCCGCACCACGGCGGCCCGGGTCCGGGGCCGTCTGAGCATGATGGTCAGCGAGGCTGAAGCAGCGGCGGAGTCAGCGACGCCAGGATTCGCCCCTTCCGAACTCCATGAGGTCATCTGGACGGCGGCGGCCGCCCACTGGACGACCCACCAGTACCGGGTCGCGGTGCGCGAGGCATCGGAGGCGCTGACCGTGCACTGGAAGGAACGCTTGGGCCGCAACGACGTGACCGACACCTCGTTCTGGCAGCAGACCCTCTCCGCGGGCGACCCAGAACCCGGCAAGCCCAAGCTCGCCTGGCCAGGCCCGGCGGAAGATCAGACTGCCAAGAGCATGCGTGGAGGGCTGGCGCCGTTGGCTGGCGCGCTCAACAACCTCGCGACCGGACTGAACCTCACGGTCAGGAACGTCGCAACGCACACCCGCGATGAGCTCACTGAACAGGAAGGGATGGAGCGACTCGCGGCGTACAGCTACTTCGCCCGCCTGCTCGATCAGTGCGAGATCCGTCGGAGCGAGGAGGTGGGCACCTGACCCGGCCTTCGCTGGCCACGCCCACCTCCTATGAGCCGGACGGCGCCCCCGCTCGGCTCATAGGCTCTCGGCATGACGATGACACCGGCTGAAATCGAAGCGCAGACGAACACCCTGGAGCTCCTCAACAACGAGGTGGCTTCGCGTCTGGCGCGGCAGTCGGAATCGCTGGCGAAGATCGACACCAAGGCAGTTTTCCTCATCGGTTTCGCTGCGACCGCCGCGCAGTTCCTAGCGACGCACCAGCGCCACGAGGTCCTCGCCTACTGCGCCTTCGCCGCGTACGCCATCGCCTTGGTCACGGGTGTGCTGACGTTCCGGGTAGCGGAGCACAAGGATCTGGAGCCCCGCCCGATGCTGGCGGCACACGTTGGGTCCCCCAAGGGGCGGGTCCTGGCTGAGCTGGCGGCGTCCCGGGCGGTCATCTTCGAGAAGAACAAGGAACGTCACCAGGAGAAGGCCCGGCACTGGGCGGTCAGCCTCTGGTCGCTGGGCGCAGGCCTTTGCCTGTCGACTGTCGCACTGCTGCTGCACACTTGAGGACCATGAGCAACGAACCGAACCAGGGGAGCGGCCAGCCCGACCCCGCGCCCACCACGCCCGCCCCGGCGCCTCAGCCGGACTTCGTCGACACCTTCGCCAACCAGGCGCTGATCGGCACCGACAAGAAGAGCGACACCAACCCCACCTTCACCACGGCGGTGCGGCCGCAGGGGAACACCGAGACCCGCTGAGACAGCACCTCAAGATCGTCGGGCCTGGACCTCCACAAGGAGGCCCGGGCCCGACGCGTGACCGGCAGTTCCGGTCTGCCGCTGTCAGAGCAGGCGGGTGATGTGCTGTTCCCACCGGTGCCGCCAGTCGCCGTGCTCGTCCTCACCAGGGGCCGGAACGGTTTCCAGCTCCTCGGGCAGGGGGCGTAGTGCGTTCATCGCCCCACCTTGGACGATCGACCCTGCTGGTGGCCAACCTCAAGGGCGGTGGGCTGCGGCGCAGCCGGTCCGGTGGCCGGCCGGAGTTCGGTGATGAGCCTTTCCGCCAGCTCCGCTCCGAGGCGACGCCCGCCCGCGATGTAGGCGCGGGCGCGCTTGTGTGTCTCGGTGGGCCAGGCCATCAACGACATAAGGTGATCGAGGACGACGCTGGCGGTCGTGAACGGGTCGGCGAGCAGCGGGACGGCGACGTCGCCGGGGCGGGTGAGCTGGAGCGGCTCTTCCCGGACGCGCACCACCGTCCAGGCCGGGCGGCTGCGCTCTATGGCCTCGGCCTTGAGCCGGTCGCGTTTCTCTGCGTCGCGGTGCCAGTACGAGCCGTCGAACTCCACGACCACGGCCTGGCCGTGGTCTGCGGGGAAGAGCATGTCGAGCCGGTAGCGACCGCTCGGTGTCTGCAGCGGGTACTGCTGCTCCCCGCCGGTGAGGACGAGTTCGAGTTCGGCGAACAGCTCCGTCTCCTGCCGGGAGACGTTGGTCCGCTTCCGGCAGCGGGGGCAGCCCTGCCTGCCCATGAACACGTGCGCCACCTGGGCCGACCATGGTTCATGGCCGGTCGGGCACAGCCACCAGACCGGTACATTGGCCCCGGCGGTCACCTCCGCCGGGGTGAGGGTGCTGTTCAGGGTCGGGTGCCACTGGGCTGCGATGTCGGGGCTTTCGCTTGCCAGGTCCTTGTAGCGCACCCGACCGGAACAGGTGGGGCACGCGGCCACGTCGCGGACGCGGTGGAAGACCTTGGCCCGGAACTCGCCGGCGCACACGGCGCACTTCCACCAGACCAGGCGCTGTGAACCAGCGGTGACAGCACCGGCCGCCAGCGGGGCGTTGCGCGCCGGGTGCCATTCCGCCGCCAGATCCGGCCGCGCATCGGGCAGGACGGGAGCACGCTTCTTCCTCGCACAGGCCGGACAGCCCGACCCGGCGACGGCCCGGTGACTCACCTTCGCCTCCCAGCGGTGGCCACGAGGGCACCGCCATCCGATCCGTGCGCGGGAGTTGACCAGCAACTCCGCCACGTCGGCCGGTGCGGTGTCGGGGTCCACCTGCGCGAACAGCTCCGGCATGTCGGCCAGGAGCCCGGCCGGGGCGTCGCGGCCGGCCCTGGCACACGTCGGGCAACCGGTGCCGCGGCTGCGGTTGGATATTCGCGCCTGGTACTCGTGCCCGGCCGGACAGCGCCACCAGACCTTGCGGTGCGAGGCGGGCCCGAACTGGTCCGGCGAGGCGTCGTTGCGCGGGTGCCACTCGGCTACCAGGCCGGGCGAGTGCTCGCTGAGGGTGGCCCGGCCGCGCGGCACGTACCCCGCGCACCGGGGGCAGCCGGTTCCGGCGACGCGGGAGTGGACCTGGGCTTGCCAGACGTGGCCCGCGTCGCACTGCCAGAACGCGGACTTGTGGGAGCCGGGACCGATCTGCTTCAGGTCCAGTTCGGTGTTCAGTTCCTGATGCCACTGGGCGGCGATGGCCGGGTGCTCGGTGACCAGGAAACGCGTGCGACGTGTCATGTGCACGCACCGTAGGGCGCGGCACTGACATGCCTTTGCCGCGGTCACCGCGCTGCCGCCCCGTGTATGTCCACAGATCCGCAGCTCAGGGCTCGCCACTCGCCAGAACTTATGCACAGGCCAACGCTTTTACGGTCGGTGTCCGGTTCCGGGTGTGAGGTGCCGGGACGCACACCGAAAGGGCACCGTCATGGCACGGACGAAGTTCGACAAGCAGGTGGATGAGTCCGCCGACACCTTCGCGCGCGGGATCGCCCGGATGCTGGCCGGCCGGGACCTGGACGGGGTCCGTCGTACGGACGCGACGTTCTGGCGGCCGGGTGCCCGGGTGCTGCCGAAGGTGGAGGGCAAGGTCCGCCGCCGCTCCTACAAGCCCGGGTGGCGCCGGTTGTCTTTCCGGCTGGCCCTCGGTGGCGGGGTTGCGGAGAGCGGCTACCTGACCACCCGGGACCTGGACGCCACCCGCGAGACCCTGACCGAGCTGTGGGAGAACCGGGAAGCGGCGCTCGCCGCTCTGGAGCCCGCCGGGATCGGTGCGGCCTCCGTCCTCACGGTGGGCACAGCGACGTACATGGTCCTGACCCGCGAGCGCCGGGAGCTGATGCGCGAGTGGGTGGGTCCGCTGCACGAGGCCCTGTACCAGCCGCTGGGTCTGGCGGAGCAGACCGACCCGCGCCGCTACCTCCACGTCCCGAAGAACTTCACCGACGACGACGCACAGATACGCATCGACCTGCCCACCCGGCTCGGGTTCTCCCGCGACGTGGTGGCCGACCTCATCACCCAGAAACTCGCCCTCCAGGGCGTGACGTTCTCCTGGCACCCGGAGGGCCGCAAGCCGTATGTGCTGGTGAAGAAGACCCGCAAGCCCCCGGCCATATCCCTCTTCAAGGACCCCAAGACGCGGGACCTGGTCGCCAAGGCCAAGGAGTCCGCCCCGATCATCGGGTTCGGAGCCGGCGGGCGGATCGTGTCCGTCGACCTGGACGCCGAATCCCCGCACATCCTCGTCAACGCCTCCACGGGCGGGGGGAAGTCGGTGATCCTGCGGTGCATCGCTTGCCAGATGCTCCACCACGGCAGCCGGGTCTTCGTCCTGGATACCAAGCGGATCTCCCACCCCTGGGCCCGCGGCTTGCCCGGTGTCACCTACTGCGCCGACGTCGCCGACATCCACGACCAGCTCATCGCCCTCGGACTGGAAGGCCGGCGCCGTACGCGGGTCGCCGACGACCTCGGTATCGGCGCCGATCCGAAGGACATCGGCCCGCGGCTGTTGATCCTTCTCGAAGAGGTCAACGCGACGATGAAGCAGCTGGCCCGCTACTGGGAGAAGATCCGCGAGTCCGGCGACCCGAAGGTCTCCCCGGCCCTCGATGCCCTCAACGAGATCCTCTACATGGGCCGCCAGCTGCGCATGCACGTCCTCCTGGTCGCGCAGTCCGCGACCGCCCGCGCCCTCGGGGGCCCGGAGGTCCGCGAGCAGTTCTCCACCCGCATCCTGGCCCGCTACAGCGTCAACGCCTGGCGGATGCTCGCCCCTGAGGTCCACCCGGCGCCGAAGTCCACCAAGCACCAGGGGCGCGCCCAGGTCGTCAGCGGCGGCAGCGCCACCGAGACGCAGGTGCTGTTCTTCACCGAAGCCGAAGCCCACGAGTGGGCCAGCACCGGCAAGACGGCAGCGGCCGAACCGCAGCACCCGGGCATCCCCGAACAACCGGGCCCGCCCGTGCTCCACCAACCCGGTCCGCCCGCCGACTCCCCGGCCGACCCCTGGAGCGACCACGCCCAGCCGCCCGCCGCCGTCGACCCCACCCCGGCCGTAGCCGCCACCCCGGCCGTCGACGGGCCCGCCGCCACCCCGGCGACGTCGCCGGCGGATCCGGCACCCGATGACGACGACCAGGCGGTGGGACTGCGCCAGGCCGCCGAGCACCACCTGCCCGGCATCACCCTGGCCGCCCTGCGCTTCGCCCGCGCCAACGACCCCGCCTTCCCCACCTCGGCCGCCAAGCGCGGCACCGAACTCCTCTACAGCGTCCGCGACCTCAAGAAGTGGGCCCGCAACCGGCCCCGCGCGCCCACCGGCACCACCGACCTCGACTGATCCCCGGACAACGGCGGGTCAGAAATCCGACCCGCCTGCGAATCCGGACCTGTCCGCCTTCACCGACACGATCCCCCTGACCCCGGAAGAACACCCAGTTCCCGGCACCACACAGAACAGGAACACCCCGCCATGAAGAAGACCGTCGTCACCATGCTCAGCTTCGCCGACCCGGACCTGCGCGCGCAGATAGAGGCCATGCCCGAGGGAACCGCCCTCATCGGCATCAGCACCACCGGGCAGGCCATCGCCGTCGACCTGAACGGCGAATCCCCGCACGTCCTGGTCTGCACCGCCAGCGGCGGCGGCAGCACCACCATGCTGCGCTCCCTGACCGCGCAGTTCCTCCACCAGGGCGCCCACGCCCTGGTCCTGGACCCGAAGCGCATCTCCCACCTGTGGGCGAAGGCCCTGCCCACTGTCACCCACCGCGGCAACATCGCCGGCATCCACGACGCCCTCCTCGGACTCGCCACCGAACTACACCGCCGCCTCGACCTCGACGGCGACCTGGACACCGTGCCCCGCCTGATCGTCGCGGTCGACGAAGCCAACACCACGCTGCGCCGCCTCGCCCGCTACTGGGAGACCTTCCGGCAGAAGGACGACCCGAAGACGTCGCCGGCCATCGCCACCCTCGAAGAGGCGCTCTGGGTCGGGCGCGCGGCCCGCGTCCACGTCATCTTCGACGGACGCCCCCAGTCCACCGTCCTCAGGGACGCGGCCCGCGAGCTGTTCGCCACGGTGATCCTGGCACGGTTCACGGCCGACACCTGGCAGGTCCTCGCCCCGGCCGCCGGCCCCGCCCCCAAGCAGCGCCACCCCCAGCAGGGCCACTTCCACGTCATCCAGCACGGCGATGCCAACGAGACACAGGCGATCAGGATGACCGACGCCGACGTCGTCACCTGGCTCACCGACCCGGAGGACCCCGAGAACTGACCCCAAGCTCGGCCGCCGACGAGGGGGTGCCCGCCCGCATGGTGGGCACCCCCTCGGCGCCCCGGTAAACGGAGGGCCAGATGTCGGACCCGCTCCGTACCCTTGGAAGAGGTACCTGAGACAGGAGGGCGACATGGCCCAGAGCTCCAGCAGTCAGCGACGCGCGATCGAGAAGCACGTCAAGGGGATCGCCAAGGAATATGAGCGTGCTGCCAAGCGGAACCCGATCCGCGTGCCGGTCAAGACGACGGCATCTACTGAAGGTGGGGCCGTGCCCGGTCGTGACACAGGCGAAGGCGACCCGGTTCTCGACCGTCTCCTGGCGTGGCTGGATGCCCGGGCCCGACAGAACCCCTCGCACTACATCAATGTCGCCGACTTCGTCGAAGAGCAGCAGCTGCACGACGAGGACGCGGCTGTACTCGCCTTCGAGCTGGAACAGCGTGACCTCGTCAAGGTCTCGCGCAACTGGGGCGGTGAGGCACCCGACGTCCATCTCACCGACGCAGGCCGCGCCGCGATCCACCGCCTGAAGAAGCTGCGCCTGGACCGCGCCGCCCGCCTCCGCTACACCATGGACGCCTTCCACCGGTGGCTGTTCGACACTGCGGGCGACGAGAAGCCCATCAACCCGGTGCTGTTCCTCGCCACGCCCGCCGCCTACTTCGCCGGATCCGAGATCACCGGCACCGAGCTGCACGAAGCGCTTGCCCACCTGTCCCAGCACCAGCTGATCAACCACATCGACACCGAACCCCCCACCGTCGCCATCACACCCCAGGGCGTCAGCTGCGCTCTGACCGGAGGAAGCGTGCAGGACCACGTGAACCAGCCCCGCCCCGGCACCACCTACAACACCTACCTGCCGAACGCCAAGGGCGTCATCATCGGCGAGCAGCAGCACTTCACGCAGAACAACACCGACGGCGTCGACCCCACGCTGTTCGTCCAGCTTGCCGGGTACGTCGGCCAGGTCAGCCCGATCCTGGGCCTGCCCGACGATGATCGTGTGGAGCTGGAGCGCGTCGCCCAGAATCTCCACACCGAGGCGACCTCCGCCAGCCCCGAGCCGGGCCGCCTGCGTCAGTTCGCCACCCAGCTCAAGGACAAGCTCCTGGAGGGCGCCACCACTATGGCGGCAACGCAGGGAATTCAGATGGCCGAGCAGGCCCTCGAAGCCCTCATGTAGTAGTCGCTTCCCGCACCACCACGGGCACCGGGGGGCAGCCATGACATCCCCGGGGGCCCGGCTGGTACGCGCTCATCGACGACCGCACGGCTCGGGCGCCATGCGACGACCGGCGACACGGCCTGACCCGGGCAGGGGGAGTGGACCGCCGAACCTGATGTACACCAGAACCATGAACACCATCCAGGAAGTGTTCTGCGTGCGATGCGGCAGCGCAGACACCCGAGTTACCCGCCTTGCCCCCACCAGCGCGGAAGGCACCTGCTTGCGCTGCGACAAGCCCTTCCACGCCACCCCGTGCCAGAACTGCGGAGGCTTCCGCATCGACGGCTCCTTCGGCGTCTCCGGCACACGATTCGAGAACCTCCCCGAAACGGTGCGGTGCTGGGACTGCCCCCACCCCAACCCGCTGCGCGACCCCGGCCCGGAGGAGACGGCGGGCGCACGGTGACCTGAGAGGCAGCACATCGGTTAGCCCGGCGTGACGATCACGCACCTGCCCGCCGGGCCCACCGACGATGTCCCCTACGAGCCGTGGGACGGCGAGGACGAAGCCCTCGCCGCGGCCGCAGCAGCCGGCCGCCGCGCTGCGGCCTGGATCCGCTCCCTGCCCACGGGACCGGCTCCCAGCCCGGTCGGCTCCTGGCTCCGTGAGGACCTGCCCGAATCGATCGAGAGGGCGACGTTCTGCCTGGACCCGCAGGACTGCGACCGCATGGACCCCGGCGGCGTGATGGTCGACGGCACGGGCGGCCTCGATGCGGAGACCCGCAGCAAGCTGGTGTTCGTGCCATGTGCGGTCCAGGACGCCCCGTGGCTCACCCCGGACCAGCAGATCCGGCTCGTAGCGGTGGCCTCCCTGGTCACCGGGGCGGCACGACTCCTCGCGGAAGACCCGGGCACCGCCATCACGACCGGCGAACTGTCGCGGATGTGGGCCCTGGTGGACCACGCCACCGTCTGACCCGACAACCGCCGAGCCGTGCTGTTCACCAACAGCACGGCTCCGACATCACGACGTCGTCGCCAGCTCTGGTACTTCGAGCGCCTCGGCCACCTTGCGCGCCATCGCGGCCACCTGCGGCGGCAGGTAGCTGTCCAGCGAGTCGATGTCCTCGCTCAGCCGCGCGCGCAGCCCGTGCAGGCACGCCTCGGTGAACAGTTTCATCGGGTCGTACTCCGGTCGCAGAGCTTCTTCCGCCTCGACTTGCCCCTTGTGGTGCCTGTCCCGGTTCGCCGGCGCCCTCATTTCCTCGTACGACAGTGCCTCACCCGCCAGGCCGGCCGCATACGCACGGTCCTCTTCCGAGGGCGCAGCGGACCGCAGTTCCTGCTGAGTGACCTGGAGGTAGCCCTCCAGTGTGTTGGTCGACATGCCCGTGCGCTGGCAGTGCGCGGCGATCAGCATGGCGGCCATGTTCATGGTGTCCGCAGCGTCGGTGGACCGGTACAGCGTCATTCGCTTCCAGTCGTGCGCGACGAAGGGCTCCGTGTAGGTGAGCACGTCCTGGCAGTTCGAGACCGCCTCAGCAACCAGCTGGTGGACCGCCCGGCGCAGCGGCTCGGGCATCGGGGTGGATTCCATGACCGACGGTAGAGGGGCCGCAGAACGGATCACTACGACCGATGGGCTCGCTCACTCGGACGGACCAAGCCTCCCGACGCCGGATGCCCGACAGGGCAGGCGCCCTTGACGCCGGTCGCGGCCCTGGGGGACGGTCTGCGCAACTACGCGCAACCGACTCGAGAGGGGAGTACGTGATGACGCTACGGTTCGTCGGGATCGACCCCAACACCGGCGGCGAGGGATCACCGACGGTGTGGGTGGAAGAGGAGAGCGCGGACCTGGTCCTCCAGGGCGAGGAAGCCGACGCCCTCCTCAAGTCCCTGGTCGGCTCCACCGAGTGGGTCGACGGCCACAAGACGGGGATCCCGCCGCACGAGCGAGTGATCCGGATTCCGTTCCGCATGGTGCAGATCTTGAGGGAGGCGTGCGATGCCGCTGAACGCGCAAGCGCTGAACACCGCGACGTTCGCTGAGCTGCTCGCCGACACCCACCACACGGCGGTCCACCTGGAGATGCGCGACCTGTACGCCGTCGGCGACGAAACCGAGGACTTCGAGACCTTCCTGCGGACCGGCGTCCCGAACCTCGACCCGGCCCGCTCGTTCTGGCCCCAATGGATGCCACTCGTCAAGGACGCGGTCGCCCGCGGCGTGGTGATGCGCCGCGCCCGGATTGTCTCCGAGCCGGTCACCGACTACATCCGCTACGAGCACGCCATCACCCCGCTCAACCTCCAGGCCGGGGAGGACGTGCGCTGGCTGTCCCGCCGCCACGCGAGCGACATCGCGCTGCCCGGCAACGACTTCTGGCTCCTGGATGACCGGCTCGTGCAGTTCCACCACTTCACCGGCACCGGGGCCTGGGCGGCCGACGGCAAGGAGCGCACTACCGATCCAGCCGCCGTCGCGCTGTGCCGCACCGCCTTCGAGACCGTGTGGGAGCGCGGCGTCCCGCACGAAAAGTACACCGTCCAAACCCACTGAGTAGAGCACCGTGAGCGCATCCCCATCATCCAGCGCACAGTCGGCCCGCGAGGCGCTCGCCGTGCGGCTCATGTACCTGCGACAGGACGCCGGTCTCACCGGGAAGGAACTCTCCGCCCGGTGCGGCTGGCACCCCGCGAAGACCACCCGCATCCAGAAAGGCGCGGCCGCGCCCTCGGACGCGGACATCCGTACCTGGTGCGCGGCGTGCGGCGCGGACGACCAGGCCGACGATCTCATCGCCACCGCCCGCGCCGTCGACTCGATGTACATGGAGTGGCGCCGCCTGCACCAGGGCGGCATGCGCCAGGTCCAAGAGGACTGGTACGCCCTCCACGAACAGACCCACCACTGCCGCGTCTACCTCTCCAACGTGCCGCCCGGATTCCTCCAGACCCCGGCGTTCGCGACCGCCCTCATGAACCAGATCACCGTCTTCCAGGGCACGCCGAACGACGTCGCCGAAGCGGTCGCCGCCCGCGTCGCCCGCTCCCGCTTCCTCTACGAAGGCGGCCACCGCTACGTCGTCCTCCTCGAGGAGTCAGTCCTGCGCTTCCGCACGGCCGACCCTGAAGCGATGCGCGGGCAGCTGCGCCACCTCCTGGCCGTCATGCCGCTCGCCTCCCTCTCGCTGGGGATCATCCCGTTCACCGCGCAGCGCACCGTGTGGCCGCTGGAAGCGTTCTACGTCCACGACGACACCATGGCCGTGGTGGAGACCCTGACCGCGGAGATCAAGGTGACCCAGCCCCGCGAGCTCGCCGACTACGCGCGGGCGTTCGCCGGCCTCGCGGAGATGGCCGTCTACGGCGACGCCGCCCGCACCCTCATCCGGGCCGCGATCGACGCCCTGGAGTGAACATGCCGCAATTTCCCGCAATCTCGTTGAGGACCAATCCGCCTTCTCCGTAGCGTCGAACGACATTGACGCACCCAGCAACAGAAGGCGGTGCCCATGCGCGCACCCACACCCGCCGGCCCCGATCCGGAAGGCCCCGGCCTCCAACGCCCCGGCTTCGGCCGGCCTTCCCCGGCCCTGCTGGCACGCGCCGACCGCGGCTACGCCCGCTTCCTCGCCCCCACTACCCCGGCCGCCCCCGACGACGGCGACCAAGACGACGCAGCGAGGCAGAGATGAGCGACACCCACACCGAGCTCCATGGCCCCCACGGCCTGGCCGACGCTTACCTCCCGCTGGAACGCGCACCGTACGAAGCGCTCGTCACTGCCGTCCTTGCGTGGAAGAACCCCGACCTCACCCCACGCGACTACGAGCAGATCGTGCTCCAACTGACCGGCCACGCCCACGCTCTTGCCGCCGACGTCCTCCGCCACGCCTCTGCCCTGCCGAAGAACGACGGCCGCGGTGCCCTCGCGGAAGTCATCCTCCGCGAAGCCGCCGGACACCTGGCACAACCGATACGCGGCACCGCGCACTGCGCCCAGAACCGCGCCCGGCTCGTACGGGGCCTCTACACGCGGCTGGACCGCCTCACCGAACCTGCCCCAGCCACCACGTAGTCCGCCAGAGGGCACGGGTCCGATCTCGGAATCTGGACCGGCTCGCAGCATCCCGCAGGGCCAACGCCCGCTGCCGCGCCATCGATGACGGAATATCCCGGCCGGTCAGGGTGGAGGTGTGTGTGATCCGGTTGCGGGGTTGGTGAGGAGGGGGCCGGGGCCGGCGGCCCTGCGGCCGGGGACGGCGGGGGAGAGGTAGCCGCGTGCTCGTGCTGCTTTGATCCAGTCCTTGATGGTCGGTTCCGGACGGTTGAGAAGGTCAGCCAGGCGCCGATGGAGGCCAGGTCCCTTGGTAGCTTCACGGAGATAGGCGTGGGCCACGATCTGAAGCAGTTCACCATCGAGCGGGGGCCGGCCTCGCTGTGTCGGCTGCGCGAGCGCGTTGGCGTTCTCCAGGGCTTGCCGGGTCACCGGTGTGATGCCTGGGTCTGATGCTTGGGCTCGGCCCAGGACGATGACGCCTTCCTCCTTCCACGACTGGTCGGCCAGCTCAGCCTGAGCCAAGGCCACGATCTGACCGATAGGGATGCGACGCAGCACGTCACCCGTGATCGGTGCGTATTCTGCGACCTCCGCAGTCTCTTCCCCAGGACCGACGAAGTCTCCCCAGTCGTCCCAGTGACCCCACTTCGGTTGCCAAAGCTCAAGCTCGACTACTCCGAGGCCGGAGCCCTGGTTCGCCAGGATGCCGTAAACCGTGACCGGCAGCTCAGCTGCCTTGTAGAGGAAGTCCGCGACGTAACCAGGGCCGCGCCCCCGCTCCTTGACGAACAGGGTCAAAGACGGCCCCGGCACGGCGTTCTCGGGGATCTCCGCCAGATCGGGGTAGTTGCTCCAGGGCTCCAGCACAGTGGTGACGAGAGAACCCTTCCAGAGGTCCACCTCCTGACTGCTGCGCCCATGCTCGTAGGAGCGATCACGGACACGAGGATGGTCCGGCTTCAGACGGAGCTCCTCCTCGGGAGCGTCAGGGTTGGCGTAGTCATCGGTACTGAACACTGGCTCGGGCATGCGCCCAGGCTAAAGACAACCGGCTCGCGCAGAGGAGGGGAAAAGCGGATGAGTAGGCGTGCGGGACAAGTCACCCTGACAGTGCCCGCAAGCCCGGCGTCTGCTCCGGCCAGCCTTTGCGCAGTCACCCGCTGCTGTGATTTCCCAGCGCATGGCGTGCCGCGGCAAGAAACGTCCGACGAGTCTCGCTCAGGCGAGTGGACTGGCCCGTCATGTAGTCGAGGATGGTGATCCGGCCCTCGTGAACGGCATCGCGCAACAGGACAGCAGCCTCTTCGCGTGGCAGGTCGGTTCTCTCCAGAAACTGCACCGCGGTCTCGTACACGTGCCGAAGGGCGGCGTAGGCCTCACCGATGGAGTCGAACGGGTGGTCACCGCGCGGTACGTAGTGGACGAGAGCGCTGATCGTTCCCGGACGGACACCGGGCGGCGCTTCCACAGCCGTATAGGCGTCACGCATGCCGGCGAGACGGACCTGGAGGTCGAGCAGCGCATTGACCGCATCGGTGACCGGTGTGCTCAACTGCTCCCGCCGTGTGACAGCGTTCCTCTCCTCCACCTGCCTGGCATAGAGGGCACGCCAGGTGCGGGCAGCGAAGCTGCTGCCCAGCGCCGCGTCAGCGATCTCATCGCAACAGGCCACCAGTTCCTGCGCGGCCCCCACCAATTCTGCGTCGCCCTCCAGCTCCAGTACAGCCAGCGCCCGCTGAAGATCACGACTGGCCGGTCGCAGACTGTCCGGTGCGCCCGTGCCGTCCAGGACCTGGTCCAGAATCCCGACCAGTTCCCCGATGGCGAGGAGGAAGACCGAGCATGCCTCCCGGCGCACGCCGCGCAGCCACTGGTCGTGAGCCGAGCCCGACTGTGCTCGGACCGTGTCCAGCGCGGCTTGGTAGGCCGTCTCCGCCTGGCGCAGACCCGCCTGGTGCGTGGCACCAGCGGTCTGGAGGGCAGCGCGAAGCTGCCAGCGCCCGATCAGTAGCGTGCACGGCACCCCCACGACAGCTACCGAGGTGGTGACGACCAGTGCGATCCCTTGTAAGTCCATCGCAGCACATCGTGCCAACCCGCAGCAGGCAGGTCAGAGGAATCAGCACACAGACCGGACCAGGTTCACCTGTCGAAGGAGGCCGGCGGCAGGGTGCGGAGGTCTGCGATGCTCCATAGCCATGGAGACACAGGATGTGTTCTGCGTGGGAGCCAAAGTGCAGACACCCGCGTTGCCCTGCGGTTGATCAGGCGCCCGTATATCGGGGTCGCGGATACCGGTGAATGGCATCTGCGTCAAATTCTTCTAGGCCGACTACGCTGTTCGCGTATTGCAGTGATATGTGCACACCTTCGATTTGCGTAAGAGGAGTGACATCGATGATGTCAGGTAAGGCGTTGCGGCAGTGGACGAGCACGCTCTTCAGGTTAGGAAAAATGTCAGGGACAAGATGTAGTTGTGCGTCTGCGTCGATGGGTGACAACTGTAGGTGTGTCACATTTGGCATGGGGGTGGCCTGTGCTAGATCGAACTCGGAGATAACAAGGTCGGTCAGGTTTGGCAGTGAGGAGATTTCTCGCCACTCTGCCGGGGTCGGTCCCGAGTTGATGATCAGGTTTTCTAGAAGTTGCCACTTTGAGATGCCCTCCAGCGAGGCATCGATCGTACGGACTAGACGTAGATCGGTTAAGCCCGGAGGTGCGGGCATGTCCTCAAGGCTATCCCAGGGCAATCGAGTGTAGAGAGCGAGCTCGGTGAGTTTCGGTAGGAAGGCCAGGGCTTCGAAGGAGACTTCGTCCGGAAAGCGCAGGAGCCCCAAGGATGTCAGCGGGAGTCCTGCAAGGCCGTCAACGTGTGTGAGTTGGCTGCACTCGGACAGGGTGAGTTCTCTCAAGGCGGGGAGACGGTGCACAAATTGCAAATCAGTTAGCAAGCTGCCAGCGTCGATTCGGAGTCTCTGGGTGTGTTCGGGGGAGAGGTGCTCGAGGATTTCTTCGTCGGTGAAAGCTTCTCTGAAGTTGACGTCGAGGATGGGTTTTAGCACCTGCAAGGCGTTGTGCTGGTCGTTGGTTTTTACGAAAAGGGTTATGTGGTCCTTGACGGGGAGCAGAATGTCTTGCGCGTATGGAATAGATTCGAAGTTGTCCCAGCCATTGACGAGCTCGTAGGGTACTGGTGCGGAAGTCAGTGACTGAGTGAAGTTCCTGAGGAAGGCGTAGGCGTGATCACCTCCGATGGTGGCGGCAGTCTGGATGACAGCGCCTACTTCGTCGTACTCCAGGTCTTCAGGCCCCGGTAGCAGATCCAGAATGCCCGGTCCGAGCGCTGCAAGCCCCGTCGCTTCTTCCGGTGAGCGGGGCGGCATCAGGACACGGGCATGCTGTTCGACCAGTTCGCGGACGGCGGGTTCAATTTCGGTGGCGTACTGCAGGCTGGCAGCCGCCAGGAGGTGAAGTCTGCTCCTGTGCTCAGTCTCGGCGTCACCGCGTTGGATGAGTCGACGGAGCAGATCAGCGCTCTCGGCAGGCCGGGCGTGGGCGACGGCCATGCGTACGACGTCTTCCCACTGGTCGTCGTGGGCATTGTTGACGAGTAGAGGGAAATCGTGGGCTTCGATGGCGGCTTTGGCCCCGAGGTAGTCCTGGAAGGTGCGGTGGACGAAGTCGATGGTGTCCACGGTGGGCTGGCGCAGGAGTCCGCTGCGGCCGACCAGGTGCGTCAGAACCTGGTCGCTGGTGCCCTGCTCGGCCACGGCCTGCATGGCCGGCAGTGCGTCGCCGATCAGGGCCAGCGCAGTAGCTCGTTCCATCTCGGTCTGGCGGTTGCGGATGAGCCAGTAAGCCAGACGCTGCAGTAGCTGGACGTTCTGGTGTTCGGTGAGTTGGATGCCTTCCGGGTCATCGATGCTGCGCTCGAGGTCGCGGCGCACGAGCAACATTGACAGCGCTGCCTCGTAAAGCTCCATGCGGCTGTGGGGCAGATGGCCGCGGCGGTCCCTGTGCAGCGCGCAGATCAAGGCACACATCAAGGGTGTGCTGGACAGTTGCGCCAGGTCACGCTGCGCTCGCACTGTGACCTGGAGCGCTGTTTCGAGATCATGTAGCTGTGCTCGTTCGGCCTCGGTCGTAGAACCGTGCCGGGCTGCGGTATGCCACCGGTGAACGAAGACCCCGGTGTCGGCCGAACTCATGGGCCGCACTGACAGTTCGGTGAAGTGCGACGAGGACAGCCAGCCTTCCGGGACAGCGGACGGACGCGTGGTGACCACGAAGCGGGCGTCCTTGTAGGCCGCCAGAAGCTGCTCGAGCCAGTCCCGCGTGGCGCCTCGGTGCTCTTGAGGAACCTCGTCGATGCCATCGACCAGGACGAGTGCCTCCCCCCTGTCGAGCACGGCATCGGCCCAGCCCTCGGGTTGTGATGCGGCCAAGGGGGCGCCGACCGCAGACAGGAAATCGTGCGGCTCGGGAAGGGGGCCACGCCTCACCAGCGTCCGCAGCGGCAGGACGAAGGGTACGCGCCCCCGCCAGCCCGCCAGTTCCTCCGGCAGCTCATCGCGCGCCGTCGCGACAGCCAGCCACTGCAGCAGTGTTGTCTTTCCGCTGCCCGCGAGTCCTCGCAGAAGAACGCGGCGGCAGTTGGCCAACGCGTGCTCCGCACGTTTCACGACGATGGACGGCCGGTTCGCTTCCTCATTGCCCGCAAGCCAGTCCTCCGGCCGCTCCGCCAGTTCCAAACTCAAGTACGCAGCGTCCAACGGCCAACGCGCACGTTCCGGCCGACTCAGATCCAACCCCACGACCGTCAGCTGGGAATGCCGCTCCGCCACGTAACGGAGGTACCGCTCCTCGAACGAAGGCTGTGGCTTCAGCCGCGTTGCCCTACGGGCAACAAGCTGCGGATAGTTCCTGCGTGCCTGCGGCACGGGGGAGGCGGCGTTACGTAAGGCCAGCAGAGGTTCCACATCGGTACCCAACGCCTTCGCCAGGGCCACCAGCGTTGCCTCGGAAGGCAACGTCTGACCATTTAGTGCCTGGCTGACCGTTGTCCGCCCCAGCCCGGTCCGCTGCTGCAACCCGCCTATCTGCAAACCACGCTGCACCCTGAGGGTGCGCAGCCGAGACGCGAGCTCCGCCAACGGATCCTCGTCCACGTCCCCCATATCCCGCTTCTCCATCCTGCAGGGCGACCGCCTTCGTTCATCTTTGTTCACCCCGAACCCCGGCGAACACCGAAACCGAGAAATTCCTCGGTGTCACCTCGTCAACCGTCCCGGGAAGAAGCCATGAACACCTCTCCAAGTCACCTGATACTCCTGATCCTGCTCCTCGCAGTCGTCGCGATCTTCTGCACCCTTGTAGGAGCAGCGGCCGGCAAGCTTGCCCGCATCGAGGGAGCCACCTACGCCGGCGCCCTGCTACGGGGCGCTCTGGCCTTCGTAGGCAGCGCCACACTCTCCCTGGCACTGCTGACCTTCCTCCTCGCAGCACTATGAAGACGGATGCAGTGCTGCACTGCGACAGGCGCACACACACGGCGCCGGGCACGACGGCGGACTCGGTCCGAAGGGACGGGGAAGCCTCAGCCATCTTCTTCAGCGTTACCTGTTGCGGGTGCTGTTCCTGAGGTTGGCGAAAGGCAGCGCATCGTGGTAGATGATCTTGAACTCGTCGAGAAGGGCCTGCTCCGCCTTACTCGCGTGCGCCGTCGGCCGCCAAGCCACGACCAGCGTGTCCGAATCGGCGAGTTGCCAGATGTAGCGGCCGCCCCAGTGCCCGGCTCGCTGGCCGGTTCCGTGCCGGCGATACGCGGTCAGCCGCTGGCGCAACCCGTTGCGGCCTTCAGCCTTGCCCACATAGACGACCGTCGCCCCGTCCACCCAGGCATCGGCGAGCTTGCAGGGGGCCACGGACGGGTTGCGACCCTTGAGATGTCCGGCCGGGCTGGAGGAGAGGAACGACGGGGTAGAGACGGCCATGCGGATCACCACATAGACCCCGTGCCCGGCGGGCACATCGCTGACGGGCAGGTCACGGAACGGCACGAAGCCGCGAAAGCCGCGGGCGGCCAAAGCCTGACGGCTCAGCTCCGGCGTGAGGTTCATGCTGGGCATCGTGCCAGGCTTACGGGCGGCCCTCAGCTCGGGCCGGAATTTGCCCTTTTCCAGTACTGTCCGGTCGTGCGCCGGAGAGGCCCCTGGGGGCCGCCAGGACGGCGGCCGTTGGCTTTCACGCGGCTGCGCTACAACTTCTGCTGGGCTGCTTCGGCGACGTCATCCTCATGACGATTCCCTCTCCGTACGGGCCGCGCCTGCTGCGCCCGGCCTGCTCACCACAGCCCCGGAGCCAGGGCCTGTGAACAGGGGACGGTGGGCACCGTCTCCGGAGAACACCGACGACGAGAAGCTGCTGCGTGGTCGGATGTACGGCTACGACGCTCGTGTGCCCGGGGACGGCTGGGCCGCTGGTAAGTGCGGGATGCCAAGAAGTTGCGGGGAAGCGGCCAAGCTGGCCGCCGTACCGTTAGCGGTCCAGGACGCGCTGTGGTTCCCCCGGACCAGGAGATCCGGCTCGTGGCGGAGGCCGAGCGGTCGACACACATTACGGTTCACGGCGGACGAACCAGGATATTGCGGGGTCCCGGTCGGGATGGGCGGGGGCGCGGATGCATCCTTGATGTCAGTGGTTCCTGGAAGGATGGAAGTAGGGCGAATCCGCCTTCACGGGATAGCAGTTGACGATGGGGACAACGCGCACCATGAGACTGGAACTGAACAATGAGTGGGCCGTCGGCGCTCGCATCGGAGGCGGCGGCTTCGGCGCCGTGTTCGAGGCGAAGAGCACCGCCGGCGATATCGCGGCGGTGAAGCTCGTACCCAAGGACCCGGGCACCGAGCGCGAGATGCTGTTCACTAACCTGGACGGCGTTCGCAACGTGGTGCCGATCATCGACAGCGGCGAGCACGAGAACCAGTGGGCACTGGTGATGCCGCGGGCGGAGAAGTCCCTGCGCGACCATCTCACGGAACACGGCCGACTGTCCCTCAACGAGGCGGTCGTCGCCCTCTCCGACGTCGCCGAAGCGCTTGCCGACCTCAAAGACCGCGAGATCGTCCACCGCGACCTCAAACCGGAGAACATCCTGCTGCTCGGCGGCCGCTGGTGCCTCGCCGACTTCGGGATCGCCCGCTACGCCGAAGCCACCACCGCACAGCGCACCTTCAAGTTCCACGGCACCCTTGCGTACATGGCCCCCGAACGCTGGAACAACCAGCGGGCCACCAGCGCCAGCGACATCTACGCCCTGGGCGTCCTCGCCTACGAGCTTTTGGAGGGCAGGACGCCCTTCACAGGACCGTACGAGCACGACTACCAGGACCGGCACCTGCACGGAACCCTTCCGCCGCTCACCAACGCTCCGCCCCTCCTTGCCGCGCTGATCACCGAATGCCTCTACAAGGGGCCCCAAGCACGCCCTGCAGCCGGCAACGTGCTCGCCCGCTTGGGACAGATTCCCGTCGCCGCGCTCTCTGGCGGGTTGGCCGCGCTTGCGCAGGCCAACCAGGGCGCGGTCGCACGGCAAGCCGAAGAGGACCGCCGGGCTTCGGCACACGCCACGGAAGCCGACCGCCGTAAGGCCCTGCTCGAAGCCGCCAAGACCTCTTTCTCCTTCATCGCCGATGCTTTCCTCTCGACCCTCACGACCGCCGCTCCGAGCGCGCAGGTCCGCAAGGGCAACCAGGGGGGGTGGACCGTCCGGATCAATGACGCCCAGCTGACGCTCTCCGGACCAAGGGAGACCGCCTCCGGGATTTGGAGCATCACCTCGACACCGGCGCCGTTCGATGTCATCGCCTCCGCGACCCTCGCTCTGAAGGTTTCCCCCAATTACCACGGGTACGAAGGCCGAAGCCACTCCCTCTGGTACTCCGACGCGCAGACGGAAGACCAGTACCAGTGGTTCGAGACCGCTTTTATGGACACCCCGTTGCGCCCTACGAGAAGGACCGTGGAGCCTTTCGCGCTTGACCCTGACCACGATTCACGCGGCGCCATAAGCCCGGTGATGACGATGCACCAGGTGGCCTGGCCCTTCATCCCGCTCGTCATCGGGGACCTGGACGAGTTCATCAGCCGGTGGGCCGAATGGCTTGCCCAGGCAGCGACTGACCGACTTGCCCACCCTAGCCAAATGCCCGAACGGAGCCCCCAGGGCTCCTGGAGGCGGTGAACACACGGGCCGTCCAGGGGCGCGACCCCCGTGCCCACCTGTACGGGACCAGTGGCCGCGCCGACCGCGTTCGCCGGGGGAGTGCCCCGAAGGTCCCAGTTCCTACACGCACACCAGTGCGATGTCGCAGCTCAGGCCGCCGGGCATCGCACCGCAGTGCGTGTAGGGCCGGGAGCGGTGCCGCTGGCCATGGACAGCAAAGGACCCCGGGCCGCTCTGCGCCCCGGGGTCCTGTCGCGTCTCTCGCGACCGCTCCGTCGGGCGCGCTGCCCACCCACGCGATTGGCCGGCCCTCACTGGTTCGGCCCCAGTGCGGTTCCTCCATCGAGGTCTCCTGCCCGTCGGGGCAGGACGCAGATCCGCCCTCAGCGGCCGTGCTTGCCCCCGCAGAGCCCGGCGAACCCGTCCACGTCGCCCGCCGCAACGGCCTGGTCGTAGCGGTCCTGGAAGGGCCAGAGACGGGCACGCAGCTCCAGCTCCGTCTCCGCCGCCTCCACCAGTTCCCGCGCCGCCTGCACCCCTGGATCGCCAGTACGCCCCGGGGGCCTGTCTGCCGGAATTGCTTGTTTTCCGTGTGGCTCCGGGCTGGAGGATGACCAAGCGGCGCGCGGACGCACCCAGTCTGTGGCAACCTACTCTCCGTTAGGGGGATCAACTGATGACCGAATGCGTGTGCACCGCATGCCCCTTCCAGGCTGATGGTCTCGAAGAACTGCAGCGGCACTCACTGGAGACCGGCCACGTCGGTATCTGCAAGACCGAGGCCCCACCAGCTGGAGGCAAGCTCTCCAAGCTCACCAAGCGTCTGGTTGTAACTCAGGGCGTGACCCTTGCCGCCCTCGGAGCTTCCATTACGGCGTGCACGTACCTGTACGCCAAATGGCAGAGTGTAGAGGCGGAGAACGCCTACCTGAAGTCACCCAGCGGCGCAGGTCGCAACCTCAAGAGCCATGACAAGAGCCGCGACAAGGAATGAGCTGGGCGCGGACGATGCCTGCGCCGTCGATCGGCGAATCCGCTGACGTGGAGGCAGCGCTGACCGCCTGCTGTCCCGCCCTGCTCACCAGTGGTGATCACGCCGCCGCCTCCGTCACGGCCCATTCCAGGCCGACTGCGGCGAGCGCCTGGAGCTTGTCGGCGGTGAGCTTGGCCCGGCGGCTCTTGCTGTTGCTGAGAAATACCCCGAGCTTCACGACGTGCTCCTGACCGCCGACCACGATCCGTTCCTCGTGGCCTCGGGGGACGCTCAGAGAGCCTTCGCGGGCCTTGTACTGTTCCAGGGCCGCCACGCCCTTCTCGAAGGCGCTCACAGCCTTCCTGGGGGTCTTGGCGGGCTTCGCCTGCTCCGGGGGCAGCGGCACGACGCCGACCGCCTCCAGGAGCTCGCGCTGCTCCTCCATCAGCCCCGCCCAGACCGTGTGCTGACGCTGCTTCGCCAGCCATTTGCCCACGTCCATGCCGTGGACGGTGAAGCCGGGCAGGACCTCGGAGCGGTCGTCCTCGTCGGCCAGCAGCTCCCGCAGCGCGGCGTAGTGCCGCTGCCACTCCGGCGGCCACGCCGGGTTCCAGTGCGCGTCCACGGCCTCCAGCGCCGCCTTCCACTCAGGGTGGCCCTCCAGCGCACCGGGGCGCCGCAAATTGCTCAACCACTGCCCTACCGGCCTGTCCAGAGCAGCGGCGGACCTCGGAGCGCAGAGGGTCCAATGGTCCGCGTAGTACGCCTTCGCGGCTTCCAGGTTCTCCTGGAACCGCTCATCGGCCGGGCTCCAGACCATGCCCAGCTTCTCCAGCCGCTGCGCCCGCTTGCCGGTCATCTGCCCCGCCCCGTACGCCCTTCGCTGTTCTGCGACCCAGGCCCCGAGCGGGAACGCTCCCTCCTTGAACCCGTACGGAACTCGGGCGTGAAGCTCACGCTCCGTGAACGTCTTGAGCGCCGACCAGCCGCGCGCCCAGTCCTGACGCTCGGTGTCGATGACGTTGAAGGAGATCCAGTCCGCGACCATCACCGGGTCACGCGGAGCGGCGAAACGTAGCAGAAGACGGGATTCGTTCTCGCCTTCTTCGGGCGGCGAACCGATGTACTCGGACGGCTGCGCGACGTCCTTCTGAGGCTCCTGCGGAATCGCGAGCAACTCGATTGCCTCTTCGTCGTGAGCGCGCAGACCCTCCAATACCTTCACCAGAGGCTTATACGATCCGGAGGTGAACATGTCTTCCGGCTGCTCTCCAGGCTGGAGAAATACCGGCACGATCAAAGAGGCCACTTTCCCCTGTCCGGGCTTTTGACGCAGCGCCCGGCCGATCGCCTGGACGATGTCGTGCGGGGCGCCCTTGGGGTCCAGGAGGGCCACGGAGTCCACCGCGCGGATGTCGACGCCCTCGCCCAGGACCCGGCAGTTCGAGAGCACCGCACGCCGGGCGGTGGACCCGAACTGCCCCAGGACATCGCGCCGGCGCTCGGGCACGTGCTCACCGCACAGCCAGTCCGCCCACACCTCGGCCGGGTACTTCTCGGGCTGGTCCGCGTGCAACCGCTTCGCCACCCGCTCCAGGCCCTCCGCATACGCCGCGGCCTCCATCGTCCGGTGATGGAAGGTGATGCACGTCTGCAGCTGGTGCTGCTCCATGGTGTGCAGGAGCGCCGCCTGGAGCGCCCCGAGCCGCTGCCCGCGCACCTCCTCACTGCGCCGCTCCTCGCCCATCAGCCGGTCCGGGGTGACCACCGGGTCCTGGAGCTCCAGGACGATGATCTGGTATCGCGCAAGCAGCTTCCGCGACACGGCCGACGCCAACGAGAGCTTGTAGAGGACCGGCCCGAAGACGCGCTCATCGTCCATGGAGGCCGCCATCTCACGAGGCAGCGGGTCACGCACGCCCTCCGCTACCTCGCGGTTCAGGCGCTCCTCCCAGATCCGCGGCGTGGCCGTCAGGTAAAGCCGCCGGTGCGAGGGGATGACGCCCTGGTTGTGGACGTCCGCCCACGCCTTACCCATCGAGCCACTGGTCCTGTGGGCCTCATCGACCACCGTCAGGTCCATCGGGTCCAGTTGCTGCCCATAGGCGCCCTCGAACGCCTCCGCGAGGACACCCAGCGAGGCGTACGTCCCGAAGATGGTGACCGGCCCCGAGCTGTGCCACAGAGCCAACTGCACGGGATTCGTCGTGGAGCGCACCTTGAGGTTCCACAGCTCCGGGTCATCGGTGAGGCTGCACACCGCAACCGCCGGCCCCGTGTGCCCAGCCGCGCGCCACGCCTGCACCGTCTGCGTCAGCAGGTCCAGCGTCGGCACCAGAACGAGAATGCGGCCCTTGGGCACAAGGCGCTTCGCCGAAGCCGCCGCAATGATGGTCTTTCCCGTGCCACACGCGGCGTGCACCTGCCCGCGCAGGCCATTCACGGGGATGCCACCCGGCGGAATATCGAAGCCTCGCACGATAGCGGCCACGGCTTCGATCTGGTGGTCACGCAACTTCACGGCCATTTCCCGTGTTCTCCTTTTCGCGGAATGTCGCGCGTAACCAGAATGGAAGATCCCGGCGCGATGCTGTGGCCCGGAGTTGTGGTGTCTGGACCCAAACACTACACAGGTACGACCTGTGATGCATCACTCGTATGTCAACTTTCCCCTCAGGGTGATACATGGCCGAATCATACCCCGAAGCGGCCGGTTGTCCTGTATGCTGATGGAGTATTGGTGAGCTTGACCGGACGATCTCGAGAGTGAGGGAGGGGGCAGGGTGGAGCGCAGCGGAACCCGTCACTGCAGCGAGGCCGGCACTCGTGCAACCCGACAGGCCGTCACATCCGTTGCAGGGGCAGCGGCCAGGAACCCCAAGCCCTACACAGGCTCGCACCCGACGCACCCCCTTACTGCTAGCCCAGGCAACCGCGCTTGCGCGGGTGCCCGCAATGAGCGCTTGCGCGAATTGCATTCCCCTCCGGAATTCCGTTTACGGAATTCCATTCCGGCGCTTGCGCCGGAATTCGAATTGCGCTTGCGCAATTCATTCACTATGACCCGGCCTGCCGGGTCATAGCCCGCGGAGCGGGCTATG
>NZ_JBIRKB010000024.1:0-104777 GCF_044329855.1 Streptomyces sp. NPDC017520
CCCGCTACGAGAAGCGCGCTTACATCTACCTCGGTACCGTCACGCTCGCAGCCCTCGTCATCTGGCTCAGAACATGATCCGAGAAACAGCGCCTAAGTGAACTTGCGACAAGCCGGCCGGGGGCACGTTGCGTGGCCAGTGTCAGTGGACGTCGTAGATGCCTTGATAGTGGCCGAGTGCGGTCTCTCGGATCTTTTCGTCACTCCAGGCGGCGAAGCGGCCGGGGGCCAGTCGTTCAGGGTCGACGAGGAGGTCGCCGGTGCCCAGGAGCATGTTGGCGATCTGCTTGCCGACGCCTCCGGCGTGGGTCACCCAGCAGGCTTCCGCGATCCACAGCCCGGTCACTTCGGCCGCGGGCCCGACAAGGGGGATCTCGTCGGGTGTCAGTGTGAACACTCCGTTGAGCCGAGCGTCCGGGGATGCTTCCTGGAAGGCCGGGACGAGGGCGGTGGCCTCGGCGATGGCGGTACCGAAGTCACTCTCCCGGTAGGTGACCTCCGCAGATGCGAGTGTGGGTGACGGGGTCAGCGGGAGTGGTGCGTGGGCGTAGCTTCCCAGTCCGTACCGGCGCCCGTGACGGCGGGTGTAGACCGCCTGGTCGGGGTAGCGGACGATCGGTGTGTCGATGGGGGTGTCGTCGAGTTCGGGCCGCTCGGCCGTGAACAGGTAGGGGTGCTGAACGTCCACCATGGGCAGCCGTACTCCGGCTTCCGCGGCCAGGACGGGGCCCCAGATGCCCGTGGCGAGTACGACGCGGTCGGCCCTGAGCAGCGTTCCGTTCTTGCCCGCGCGCACGCCGACGATCCGGCGCCCTTCGACCTCCAGCGCCAGCACGGGGGTGTCGAAGCGGAAGCGGGCTCCTCGCCTCTCGCCGGCGGCGATGAGAGCGTGGGTGAGGGCGGCCGGGTCGGCGGCACCGTCGGAGGGGATGTGCAGCGCGCCCAGAGCGCGTTCCGCATCGACCAGGGCGGGGGCCAGTGCGACGGCCTCGGCAGCGTCGATCACTCGCGCCTCGACACCGAGCCCTCGGCCGTGTTCGACATCTCGGTGGGCTTGCTCCAGGCGAGCCCGGGTGGTGGCGACCTCCAGGCAGCCGACCTGCCAGAACGCATCCACGGGGCCGTCGTCCGAAAGTGCGCGGTAACGGGCAACGCTGTCCTTGGCCAGTACGGTCAGTTCCGCGGTGGCGCTGAGCTGGCCGATGAACCCGGGGGCCAGGCCCGTCGAACCGGGTAGAACCGCACGCTCGCGCATGTCGAGCACCGTCACCCGGTCATGCCCCAGTTCGGTGAGGTGATACGCGACCGAGGCCCCCACCACGCCGGCCCCGATCACCAGGATCTCTTCGGCAGTCACAGTATTTCTTCCGTTCGCTCGTGCAATGGATCTGACGGTTTGACACAGAGGGGGTGGCCAGACGGTGCGCCGGGCGGGTCCCTACCTCGCTTGAAGTCGCGCCGTTGGGGAAGCAGGCCGAGCATCGTCATTCGGACTCGCCGCCCAGCAATGTTCTGCCGCACCGGACCTGGCCTGCCCTTTCAGCTGTAAGCCGCGGGCTGGTAGCCGCCGACCGGGGCGCAGGGTGCCCTTGTGCGAGGCGACGCGGGCGCCGGCGAAGCCGATGAGGCACGGCCGGGTCCTGCGGCAGGCCGAGCAGGCATAGCGCCCCGAAGGCCCGCCCGCAGAAGCGGTTCACCGAGGCGTGCCGGCTTGGGCTGAAGGCGCGGCTGTACGACGACGTGCACTCACTGGACGGCTTCCTGCCGCCTGAGGGCCCCCACAGCCACGCCGGGTCGCTGAGTGTCTTGACGTGTCGGAGTCAGCTACCGCGTGACGGCGGCGGGCACCGTCGCTGGACGGTGCGCCCTGCCGACCGTGCCCCGAGAAGGTCCTGGCTGATCCCCCGGAGCCCGCGGGATGGTGCGCCTCAGTGGGTGGTCGTTGTGGCGGCGAAGGGTCCGTCCAGGGCGGCCCACTGCAGGAGGAGAATGGTCTTGCCGTCGGTGATGTGTCCGTCGCGGACCATGGCGAGGGCTTCGGTGAAGGGCAGTTCGAGCACTTCGATGTCCTCGCCTTCCTCCTCGACTCCGCCGCCTTCTGCGGTGCGGTCGGCCGGGGTGTAGGGGGCGGCGTAGAAGTGCAGGCGTTCGGTGACGGAGCCTGGGCTCATGTAGGCGTCGAGGATGTGGGTGAGTGGGCCCAGCGTGACGCCGATTTCCTCGGCGCTCTCGCGTCGGATGGCGGCGAGCGGGTCGTCGCCGTCGAGCAGCCCGGCTGCGGCCTCGATGAGCATGCCGTCCGGATGGTCGTTGACGTAGGCCGGGTAGCGGAACTGGCGGGTGAGCAGGACGCGGCCGCGTTCGGCGTCGTAGGGCAGGACGACCGCTCCGTTGCCGCGGTCGTAGGTTTCGCGCTGCTGGGTGATCCAGCGGCCGTCCCGGCGGCGGTAGTCGTAGGTGGTGCGGCGCAGGACGTGCCAGCCCTGTGAGGTGAGTTCTACGTCGCGGACCACGATGTCGGGATTGCGCTCCAGGTCCCGGCCGGCTTGGTCGAGACCGGTGCGGCCGCGGTGGTCGGGGATGTCGGTGCCGGGGCCGGGGGTCACGCGGTCTCCTGCGGGGTGCGGTGCGGGATCTGGTCCACGTGGTGGTACACGGGCAGGCCGCGGCGGCGGGCTATGGCCACGTCCTGGTCGGCTCCGGTGGAGTCGCCGGGAAGCCGGAGCACGGCGTCGCAGTGGGCGAGCAGGCGGTCGGCGGTCGGGTAGAGGACCTGGTCGGCGAGGGGATCGGTGAGGTTCGCACCCGCGGAGCGCAGGACGGGCAGGGCGACCCATTCCCCGATCATCGGGACGTGGCCGGCGGCGAAGACCGGCCAGGCCGCCTCTTCGAGGCGGGCCAGGTTCGCGGCCATGGCCTGCGGGTCGCCGTCCGTTCCGGAGCGGTACGGGCCGGCGATGAGGATGAGCATCGGTTTCTCAGTCATGGCACGCTACGATACACGCAGAAACGTGCAACAACGTGAGGGAGTAAGGATGCTGGCTGCTGAGAGGCGCGACCACCTGCTGGGGCTGCTCGCCCGCGAGGGCAAGATCGTCGCCAAGGATGTCGCCGCCATCCTGGGCATCTCCGAGGACAGCGTGCGCCGCGACCTGCGCGACCTCGCCGCCGAAGGACTGTGTCAGCGCGTCTACGGCGGAGCACTGCCCGTCTCACCGGCCATCGCCGACTACGCCGCCCGCCAGGCCGTCTCCCCGGACGGCAAGCGGCAGGTCGCCGCGGTCGCCGCCGGGCTCGTGCGGCCCGGCAGCGCCCTAATCCTGGACGGCGGCACCACCGCCCTCGCCGTCGCCCAGGCACTCCCGCCGGACCTGGCCTGCACCGTGATCACCCACAGTCCGACGATCGCGGCCGCACTGCTCGACCACCCCCAGGCAGAGGTCTTCCTCCTCGGCGGACGCCTCTTCAAACACTCGGCCGTCACCTGCGGCGCCGCGGCGGTCGAAGCCGCCCTGAACGTCTCGGCCGAGCTCTGTCTCCTCGGCGTCACCGGCGTCCACCCGGAGGCCGGACTGACCACGGGGGACGCGGAGGAGGCGGCGATGAAACGCGCCCTGGCCGCACGTGCCTCGGACACCTACATCCTCGCCTCAGCCGAGAAGATCGGCACCGCCTCCCGGTTCCGAGTCCTGCCCTGGGCTGACATCAGCGGACTGATCACCGACGCCGACCCCGACCACCCCGCCCTCGAACAGCTCGGCGCGCACGGGGTGGAGATCCTGACAGCCGGCTGACGGCCACGGCGCGAACGCGGGACCCAGAAGATCGGAACGGTGTGCCGGCCTGCCGCTGCTGTTCGGCCGTCGCACAAGAAGGGGCGGCCGTTCCCGCAGCCCGGCTCCGTCACCTGTCGCAACGAGGGGCTCGACCGAGTGAGCCGCAAGCCACCCTCGCACGTAGCGCTCATCGTGCCCGTAATGCACATTGGCCTTGCGTCCGTTCTGCTTCTCGCGCGCCGCTGACCTGCTGTTTTCTCTAACCTGTTTTGGTTCTGCATGTTTCGCGATGACGCATCATGTGGAGTGCGTGGCGATCCTTGAACCTGTGGCAAAGGGCGTCTGACCTGCGGGTTTGGGTGGTGTGCGCTATGTGCATTGTGGGCGTTACGGGCGATATCTTGACGCTGAAATGACGCTCTCAGAGGCATCGTGACGCTCATTTGACGCTCGTTCTGATGAGCGTCAGGCGCGTTGCCCCGCTGATCAGGCGGCCGCCTGACTGCGCGGGTATGGCAAGGCGCCGGGAATTTCGTGGTGCTGAGCGATCCCGCTCAGCCACCTGCTCAGAGTCCCAGCAAAGGTTTTAGTCTGCTGGCGGTACACGCCTCGCATGGCCGCTGACCAGTGGAAACGGCCACGATTGGGCCAAGCTGCAAGCGGCTGGTCGCCTCTTGCCCGGATCTTGGTTAGCACAGAGTGAACCCTTGACCGTCGGCTCGTGGCAGCGTCGAGCAGGCACACAAATGAGTGGTGTGCTGTCGCGACCCGAGGCAAGACACAGAACCCATGAGGTCGGTAGCGGTATGCCTCCACGAAGCCCGGTGCCTCATGGCCCTACACCTTGTTCTGCCACCGTGCTGCCAGTTGCTCTGGGCTGCCACCTGCTTCCTACTCGGGCCGTTCAGCTCCCAGATAGCGCACGGCCGGGAAGTTCCTGGCGAGGCGCAGCACTGCGGTCGCATGCCCGAGCGCAGCGATGTCACGCCGGGCCTCCTTCATGTTCAGGATCTTGTCCATGGTGTAGGTCTCGGTGCAGGGCCCGAGATCCATCTGGTGCTGGCCGAGCGTGAAGAGCATCCCCTCGTACCCGGCGGTGAGACGAAACATCCCGCTGCGGGTATCGGCCAGCTGATCGAGGGCCTCGGCGCTCACCACACCCACAGACACGGTGTCACCACGCAGAACTACCTTCTGCCCGTCGAGCAGTGCAAGGATCTCCTTGACCTGCTGCACGTCGGCTTTGGTGAAATCGTCGGGGATGGGAAAGAACTGGCCGGTTCGGCTCTGCAGTTGCGCGAGGTCTTCGAAGGCATCGGCCCACAAATGGATCTCGTCCGGCTCCCAGCCTCTCGGCATGATGTCCGCAGTGATCGGCGCACTCACCCGGCCCTTTTCGTCCCCGGAGCAAACGAGCTCCATGGAGCACCCGGGCCTGCTCTGGGCGATGAACCGGAGCACCGGCATCATCACCTGCGGCATCACCGAGTCCTGCGGTTCGAAGGAGAGCTTCAGCTGACAGAAGAGATCACGCCGGTTGTAGCGCAGACTCACACGCAACAAGCCGGTTCCGTCGCTGCCATGCAAGGTCCCGCCGTCGGCACCGACAACCCGATGCGTGAAGGACACGGGCAAGGAACTGACCGGAATACCGGAGGACCGCTGGATAGCCACCTGCCCCCGGAGTGGCGCTGTCAGCTCATGCCGAGGCGAGGTGATGCGGACGCCGCCGACCGCGAGCCGCTCCAGTCCGAGCCCGGCAGGGCCAGCCAAGCTTGCCTCGACGAGGTTGTCCGCAGTCAGTTCCACCTCGCCGCTGAAACGCATGGTCTCCTCGAACCGGCGCTGCCGCTCCACTTCCTGCTGGTCATCAGCAGCGAACCGGATCCGGCCGGTGAACCGGATGGCCTCCTGCTCACCCGGTGCCGACCCGCGGGCCACAAGGCGCACAACGGACCGCCCGTCCGCGCCGAGAGAAGTGTGGACCTCGTGGTGCGGGGAGATCTCCTGGGCCCGCGCATGAAGCGCACGGGCTCGCCCGACGTAGTCCACGAGCCCGCCAGCTAGGACATCGCGCTCGGCCCGAGCCTCGGCGATGCGCTCAAGGATGTAGTCGCCGCTCTCCTGCAGCGCATAGCGCACCAGCTCGGGCCGGGACGCGAACTTCTCATCCAGCCAGCTGCGCCCCAACCACCTACGCACGAACGGGAACGCCACGCGCAGCCCGTCGAACCACTGCTGCTCGGCGGGGTTCGGATCGATCGGCACCAGCAGATCCCAGTGGTCCGGCTGGTGCCGTGCCGCCGACACCAGGGACCGTTCCACCTGCTTACGACGCCCTGAAGTCATTCGGCCGGTGAACGACTTCGCCTCGTACAAAACCAGTTCACGCTCAGGGGTGTACTCGAACAGATCCCGTCCGCCATCCCCGCCAGCTCCGTCAACAGGCTGCGCCCGCTCTCGAAGACGCAGCATCAGCAACGTCACCAAGGACTCGGACTGCTTCGGGCACTCGGCCAGCTTTTCCCACGGCACCTTCACCACGACCGCACTCTACGAGCCCCCTCTGACATCGGCCTTCCCCGACCTCTACGCCTGGCCACAGCATGGCGTCAGGCGGCGCCACGGTCCGCGCAAGCCCGTGGCCCATGGTGTCCAGGGGCGGGCCGTAGCAACGGACGCACTGGTTGTTGAACCGTTCCGGGTTCGGTAGAGACTCGATTCCGTGAAAGGAATGAGTCATGGCACGCCCTTCCTCCTATCCCTCTGAGCTGCGCAAACGAGCGGTCCGTATGGTCGCCGAGGTCCGTGGTGACTATCCGAACGAGTCGGCCGCCTTCAGGGCGGTCGCCCAGAAGCTCGGGATCGGTTCGGCCGAGACCCTGCGGAACTGGGTGAAGCGGGACGAGGTCGACTCCGGGCGACGGCCGGGGACGACCACGGAGGAGTCCGCGCAGATCAAGGCGATGAAGAAGGAGATCGCCGAGCTGAAGCGGGCGAACGACATCTTGAAGGCTGCGGCGAGTTTCTTCGCGGCCGAGCTCGACCGGCCACACACACGCTCGTAGCGTTCATCGACGAGCACCGGGACCGCTTCGGCGGTGTCGAGCCGATCTGCCGCGTGCTCACCGAGCACGACTGCAAGATCGCCCCTTCCACCTACTACGCCCACCACAAACGCCTCCGGGCCCCGGCGGCCCGCACCGTCCGTGATGCGGAGCTGAAGCCGCTCGTCCAGCAGATCTTCGAGGCCAACTACCGTGTCTACGGGGCCAGGAAGGTCTGGCGTGAGCTGCACCGCCAGGGTCACCTCGTAGCCCGGTGCACCGTCGAACGCCTGATGCGCGAGTTGGGCGTCGCCGGTGTCGTCCGCGGGAAGAAGATCATCACCACGATCCCGGACGGCAGCGTCGAGCGGGCACCGGACCTGCTGGACCGCAACTTCGTCGCGCCGGCCCCCAACCGCTGCTGGGTCGCCGACTTCACTCACGTCAGCACCTGGTCGGGAGTGGTCTACGTCGCCTTCGTCGCGGACACCTTCTCCCGCAGGATCGTCGGCTGGTCCGCCGCCCTGTCGAAGGAGACACGGCTCGTCCTGGACGCGCTGGACATGGCTCTGTGGCAACGCGACCGAGACGAACAGCCGCATCAGCGGGGCGAGTTGATACATCACTCCGATGTCGGGTCGCAATACACGAGTTTCCGGCTCGCCGAGCACCTGGACGCCGCCGGCATCGCGGCCTCGATCGGCTCCGTCGGCGACGCCTACGACAACGCCCTCATGGAGTCCACGATCGGCCTGTTCAAGACCGAGCTGATCAAACCGGGGCGACCCTGGAGGACGCTCTCCCAGGTTGAGCTGGCCACCGCGGAATGGGTCGACTGGTACTGCCACCGCCGGCTCCACGGTGACATAGGGCACATCCCGCCCGCCGAATACGAGACCAACTACTACTTCACGGCCACGAAACCCCAGGTCACAACCACAGGCTGAAGTCTCTACCGAACCCGGAACGGTTCACTGTTCGAAGGCGAACACGCGGTCGGGGAAGTGCTCCAGGACGTGCTCGATGCGGTCGAGCTTGGCGTCGCGGTCGGGGCCGGTGGATTCCTTCCAGGTCTTACCTTGTTTTTTATCTACCAGGATCTGCCAGGTCTACCGATGGCTCGACCTAGGTCGAAGGTCGGGGTGTTCGGCGGCGTTTGGAAGAACGACCATGACCACGTGATGCCTCCTCCCTTTGATATTGATGTCTTCCTCGCTCAGCCGCTCACTGCGCGCATTGCTACTGATGGACCGAGCGTGCGGCCTGTGTGGTTTCTGTGGGAGGAGGGCGCCTTCTGGGTTCTGACCGGGCCGTGGGCCAAGCTGTTTCACCGGGTGAGCGCGGAAGCGCAAATCGCTCTTGTGGTGGATGTATGTGACATCGCCACGGGGCTTGTCCGCCAGGTCATCGCCCGTGGCCGGGCTGAACTCGTTCCCTTCGACGTCCCGCGTGGGCGCCGCAAGTTGGTCCGCTATCTGGGCACGGATGAGTCCCGCTGGGATTCACGCTTCGTCCGCTACCTGCATGGTGAGCCTGCTCAGCGCGGCACGATGTGGCTGCGGCTGACCCCTTCGTCCCTGACAGCCCACGACCTGAGCTATACGGTTGCTCGCTGAACTTGTGCTCTGTCTACCAAGATCTTCCGGGCATGCCGATGGCCTTGAGGGTCTCGGGGCGTTTGACGGTTTTTCCGACGTCGCAGCGGGGTGCCCGGTGTTTGTTCTTGGAGCCGGGTGGCCGTCCGGGGCCGGTGCCCCGGGGTTGGGGAACACGGGCCGGGCAGGCGAGGTGGGCGCGGATGTTCCTGAACCCCCGGCGGACCCGGGCCGGGGTGAGCCGGTCGGCGACGGAGGGTTTCTCCCAGGGCCGGCGCAGGTCCGCGGCCAGCGGTCGCGCGAGGCGGAGCTGCGTGTGGGCGACGATCAGGATCCAGGTCCAGCGGTCCGCGGCCTCGGGCGTGCGGAGTTTCGGGGTGGTCCAGCCGAGGGTCTGCTTCGCGAAGCGGAACGTGTGCTCCAGGTCGAAGCGGCGGAGAACGTCTGCCAGAAGCGGTCCACGTCGTCCGGGGTGGTACTGGTCTTGGAGGACCATAACCACACCGGCGGGGCATCCCGTTCCTTCGACAGGTGCTCCACCTTCAACCGCATCAGCGTCCCCTCGACCAACGGTAGTTCACCGTCGTGGTCGAGCCATGAGGAGCGGTGGGTGAGCCGAGGGTGGACTCGGTCCCACGCCTGGGTGACGGCCTTGCCGTAGTTGGCGGAGTCGGTGACCGTGGTGATCGCGGGCTCGGGCCAGGTCTCCGGCTTGGTGAAGCGGAACTCCGGTCCGTGCTTGGGCGGCCGGCCGCTGACACCGTTCATCCGTGGTGGCTTCGGCAGACGCATCACGCGGTCGGAGCGGACCCGGCCGACCAGTGCGACCGGCAGGTCACGCAGGACCCAGGCCAGGCGAGTGACGTCGTAGCCGGCGTCGCTGACGATCACGATATGCGGGTCCCCGGCCTGCCACTGGCCCGCGGCGATGAGTCGTTCGACCACTCCTCGGAGCTGGGCGGCAGTGACCGCGGTCGCGTCGTCCGCGGGCCCGAGCCGGACCGCGTCCAGGATTGCGGTCCAGGACGTGGCACCCGGCTCCAGCGCGGCCACGAAGGAGTACGGCCAGCCCGGAATGAACTGCGAGGCCGTCTTCGCCCGTCCGTAGACGTGGCAGAACAGACGGTCCGCCGAGCACGGCACGTCCGAGCGGAGCCACGGCGACACATCCACCGCCAGCACCAGGCGCCCGCCCTCGAACCGCGGCAGCGACAGTCCGGCCAGCACGGTACGCAGCCGGCCGACGTCGATCCGGCCGTGATTCAGACCTCCGTACATCGCTCCGCGCCCACGACGATGCTCCGGCAGCAACGTCAGATCCACCGGGGACTTCACCGCACCGTCCGCACACAAGACGGCGTCGGACAGTTCGAACAACTCGTCGCGCCGAGCGCCCAGACACTCATAGAACTCGCCCCGGAAGCGTGACGCTTCCGCGACCGCCTCCCTCCGGACAGCATCAGGCAGCAGACTCATCCTCACGGCCTTCGTCGTGGTCACGTGCACCTTGGTCGGAGCACATGATCAGACGAAGGCCGCCCCCACGTCCGGCGAACCCCCAGGTGAGCGACCCAGTACGGGACGGCGTTCGAGCCCGGAAGAAAAAGAACAAGCTTAGTGGTCCGTTCCGGAAGTCCTTCGGGGCTTGATCAGGCAGCCAGGGCGACGGAGGATTCTTGGTGACGGTCGGCGGGTGTGTGCCGGTCGAGTCGGGCCAGCAGATCGTCCAACTCGGAGGTGGTGAACCTCCACTGGAACGGCTGTGCCGTGGCGTTGTAGCGGTCTTCCAATGCTCGGAGCCGGTCCCCAACTTGGGTCAGGTCGGTGAAGTCGTTGGGTGAGACGACCTTGCGCTGCACCACCGAGAAGTAGATCTCTACCTGGTTCAACCAGGAGGCGTCCACGGGGGTGTGGACCATGACGGCGTTCGGGAACGCGGCCGTCAGCCGGTCGGCGGCCCTCTTGCCACGGTGGGAGGAGCCGTTGTCGACGACCCAGAAGACGCGCTTGGCACTGGCATAGGGTTCCTGTGTCATGACCTGGGCGACCAGGCTCATGAACGGGTCGATGCCAGTGCGCGGTTCGCAGCGGCCGAGCACTCGGGCTTGGTGGACGTCGTAGGCGGCCAGGTAGGCCAGGGCGCCGCCGCGTCTGTAGGTGTGGTTGACGCGCATCGCCCTGGCCTGGCCCGGGGCCAGGGTCGGATGGCAGCGGCAGCGGGCCTGGATCGAGGTCTTCTCGTCGCTGGAGACGACGTACTCGTCTGCGCCGAGGGGCTTTCCTTCGAAGGTGCGAGCGTAGAGGTCCAGGACCCGTTGGGCCTTGGCGCGGAAGTCCGGGTCGCGGATGAAGATCCAGGACCGGTACTGCCAGGGCTTGAGCGCGTCCTGGCGCAACCAGCGGCGCACCGTGGACGCGGAGATGCTGTCGGTGATCTGGCGCGCGGTCAGCTCGGCGGCCAGGTCCGGGCAGGACCAGCGCGACAACGGGACCCCGGTCTCGGCCGGGAGCTGGCAGGCCAGAGCCTTGGCCTCGGCGACCTGCACGGGCGTGAAACGGGCCGGGCGCCCCGAGCGCCTGCGGTCGGCCAGGGCTGGCAGCCGGCCGTCGGCGAAGCGGTTGCGCCAGGTTCGCACGGTGTCCAGGTGCAGACCCGTCTCGCGGGTAATGTGCGTGTTGGGGCGCCCGCGGGCCGCGAGCAGCACGATCGCGGCCCGCTGCCGGGCCTGGTACGCGGTCTTGTGACCGTAGGCCGCCTTCTTCAACCGCTCACGTTCGGCGCTGGTAGGCTCCGGCGTCCTATCTCTGACCCACGGTGCAAAGTAGCCGTCGCCCTCTGCCGCTCCCCCGTTGCTTCGCGCCTGGCCGGTTCGTTAGGCCGAACGAGTTGTCGACGGAGGGGTGGGAACGTTCATGCGCCGGGAGTGGTCGCCCGAGGATGTGGTGGCGTGCTGGACGCCGGTGGGCGGCGACTGGGACCTGGTTGCGAACAAGTCCGGCCCGACCAGGCTCGGATTCGCGCTGATGCTGAAGTACTTCGAGCTGGAGGGGTGGTTCCCCCAGTTCGTGGAGGAGTTTCCGCCGGCCGCGGTCGACTATGTGGCCGACGTGGTCAAGGTACCGGCCGAGGGCTTGGCGAAGTACGACCTGTCGTCCCGCTCCGCGAAGGGCCACCGTACGCAGATCCGCGAGGCCCTCGGGTTCCGCCCGGCATCCCGCGCCGATGAGGAACGCCTGACCGCCTGGCTCGCCGACGAGGTCTGTCCGGTGGAGCTGGTGGAGGACCGGCTGCGCGAGGGCCCTACTGGTGCAGTGCCGCAGCGACCGCACCGAGCCCCCGGGTCGCATCGAGCGGATCGTGGCCGCGGCACGGGCGCGGGCTGACCGCGTCTTCTGCGCGCAGACCGTCGCGCGCCTGGGCGAGGCGTGCGCCCGCCGCCTGCTGGACATGGTGGCGGAGGGCAACGAGGACGGCACCGCGCTGCTGGCATCGCTGAAGCGGGACCCGGGCGCGGTGGGTCTGGACTCGCTCCTGACGGAGATCGCCAAGCTCACAGCCGTACGTCAGCTCGGCTTGGCGGAGGGGCTGTTCGCGGACTGCTCGGAGAAGCTGGTGGCCGCCTGGCGGGCACGGGCGATCAAGATGTATCCCTCGGACTTCCGGGACGCAGGCGAGGACGTGAGGACGACGCTGCTGGCCGCGCTGTGCGCGTCCCGTCAGGCGGAGATCACCGACGCTCTGGTGGAACTGCTTGTCGCCTTGGTCCACAAGATCAACGCCCGCGCCGAGCGACGGGTGGAACGGCAGCTGACGGCGGAGCTGAAGAAGGTGAGGGGCAAGGAGGGCATCCTCTTCCGCCTCGCCGACGCGGCGGTCGGGCAGCCGGAGGGGACCGTGCGCAAGGTGCTCTACCCGGTGGTGGGCGAGAAGACGCTGCGCGACCTGGTCGCGGAGGCCAAGGCAAACGAGAAGGCGTTCAAGGCCAAGGTCCGCACCACGCTCCGCTCCTCGTACAGCTCGTACTACCGGCAGATGCTGCCGCCGCTGCTGAACACGCTGGGCTTCAAGTGCAACAACACCGCCTACCGGACGGTGATGGACGCGCTCGCGCTGCTGGCGAAGTACGCCGACGTCGACGGCGAGACGCGCTTCTACGACGCCGGCGACGCGGTGCCGACGGACGGCGTCGTACGCAAGGACTGGCGCGAGGCCGTCGTCGACGACAAAGGCAAGGTCGAGCGCATCCCGTACGAGCTGTGCGTGCTGGTGGCGCTGCGGGACGCAATCCGGCGCCGGGAGATCTACGTCGAGGGCGGTAAGCGGTGGGGCCACCCGGAGGACGACCTGCCCGGTGACTTCGAGTCGGCCCGCACCGTGCACTACGCCGCGATCCGGCAGCCCGAGGACCCCAAGGAGTTCGTCACCGGCCTGAAGCGGCGGATGACCGCGAGCCTGGACAGGCTGTCGGCGGCGCTCGCGGACGGCTCGGCGGGCGGCGTGAAGATCACCACCCGCAAGGGCGAGCCGTGGATCACCGTGCCGAAGCTGGAGCCCCTGGACGAGCCCACCGGCCTCCAGGCCCTCAAGGACGAGGTCGTACGCCGCTGGGGCGTGCTCGACCTCCTGGACGTGCTGAAGAACGCCGACTTCCTCACCGGGTTCACCGACGAGTTCTCCTCGGTCGCCGCGTACGAGGGCATCGACCGCACCACCCTCCAGCGCCGCCTGCTGCTCGCGCTGTTCGCCCTGGGCACCAACATGGGCATCCGGGCGATTGTGGCGACCGGCGAACACGGCGAGACCGAGGCCGCCCTGCGGCACGTGCGCCGGCACTTCATCACCGTCTACAACCTCCGCGCCGCCGTCACCAGGCTCGTGAACGGCACGTTCGCCGCCCGGGATGTCGCCTGGTGGGGACAGGGCACCGCGTGCGCCTCGGACTCGAAGAAGTTCGGCTCCTGGTCCTCGAACTTCATGACCGAGTACCACGCCCGCTACGGCGGCAACGGCGTGATGATCTATTGGCACGTGGAGAAGAAGAACGTCTGCATCTACTCCCAGCTCAAGAGCTGTTCGTCGTCCGAGGTCGCGGCGATGATCGAGGGCCTGCTGCGGCACTGCACGGACGCCGAGATCGAGTCCAACTACGTAGACACTCACGGCGCGAGCGTGGTCGGGTTCGCCTTCACCGAGCTGCTGAACTTCCGCCTGCTGCCGAGGCTGAAGAACATCGGCAGCATCCGCCTCTACCGCCCGGACGACGCCCCGCCCGGCTGGCCAGCGCTCGGCGGCTCGCTGACCCGGCCGATCCGCTGGGGCCTGATCGAGCAGCAGTACGACCAGATGGTCAAGTACGCCACCGCGCTGAGGCTCGCGACCGCAGAGGCGGAGCAGGTGCTGCGGCGCTTCGCCCGCGGAGGCCCCAAGCACCCCACCTACCAGGCCCTCGAAGAACTCGGCCGCGCCGTACGCACGGTCTTCGCCTGCGACTACCTCGCCAGCCCTGGCCTGCGCCGCGAGATTCACGGCGGCCTCCAGTTCGTGGAGAACTGGAACAGCGCGAACACAGTGCTGCACTACGGCAAGGACGGCGCCCTGACCGGCCCGGAACCCTACGGGAGAAGACGTTCTGGAAGATGCTCTACGAGTCCGCCGCGCGGGCCGATGAGGTGCTGTGCCTGAACGTGGAAGACCTCTATCCGCAGGACAAGCGCGGGAAGATCACCGCCAAGGGCGGGGCCACGGAGTGGATTCACTGGCAGTCCGGCACCGCCCAGCTCCTGCCCCGCCTCATCGCCCGCCGCACCCGCGGCCCACTGTTCCTCACCGACCGCAAGGCCCCGGCCGGAACGCCGACGCTCGACGTATGCCCGGAGACAGGCCATGCTCGGCTCTCCTACCGCCGGGCCGAGGAGATCTTCGAGAAGAACACCCGGCTCCTGGCCAACCCGCTCGCCTCACCCGAGGACATCGAGGACCTGGACGGCTGGACACTTCATCGGCTACGGCACTCCGCGCTCACCCACGATGCGGAGGGTGGCACCTCCACCCCGATGCTGCTGGCCCGCTCCCGCCACGCCTCCGTCCGCTCCCTGGAGCGGTACGCCCGCCTTCCCGGCGTCGACGCGGTTGCGCGGCACGTCGCCGAGCGAGACCCCGCCGCACGCCGCCAGAACCGGTAGCGAGTGCGGCTCTACTTTGCACCGTGGGTCAGAGATAGGACGCCGGGGCCTGGTAAGGACGATCGGACGGGCAAGGGCAACAGGCATGACAGGAAGGCCGATCGGGAGACGTGGATCACCGGGACCGCAGTCTGCCGTGCCCGTGCCAGGACTCGTCGGGCAGGATGACCTCATATCCACGCCCCCGGATTAGACAACGCCACCGCCCTATTGTTGGCTGATGCGCGCACACCATATTGACCGCCCAGCCGATCTCGATGTCGTCCGTGAGACCTACGACCAGGTGGCCGACACCTACGCCCACATGGTGCTGACGACGGGCATGGGTGACATCCGTCGCCATCCCTGGCTCAAGGCGTCGATCGACGCCTTCGCCGACACCGTGGGCGAGCTCGGGCCCGTCCTAGACGTCGGTTGCGGCCCCGGCACGGTGACCGGCTACCTCGCCGAACGCGGACTCGACGTATCCGGGGTAGACCTCTCTCCCCGCATGATCGAGAACGCACGCCGTCTTCATCCGCAATGCCGCTTCAGCGTCGCCTCCGCCACCGAGCTCGACCTCGGTGAAGCCTCCCTCGGCGGCCTGCTCGGGTGGTGGTCCCTGTTCAACCTCCCCCGTGATGTCCTTCCACAGGTCCTTGCCCATTTCGTGCACGCTCTGAAGCCGGGCGGGCACTTCATCGCCGGCACACACGTCGGCGACGAGGACGCTGTGCGCACCGAGGCATACGGAGGAGTACCCGTTCGTTGGACCACGCACAAGTGGCGGCCCGAGCAGCTCGTGGACCTGATCGAGCAGGCCGGACTGCACCCGGTCGCCGAACTCCGGCTCCCCGCGGATGAGTGGAGCGGGCCAGGTGTGGTCGTCATGGCCAAGCGCCCCGTCTGAGGACCAGGCCCCGGAGGCGGCACGCCCTGCACCGCGCCCGCGCCCTCTACCGCGCAGCCCCAACATCTGACCAGCCCCACACGACCCCGCCTCCGGAGGCGACCACTTAGCCGGGTCATGAGCGTGACCGTGGGGCCAGCTGATCAGCGATTCCGAGCGGCTGCTCATCGCCCGGGGTGAGGGGAACTGGTGCCCGGCCTCACGTGAATCCGGCCGATGACGCGACGGTCGCCTGGAAGCGATACTTGCCCGATGACGACTTCCGTGCCCCGGCACCACGGTTCCGGGCCTCTGCCGGTGATCGCCCCTCGCGGAGACTTCGACTTCCAGTCCCTGCCGCCTCTGCAAGCGCAGATCGACGCTGCCGTCGCTGCGCATGGAGGAGTGATTCTGGATGCCAGCGGCATCACGTTCGCGGACTCGATGTTTCTCGTGCTGATCATCTCCACCCACCAGGCCACCGACCTCCGCATCGCCGCCCCCTCCTCACGGCTGGCCCGCCTGTTCAGCATCCGCGGCCTCGACACCATCCTGCACATATACCCGACCCTCGACGCCGCCCGCATCACCTGACACCGCCGCGACCCACAACCGGCCCCGCCCCCCAGCAATCCGCAGCAGGCGCAGGCGCAGGCGCAGGCGCAGGGGCAGGGGCCGGCCGGTCATGCTCCGGCACCGGAGCTCCGGCCTGACTGACAGCCTTGCCAGAGGGGGCGGGCGTTGCGGCCGGAGCACTGACCTGGGGTGCTGTGCCGCCGGGCGGGCACAAGCCTGGTGCCGACGGCTGCGTTCGGCTCAGGTCGAAAGCGTCGGGTGGAGCGAGAGGTAGTAGTCGCCGACCGAGGACAGGTAGTCGGGATTACCTGTCTCGCTGTCGGTGGTGAACCGGGGAGCGGCTTTGATCTCCTCCCTCGGCGGTGCGACTTTCACCGTCTGTGCTTCGGTGTCGATGGCAGTGACGGCACCGGCCGGGATCAGCACGCTTCTGCCGAACTTCCACGCGCCGGTGTCGACGACCAGGTGCTGCATTCCGGGCTGGTCCTGCTGACGATCCACGTGCCCCACGCTTCCGTCAGCGGCCTCCACGGTGAAACCAACCAGCGACTGCCCCAGCGTGTAGCCGCTGTCCTGCCCGTACATCCACACACTGCTCATAGCCCCGTCCTCTCATCCTCGCCGGACCAAAGCCGGCGCCCTCATCGCCTCGTACGGTCTCTTCCTTCCCTGCCGTGTGCGGTGCAATCAGGCCCTCGCAGCGGCGGGCGGCGCGCAGGCAAGCCCGCTGCCAGAAGCCGACTGCGCCAACCCATCGCTCGTCGCGGGGCTGAGAAGCGCTTCGGTGCGTACGCATGCCGGGGTGGTCGCGGACCATGCGCGCGGGCACATCGCCCGACCGTATGGGACCCCGTGCCTGCGGTGGGGTAGCTTGCCTCTTTGTGTTCGCCCGAAGAGTCGTGTCACCAGGTACAGACGGGGGCGGGGCACGCCGGCGGAAGGGCGCTCCCATGGAGGACTGTGGAATGGACGGGCTGGGTGAGGCGCTGGCCGCGGCGGAGGCCGCGCCGCCGGTGGAGTCCGTCGACGTCATAGCCGCTTCGTTGCGAAGACAGCTCGGGGCCCGGTCGGTGTCGTTCCTCATCACAGACTTCACCGGCGCCTCCGTCGTCCGCCTGGGCACCACGGACGACATCGACCTGGAGCGTTCCGCAGATCCGATCGCCGTCTCCGGCACCGTCTACGACAAGGTGATCCGGACCCAACAGCCACATGTGGAGGCCGTGAAGGGCAGTACGTGGACGCTGGTGATCGCACCCGTCACCAATCGCGGGGACGCACTCGGGCTCCTGGAACTCCATCTCCCCGACCACCCCGGCCCGGACACGCTGCTGAGAATCAGCCGGAGCGCCCACGCACTGGCCTACATCATCATCGCGAACCGGCCCTTCACCGACCTGTACCAGTGGGGCCGTCGTACCTCCCCGCTGAGCCTGGCCGCCGAGATCCAGCACCGGCTGCTGCCCACGTCGCTGGCCTGCGAGGCGGCCCAGTTCGCGGTCGCCGGGGCCCTGGAGCCGGCCGAGCACGTCGGCGGCGACACCTTCGACTACGTCATAGACCGCGACCACGTCCAGCTGTCCGTCACCGACGCCATGGGGCACGACGTGGACGCCGCGCTCCTGGCCACTCTCCTCGTAGGAGCACTGCGCCGCGCCCGCAGGCAGGGGGCCTGCCTCGCCGAACAGGCGCAGAGCGCCGACCGGGCCGTGGCAGAGCACAGCGGCGGCCGCTACGTCACCGGACAACTGCTGCGGATCAGCCTGCACGACGGCCGGACCGAGTTCATCAACGCCGGCCACCCCTGGCCCCTGCGCCTGCGCGACGGGAAGGTCGAGGAGATCACACCGGCCGTCGATATGCCCTTCGGCTTCATAGCGCCACACACGTACAGGGTCCAGGAGCTGGACCTGCGGGCCGGGGACCGGCTGGTCATGCTCACCGACGGAATGCTGGAGCGCAGCGCTGCGGACCTCGATCTGCCGGCCCTCATCGAGAGCACCCAGGACCTGCACCCGCGGGAGGCCGCCCGTGTCCTGATCGAGCACGTCGTCCACGCCCATGACGGGAACCTGCACGACGACGCCACCGTGATGTGCCTGGACTGGTACGGCACCAAGTCCACCCGCCGCGACGCCGACCACGGCGCCGACCTCACCGAAGCATCCCCCACGGCCGGAAAGCACACCTCTCACACACCGCCCGAAGAGCCTCGAAGCTGAAGGACTCGGGCGTTCCAAATCCGGCGGAGTACCGAGGTGGCCTGGGCAAGGCAGTTGGCCGCCCCTCCGGGCCGAAGCGCGTCCCCCGGCCTTCCCGAGGACGCGGTCAGCCGACGGCGAGAAAGATAGCCATGTAGTGCGCGGTGAAGGCCGCCACGGTCAACGCGTGGAACACCTCGTGGAAGCCGAACCAGCGAGGCGAGGGATCGGGCCGCTGGAGTGCGTAAACGACCGCGCCCGCACTGTAGAGGAGGCCGCCGGTCACGATCAGCGTGAATACAGCCGCTCCGCCAGTATGCAGGAAGTCGGGCAGGTACCGCACCGGCGCCCCCCCCCTCCAGGGCCAGGTAGCACGGTGTGTACAGCCAGCGCGGAGCTCCGACCCACAGGACCCGGAACGCGATACCCGCCGACGCCCCCGCCCAGACGATCCACAGCAGCACTGACCCCTGCCCAGGCGGCAGAAGTATCACGGCCAGGGGAAGTACAGGTGCCGGCGACGATCAGGAAGATGTTGGCATGGTCCAGACGCCGCAGCAGTGCCTCGCCGAGAGGCCCCCAGGTGTCGTAGTGGTAGACGAACCACGCACAACACTCCCGCACGTGGGTGTGCGACGACGCAGCCCGCCGGTATCCAACGGGTGCGCAGCGCCTCAGGCCACCAGGGGTTTGGACGGTCCCGTCGCTTTCGCTGTGCGGTGGTGTTCGGTGTTGATGCGCTGGGCTTCTTGGAGTTGGTCCTCGAGGATGACGATGCGGCAGGCGGCCTCGATCGGGGTGCCGGCGTCGACGAGCTCGCGGGCGCGGGCGGCGATGCGGAGCTGGTAGCGGGAGTACCGGCGGTGGCCGCCGGGGCTGCGGAGCGGGGTGATGAGGCGGGCTTCGCCGATGGCGCGGAGGAAGCCTTGTGTGGTGTTGAGCATCTCGGCTGCCCGGCCCATGGTGTAGGCGGGGTAGTCGTCGTCGTCGAGGCGGCCGAACGAGTCGTCTGCTGTCATCTGTACCTTCCTGTGGAACACGCGTTGGAGGGGCCCGGGTGCCATATGGCACCCGGGCCCCGAAGGAACTGCTACACCATCAGCCGGCTTTGATCGGCTATGCCGGCTCTGTGTTTCCGCATACCTGCCGGGAAGAGGTCCGGGGGCTGCGGGGATCGCGGTTGCTTGACCGGAGACCACCTCACTATCGATGTCCTGCGGTACCCGGGCACACGTCGTTCGCCCGGGCGATCCTGATGGCGCTCAACTCCTCCGTTCTTACCCTCTGAATCACTTACTGGTTACTGCTGTACTGCGTACTGCTCGGTGACCTGTGAAAGCGCCACTCCTTCCGGCAGCCAGCCCCGTCGCCCGTCCTGCAACTGCCCTGGCTTAGAACCCCCCTGCCGAACCTCCCGGTGCGCACGCCCACAGCCAGACGTCTTCACCGAGGTGCTACTTGTCCTGCTGCTGTGATGCTTAACGGCGACCCCTGAAACCTGCGGGTCACCCGGTCCGGTCGTCAGTCCCGTCACCGTCATGCCTAATCCTGGCTTCGGAACTCCACCACCGCACCGCCCTGCTGGTGGCCTCTCACAGCGCCACTCCTTCGGCAGCCAGCCCCGTCGCCCATCCTGCTACTGCTCTGGCTTAGAACCTCACTGCCGAACTTCCCGGTACGCGCGCCGCAGCCTGACGCCATTTACCGAGGGACCACTGGTACTGCGCACTGCACTTGCGTACTGCGGTGCTGCTCGCGGCGGCCCCTGATTCACTGCGGGCCACCCGGTGCGGGGTCAGCCCCGTCGCCTTCCTGCGACAACCCTGGCTTCGGAACTCCACCACCGCACCGACTGCACTTACGTGTACTACTTCCCGGCAGTTCATCCCTGCCGGGCCTGCTCGATCTCTTCGCTACTGACAAGACACTAACCCCGACAACGACCAGATGTCTACCTCCGTCAGGACAGGTTTCCTGCGATGGCTGACAGTGAAGCCCTGCGGTGTGAAGCACCTGGAAACTGCACTGGAGCACACCCGCCGGGAGTGTGAGGGGGTACCGGAGCGGGCAGGTGGGGTGTCACGTCACAAGCCGCACAACCGATCACAGGCGGGGTGTACGCGTATGAACAGCACCACGATCAGCATCCCCTCAACTCCCCCCGTAGTGGCCGTGGTCCGGGGTGACAGCGCGGCCGGTGCCAGCCAGGCCCGCCGGGCCGCTCGCGCCTTCACCGACCGCCTCACCCCAGCACCCCGTCCGGACATGGCGGATACGCTCGTCCTGGTGGTCTCCGAACTGGTCACCAACGCCCTGCGCCACGGCGGCGGCGCCTTCAGCCTCCGGCTGACCGCCCACCCCGACGCCATCGAGGTCGCCGTCGACGACCCCAGCCCGCGGGTGCCCCACCTGCGCACCCCCGACCTGACCGGCGCCGACGGCGGTTTCGGCTGGCACATGGTCAACCACCTCGCCCGCACCACCGCCATCACCCACCAGCCCTCCGGAGGCAAAACCGTCAGCGCCTTCATCCCCCGATAGCCCCACGGCCGTCGATCGCGAATGGCGCGGGCTCACGGTCTCCTCTGGGCGTCGGCCGCCGGGTTCGACGGCTGGCATGGTTTCCGCGTCGGGGACGGCACAGGGCAGAGGATCTCTCGATAGCGTCGGTGAGTTGAGGGGGTCTGACTGTGTGCGGCCGACGCGCGGCAGGACCGTCCGGGAAGGCAGACTGTGATGCACACAGCCGATATTCGCGAGTGGCGCAACTACAGCGTGGTGAGTCCACTTGCGGGGCCAGCCGCACACGGTCTACCTCGACTCGCTGACCCGCCGCCTTGTGGACGACTGGCTCCTGCGACGGCACGACCAGTGGCCCGCATCCCCCAGCCCGTACCTGCTGGTGACTACGCACTCTGCATACCACCCCGCCCTTCCGCCCGTCAGCTACTGCGCACTGCGCCGCGCGTTCGACCGCACCGGAATCACCCCGCGCCAGATGTGGAGCGACCGCGTACTGGACGAGGCCCGGCAGACCGTCGGCCCAGTGCATCTGGTGCACCTGTTCGGCATCCATCCCGGAACCGCTGTCCGCTACGTCCACACCGCCCGCCCCGACAAGGCACTGCCCCCGATCCGCTGACGAAGCATCGCGCGGCACCACCCAGCTTCATGAGTACCAGCCACCAGCCGAGGAACCACCTCGAGTGCTCCCGGCCGGGCCGAGGACGCGAGCGCAGGCGCAGGAGGGGCGCGGGCGAAGCACCGAATGAACAGCTGACCGAAGCTGGGGTCGCTGTTCATGGTGGCAATGTGGGAGGACGGGTTTTCTGGTGCCGGTCTCACTGGGTGCGAGGTAGGGGCCTTGGGCCCTGTCTGACTGGTGGCTACGGTTCCAGGAATGCGAGCGCCCGCGGAACGAATCTGTCGTGGTACTGGAAGATCCCGCCGTGTCCGGCATCGGGGTAGAGGGGCTCGAGTTCCCCCCGGGGCAGTCGGGCCGCCAGGTCGATGGTGTTGACGCTCGGGACCATCCGGTCGCTCTCGCCGTTGGCCACCAGGACCGGCTGTTGGATGCGCGACAGGTCCTGTGGTGCCGTGCGGCCCCAGCGTTTGATGGCCTTCAGTTGGGCACGGAACGACGGCACCGAGACCGCCTTGTCGCGGTCGTCCGTGCGCTCCTTCAGCCGCGCCAGGAATTCCCGCGCCGCCCGTTGGCCGCCCTCGGTCTGGGTGAAGAAGAGGTAGTGCTTCGGGTCCTTGCGCCGCAGCGTCGCCTTCAGCATGTCCTGGACGGTGAGGGACGTGACCTTGTCGATGCCGGGTCCGCCGGCGGGGCCGGTGCCCGCCAGGATGAGTTTGCGCACGAGGTCGGGTTCCTCTGCCGCGATGACCTGGGCGATGAAGCCGCCCATCGACAGGCCGAGCAGGTCGACCCGGTCGAACCCGAGTGCCCGGATGAACAGCACGGTGTCGCGGGCCATCGCCTCGATGGTGTCGGGCGTGGAGCCACCGGACGCGCCGACGCCGCGGTTGTCGTAGGTGATCACGCGGCGTCGGGCAGCCAGTCCGTCGACGACCCGTGGATCCCAGTTGTCCAGGACCGCGGACAGGTGGTTTAGCAGGATCAGCGGTACGCCGTCGTCCGGGCCGAGCTGCCGGTAGGCGAAGTTGACGCCCCGCACGGACACGGAGCGGGTCGGCACGTTCTTGTACGACGACGGGGTGGGTGTGGGGGAGCTGGACGATGCGCTCATGCCGGGTCCTGGTGTGCGGTAGGCGACGGGGTGTGGGGGTTGGGCTTCTCGTGGTGACGGGCTGCCTCCGCGTTCGGCCGGGCTGTGCCCGCGCTCACGTCATGGAGACGACGACTTTCCCAGCCTTCGCGCGTCCCTTCTCGACGTACTCCATGGCCTGGAGAGTTTCGTCGAACGGGAAGACGCGGTCGATGACGGGACGGACCTTTCCGGCGTCGATGAGGGGGGTGAGTTCGCGCAGCTGGTCGCCGCTGGCCTTCATGAACAGGAACGAGTACGTCACGCCGAGGCGCTTCGCATTGCGCCGGGTCTTGAAGCTGAGGGCGGTCATGGCCAGGCGGAGGACCGGGTTTGCGCCGAGTTCGCGGGCGAAGGCCGGGTCGGGCGGGCCCGCGACGCTGATGGCCGTGCCGCCGGGCTTGAGGATGCGCAGGGACTTGGCGAGGTTCTCGCCGCCGAGGCTGTCGAGGACGACGTCGTAACCGTTGAGGACCTCTTCGAAGTCCTGCGTGCGGTAGTCGACGACGACGTCCGCGCCGAGGTCCCTGGCCAGGTCGACCTTGGTTGTGCTCACGGTGGTGGCCACGTGCGCGCCCAGTGCCTTGGCCAGCTGGACGGCGATGGAGCCGAGGCCGCCTGCGCCGGCGTGGATGAGGACCTTCTGACCCGGCTGTACGTGGCCCCGCTCGACCAGGGCCTGCCACGCGGTCAGGGCGACCAGGGGGAGGGAGGCGGCCTCGGTCATGGTGAGCGTGGCGGGTTTGGGTGCCAGGTCGTCCTGGTGAACGGCGATGAGTTCGGCGAAGGTGCCGATGCGGTCCTTGTCGGGGCGGGCGTAGACCTCGTCGCCCACCGCGAAGCGGGTGCCGGACGGGCCGACCCGGACGACCGTCCCGGCGAGGTCGTTGCCCAGAACGAGCGGGAGCCGGTAGGGCAGGAATGCCTTGAAGTCCCCGTTGCGGATCCGGAGGTCCAGCGGGTTGACGCCCGCCGCGTGGATCTTGACCAGGACGTCGTCGGCGCCCACCTGGGGGTCGGGTAGCTCGGCGGCGCCCATCCCGGCTTGGTCGCCGTACTTCTCAACCATGAAAGCCCTCATCTTCGTCTCCGTTCCGTGTCCCGTCCGTGAGGGCAGGGTCTCCGCTCACCCCTGATTCTCCCAGTACGAGATAGCTTGTGTCGTTTCTCTGGCTACGGCGCGGGCGCACCGCGTCTGCGGCCGCGTCCGGCGATCAGGCCACCGGAACGACCGGGGCGCTAATTCGGTCGGCGGCGCCTCCCTGGAGGCGGTCCAGGGAGGCGGCGATTCCCTCGTGGGGTGCGCCGAGCGGCACCGCGCTGACATCGGTGAGGCGGGTGTACTGCGCGTCGGTCAGCTGGATGTCGAGGGCGCCGAGGTAGCTGTCGAGCTGAGAGAGGCTGCGCGGGCCGATGATCGGGACGAGCGTGGCCACGGAACGGGCGGCGCGCTCGCGCATCCAGGCTACCGCCACCTGGGCGGGCGTCACGCCGGTCTCCTCCGAGATCGCCAGGACGTTGTCGACGACGGCGGTCTTCTGGCCGCTGCTCTCGGTGTGGATGACCATGCCCAGATCGCTCAGGCGCCCCTCGGCCGAGCTGCGGTACTTGCCGGTAAGTAGACCGCCGCCGAGCGGCGACCACAGGGCGGCACCCAGGCCCAGGCTCTCGGCCATGGGCAGGAGCTCACGGTCTGCGGTGCGTTCGACGAGGCTGTACTCGTGCTGGATGCCCACGATCGGGGCCCAGTTCTTCAGGTCCGCGAGGGTCACGGCGCGCGAGACGCGCCAGGCGGGGAAGTTGGACAGCGCGGCATGGTGGATCTTGCCGGCGCGCACCAGGTCGTCGAGTCCGCGCAGGAGTTCCTCCATCGGAGTGAGCTCGTCGGGGAAGTGCACCCAGAGCAGGTCGATGTAGTCGGTGCCCAGGCGCTTCAGGCTGGCCTCCACCGAGGCGACCATGTTCTTGCGGCTGTTGCCGGTCTTGGAGATGTCCGGCTGCGGGGCGGCGCCGAGGGCGAACTTCGTGGCCAGAACGAAGTGGTCGCGGTCGGCAGAGATCAGCTTTCCGGTCAGTTCCTCCGACTCGCCGAACTGGTAGCCGTCCGCGCTGTCCAGGAACGTGCCGCCGGCCTCGGCGAACCGGTCGAAGATCCGGCGCGCCTCGTCCGGCTCGGCGCCCGCTCCCCAGCCGGTGCCGAAGTTCGCGGTCCCGAGCGCGTACTCGGAGACGCGCAGTCCGGTCCGGTGTCCGAAGGTCGTGTGCCGCATGAGATGTCCTTGCATGAGGGGTGGGAAGGCGGCCGGGCGGGGTGGACGAGGGTGGGTGTCAGCCCGCGTTCGACTGGGGTGTGGCGGACAGGCCCTGCTTGACGTACCGGCTGGTCTCGTCGGCGAGGATCTCGGGCAGGCCGGACTCGATGCCCTGCAGGGCCTGGGCTGCGACATCGGCGGCGGCGACCTTCTGGTCGGCGGGCACGTCGGCGGCCATGTCGGTGTCCATGTAGCCGACGTACAGCGCCGAGACGGTGATCCCGCGCGGTGCCAGCTCCTCACGCGTCGCGTCGCTCAGCGCCCAGGCGGCGGCCTTGGAGGCCGCGTAGGAGCCGAGGCCGGCCGGGTGGAACCAGGACAGGGCGGACAGGACGTTGAGTACGGCGCCGCCACCGTTGCGCTCGATGACGGGGGCGAAGGCCCGGGTCGCGGTGAGCGGGCCGAAGAAGTTGGTCTCCATCTCGCGGCGCACCTCGGCCACGTCGCCTTCGATCAGCGTCGCGCCGGTCGAGATGCCCGCGTTGTTGATCAGCAGGGTCGCGTCGGACGCCACGCGGGCGGCCTCCCGTATCGACGCCTCGTCCGTGACGTCCAGCCGCAGCGGGATGACACCCGGTGCGTCGACCGTCTCGGGGCGTCGGGCCGCGCCGTACACCTTCGCGCCGCGCTCGACGAGCTGGGCTGCGAGGTGTCGCCCGAGCCCTCGGTTGGCGCCGGTGACGACCGCGACCGTGTTCTTCAGTTCCATGCTCGCTCCTGGTCCTGGCGGGTGCCGTCGACCACCCGCAACAAGTTAGATTATGCGTCCAATCTAAACATGGGTCTACGATAGATGCCAGTCGACATCCAAGCCGGAGGTGGTCATGGGCCGCGTATCGCAGGCACAGGCGGAGGAAAACCGCAGGCGGGTGGTGGACACCGCATCCCGGCTCTTCCGGGATCAGGGCACGCAGGTCAGCGTCGCCGACCTGATGAAGGCGGCCGGCCTGACACACGGCGCGTTCTACAAGCAGTTCGCCTCCAAGGAGGCGCTCGTCGACGAGGCCACCGCCCACGCCTTCGCCGAACTCGCCCAGCGCTACAGCGCTGGGCTCGACCGGCATGACGGGCAGCGCGAGGCCGCCCAGCAGGCGCTGATCGACACCTACCTCTCCGTCGAGCACCGCGACGACCCGGCGGACGGCTGCCCGGTCGCTGCGCTCGCCACTGACATCGCGCGCGAAGGCGGGGGGCGTGAGGCCCGTCACGTCTACACCGAGGGGGTGGCCGACTTCGCCAATTTCCTCGCCGCCGACGACCAGGACGGCATCGTCCGCCTGTGCACCCTGTTCGGAGCGCTCGTTCTGTCCCGGGCCACCAACGGCTCCCCGCTCTCCGAAGAGATCCTCGCCGCCGCGCGCGCATCCTTGACCGAAGCAGGCTGATCAGGGGCGCGGTACGGGTGCACGTCGACCGCACACGTGGGCGCCGAGGCGTCCGCGGCCGGGCGGAGGCGTTGGGCGAAGGCCGCCGGCGCCCGGCGCGCCGGTCCTGCCGTGCGCGAGTCGGTTCCGGGGCGCATGCCCGTGAAGCGTGGGCTGCGCAGCCGACGTCAACGTGTCAGCAGAACTGCGATCTGCTCACGGATGTCGCGCAGGATCTCGTCGACGCTCGCGGCGACGTTCACGCTGGCCGCCATCGCTAGGAACATCACGGCTGACACGACGCGCGCCGTTGTTGCCGCGTCCGCCTCGCCGACCTGGGCGTCCCGGCACAGCACGGCGGCCATGGCCTACTCGGTCTGTCCGGTGATGCTGAGGGCCTCGTGGTGGTGGGGTTCGACGGGGTCGCCGAAGACCATCTCGCGTAGGTAGACGCGCCCGTTGTCGATGATCCGCGACATCATCGACTCCTACCAGCGCGCCTCGACCGAACCCGAAGGCGTCAGCTACGCCGAGGTCGACGCGGGCGGCGTCCCCGCCCTGTGGGCCATCCCCGCGGGCGCCAACCCCGGTAAGGCGCTGCTCCACTTCCACTTCGGCGGATCCGTCACCGCCTCCATGTACTCCGACCGTAAGGCCGCCGGTCCCATCGCCAAGGCCGCCGGCGCGCGCTCACTGATCGTGGACTTCCGCCTGGCCCCCGAACACCCCTACCCGGCCCAGCTCGACGACGCCGAGACCGCTTGCCGCTGGCTGCTCTCCCAGAGCTACGAGCCGAAGAACATCGGCAGCACCGGCCACTCCATCGGCGGCACCCTCGCAGTGATGCTCCCGCTGCGCCTGCTCGCGAAGGGTGAGGCGACCCCGGGCGCAATCGTCAGCGTCTCACCGTGGACCGACCTCACCATCCAAAACCCTTCGGTCGACGCGAACGAAGACAACGACAAGATGCTCAGCAGGTCCACGCTGGAACTCTTCCGGTCAGCCTGGCTCCAGGACCCCGCCGTGGACTTCGCCGACCCGCAGATCAGCCTCGTGAACGCCGACCTGACCGGCCTGCCGCCCACCACCGTCCACTTCGGCGGGTACGAGACCCTCGCCGACGACGGCGCCGCGCTCGGACGCCGCCTCGCCGACTTCAAGATCACCTCCGAGGTCCACCCGCTGCCCGAAGGCCAGCACTCCTTCATCCTCAGCGCCGGACGCGTACCCGAGACCGACCAGGCCATCCAGCAGATGGGCCAGTGGCTGCGCCAGCACCTCGGTGCCTGAACCTAGCAGGAGCGCGAGGCTCGAAAGACCGCCGCGACAGCGAGACACCGCGATGCCAGTGACCGGTTCATCGGTCACTGGCATCGCGGTGTCCCGCCGTCTCAGAACGTCACACGGGCACCGGGAAGAGGAGGCAGCTGCTGGTGGCGTGCGCGAGCAGGCGGTCCGCCGCGTCGACCAACTGGGCCTGGGCGAGAGCGGTTCGGCGGCCACCGCTGATCACCGTGCCGACGGCGCGCACCCGGCCCGTGTCCACAGTGACGGGCCGCAGGAATTTCACCGTCAGATCGAGCGAGGTGTACGCCATCCCCGGCGGAAGCGTGGACTGGACGGCGCAGCCCGCCGCGGAGTCGAGCAGCGTGGCGAAAACGCCGCCGTGCATACTGCCGATCGGGTTGTAGTGCTCCTCGCCCGGCACCAGGGAGAAGACCGCCCTGCCGTGTTCCACCTCGTCCAGGGCGAAGTCGAGGGTCCGGCCGACGGGCGCCGCGGCAAGCCGCCCCGCCTGCACCTCGCGCAGAAAGTCGAGACCGGCCATGCCCGCAGCGGCCTGCGCCGGGATCGCCGGATCGTCCCAGCTGTACGTACGTGTTCGCCCCACAGCCCAGCCACCTCCTTCTGATGATCTGACTTTCACAAGTGAAGCTAGCTGCGCCCTCATCTGACTGTCAATGACGAAGCCAGGGGCTCTACGATGACCGGATGGAGTGGCTTGAGGTGAGTACGGAGAACTGCCCAGTCCAGCGCGCGCTGGATCTAGTTGGGGAGAAATGGACGCTGCTGATCCTGCGTGACGCCGTCAACGGGGTGCGCCGCTTCGACGGCTTCCGCCGTCACATCGGCCTCTCGGAGGCCGTCCTCAGCGACCGCCTGCGGAAGCTGACCGCAGCTGGCGTGCTGAAGGCTGTCGCCTACCAGGAGCCGGGCCGACGCTCCCGCAACGAGTACCACCTGACCCGTAAAGGCTGGGACCTGTGGCCCGTCCTGGTGGCTCTCAGCCAGTGGGGCGAGACCCACGCCGTCGACCCCAAGAGCCCGGGCCCCGTCCTGGACGTGACCCACACAGACTGCGGCGCCCCGGTCCACATCACCGTCCAGTGCTCCGCAGAGCACACCCCACTGACTTCCAAGGATGTCACCGTCCGAATGGGGCCAGGCGCGCGACGTCTCTCGTGAGCCGTTAGCCCGGGCGGGCAGCCGACTGATGGCGGAATGGCCTGGCACTGGAGGCGCCGGCCGCTTTCAAGAGGGCGATTGCGACGGTAAGTTCGCCGAACGGGGGAGCGTACTTCAAACACGCCTGCGAAACCTGTCGCATCTCCTGACACCAGACAACGCAGCAGCGGGCAGCTCCGAAACCTACACCCGGGGGCCTCGTCGCCAGGGGTCTCGCGCTGTCAGCACCGTGTCCGGCCCCGGCAACCGCGCCTCCGTACGACCTCGCGCGACATTGTCATCCCTGAGCGGCAATGTCGTCGCCGGAGGGGCGACTCCTCCCTGAGGTTGATCCCGGGGAGTGGACACCGGTTTTCACGCGACGAGTGACAGCGTACGTGTCGTGTTGAGTTGTCGAACTCGGCCGGTGTGCGGTAGCCGAGTGCGGAGTGGCGACGGCGCCGGTTGTAGTACGACAGCCAGCGGAACAGCTCGAGGCGGGTCTGTGCCTTGGATGTCCAGCGGCGTCCGTGAAGCAGTTCGCGCTTGAGGCTCTGGAAGAACGACTCGGCGAGGGCATTGTCATAGCTAACCGACCCGGCCCATGCTGCGGCGGATGCCGTGCCGCAGACGTCGGCGAAGGCGGCCGCGTTGTACTGGGCGCCCCTGTCGGCGTTGAACACGACGCCGTGAACCCGGCCGCCGCGGGAGGCCACGGCCATCTCGATCGCGCCGGTGACCAGCGAGGTGCGCATGTGGTCCGCGATTGACCAGCCCACGACCTTCCTCGAGCAGATGTCGATCACCGTGGCGAGGTAGAGCCACGTCGAACCGACGGCTATGTGCGTGATGTCGCCGCACCACCTGGTGTTCAACGTGTCCGCGGTGAAATCGCGCATCACCAGGTCCGGCACGGGTACCGTGGCTCTGTCGGCGATCGTCGTCCGTTTCTTCCTCCGCAGGTGCCGACCGACGATGTGGTTGGTCCGCATCAGCCGGGAGACGCGCTTGCGGTTGATCCTCCGCCCCCTCGCCCGCAGCTCGGCATGGACGCGCGGAGCTCCGTAGGCGCCATGGTGCTCGGTGTGGATGGCGCGGATCTCGCTTACGGTCCGCTTCTCCTTGGCTTGGCGCTCGGCGCGGGCCGGTGCGGTGGCCAGGTGCCGGTAGTAGGCGGCGCGGGACGCCCCCAGCACCCGGCAGATCCGCTGGACGCCGAAGTCGGCGCGGTTCTCGGAGATGAAGCCCCAGCGGCGGGATCTCACTTCACCTCCCGCGCGAAATAGGCGGCTGCCCGGCGCAGGATCTCGCGCTCCAGGCGCCACTCCTGCTCGGCCTTGAGCAGCCGGGTGTTCTCCGCCCGCAGCCGGGCCAGTTCCTCGGCCACGTTGACGCCGCCGTCACGGCCGTCGGATATGGCCGGGGCCTCATCCTTGCGGACCCAAATCCGCAGCGACTCCGCAGTGACACCGAGATCCGCGGCCTCCCTGGACCGTCAAGATCCATTGTCAGGGTGTCCACTCCACGGGGTCAGCCTCAGCCAGCACGTGGTCCCGGGAGTTTCCACGACGCGGCCCGTGGTGGCGCAGCCGGACCCCCGCCCGTGCAGAGAGCGTGAGAGGCCGGCTCAGCCGTCAGGCGACTCGCTGTCCGTGGAGGCGATCTCGCGGAGAATTTTCGTGGCCAGGGACCGCTCGCTCTCCGGCAGTGACTCCAGGAGGCGCTCGTTGATCCGTTTCGCCGGCGGGATCAGGGAATCGAGCAGTCCGGCGCCTTCGTCGGTGAGACCCAGCAGGGTGCGCCTGCGGTCCTCCACGTCCCGTACCTGGCTCAGATAACCCTGGTCGGTCAGGCGCCGGACCATCTGGTTGATCGTGGAGCGGTCCAGGGAGGTGCGGTGGGCGACGGTGCGCTGGTCGATGCCGGGTTCCCGGCGCAGGGCGTTGAGGACGGCGAACTGCTGCGAGGTGATCTCCCGGGACACGTGCCGGGACCACAGCGCGGTGTGTACCTGTTCCGCGCGTCGGATCAGATGTCCGACGTAGTTGTCCAGGTCCAGTGCGCGCGCCACCGGTGCTCCGTTCGTTCGGTCTCCGAGAGGTGCCGGCCGGACTGCCGGCCGGCACCCCGCGAGTCTATGAGCGCCGACGCCCTCGCGCGGAGGCGGCGCCGTCAGCCGGTGCGACGTCCGGGGCGCTGCTCGTAGGGGACGGCCCGTGATCCGTCGACGCTGACTTCGAGACGGCCGATCCGCTCGATGTCCAGGACGACCCGGTCGCCGTGGCTGAGCGGTCCCACGCCGGCCGGTGTGCCGGTCGCGATGACGTCGCCGGGGTGCAGCGTCATGACGGAGGAGGTGTAGGCGATCAGTTCACGGACGCCGAAGATCAGGTCTGCGGTGTTCGTCCGCTGCCGGGTGGCGCCGCCGACGTCGCAGCGCAGGTCGAGGGAGTCCGGGTCGGGGATCTCGTCCGCGGTGACGACCCACGGGCCGAGGGGGGTGAAGGTGTCGAACGACTTGCGGGTGGAGCGGTCCTCGCCCGAGCGGACGGTGATGTCCAGCAGGCAGGTGTAGCCGAAAACGTGGTCCAGTGCTTCGTCGGCGCTCACGTGGGTGGCGGTGCGACCGATGACGACGCCCAGTTCACCTTCCTGGTCGGTGCGTTTGTCGGTGTAGGGCAGGAGGATGTCCTGGCTGGGGCCGATGACCGAGGAGTTGGCCTTGAGGAAGACGCCGAGGTCGGCGATGGAGGTGGTGCACTCCATCTCGGCCTTGTGGTCGAGGTAGTTGACCGGCGCGCCGACTATCTTGCCGGGGCGGGGAAGTGGGGCCTGGAGAATTGCTTCGGCGCGCGGAATGCGTGGGAGGCCGGAGACATCGAGCGGGGTGGCGCCGTCGCGGGCCGTGGTCTCGATGTACCGGTGTAGCGCTCCCGCCGGGCCAGATATGCCGGGGTCGGCGAGTCGGTCGGTCACGTCGACGAGGTCATCGCCGTCGACGAGTCCGAGCCGCCCCTCGTTGAACAGGGCCAGGCGCATCAGGGCCTCCTTGTGAGGTGTCGGATCAGTGTCGGGCCGGGGCAGGGGTCAGGCGCCGGGGTCGGCGTCTTCCGTGCGGTAGAGGCCGAGGGAGCGCATGACGGGCTCGTCGCTGTAGGAGAACAGGACGGTGTCCGCCGAGGGCGAGGTGTTCACGTGCCGGTAGGACGCCCACCCGGGCACGGCGAAGGTGTCGTGCTCGGACCATTCCAGCCGCTTGCCGTCCACGATGGTGGCGCCCTCGCCGCGGACGACGTTGAAGACGGTGGAGGCCGTGTGGCGGCGGCCGGCTCCCTGGAAGCCCGGACGCAGCCGCTGGATGCGGCAGCCGATGGTGGGCATGACCGGGCCGCCCGTCCACGGGTTGGTGTACTCCAGGACGATGCCGTCGACGTCACTGCCCTCGGCGCTGTCGGCGATGCCGTCCAGGGTGCGGTGGGTCTCCTCCCAGGTGTAGCGCGTCACGGGGGAGTTGGGGCCCTCCTGCTTGAGCCAGACCGGGTTCAGCCGGCCGTGGAGGAACTGTCTGCTGCCGGCGTCGTCCGGGCGGGTGACGGGCTGGAGGCGCTCGGGGTACTTCTCGTAGAAGCCGGCTTCCAGCGCGTTGACGAGGGGGTAGTCCAGGGCGTCGAGCCAGATCATCGGCGCGTCGCCCTCATGCGTGTGGTCGTGCCAGTGCCATCCGGGGGTGAGGAGGAGGTCGCCGGGGGACATGAGGACGCGTTCGCCGTTGACCGTCGTCCAGGCGCCGGACCCCTCCAGGATGAAGCGGAAGGCGTTGGAGGTGTGCCGGTGGGCCTGGGCAGTCTCGCCGGGCAGGATGATCTGCAGTCCCGCGTAGAGGGTGTTGACGGTGGCCGGGGGGTCGGTCAGGCCGGGGTTCACCAGCATGAGCACGCGGCGTTCCGCCTTCTCCAGCGACAGGGTCCGGGAGAAGTGCAGCAGATGCGGACGCAGCTCCTGCCAGCTCCAGCGGTGGGGTATGGCCCGGCTTTGGGGCTCGGCGGGGAAGAGGTTGCCGTAGAAGCGCCACAGTGGCGCGGCGCCCGCGCCCTCCAGAGCCTGGTAGACGGAGTCGTCGGTTGTCATGGTGTGTCCTCCTGAGGTGGTCGGCTCACGGGGCGGGGGTGCCGGAGGCGGTCGGCGTCCACACCCAGGACATGTCGTCGAAGTCGTCGGGTTCGCGGGACGCGAGGAGGAGGTTGCGGAGGGTGGCGCCCATGCCCTCCAGGTGGCAGATCTCGCCGAAGCTGCGGGCGTTGGTCTGAATGCGTGCCGCCCGGTCCTTTCGTTGCGCGGCGTAGGCGGTAAAGGCTTCGCTGGGGTCGCCGAGCTGGCCGAGTGCGTGCCCCAGGGCCACCGCGTCCTCCAGTGCCTGGCAGGCGCCTTGGGCCAGGTACTGCAGCATCGGGTGGGCGGCGTCGCCGAGCAGGACGATCCGGCCGTGCACCCAGTCCTCGATTGGCTCCCTGTCGTAGAGAGGCCATCGCCGGTCGCGTGAGATCAGCGGCAGGGCGTCGCGTACGGTCCGGCAGGTTCCGGCGAAGCGCTCCTCGAGTTCGGCCTCGGTGCCCCAGTCGTCGGAGTCCGGGGTGTAGTGGTCGCTCTCGAAGACGGCGACCTGGTTGTACAGCTCGCCGCGGCGTACGGGGTACTGCACCAGGTGCATGCGGGGCCCGGCCCACACCATGACCGCCTCCGAGGCGGCGTGCCGGGACATCGGACCGGCCATCCTCTCTATGGGCAGTGCTCCGCGGAAGGCCACGTAGCGGGAGCAGACCGGCTTCCCGTCGCCCACCAGGGTCTGGCGCAGGCGTGAATGCAGGCCGTCCGCGGCCACGACCGCGTCCACGGCCAGCACCGGGTGGGTCTCGGCGAAGTGCAGCCGGGCCCCGGCCCCGTCCTGGTCGACGTGCGTGACGGTGTGGCCGGTGCGCAGGGTGACCGCGGGGTGTTCCTGGCAGGCGGCGAGCAGCGTCGCGTGCAGATCGGTGCGGTGTGTGACGAGATAGGGGTGGGTGAAACGCTCGGTGTAGGCCGCGCTGCGAAGGTCCAGCGACGTGACCTGGTCGCCGGTCAGGGCGTCCATCATGACGAGCCGGGGCGGGGCGACCGCGGTGCACTGAACGGCCGGGAGGACGCCGAGTTCCGCTAGGGCGAGAGAGGCATTCGGGGCGAGCTGGAGACCGGCGCCGATCTCGCCGAACCGGGCGGCTCGCTCGACCAGCGTGACGCGGTGCCCGGCGCGGGCGATCGCCAACGCCGCGGCCAGTCCGCCGATGCCACCGCCGACCACGGCGATACGGAGAGGAACAGGGGTCACGGGCATACGGCCTCCTGGGATGGAAGGAGTGGAGGGCACCGGAGAGAGAGGCGGGGAGAGCGGCCTCATATGATCAGTAGATCAATCATTGGTGTACTGACTATATTGCGAGGGTGTTTCTCCGGTGTCAATGGATGTCGGGGCGACGGCCCGGTCCGCAGGCCGCCGCCTCGTGTTCCGCGCGTCGGGGTGATGCTCGGTCAGCAGGCCGTGGTGATGCTGTCCAGGCGCAGCGGAGCGCTCGTGCGTGCGGTGATGTCCTCGATGGTCACCCCCGGGGCGGTTTCGACGAGGGCGAGGCCGCGGTCGGTGACGTCGATGACGCCGAGGTTGGTGATGATCCGGTGCACACACCGCTCACCGGTCAGCGGCAGGACGCACTCCTGGAGGATCTTCGGCGTGCCGTCCTTGGCGGTGTGTTCCATCAGGACGATGACGCGGCGGGCCCCGTGGACGAGGTCCATCGCCCCGCCCATGCCTTTGACCATCTTGCCGGGGATCATCCAGTTGGCGAGGTCCCCGCGGGCCGACACCTGCATGGCGCCCAGGACGGCGGTGTCGATGTGACCGCCGCGGATCATGCCGAAGGAGAGCGCCGAGTCGAAGAAGCTCGCCCCGGGCAGGACGGTCACCGTCTCCTTGCCGGCGTTGATCAAGTCTGCGTCGACCTGCTCCTCGACGGGGTAGGGGCCGGTGCCGAGGATGCCGTTCTCGGAGTGCAGCACGACGTGCACGCCGGGCGGGAGGCGCCCGGGGATGAGGGTGGGAAGGCCGATGCCCAGGTTGACGTAGGAACCGTCGGTGAGTTCGGCGGCGGCGCGGGCGGCCATCTGGTCGCGGTTCCAGCCCAGGGTGCTCATGCGCGGAGGGTCCTTTTCTCGATCTGCTTGTCAGCGGCCTCGGCCGGGGTCAGCTCCACCACTCGCTGCACGTAGATGCCCGGCAGGTGGACCTCGTCGGGGTGCAGTTCACCTGGTTCCACGAGCTGTTCGACTTCGGCGACGGTGACGCGACCGGCCATGGCGGCGAGCGGGTTGAAGTTGGCGGCGGCGCGACGGAAGACGAGATTGCCGTGCCGGTCGCCGCGCCAGGCCCGTACGAGGGCAAAGTCGGTGGTGATGCCGTGCTCCAGCACATGGGGGCGTCCCGCGAACTCGCGGGTCTCCTTGGCCGGGGAGGCGACGGCCACCGTTCCGTCGGGCGCGTACCGCCAGGGCAGGCCGCCGAGGGCCACCTGCGTGCCTACACCGGCGGGCGTGTAGAAGGCGGGGATGCCCGCGCCGCCCGCGCGCAGTCGCTCGGCGAGCGTGCCCTGCGGGGTCAGTTCCACCTCCAGCTCGCCGCCCAGGTACTGGCGGGCGAACTCCTTGTTCTCCCCGACGTAGGAACCGGTGACCCGGGCGATGCGGCCGACGGCCAGCAGGACCCCGAGTCCGCGGCAGTCCAGGCCGCAGTTGTTGGACACGACCTCCAGAGCGGTCGCCCCTTGCCCGTACAGGGCGTCGATGAGGATGGCGGGGACACCGGAGAGACCGAAGCCGCCGACGGCCAGCGAGGCGCCGTCGGTGATGTCGGCGACCGCCTCGGCGGCACTGTCTCGGACCTTGTTCACGCGGGGGTTTCCTTTCGTGCGGGGCTGCCGGGCAGGTTGGCGGACCGGCAGCCGGCGACGACCGGACGGGCGCGGGCGGCGCCGACGCGGGCGAGGACCGTGTTCACCCGCCGGCCTCCGGGCGCAGGGCATCGGAGACGGATTTGACGCCGCCGTGCGCCGTCAGGCCGCCGTCCACCGGGATCTCAGCACCGCTGATGAACGAGGAGTCGTCCGACAGTAGGAAGACGACCAGCGGGGCGACCTCGTCGACGGTTCCGGTGCGGCCGAGCGGGGTCTCGCGGACGTTGGCCTCCCGGAAGTCCGGTGCGGCCGAGGCGGTCATCTCGGTCTCGATGTAGCCGGGGTGGATCGTGTTGACGCGGATTCCCCGCGGGCCCAACTCCAGCGAGGCCGCCTTCGACAGGCCCCGCAGGGCCCACTTGCTGGTCGTGTAGGCGACTGGGTAATGGGCGGTGAGGGCCGCCGAGGAGCCGACGTTCACGATGGACGAGCCGGCGGGCATGAGCGGTGCGAGGTGCTTGATGCCGAGCAGCGGGCCGGTGACGTTGACGGAGTGCACGCGCGCCATGTCCTCGGGCCGTACGTCCCCGAGTCGGGCCCGCCAGGTGATGCCGGCGTTGTTCACCAGGCCGTGCACCTGGCCGTGTGTCCCGCGCAGTTCGGCGGCCAGTTCGGCCCAGTCCTCCTCGCTGCTGACGTCGAGGCGGTGACAGCCCGGTGCCGCCGCCACGTCGGTCGCGACGACGAGGGCGCCCTCCCGGGTGAGGGCCGCGGCCTCGGCCGCGCCCTGTCCGCGAGCCGCTCCCGTGACGACGACGACCTTGCCCGAAAGCCTGCCGCGAGAGAGGGCGTTCACGGCCGCTCCCGACGGCGGCGCCGGCCGGACGGCAGCGGCACGGGCTCCACACCGGGCACGACGGTGCTGGCCAGGGTGCCGATGCCCTCGACGGTGAGGCTCACGGTGTCACCGGGCCCGAGCGGCGGCGGGGTCTGCTCGCCGCGCACCCCCCACAGCTCGGCGAGGCAACCGCCGTTTCCGCACGTCCCGGAGCCCAGGACGTCGCCCGGCACGACCCGGGTGCCGCGCGAGGCGTAAGCGGTCATCTCCTCGAACGTCCAGCTCATGTTTGACAGCAAGTCCTCGCCGACCACCTGGCCGTTCACCTCGGCGGTCAGCGCGAGGCGCAGGAAGCCGTCGGCGTCCCGGTACGGCTCCAGCTCGTCGGCGGTAACCAGGTAGGGGCCCAGGGTGGTGGCGGTGTCCTTGCCCTTGCAGGGGCCGAGGCCGACCTTCATCTCCGCCGACTGCAGGTCCCGCGCGGACCAGTCGTTGAACACGGTGTAGCCGACGATGTGGTCGCGGGCCTGCTCCGGGGTGAGATCGCGGCCCTCGCGGCCGATCACCGCGCCCACCTCCAGCTCGAAGTCGAGCACCGCCGAACCGGGTGGCACGGGTACCTCGTCGTGCGGCCCGTAGACGGCGTGCGGGTTGGTGAAGTAGAAGGTCGGCGCCGCGTACCACTGCTCGGGAACGCCCGCCACGCCCTCCACGGCGCGGCGCACCCCTTCGACGTGCTCCTCGAAGGTCACGAAGTCCCGCACGGACGGCGGCTGCACGGGGGAGAGCAGGCGCACCCGGGAGACGTGCGGACCGGGCGGGACGTCCAGGGCCGCCGCACCGGCGGTGAGCAGCCCCGGCAGGCCGTTGCCCTCGGCGAGGAGGGCGGTGAGCGAGGTGACGCCGGGCAGCGGGAAGAGGGTGCCGTCCTCCTCCACCACAGCCACGCGGCGGCGGTGCTGATGTTCGTACGCGGCGAAACGCATGTGCGGCTCCGGAGGGGAGGGTGGGGAGGGGCCCGCGCGACAGGGCGCGGGACCACGGGGACGCGGCGGCGTGAGCCAGGGCAGGGACAGGGCTGCCGCGTCCCCGGGAACGGGGGGTCGGTCGGCTCAGACCGGCGGGGCGACGAACACGCCGCGGTCGGGGTCGTTGAAGGACTCCTTGGCGATGAGCTCGTTCATGGGGTTGGCAGTGCCCCACTGGTCGGTGACCTCGGGCTTGGAGAAGTCGTAGACGTGGGGGTGCCAGGTGTCCTCGTCGAGGTTCTCCAGCTCGGTGGTGTACTCAACGGTGTTGCCGTGCGGGTCGAGGAAGTACGTGAAGGTGTTGTCGCCCGCCATATGCCGGCCCGGACCCCAGACCTTCTTGAAGCCCGCCCGGATGACGCGGCCCGAGCCGCGCATGTACTCGTCGATGCCGCGCATCTCGAAGGAGACGTGGTGCAGGGAGGTGTGCGGGCCCTTCGCGATCGCCATGGAGTGGTGCTGGTTGCTGATCCGCATGAAGTGCATGACCTCGCCCATGTGCGGCGAGCTGAGCGTGTCGGAGAGGCGGAAGCCGAGGTGGCGCTCGTACCAGTCGCGGGTGCGGTCCAGGTCGGGCGAGTTGAGGACGACGTGGGAGAGCTTGACCGGGATGGCCTCCTTCTCCTCGATCTTGCGGTGCTGCCGCACCTCGACGTCCGCGGAGACCTCGATGGTGCGGCCGTCGACGTCGAAGAAGCGAAAGCCGTATCCACCACCGGGGGTGTCGACGGCGCCCGGCCGGGAGATCAGCCGCACGCCGCCGGCCAGCAGCCGCTCGGCGAGGGTGTCCACGTCGGCGGGGTTCGCCGCGCCGTAGGAGACGAGGTCGAGGCGCTTCTCCTCGGCCTTGCGTAGGCGCACGACGTACTGCTCGGGGGATCCCTCGGCGGCCAGGAAGGAGATGCCGGAGTCCTCGGCGACCTTGGTCAGGCCCCAGACGTCGCCGTAGAAGTCGAGCTGCTTGTCGTAGTCGGGCACGGCGAGGTCGACGTGCCGCAGATGGGTGAGCAGACGGGAGCTCATGGTTCCTCCTCAGGCAGGGGTGAGACGGAGCAGGGATCCGGCGTTGCGGCCGCGTACGGCGTCGAAGTCGTCCTCGGACAGGCGCGCGGCGCGCAGGGCGGCGACCGGGTCGTCGGCGCCCATGTCGAAGGGGAAGTCCGAACCGAGCAGAACCCGGTCGGCCCCCGCTACGCGGATTAGTTCCCGCAGGACGTGCGGGTCGTGGACGAGCGAGTCGAACCAGAGCCGCTTGAGGTAGCTGCTGGGCAGGTGGGCACAGCTGGCGCCCGCGTCCGCGCGGGCCGACCAGGCGTGGTCGGAACGGCCGATGTGGGTGGGTAGGTAGCCGCCGCCGTGCGCGGCGATCAGCTGCAGCCCGGGGTGCCGGTCGAGCACCCCGGAGAAGATCAGATGCGAGAGGGCGACGGCGTTCTCCGTCGGCTGTCCGACCGTGTTGGACAGGTACCACCGGTCCAGACGCTCGTCGAGGGTGCAGCCGAAGGGGTGCAGGAACAGGACCGCGCCGGTCTCCTCGGCCCGTGACCAGAACGGTTCGTACGCCGGATCGGACAGCTCCCGTCCCGGGGCGTGGCTGGAGATCTCCACCCCGGCGAGCCCTTGTTCCAGCGCGTGGTCGAGGGCGCGCACCATGTGGTCGGGGTGCTGGAGGGGGACGAAGCCTAGGCCCCGCAGCCGGTCCGGTGCCCCGGCGCAGTGGGCGGCGGTGGCCTCGTTGGCCAGCCGGTACACCTTCTCGGCGGTCCCCTCGTCCGCCCAGTAGTGGTAGTGCGAGGGCGAGGGGCTGACCAGCTGCACGTCCACGCCCTGCGCGTCCATCGCGGCCAGCCGCACGCCCACGTCGGTGAGCCGCGGAAGGCGCTCGCCCACCATGGGGCCGCTGACGGCGAGGGCGGCGGGGCCGTTGCGGCGGGCGTCCAGCGCCTTGGCCTCCGCCAGTCCCGGCAGCCCGGCGACGAGCGCCTCGACCTCGGGCAGCAGGACGTGGGCGTGCACGTCGACGGTCGGCGAAGTCACGGCAGCTCCCTGAGCAGGTTCATGGTGCGGCCCATCAGGCCGGGGACGTCGGCGTCGCGGACGCCGTCGAGCTGCCACCGCCCGATCTGCACGGACGCCTCCACCACAGGGCGGACGCGGGCGATCCGACGTTCGTAGTACGCCTGGAACAGCGCGTCGTCCCAGCTCTCGGCCCCCGTGAGCAGTTCGGCGAGCACGAGCGCGTCCTCCAGGGACAGCGCGGCGCCCTGGGCGAGGGTGGGCGGACAGCAGTGGGCGGCGTCCCCGACGAGGACGACCCGGCCGCGGTGCCAGGAGCCCTCGACGAGCATCCGGTCGAACCAGGTGTAGTTGACCTGCGCTGGGTTGGTGATGTGCGCGGTGATCTCCGGCCAGAACCCCCCGTACGCGGAGGCCAGGCCGCGCATCTCGTCGGCGTAGGTCTCGGGTGGTATGGAGGCGCGGTCGCGGTTGGCCTCGACGACGTAGGCGTACAGGGTGGTCTCGCTGGTGGGGCAGTAGCCGGCGATGTAGGCGGGGCCGCCGTAGGCGAGGTCGGTGCGGGTGACGCCGACCGGGCGGGGGGCCGCGACGCGCCAGATGGCCATGCCGGTGGGTTCGGGTTTGTCGGTGATGCCGATCGCGGCCCGGGTGGCGGAGTTGACGCCGTCGGCGGCCACGACGAGGTCGTAGCGGCCCGAGGTGCTGTCGGAGAAGCGTGCGGTGACGCCGGCGGCGTCCTGGTCCAGGGCGGTGGCCGTGACGCCCAGGCGGACGGTGGCTCCGCTCGCGCGGACGGCGTCGATGAGGATCTGCTGGAGCTGAGGGCGCCGCATGCCGACGGTGGCGGGGAGGTCGTCGCCGCCGGAGCGGATGTCGCGGGCGGCGTGCAGGACGGTGCCGTCGGGGGTGGTGATGCCCACCGACCCGAAGCCGAACCCGGACGCCTGCACCTGCTCCCACACGGCGAGTTCGCGCAGGACCCGCAGGGCGTTGCCCTGGAGGGTGATGCCGGAACCCGCGGTGGCGTTCCAGTCGTCCTTGGCCTCGATCAGGTGCACGTCGAGGCCGGCCCGGCGCAGGAGGATCGTGACGGCGTTGCCGGCCGCGCCGCCGCCGATCACCAGGACCGTACGGGCTGTGCTCATGAGGGAACTCCCTTGTTCCACCGGTCTGTGGTCAGACCGGACTGGCCGGACCGGCTACTTGACGGCGATCGGGTTGACCGGTGAGCCGACGGCTCCGGTGATGGGCAGTGGAGCCGCGGTGAGGAAGAAGTCGTAGACGCCGTCGGCCGCGCAGTCCTCGGCGAGCGCCTCCAGGTCCCACATCTCGCCGATCAGCAGCCCGATGTGGGGGATGGCGACCTGGTGCAGCGGCTGGAAGGCGTGCTCGAACTCGTTCGGCCGAACTTCGAAGCCCCACGTGTCGGTGGCAACGGCCGCGATCTCGCTGCCGTGCAGCCAGCCGGCGCAGGTGAACGACAGCCCGGGGGCGGGCCCGCCCGCATAGTCGCCCCAGCCGTGGCGGCGGACCCGGGTGAGCTGCCCTGTGCGCACGAGCACGATGTCGCCGCGGCCGACGGCGACCCCGTGTGCTTCGGCGGTCGCCGTCAGATGGTCCTCGGTGATCGCGAACCCGTCGGGGAGTTCTCCGTCGTCACCGATCGCGCGGCCGACGTCCAGCAGGACGCCGCGTCCGGCGACGTGGGCGGCCATGTGCTCGATGCCGGTCACCAGGTCGCCGTCGGACGTGACGACCTTCTCGGCAGGACGGCCGTTCCACGCCTTGCCGTGGTCGAAGATATGGCCCAGGCCGTCCCATTGCGTGGAGCACTGCAGCGGCATCGCGATCACGTCGTCGGCGCCGCCGATGCCGTGGGGGAGGCCCTGGTTGCCCAGAGCGGCGTCCGTGCCGGTGTCGAGCATGGTGTGGACGGGGTTGGTGCGCCGCCGCCAGCCCTTCTGGGGCCCGTCGATGTCGAAGCGCTGGGACAGGGAGAAGCTGGCGCCCCGCCGTACGAGCGCGGCCCCCTCGCGGCGCTTGGCCTCGTCGAGGAAGTTCAGGGTGCCCAGTACGTCGTCCTCGCCCCAGCGTCCCCAGTTGGAGCAGGTTTTCGCCGCCCGGGCGACCGAGGCCGCCGGGTCGGTGGGGTCCAGGCTCACGGGGTCTCCTCCGCGGTACAGCGGGAGCGCTGGACGCCGAGTCCGGTGACCGAACCCTCCATGACGTCGCCGTCGCGCAGCAGCCGGCCCCAGTGCATGCCGTTCCCGGCGGGACTGCCGGTCAGCACGAGGTCGCCGGGCAGGAGCTGGGCGGTCTGCGAGGCGTACGCAACGACGCGGGCGACGTCGAAGATCATGTCCTTGGTGGACTCGTCCTGCATGGTCTCGCCGTTCAGTTTCAGCGTGACCCGCAGGTCGCCGGTGTCGGCGATCGACCCGGCGGGCACGATCCACGGGCCGAGCGGCGTGAAGCCGGGCGCGTTCTTGCTGCGCAGCCAGTCCGTGCCGATCTGCGGCATGTCCCGGCGGAAGACGGTGGCGCGGTCGGTCAGGTCGTTCGCGATGGTGTAACCGGCGATGTGATCCAGCGCCTCCTCCACCGACACTTGGTACGCGGGCCGGCCGATGACGGCCGCCAACTCCAGCTCCCAGTCGGGCTTTCCGGCCCAGGCGGGCAGGACGACGTCGTCGTACGGGCCGGTGACCGCACTTGGCAGGCCGATGAACACGTACGGCAGGTCCTCCGCCGCCCTGCGGTCCATGATCTCCGCCGCCTCGGCGCGCCGCTCCTCCTCGGAACGGTCGTCGTCCGGGGCCCGGTGCGAGACATGCAGGTCGATCACGTGCTGCCGGTAGTTCGCCCCCGACTGGAAGACCTGGCGCGCCTCGACGGGGGCGTGCACCCGGAAGTCCGCCAGCGGCTCCCGTCCGGAGCCCTCGTCCCCGGCCAGCGCCCGCAGCCGGGGGAGGGCGGTCTCCCAGACCTCCAGGATTCCCCGGACGGTCAGCTGCTCGTCGTCGAAGGCGGCCCGCAGATCGAGTATCCGGGCGTCCGGTGTGACGAGGGCGGGAAACGCGGGCCTCTCCGGGGCGGAGAGCGTGGCGAGGGCGAACGGTCCTGCGAAGAGCGCGGACTCGGGTTCAGGTTTCACGGACATGTCCTCCTGATTGCGGTGGGACTAATCTGGACTCGCCCACCGTGATCAGGGAAATCGATTATCTGGATGGTTGCCATCCACGGTGTGAATCTTCGCTGGTCGGTGCCCTACAGCAAGAGGATGACCCGTGAATCTGAGTCGGCTCGATCTCAACCTCGTCGTCGCGCTGCGCGCGCTGCTGGAGGAGCGCAACGTCACCCGGGCCGGGCAGCGCGTCGGCCTGAGCCAACCGGCCATGAGCGCGGCCCTGGCACGGCTGCGCCGCCACTTCGACGACGACCTCCTCGCCCGGGTCGGCGGCCACTACGAGCTCACCGCCCTCGGACAGGTCCTGCTCGACCGCACCTCCGCCGCCTACGACGTGCTGGAACGCCTCTTCGCCAGCCAGGCCGACTTCGACCCGGCCAAGGAGAGCCGGGAGTTCAAACTGGTCGCCTCCGACTACGCCGTCGCCGTCTTCGGTACCGAACTGGCCCGGGTCGTGCACGACGAGGCCCCCGGCATCCGCCTGCGCTTCGCCCAGACCCCGACCACCGTCGTCGACGACACCGGCACCCTGCTCAGCACCACCGACGGCCTCTTCATGCCGCACGGCGTCATCAGTGACTTCCCCTCCACCGATCTCTACGACGACCGCTGGGTCTTCCTCGTCGCCCGGGACCATCCGGGCGTCGGCGACCAGCTGAACCGGGACGACCTGGCCCGCCTGCCCTGGGTCACCTACCAGCGCACCTACGACGCACCGGCGGTACGCCAGCTCGGCATGCTCGGCATCGAACCGCGCATGGAGATCGCCGTCGACAGCTTCCAGCTCCTGCCCCTGCTGGTCGAGGGCACCAGCCGTATCGCCCTGATCCAGGCCCGCCTCGCCCGCCTCCTCGCGCCCCTCGCCGACGTACGCGTACTGGAGCCGCCGTACGAGGCAGTCCCGCTGCGCGAAGCGCTGTGGTGGCACCCCGTTCACACCCACGACGCGGCCCACATCTGGCTGCGCGAGACGGCCGCCCGAGTCGGCAGGCGCATGGCGGACAAGGACGAGACCCGGGTCCCGCCCTGATCGGTGCTCGCCACCTCGCCCCGCCCCCGTGTACGTGAGCACCGCACGGGCCGGCTGGCTCCCCGGTCGGCCGGCCCGGCAGCTGGTTCCGGGGCGCGGTATCGATCAGCCGATGGCCAGGATGCGCTGGGCGGACAGGCTGCGCGAGGAGCGGCCGGCGTGGATGGTGCAGGAGCCGGGGACGAGTTTCCAGGCGCCTGCGTTCCAGACGGACAGGTCGCGGGCGTCCACGGTGAAGGTGAGGCGGGTGCTCGCCCTCGGTGCGAGGGTGACCTTGCGGAAGCCGATCAGGCGGCGCGGCTCGGCCTGAGCACCGCTGGGCAGGGCGGCGTAGAGCTGTACGACGTCGGTGCCCTACCGGTTGCCGGAGTTGGTGAGGGTGACGGCGGCGGTGAGCGTCCTGCTCCCGGCGTCGTAGGCGACTTCCAGGCTGCCGAGGTTGAACGTGGTGCAGGACAGGCCGTGGCCGAAGGGGAACAGCGGGCTCTGGCCCTGTGCGTCGTAGTAGCGGTAGCCGACGAGGTGGCCTTCGCTGTGGGACACCGTGGGTCCGTTGCCGAGGTGGGCGGCCGAGGTGGGGCCGGGGCCCTGGGCGGCGGTGGCGGGGGAGGCGGCCGGACGGGTCGGCGTCGCCGAAGAGGACGGCGGCCAGCGCGGTGCCGGTGGCGCGTCCGAACTGCAGCCGTCGAACGACACCATCCGGTACGGCCCGAACCGCGCTACTGGCGTCGTCGGCCGGGCCGGCATCCCAGATAGACTCGCGGTCAGCTTGTCCCGGACCAGCCGGTGGCCGACCTCGGGGAACAGGCACATCGCCGGCAGGGAAGTAGACTCCGACCCGCGACGGAAGATCACGCAACCTCTGCTGCATCGTCCTCGTCTCCGCAAGGACCGCGTCCACCAGTTCGAACGGCATGACGGCAGTCAACTCGCCCGGATGCCTGGGAGTGAACCGGCTCGCGGTCACAGTGACCAAACGGGTGATGGTCGTCAGCGCAGATGGCAGGACACAATGACGGGACAACGGAGTTCCTTCGGGACAAGCTGTCCTGGTCGACTGCCTGTACCAACGAGTTCCGTTGCTCTGCGTCGATAATTCTTCAACTCGTCTGCGCGACCTGCGGAAACGTTAACTACCCGGCTTCGGGCCAAGGCCCGAGAGCTGCGGTGCGGTCATCATTGACTGCCCCTCTGTCAACCTCTGTGTCGGTATCGCTCCCCTGGCCCGCTCTCAGCCTGCTTGCTCGCAGCGCTCGGTGTCGATCTCGGCGAGCGTGGCCTCGTTGTAGCGGGCCCCGTGGACGGTCGTGCCGTTCAGTACCTGTCCAGCTATGTCGAGGACTTCGCCGGGTACGTCGAGGTCGAGGATGGACAGGTTCTCCCGCAGGTGGGGCACCGACCGAGTTCCCGGAATGACCACGACGTGGGAACCACGGGAGAGGCCCAGGCCAGGGCCAGTTGGGGCAGGGTGAGGCCGGCACCGTCGGTGATCTTCTCCAGCTTGCTCCGCAGCGCCAGGTTGCTCGGATAGTGGCGCTCGTCGAAGCGGGGCATGCCCCGGCGGATGTCACCCGCGGGAAGGGCGCCGAAGTCCGGGGGCGCGGCGGTGAGGAACCCCCGGGCCAGAGGGCTGAACGCCACAGGGGCGACGCCGAGTTCATGGGCCGCATCCAGGGTCCCCCGCTCGGGGTTGCGCGTCCACAGGCTGTACTCGTTCTGCAATGCGGCGATCGGATGCACGGCGTGGGCGCGCCGCAGGGTCGCGGCGGACACCTCGGACAGGCCCAGCGCCCGCACCTTACCCGCCTCGACGAGCCCGGCCAACGCCCCGACGCTCTCCTCCACCGGCACCGCTCGGTCGAGACGGTGCAGGTAGTAGAGGTCGATCACGTCGGTACGGAGCCGGGCCAGCGCCTCGTCGACGGTGCGCCGCAGGGTCCCGGGCCGGCCGTCGATGACGCGGCGGCCGTCGACGCCGGTCATGCCGCACTTGCTGGCCAGCACGATCCGGTCCCGGTGCCCGGCAAGCACCCGTCCGACGAGCTCCTCGTTGACGCCGAAACCGTAGAGGGCGGCGGTGTCGAATAGCGCTACGCCTTCCTCCAGCGCCGTCAGGAGCAGCCGCTCAGCGCCCTCTGACGAGGGCGCTACGCCGTAGGCGTGGCTGAGGTTCATGCAGCCCAGGCCGATGGCCGGGACCTCGAAGGGCCCGATCCGGCGCGGGGCCCACCCCGTGTCGGCACGCGGCGGCGCGGTCAAGAGCCCGCAGCGGCGGTGAGCTGCTGTTCCAGCGCCGCCAGGGTTCGGTAGCAGGGAAGGACCTGGGCGATGGACGCGTTCGGCTCACGGCCCTCGCGGATCGCGGCGACGAACTCGCGGTCCTGGAGCTCGATGCCGTCCATCGACACGTCGACACCGCTCACGTCGATCGGCTCGTCCTTGCCCGTGAACAGGTCGTCGTAGCGGGCGATGTAGGTGCCGGTGTCGCCGATGTAGCGGAAGAAGGTGCCGAGCGGCCCGTCGTTGTTGAACGACAGCGACAGCGTGCAGATCGCGCCGTTCTCCGCGCGCAGCTGGATGGACATGTCCATCGCGATGCCGAGCTTGGGGTGGATCGGGCCCTGGATTGCGTGGGCCTGCACGATCGGCGAGCCGGTCTGGTACGCGAACAGGTCGACGGTGTGCGCGGCGTGGTGCCACAGCAGGTGGTCGGTCCAGGAGCGCGGCTCCCCGAGCGCGTTGAGGTTCTCCCGGCGGAAGAAGTACGTCTGCACGTCCATCTGCTGGATGCCGAACTCGCCGGTTGCGATCCGCTGGCGTACCCACTGGTGGCTGGGGTTGAAGCGGCGGGTGTGGCCCACCATTGCGACGAGACCGGTGCGCTCCTGCGCCGCCTGGCACGCCTCGGCGTCGGCGAGGGAGTCGGCGAGCGGGATCTCGGTCTGCACGTGCTTGCCCGCGTCGAGGCAGGTCAGGGTCTGCGCGGCGTGCAGTTGGGTCGGGGTGGCGAGGACGACGGCGTCGATGTCGTCCATCGCGAGCACCTCGTCCAGGGATGTGGCGGCTCGTGCGACGCCCTGCTCGGCGGCGAACTTCTGGGCTCGCTCCAGGTTGCTGCTCACGACGGCGGCCACCTCGACGCCCTTGATGCGGCGGAGTGCGGTCGCGTGCTTGGCGCCGAAGGCGCCGCCGCCGGCCAGGGCGATCCGCAGTGTTCGGTCGTCGGTCATGTCAGTTCTCTCCTTCGGTGGGCGCGTCGGCCCGGGGGTGGTTCTCCAGGATCAGGTGGCCGACGGCCGTGTTGGACGCGGGCACATGGTAGAAGCGGTGCTTGACCTCGACGTCGCCGGTGCCGTCCACGTCGCTCATCGCGCCGCGGGCGATCAGCCACATGACCAGCTCGATGCCTTCCGAGCCGGCCTCCTCGACGTACTCCAGGTGCGGTACTTCGGCCAGTCCCGCGGGGTCGGCGATCAGTCGGTCCAGGAACGCGTTGTCCCACTCGCGGTTGATGAGGCCGGCACGCGGGCCCTGGAGCTGGTGGCTCATGCCGCCGGTGCCCCACACCTGCACTTTGAGGGGGCGGTCGTACGACTCGATTGCCTTGCGCAGCGCCTGGCCGAGCTTGAAGCAGCGGGCGCCGGAGGGGACCGGATACTGCACCACATTGACATGGAACGGAATGATTTTGCATGGCCACTTCTCGGCGTCGCCGAACATCAGCGACAGCGGGACGGTCAGACCGTGGTCGATGGCCATGTCGTTGACGAGGGTGAGGTCGAAGTCGTCCCGGATGAGGGAGTGCGCGATATGTGCGGCCAGGCCGGAGTCGCCCTCGATGCCAGGCACGGGGCGGGGGCCGTACCCTTCGTCGGCAATGGGGTAGGAGGCACCGGTGCCGAGGACGAAGGTCGGGATCATCGACTGGTCGAAGGCGCTGGCGTGGTCGTTGTAGACCAGGAAGATCACGTCGGGGACGTTCTCCCGCTCCCACGCCTTGGAGTAGTCGTACCCCCCGAAGGCCGGTTTCCAGTAAGGTTCTTCGGTCTTGCCGTGGTCCAGCGCCGCACCGATCGCCGGCACGTGCGAGGTGAAGACGGCGCCGGTGATGGTGGCGTGCTCGGCCGGCGGCTCCGGGTTCGTGTACGCCGCCTCCAGGACGGCGTGGTCGATCCGGTTGCCTTCGACGGAGCGCCCGCCGCCGACCATCATGGCGCGGTACTCCTCCTCGGTCATGCCGGTCATCGAGCCGGCCATCTGCTGGAACGAGAACCCCAGCGTCGCGCCCCACTTAGCGAGGAAGTAGATGTTGCCGCCTTCGCGCATCGCCGCGTTGAGGTCCCGGTCGAGGAGCGCTTGCTTCTGCTCCTTGCGCAATGGCCACGCGGCCAAGTAGGCCCGCTCGTCGGCGAGGTAGGCCGCACGGTTCTCTGGAGTCATCAGCGACATGCAGAACTGGTTGAGGTGATAGCCCTTGGCGGACTGCTCGGCGTCGAAGATGGTCGTCCCCGGCACCAGTTTGTAGGTCTTGTCCAGTGACATGGGTGGGGTTCCAATCGTACGGGGAAGTCAGTCGGCGGCAGGCCAGTACAGGCGCGTCGGGTTGTCCACGAGGAGCTTGTGCCGGAGCTCCGGCGTGGGCGCGATGTGCGGGATGAAATCGACCAGCAGGCCGTCGTCGGGCATGTGGGAGACGAGGTTCGGGTGCGGCCAGTCCGTGCCCCACAGCACCCGGTCGGGGAACTCCTCGACCACGCGCCGGGCGAAGGGAACTACGTCGCGGTACGCCTCCTGCTCACCGTCGAGAGCCGGTCGGCCGTCCACCGTCAGTCGCTCCGGGCAGGTCACCTTGCACCAGACGTCCGGCCGGGCCCGCAGGAAGTTCAGGAAAGCTTGGAACTCGGGCTCGTCCGGGTCCTTGGTGACATCGGGTCGGCCCATGTGGTCCACGACCAGCGGGACCGGGATCGACAGGAAGAAGTCGCGCAGGTCGGGCAGGTCGGACGCCTCGAAGTAGACGACGACGTGCCAGCCCAGCGGGGCGATTCGCTCGGCCACGTCCAGCAGGACCTGTCGTGGCGCCGCGTCCACCAGCCGCTTCACGAAGTTGAACCGTACGCCGCGCACTCCCGCCTCGTGCAGTTCGCGCAGCTCCTCGTCGGAGACGTCAGGGCGTACGGTCGCCACGCCCCGGGCCGTGCCCTTCGACGCGCGCAGGGCGTCGGCCAGGGCGCGGTTGTCGGCGCCGTGGCAGGTGGCCTGCACGATGACGTTGCGGGTGAAACCGAGGTGGTCGCGGAGCGCGAAGAGCTGGCCCTTGGACGCGTCGCATGGCGTGTACTTCCGCTCGGGCGCGTACGGGAACTCGGCGCCCGGGCCGAAGACGTGGCAGTGCGCGTCGACGGCGCCCTCGGGGAGCCGGAACCGCGGTCGGCTCGGGCCGGCGTACCAGTTGAGCCAGCCAGGGGTCTTCTCGAAGTCGATCGTCATGGGTTCTGGTCCGTCCTCGTCAGTCCTCGTAGCGCAGGCCGAGTTCGGCCAGCGGGCCGCGCATGCCGTACATGTCCAGGCCGAGCTTCCCGGCACGGAACTGCGTGCGCTTGCCCTCCTCGTTGGCCTCGCGGGCGGCCGAGGAGGCGGCGACCTCGGCGGCCCGCTCGCGCGGTACCACGACGACGCCGTCGGCGTCGGCGACGATGACGTCACCGGGGCGCACAAGGGCGTTGCCGCAGACGACGGGTACGTTGACCGAGCCGAGGGTGGCCTTGACGGTGCCCTTGGCGTTGACCGCGCGGGAGAAGACGGGGAAGTCCATGCCCTCCAGGTCGGCGATGTCGCGGACACCGCCGTCGATGACCAGGCCCTGGCAGCCCCGGGCGCGGAAGGAGGTGGCGAGCAGCTCGCCGAAGAACCCGTCCTCGCTCTCGGTCGTGCAGGCCGCGACGACGACGTCGCCGTCCTGGAGCTGTTCGGCGGCGACGTGCAGCATCCAGTTGTCGCCGGGCTGGAGAAGCACGGTGACGGCGGTGCCGCACATCCGGGCCTTCGGGTAGACCGGGCGCAGGTAGGGGCGCATGAGCCCGACCCGGCCCATGGCCTCGTGGATCGTCGCGACGCCGTACTTCGACAGTTCGGTGACGGCCTCGGGGCCGGCCCGGTCGATCTTGGTGTGGACGACGCCGATCTCGGTGTGTTCCATGCGTACTTCTCCTGGGGTCAGCGGCCGGCCGCGGCGAGGCGGGCGGCGAGTCGGGGGTAGACGCGCAGGGCGTTGCCGGAGTAGACGGCGGCGCGGGCCTCGTCCGACAGGTGCGGGGTGGCGTCGACGTACCGCTTCGTGTCGTCGAAGTGGTGGCCGGTGCGCGGGTCGATGTCGCGGACCGCGCCGATCATCTCGCTGGCGAACAGGACGGACCGGCTGGGGATCACTTGGGTGAGCAGGTCGATGCCGGGCTGGTGGTAGACGCAGGTGTCGAAGAAGACGTTGTCGAGCAGTGCCTCCGGGTCCGGCTTGCCGAGCGCCATCGCCAGGCCGCGGAACCGGCCCCAGTGGTACGGCACGGCACCGCCGCCGTGCGGGATCACGAACCGCAGCGTCGGGAAGTCGGCGAACAGGTCGCCCTGGACGAGCTGCATGAAGGCCGTGGTGTCGGCGTTCAGGTAGTGCGCGCCGGTGGTGTGGAAGGCCGGGTTGCAGGACGTGGAGACGTGGATCATCGCGGGGACGTCGTACGCGGCCATCGCCTCGTAGAGGGGGTACCAGCTCCGGTCCGTCAGCGGTGGCGCCGTCCAACGGCCGCCCGAGGGATCTGGGTTGAGGCTGACCGTCACCGCGCCGAGCTCCTCGACCGCGCGGCGCAGCTCGGGCAGGCAGGTCGCCGGGTCGGCGCCGGGGGACTGCGGCAGCATCGCGCCCATCGCGAACCGGTCGGGATGGAGCGTGCTGACGCGGTGCACGAGGTCGTTGCAGATCCGCGCCCACGCCGAGGAGACGGCGAAGTCGCCGATGTGGTGGGCCATGAAGCTGGCCCGCGGGGAGAAGATCGTGAGGTCGCTGCCGCGCTCGTCCATTATGCGCAGCTGGTTGCCCTCGACGGTCTGGCGCAGGTCGTCGTCGGTGATGACGAGGTCGTCGGGGTCGGGTGCGTCCGTCGGGGAGTCGACGGCCGCGATCTGCCGGTCGCGCCACTCGGCCAGCTGCGGTGGCGCGGTGGTGAAGTGACCGTGACAGTCGATGATCATGGGAGGTCTCCTGGGAGTGTCGGGGCAGGAGCCGACCGGGCCGGGGACACCGTCAGCCCTGGGCGCTGAGAGGCCAGCCGGTGTACTGCTCCGAGAGGTAGGCGCGTCCGGCGTGTGTGCCCACCACGTTGTCGAGTTCGCCGAGCTGGCGCCGCAGGTCGAAGGCCGAGGCGCCGGGCGCGGTGTGGAGCAGCTGGGTCATCCAGTACGAGAAGTTCTGGGCCCGCCACACCCGCTGGAGGGCCCGCGGCTGGTACTCGTCCAGCGCGGCCTCGCCTTCGCGGCCGAGGGCCCGCAGTATTACGGCGGCGAGGACCTTCACGTCGTGCAGCGCCAGGTTGAGCCCGCGGGCGCCGGTTGGCGGCACTGTGTGCGCGGCGTCACCGGCGAGCACCATTGAGCCCCAGCGCATGGGCTCCTGCACGAAGGAGCGGAACCGCAGTACCGTCTTATCGATGACGGGCCCCTCCTTCAGCCGGAAGCCGTCCTCACCGGCCACCCGCGCCTGGAGGGTGTCCCAGATGCGGTCGTCCGACCAGGCGCCGACGGACTCGTCGGGGGAGCACTGGAAGTACATGCGCTGCACGGCCTCGGTGCGCTGGCTGATCAGCGCGAAGCCGTGCTCGGAATGGGCGTAGACCAGCTCGGGTGCGCTCAACGGCGCCTCGGCGAGGATGCCGAACCACGCGAAGGGGTACTCCTTGCCGTACCGCGTCCGCCGGTCCTCCGGCACCAGGTCGCGGCACATGCTGCGGGACCCGTCCGCGCCGACCACGTACCGCGCGCGGATCTCATGCCGGGACCCGTCGGCCGCGGTGTACCGGACGCGCGGGGAGCCGGTGGCGATGTCGAGGACCTCGGTATCCCTGACACCGAAGTGGGCCGTGCCGCCGTCGCGCTCCCGCGCGTCGGCCAGGTCGATGAACACGTCGGTCTGCGGGTAGAGCCACACCGACTCGCCCACCAGGGCCTTGAAAGGAATCCGGTAAGCCCGGCCACCGAACCGGAGCTCGGTGCCCTCGTGCTCGTGGCCGTCCCGCAGGATCCGGTCGGAGACACCGGTCTCGACCAGGTCCCGGGCCACGTCGGCCTCCAGGATCCCGGCCCTCTGCGTCGTCTCGATCTCGTGCCGGGTACGGGTGTCGAGCACGATCGTCCCGACCCCTGCGCGCCCGAGCCGGTGTGCCAGCATCAGGCCGGCGGGACCGGCACCGATGACAGCCACGGGGACCGAGGCGACGGTGTCGACGAGGGCATCGGCCATGGCAACTCCTGAGCGAGGGCGCACGTTCTGGACTACCCCGAACGTTGACACCCGGTCCGATGCCAGGTCGCTGCCGTTTCCGTCAGGCGGAAGCCCTTCCCGGTCCGGAATCTCAGGAGGTCGTGCGGGTACGCCGACCGAGCTCGTCGGAGATTCCGTGCGCGGCCCGCATCAGCGGCTCCCGCAACCGGCGCGTACCGCCCGCGCCCTGCGCTGTGATCACCACCCCCAGGGCGGCGCTCACCGGCCCGACCCGCCCGATCCGTACGGGCGCGGCCACCGCGACCGTACTCTCCGACAGCTGCCGGTCGCTGACGCAGACGTGCTCGCGGCGGATCCGGTCCAACTGCGCCCGTAGCGCCTTCGGATCGACGACCGTGTGCGGGGTCCATGCCCGCAGCGGCGCGTCGAGGACCTCCTCCTGGATCTCCTGCGGCGCGTGCGCGAGAAGTACCCGCCCCATCCCTGTGGAGGCGATCGGGAAACGCGTCCCGACCATCGTCAGCAGCTCCACCGAGCGGTGCCCGGCGATCCGCTCGATGAATACGAGTTCCGTGCCCTCCCGCACCGCGAGCTGGATGTTCTCGTGTGTGACCTCGTACAGGTCCTGCATGAACGGCAGCGCCACATCGCGCAGGATCTGGGTGCGCGGGCAGCCCGAGGCGATCTCCCAGAGCCGCAGCCCCACGTGCCAGGACCCGTCCGCGGCCCGCTCCAGCACGCCCCAGCCCGCCAGCTCGGCCACCACCCGGTGCGTGGTGCTCAGGGCCAGCCCTGTGCGGTGGGCAATCTCCGACAACGTCTGAGATGGGCGCTCGCGGTCGAAGGCCGAGAGGACCTCCAGGACCTTTCCAGCCGCCGTGCTCCGGGTTGTGCTCACATCGCCAGTCTGTCAGACCGGTATTGAGGCACGTGGCCGCGCGCCGTACCATCTGCCGGACACCAAGGAGGCGATGTGGACCGAGGCATCTCCGGGCTGTCTTCGATGGCGACGCGGCCCGTACTGGTCGAGCTGTCCGAACACATTCGGCTCGCTCACGGGCTCTCTGTGCGTTTCGATTCCGCCGGCGGGGTCGAGATCGCGCGGCGGGTGCGCGAAGGCGCCGAGGCCGACCTGCTCGTCCTCTCCGACAGCGCACTGGCCGAGTTGGAGAAGGAAGGGCACATCCTCAAGGGCACGACGCGACCGCTATGGGTCTCCCAGGTCGTTGCCGCCGTGGCAGAAGGGACACCTGTTCCGGCGCTCGGGTCGGAATCTGACCTGCGAGCCGCGCTGACCTCCGCGAAGGGGATCGCCTACTCCACCGGCCCCAGCGGTACGGCCCTCAATGATCTGATTACCCGGCTCGCTCTCGACGACATGCTGTGTGACCGGCTCGTTCAAGTGCCACCGGGGGTGCCCGCAGGCAGCCTGCTGGCGTCCGGCCAAGCCGACCTGGCCTTTCAACAGCACAGCGAGTTGATGGACCTGCCGGGCGTCGTCGTCATCGGCCCGCTTCCAGGTGATACCGCCATCAGCTCGACGTTCAGCGGGGGTGTACTGGCCGCCTCCAGCCAGCCGAGCCTCGCACGCGAAGTCCTTGCCCTCCTTGGCTCCGACGCGGCATCGAGGGCCGCCCGTACTAGGGGCATGCGGCCGCCTGGGGACTAGGGTCTGTTGCGAGCGTGCTGGTCAAAGCCACTCGTTGATGGCTGCGACCAGCACTGTCGCCTCGTAGCGCCCAGCCAACTTGTCGTATCTCGTGGCCACCGTGCGGTGCCGTTTCAGCCGGTTGATCCGCACTTCACCGCGTGGCGCTCCTTGTGGTCCTCCTGGTTGAAGACCGGCGGCCGGCCGCCTCGGGAGCCGAGCTTCTTGCGGTTGCGGATCTGGTCGGCCTTTCCGGGACAGCGCATCCGATCCTGCGTCTGCGCAGGTAGGCGCGGTTCGCGCGAGAACCGTGGACTTTGTCGGGACGAACCCTGGACGGTTTGGTGTTCGGTCGTCCAGGACCGGTGCGGGGGGACGCGGATGCGCTCGAGGACAGGCTGGAACTGCGGACTGTCGTGCCGGTGCCTGGCAGTGATCAGCAGCGACTTCTGCCCCTGCTCGGTCGCGAGGTGGATCTTTGTAGTCAGGCCACCTCGGGACCGTCCGAGTCCATGGTCGTCCGGCTCGGTGTCGATCCCGCCGGGCAACTCGCGCCGCAGATCCCCTTCCTGCGCGCGCCGACGGCGTACTGATGGGCACGGCAGACAGTCGAATCCACGCCCACGTCCCAGGTGATCAACTCCTGCGCGTCGACTTGGACCTGTAGTCGCTCCAGCATCCGCTTCCAGGTGCCGTCGTAAGCCCGAACCGACGGCCTCCGTCATCGACACCCAGAGCGTCAAGACTTCCACCGACGTGCCCCTGACCAGCCAGGGAACCGACGCCGCCAAGAAGATCGGCGGACGGGAGTGAGGCATCCTGACCGACGCCATCGGCCTCATCCTCGCCGTGACCATCGCAGGCGCCGGCCTCTCGGAAAACGCCATGGGGGTACGTCTCCTCGGCCAAGCCAAGGAGACGTACCCGACCCTTGAGAAGAGCTGGGTCGACACCGGCTTCAAGAACGCCGTCATCGAACACGGCGCCACCCCCGGAATCGACGTCGAAGTCGTCAATCGCAACCCCGAGAAGCGCGGATTTCACATCGTGAAGAGACGCTGGGTCGTCGAGCGCAGCATCGGATGGATCATGATGCACCGCCGCCTCGCCCGCGACTACGAAACCCTCACCACCAGCTCCGAAGCCGTGATCCACATCGCCTCGATCGACAACCTCGCCAAGCGCGTAACGGACGAGACCACACCCGCCTGGCGAGGAACCTAATAAGAGATAAAGGGCGATTCGCCTAGATCGAAAGCCCTCTGGCGGGGAGCGGTTCAGGAGCTTGTGGGGCGCAGGGTCAGACCGTGGCCGAAGGCGTAGAGGGGGTCTGTGCTCTCCTGGGGTACATCGGGCCGGCCTCGCCGTACCTCGTCCATCGATCGGGGCAGCTGGAAGGGCAGATGTCCCTCAGGGGTTGCGTTGCCGAAGAGGACGTCCAGGATCGCCTCGTCGTCGGCGCCGTAGGCGGCCAGTAGTGCCGCGCTGCGGTCGGCGATCTCGGGGATGACCGCTGGGCGTTCGAGGTGGATGACGACGATGGTGGGCACCGTGTCGAGCAGGGTGAGGATCTTCTTCAGTTCGTCCTCGGGGAAGTCGAGGCGGCCGGCGTGGAAGAAGGATTCGAAGAGTCCGGGCCGGGGCTCGAAGGGAGTGTTCAGGCGAAGGACGGCGAAGTGTGCTTCCGCGGGGTCGGACGTGATGTCGGCGTACGGAGCCGCGGCGGCCGGATCCATGTTCTTGACGTAGAGGCGGGGCCGTCCGGTGAGGGGGAGCAGGGCGGTGCCGGGGATGACTTCGTTCTTGAGGACGGTCACGGAGCGGCGCTGGGCGGCGGCGCCCGCGGCGCGGAAGTCGGCGCGGCCGACGGTCTTCTCGGCGTGGTCGGGGTCGACGAAGCGGCGGTCGTCGAAAAGGCCGAGCCGGAACTTCTCGGCAAGGAGCCTGGCGACGGATGCGTCGAGGCGGGATTCCTGTAGGCGCCCGGCATGGACGAGTGCGACGACGAGTTCGGGGCAGCGTTCGCCGCCGAACTGGTCGACTCCGGCGTGCAACGCCTTGAGCAGCCGTTCTTCGGGGGTGAGGTGCTCGACGCCCCATGCCCGGGCGGGGTGGGGTTCGCCCATGATGTCGTTGTCGGTGATCAGGCCCCAGTCCGCGACGACGAGGCCGGTGAAGCCGAGCTGTTCGCGGAGCAGGCCGGTGATGATTCCCTTGTTGAAGCCGAATCCGACCTCCTCGTGCTCGGTGCCGACGGGCGTGCCGTAGTACGGCATGACCTGGGTGGCGCCGGCTTCGATGGCCGCCTTGAAGGGCTGCAAGTGGTATTCGAAGCGTCCGCCTGGGTAGACCTGCTCGCGGCCGTAGCCGAAGTGGGGGTCCTCGCCGTCCTTCTGCGGGCCGCCGCCGGGGAAGTGCTTGACCATGGCGGCCACGCTGTCGGGGCCGAGTTCTCTGCTCGGTCCGTGCAGGCCGGTGATGTAGGCGCTCACGAGGCGTGAGGTCAGGTCCGCGTCCTCGCCGAACGTGCCCGGGATGCGGGACCAGCGGGGCTCGGTCGCCAAGTCGATCTGGGGGTGCAGGGCGACGCGGAGGCCGACGGAGAGATACTCGCGGCGCACGGTGTCGGCGTAGGAGCGCACCAGCTCCGGGTCGTCGAGGGCAGCCAGACCGAGGGGCTCGGGCCACTGCGAGAACGGGCCGGCCATCATCGCGGTGCCGGGGTTGTCGGTGAAGGAGTGACGCGGGTCGGTCGAGAGGGTGACGGGGATGCCGAGCCGGGTCTGCGCGGCGAGTTCCTGCAGGTGGTTGTGCCACTGGGCCATCTCGCGGGGGCTTCCCGCGCCGAGGAGGTTGAAGTGCGACATGTACTGGCCGGTGACCATGATCCGGGCGGTGGTGCCGCCGGGGGCCCTGGCGGGGTCGTCGGCGAGGGTCCCGTTCTCGCCCATCGTGACCATGGTGTGGAAGAGCTGGCCGGCCTTCTCCTCCAGGGTCATGCGTGCAAGCAGGTCCGCGACGCGCTGCTCGACACTGAGCTGAGGGTCCTGGTACGGCAGGGGTGAGGCGGCTGCGGGGTGGGGGGTGGTCACGAAGGGTCTCCTTCTTGCTGCGATGAGCGGCTGCCTGTTCAGGCCAAGGGCTCGTCGGTGGAGTGGCGTGCTGACGGGAGAAACGGGCGGTGCCGGATACGCCAGGGGGTGGCCCTTGCGTATCCGGCGGGGTTCAGCGGTTGGACGTGGCCTGTTCGGTGGTGCCGGTCTCGATCTGGTCAGGCCGAAGAACCCTGGGGATGAGGAACGACAGCAGGAGAGCGATACCCATGCAGGCGGCGAGGGTGAAGTAGGCGTTGCTGAGCGCGTCGTCCGTGTAGAAGGCGGTGCCGTTGAGGATGTTCCGGTCGCTGTTGAGCGCGGTGAACATGAGCTGGGTGGTGAGGGCGTTCATAAGGTTGGTGAGCATGACGGCCATGCCGCTGGCCACGCCCTGTTCCCGGTGGGAGACCACCCCGAGGAGGAGGATGCCGGCACAGGAGAGGACCAGGCCGGCGCCGATGTTGGTCAGACAGCCGGCGAGGATGATCTGCAGTTCGTTGTGGTGGAAGAAGCCCTGGGCGATCAGACCCGCGGTGGTGATCACGAGTCCTGCCCGCCAGGGGAGACGCGGGTCGACCTTCCGGGTGAGAAGGCCGGCGCCCACGCCGACCAGGATGACCAGGAGTCCTGCCGGGGTACCGACGACTGCGGTGTGGGTGCCTGACCATCCGAGGCCCGAGGAGGCACCGGGGATGTAGGGGTAGAGCGCGACGAAGACCACCATGGTTCCGGCGCTGAAGAAGGTGCCCTGCGCGATCGCTGAGCCGGCCAGGACGGTGGAGACTCCGGGGCGGGCGAGCATGCGCACGTCCAACAGAGGTTCCGCCACTCGCCGCTCGACGACGACGAACAGCACGGCGAGAACTATCGCGGCAGCTATCAGGCCCAGGAAGCGGCCGTCGGTCCAGCCCCATGTCCCGCCCTGCCCCAGTGCGTAGACGAGGACGGTCGCGCTGCTGCCCAGCAGCAGGCCGCCGGCCCAGTCGAAGTGAACGCGCTCTTCGGTCGGAGGGATGTCGGGCACGAAAACCAGGACCAGGAGCAGACCCAGCGCGATGCCGCCACCGAGCGCCCAGAGCACTCCGTGGAAGCCGGTGTGGTCGAGGAGCCAACCGGCGACGAGGGGACAGACGACCAGGACGATGCCTGCCGAGCTGCCGATCAGGCCGGTGGCCAGGCCGACGTACCGGGGAGGGAAGACGTCTCGCGCCGAGGCGTACACAAGAGCGGCCATGGGTCCGTAGAGCCCCGCGATGGCACGGCCGACGAGCATGATCTCGAAGGAGGGCGCCAGGACGACGACGAGGTCGCCGATCAGGCCTGCGACGAGGATCGCGAGCATGACGCGCTTGCGGCCGAAGAGGTCTCCGGCTTTGGCCACGAACGGGGTGGCGAGCGCCACTACCAGAGCGTAGATCGTCATGAACCAGGCGATCTGTGTCGTCTGGAAGTGCTGAGCGATGGCCCCCTGGGAGGTGGAGGTGAACACTCCGGCCACGGTGAGCATCTGGGCCGGCCAGAGCATGGCCAGAAGGACCATGGTCAGCCGGGAACCCAGACGGGTGCCGTGTTCGGAGGTGAGGCCCGCCGTCGAGGCGGGAGGCGGGGAGGCCGCAGGAGTACGCGTCATCGCGTGTCCTTCCGAATGGGGGCGGCACCGCGAGACCGGGTTCCGCCCAGTGCCACAGAAGTGGCTGGAAGTGTTCAGATGCCGTGCACCGTAACTTAAAAACCGAGTTGGTTACAGGTTTTTAACAGAGTGACGCAGGTCACGATTCCGTCACATGCTCTGGTAGCTGATTTGCTTACGCAACTCACATGATCATCTGCGGTGAGGCGCTGGGCTCGACCCTGCCGCCGACCGGGGTGACGGCTGCGCAAACGACCGCGCCCCGGCGCGAAAGCGGTGTGGATCCGCTTCCCCGCCGGGGATGGGCTGCATTGAGAAAGGGGAGTTCGGCCGGACCCGGCCTATGGCTGGCGTCTAGGTGGCGAGGTCACCGGCCGGCGAGGTCGCCGTCCGTACGCAGCATGAACAAGAGGCTGCGGTGGCAGTCTGCAGAGACGTTCTGTGCTGTAGCAATCAATTGTCCTGTCAGGGAGGGCTTGGCCTGGACGATGGCTACGGCGTCGGCCCGTGGTCGGGTGATGAGTACTGCCTTCAGAAGCTCGGTTCCCAGATCGACGTGGCCGGATCTGAACAGTTCACCGGCCAGTTCTGCGACGGCAGCTGCCGGGAGGCCGGCGGCCAGGCGAAGGCTATGGCCGGCGTGAGCGGTCCGGCCGTGCGTCTTGAGCGCCGCCGAGGTCCGAGCCTGCTCCCCTGGGCACAAGGAAGCCAGCTCCCACAGGAGGTCCGGGATCTCCATGTCCTGGCCGCTCTCCTGGAGCGCGTCGATCAGCGCGACGACGTCTTCGGGCGACGCGGCAGCGGCTGCCGCCAGCAGTGCATGCGCCTCTCCGGACCTGCCGTCCGCGCGTAGGGCCCGGAGACGGCGAGCGGCATGCCGCGCCTGCTCGACCATGTGGCGCGGCAGCTCTGGGATGGCAGGCCTCTGGGCTTGGGGCGAGGGTGCGGTCGAGGGCACCGTCGGTGCTGCAGCACCGAAAGCCAGCGCGGCCAGGGCGGCGCTGGCTCTGCGCCCTATGCGATCTGCACTCGCCGGCGATGGAGAGGGGCGATTCTCGGCTGCCCGGGTGGGCTGCGGAAGCGACGCCTCGCGCGCGGGGTCGGCCGGCGCGCCGCCGCTTGGGCGGATGCCGGTCAGGCGGGATGAGTCCGCAGGGGGTGCGGCGGCTTTCGCAGGGCTGTCGGCGGCGGACTGCTGGACGGCGGCCATGTCGGCTTGCGCCACCTCTTCGTGCAGCGCCTGCAGGTGATGGCGCCATGGCGTGCTGTCCCCGCAGTGCCACTCGTAGTCGGTGAGGAGAAGATCCACCGTCTTCCAGGGGGGCAGTCGATACCCGTCGAGGTACGCCTGCAGGAGGAAGGGGCGGTGGTTCGTGAGTGCCTGGAGGGCCCCTTGGTCAGGCGGCAGCTGACTCGTGAGTTGCCGTAGGAGGCTGGTGAACTCGGCGCGGGGATCGTGTGGCAGGGGCGTCATGTCGCCTTCAAGGTCACGGGAAACGGCAAGTCACGTTCAGTCCGATGGCGCGCTGTCCTTCGGTGTCGGGCGGATGCTGGCATGGGAGCGCAGGAGCCGCCCGCCCGTGGTGTGCGGCTTGACGCCGCAAGGACGGGCCGACACTAAACTAAAAACAGACTCAAATGTAAGGTTTTAGAGAAACTTCGCACGTCCTGGATGGGAGTACGACGTATCCTCATCCTCATGTCCAGCGCCGCCGAGTCGTCCGCCACCCCTGCCCGCCGCACCGCCAAGCAGCCCCGGACCCGCCGCCGGACAGGAACGTACGCGGCTGCGGATGAGCGGCGCCGTCTCATTCTGGAGACGGCGGTCGCCCACTTCGCCCGCAAGGGGTACCAGAACGCTTCGCTGCAGAAGATCGCGGTTGATGTGGGCATTTCCCACACCGGGCTGATGCATCACTTCGGCAGCAAGAGCGAGCTCCTTCGCGCGGTGCTGGAGACCCGCGAGACGCAGGCGTTCGAACAGTTCTACTTCCGCCTGGACCCCGAGGCTCCCGATCCCGTCGAGCTGTTCCGGCTCATCGCCGAGCAGACCCGGTTCAACGTCACCCAGCCGGGCCTCATGCAGATGTTCGCGCTGCTGTCGGCTGAAGCCGGTGCGGACGACCATCCGGCCCACCTCTACTTCCAGCAGCGTTACGAGCGCGTGCTGAACATCATCGCGAAGACGATCACCCACGGTATCGAGACCGGAGCACTGCATCCCGGCATCGACGCACTGGCCGTCGCCCGCGAAATGCTCGCCGTCGCGGACGGCCTGCAGATCCAGTGGTCCCTGTCCGATGGGGCCTTCGACTTCCTGTCGGCCCACCTCGGGTACCTCGACGCCCTGTGCCGGCGGCTGACCGTCGACCAGAGCGGCCTGCCCTCCTGATCGCTGCGCGGCCGGATCCCCTCAGCTGCGTAAGCGCTCGACGGACCGTCGGGCGCGGGCGACCAGCCCGAACCGTCGGCGAGGCGCCGAACCGGGTCAGGGTGGGGAGGCCCCCGGGCGCTACGGCCTGCCTTGTCCAGGCGTCTGAGACGGCGCAGCCCGCGTCGTGACCGCGACCCCCTGCAGGTCCGAGCAACGCCTGTCGCTGTCACCTGAGTGGAGCCGCGCAGGGCTCTTTCAGGGCCCCGCCTGTTGCTTTCGCGTCCGGCGCGGCCCTGGCGTCTGCCGCTGTTGCTATCGGACCTTCGTGCGGGTGTCTGAGGCCCGGGGTGCACTGTCCGACCCGCGCGGGCAGCCAGAAGCGCCGCAGACAGGCAAGACTTCGATCACCCCCATCCAGCCGACGTCAGGCCCCTGGCGAGCGGCCTCTCCGGCGCGCCGTGGCGCACCCGAATAGGGATGATTTGCTATGTCCTATGACGTTTTCCGCAACCGCGAGTAGGCCCCTTCTCGCTCTCGGTGCGCGCGCCCGCCCGGCCAGGGATCGAAAGGGCCGGGGGTTGACATGCCCGATCCCGCTTCGTAGCTTGAGATGCATGTCCAATCAATCGCGCATAAACATTCAGAGTCCGTCCAGGGGCGAGCCGGTCTTCGGCGCCGGGGTCTGGCATTTCGCGACCTATGTCGACCGCTATGCCACGGACGGATACGGCGAGCAGCGCACTGTCCTGGACGCCATCAAGCTCGCCGGCTCTGTCGGTGACCTGTCCGTGCTCGACCTGAACTGGCCCTTCCCTCCCGGCGGCATCAGCACCGCCGAGGTCCGCGACGCCCTGGCCGAGCAGAACCTGCGGGCCATCGCCGTGACGCCGGAGATCTACACGGGCCAGTTCGCCAAGGGCGGCTTCACCAACCCGGACCCTGTCGTGCGACGGCAGGCCATAGACCTGGTCGCGGCCTCCGCTCAGGTGGGCCGTGAGCTCGGCGTCGACTACATCAAGATCTGGCCCGGCCAGGACGGCTACGACTACCCCTTCCAGGCCGACTACAGCGACCTGTGGACGAAATCGGTGGATGCGCTGCGCGAGCTCGCCCAGTCCTTCCCCGGCCTGAAGTTCGCGATCGAGTACAAACCGCGTGAGCCGCGGAACCGGATGTTCTTCTCCTCCGCGGCCCGCACGTTGCTCGCGATCCAGGACATGGGTGTGGACAACGTCGGCTTGCTCCTGGACTTCGGCCACTCCCTGTACGGCGGCGAGACTCCGGCCGAGGCAGCCCGGCTGGCGATCGCCCGCGACAAGCTCTTCGCGATCGACGTCAACGACAACTTCCGGGGCTGGGACGACGACATGGTCGTCGGTTCGGTGCACCTGCTGGAGACGTTCGAGTTCTTCTTCGCCCTTGAAAACGCCGGCTGGCAGGGCGTCTGGCAACTCGACCAGTTCCCCTTCCGGGAGGACCCCGTCGAGGCCGCCCGCACCGGTATCCGCACCATGCGCGCCTTCCACCAGGCGCTGACCTACCTTGACCAGGAAGAACTCGCTGCCGCCCAGCTTGCGCAGGACGCGCTCGGGGCCCAGCGAATTGCGAAGCGAGCGCTGTTCCGCGCCCTCGCGGAAAGCGAGTGCGCGTGACCACCACCCTGGATATTCCGGCGCCGCTGCGGTCTGACGAAGCCGCTGCCCGGCTCTATCACCAGCGCAGTGCGCGGCTGCGTGCGATGTCCTCCGCCGAGGCCGCCACGGAGCTGGCCGAGATCTCGACCGCCGTGCGCCGCGACATCCTGACCACCATCCAGTCCGCCGGACTGGGACATGTAGGTGGTGACCTGTCCGTCACCGACCTGCTGGTCACGGCCATGTGGGGGACCCTGCGGATGCATCCCACCGACCCCTCCCACCCGCAGCGCGACCGGTTCGTGCTGAGCAAGGGCCACTGCGCCGCGGCCCTGTACTCGACACTGGCCTCCTGCGGATTCTTCCCCCGGGCCCGGCTGAGCGAGTTCATGGCTCCTTTGTCACCGCTCAACGGCCACCCCGCCCGCCTCAAGGTCCCTGGCGTGGAGACCAACACCGGACCGCTCGGCCACGGCTTCCCGGTCGCCACCGGTATCGCTCTCGGCGCGAAGCTGCGGCACGAAACCTGGCGGACCATCACCGTGCTCGGTGACGGGGAGATGCAGGAGGGCAGCAACTGGGAGGCCGCCATGACAGCCGCCCATTACCGTCTGTCCAACCTGACGGCCGTCGTGGACCGCAACCGGCTGCAGCAAGGCGCCCGGACGGAGGACACCACGTCCCTGGATCCGCTGGACGCGAAGTGGGCGAGCTTCGGCTGGGAGGTCCGTGTCATCGACGGGCACGACCACCAGGCCATCAGGGAGGCGTTCGCACCGTCGACGACGGGACGTCCCGTCGCGGTGATCGCGAACACCCTCAAGGGCAAGGGCGTGTCGTTCATGGAAGACCGCGTCGAGTGGCATCACAAGGTGCCCACCGACGATCAGGTACGTCTCGCGCTTGAGGAGCTGAGCTAATTGACCACCCTGGCCACCCAGGCCCCCACCTTCGACTGCCGTGTGGACTTCGCCGACGAACTCATCACGCTGGCCCGCGCGGACGAGCGGATCGTGGCCGTGTGCAACGACTCGGTCGGCTCCAGCAACCTGACCAAGTTCCGTGAGGAGTTCCCTGACCGCCTGATCAACGTGGGCATCGCCGAGCAGGACATGGTGGGTGTCTCCGCCGGCCTCTCCAACGCCGGCTTCATCCCCTTCACGTCCGCCGCCGCCCCCTTCCTCACCGGCCGCGCCATGGAACAGATCAAGGCCGACATCGCCTACACCCACCGCCACGTCGTCCTCTGCGGCCAGAGCCCCGGCATGGCCTACGGCGAGCTGGGCCCCACTCACCACTCCATCGAGGACCTGTCCTGGATGCGCGCCGTCCCGGGACTGGAGATCATCGTCCCCGCGGATCCGGCGCAGACCCGAAGCGCCGTGCGCTGGGCCGCCGTATCAGGCAGGCCGACGTACATCCGCGTGCCCCGGTTCAAGGTGCCGGCCGTCACCCCGGACGACGCGCCGTTCGAAGCCGGGCGGGCCGTACGCCTCGCCGAGGGCACCGACGTCACTTTGATCGCGGTCGGCACGATGGTCTCCCGCGCGCTGGAAGCCGCCGGCATCCTCGGGCAGGAAGGCATCTCCGCCCGCGTGCTCAACATGACCTTCGTCGAGCCGCTCGACGTCGCCGCCGTAGTGGCCGCCGCACGGGAAACCGGTGCCGTCGTCACCGCTGAGGAAGGTCTGCTCTCCGGCGGCCTGGGCGCCGCCGTGGCCAAGGTCATCGTCGAGACCCACCCGGTGGCGGTGCGCATGCTGGGCGTGCCGTCCTTCGCCCCGACCGGCAGCGCCTCGTTCCTGCTCGACCACTTCGGTCTGACCGCCGACGGCATCGCAGCCGCCGCGCGCGACGTCCTGGGACGAGTGTGATGAAGCCGCACGTTCTCGCCATCGACCAGGGCACCAGTTCCACGAAGGCATTGCTCCTGAACACCGCGGGCGATGTCGTCTCCCGGGCTGAGGCGCCCATGCGCCAGTTCTTCCCAGGGCCCGGTCTGGTGGAGCAGGATGCCCTGGAACTGCTCAGCAGCGTGCGCACGGCCGTAGCCGCGTGCATGAAGGACACCGACCCGCACGCCGTGGCCGGTGTGGCCCTGAGCACCCAGCGGGAGTCGGCCGTTCTGTGGGAGCAGGCCACCGGAAAGCCTGTAGCGCCGCTGGTCAGCTGGCAGGACCGGCGTGGCGCGGAGCGTGCGGCCCGCCTCTCCCGTTCGGGGATGGGCCCGGAGATCCGCCGGCGTACGGGCCTCCCGCTCGACCCCATGTTCTCCGCTCTGAAGATGGCAGACCTGCTCGACCGGCACGACCCCACCCGCGCACACAGCCGGGCCGGCACCTTGCGCCTTGGCACCGTGGACGCCTACCTGCTGCACGTGCTGACCGGCGAATCAGTCACCGAGATCGGCAACGCCTCTCGCACCCAGTTGCTCAACCTCGCCACGGGAGACTGGGACGAGGAACTGCTCGACCTGTTCGACATCCCGCGCGCATCGCTGAGCCGGATCGTTCCCTCCGCCGCCTCCTTCGGAGCTGTGCGCGGGCTGCATCCACTGACGGACGGCACACCTGTGCTGGCCGTGATGGGCGACTCCCACGCTGCGCTGTTCGCCCACGCGGGCTGGCGGCCAGGAACAGTGAAGGTCACGTACGGAACCGGCTCCTCCGTCATGACGATGGCACCCACGCCGGACCCCACGGAACTGGTGTGCGGCACGATTGCCTGGTACACGGACCGCCCGACGTACGCCCACGAGGCCAACATCCACTCCGCCGGGCGCACGCTCACCTGGCTCGCTGAGGTTCTCGGCACCGAGCCGGCGGAACTCATCCAGCTCGCGACCGACGCGGACGCGGGGGACGTGACGCTGGTACCGGCCTTCGGCGGTCTCGGAGCGCCTTGGTGGGACGCCGAGGCCGTGCCCGTCCTCGCCGGGTTCACCCTGGGCAGCGGCCGCGCCGAGTTGGCGCGTGCGGCGCTGGAATCGGTCGCGTTCCAGGTTCACGACGTTCTCGCTGTCCTGCCCGGCCTTCAGCAGGTCGTCGCCGACGGTGGTCTGACCCGCAGTGACACGCTCGTGCAACTACAGGCCGACGTCTCCGACGTCCCCGTCGCCCGCGCCACGCACCACGAGCTGTCTGCCGCAGGTGTCGCCCAGCTAGCAGGACTCGGACTCTGCCTCTGGACGACTGACGACCTGGAAAAACGCGCGGACAACAACCTTCAGACCTTCACACCGAGCTGGGACGACTCGCGGCGGAGCGACACGGTGGCGCGCTGGCACCGACACCTTGCAGCCGCTCGCAATCTCGGAGACCGCGTACGGGGCGCCGGGACATGAAGGTGAGCGGTCAGCCCTGCGCGTTGTTCCCCGACGCGAACAGGCCCATGTACGTGCCGGTCAAGGTGGGAGGCGGCTCCGATTCCCACTTGTCGCCGGCGTCGAAACGGTACGCCGCAGGAAGTCTCAACCGGGCTCGGCGAGCTCATAACCACGACGATAAGGTGTTCCATGGCGAGGACGAGCGCCGCGGCGGCCATGGGGAACACGGACGGAGGAACAGTGACGACGACGCCCGCCACTCCTGCTCCTGACCATCTGCGGCTGCTGGTCAAGGTGGCCCGGATGTACCACGAGCGCGGACTCCGCCAACCTGAGATCGCGGAACACCTCAGCATGTCTCAGCCTCGCGTGTCCCGGCTTCTGAAGGAAGCGGCCGACCGAGGAGTGGTTCGCACCGTGGTGGTCTCCCCCGAGGGAGTTCACGCGGAGATCGAGGAAGCCCTCGTCGAGAAGTACGGTCTGCGCGACGCCGTCGTGGTCGAGGTGGAAGGCACGGGTATAGACGTCATCCCCGCCCTCGCGGCGGCGACCGCCACCTACCTGGACGCGACACTCAAGGGCGGAGACGTTATCGGCGTCTCCTCCTGGAGCGCTACCCTCCTCGAATCGGTCAAGGTCATGAGGGCCAGGACATCGGCTCTGGCCCACCAGGTCGTGCAAATGGTCGGCGGCTCTGGCAGTCCCGAAGTGCAGCTGCACGCCACCCGTCTGACCAGCCGTCTGGCGGAGCTCTCCGGTGCACGTCCGGTGTTCGCGCCGTCGCCCGCGTTGGTCGGGAGCCAGGAGCTGCGCGATCTGTTGTCGCACGAACCGGCGATGACCGAGGTCATGCAGGCGTGGTCCAAGCTGACGTTGGCCCTCCTGGGCATCGGTGGTGTGGATCCCTCACCGCTGCTGCGCAGTTCGGGTAACGCCATCACAGCCGCGGACCAGAGGCAGCTCGGGAAAATCGGCGCCGTCGGCGACGTCTGCGCTCGCTACTTCAACGCCGACGGTGCTTTCGTCCGCGCTCCCTTCGACAATCGGCTTATCGGAATCGAGCCCGACCAACTACTCGCGGTAGAACGCCGTATCGGGGTGGCCGGCGGGACGGAGAAGACGGCTGCCATCCGGGCGGCCGTACGCGGTGGATGGGTCAACATCCTGATCACCGACTTCGACGTGGCTCGGAGCCTGCTGAACGACTGATCGCCGCACGGCGCCCGCCCTCGCCAACGGGACGAGCACGGCTACGGTGACCCGGCCGGACTGGAGAACCGGCCGACCACAGCACCGATCCATCCGCGTCACGAAGGCGTTCGATCGGCCCACTCGACCCGCTCCACGTCTACGGCCCGGCAACTTCCCCAAACCCGTATCCCCAAACGGTTCCGGTGCACGCCGTCTTCCGGCTGCGAAATTACCGTGTGGTGCCGCACCGATACCGGTCGGCATCTCTGTTCGCCCGGGAAAGCAATGAGCCTTTTCAAACCCGGCATCCGCAATGGTCAGTGCACTGTCGTTGATCGGCTACCCGAGTCCAGCACAGGCTTCTGCCCAGGTCTTCACCAGTTGACTGGCGCCTCCGGGGAGTTGCTGCGAGGCCCTCCGACTGGCAGGTGCCTCAGGTTGGAAAAGGCTCAATATCTCAATTCGACCCGCGCCCAGCCAGCCTGCGCGCACAATTTCGTCCCCCTAGGAGACTCCGATGTCTTTCGGTCCCCACACCCCACTTGCTGACCTGATGGCCGAGAAGGAGGCTGCAGCCGTCCTGGAGCGTCATCTGCCCGGCATCCTGGACATGCTCGACTTCGCTGTCCTGCCGTTCATTCCGCTCGGCGCGATGCTGGGGCACAACCCCCCACTCGGGCAGTCCCTCGCGGACCTGGGCGCGCTGTGGAAGGACCTCGCCGGGGTGGTGCCCACGAATTCCCACGCGCGTATCGCGCTTCAGGAGGCGCCGCACGAGCCCGGCGCGGACTACGAGTCCGTCCAGGTCCCCCGGGCGTCGGCCAAGGTGGCCGAGGCGACCGGAGCCGAGAAGTGGGGGGTCGCCGAGGTCGTGCTGCAGGGTCCCAGCCACGGCAACCCGTTCATCGACGTCGAGCTCGACGCGGTGTTCCGGCGCGCAGGCTCGCAGGACGTCCGGGTCGGCGGCTTCTACGACGGAGAGGGAACCTACCGTCTCCGCTTCCAGCCCCCCGAGACCGGGACGTGGACGTTCGAGACCCGGTGCAACGCCCGCTCCCTCGACGGGCTGACCGGATCGTTGGAGGCCGCCGCGGTCTCGGCGGGAAACCGCGGCCAGGTCGCCGTCGACGACACCTACCATTTCGCCTACCAGGACGGCACCCGGTACCTCCCGCTGGGCACGACCGCGTACGCCTGGACACACCAGACCCCTGAGCTGCAGACGGCCACGCTTCGAACCCTGGAGGAATCGCCCTTCACCAAGGTCCGGATGTGCGTCTTCCCGAAGTCGTACTTCTTCAACACCGAGGAGCCGGCTCTCTTCCCCTATGTGCGGAACGGGGACGGATCCTTCGACTTCAGCCGCTTCGACGTCGCGTTCTTCCAGCACCTGGACCGGTGCGTCGAACAGCTCGGAGCGATCGGGGTGGAGGCGGACGTAATCCTCTTCCACTGCTACGACCGGTGGGGTTTCTCCGCCATGCCAGCGTGGGCGGACGACCTCTACACGAAGTACGTGGTGCGACGGCTCGCCGCGCACCGCAACGTGTGGTGGGCGCTGGCCAACGAGTACGACTTCCTGCCGCATAAGACCGCGGACGACTGGGAGCGGATCGCGTCAGTATTTGGGGCGGACGACCACGCCGGCCATCTGACCTCGATCCACAACGGCGTGCAGTTCTTCGACCACACGCGACCCTGGATCACGCACTGCAGCATCCAGAGGGTCGACACCTACCGAACCGCCGAGAACACCCTTGAGTGGCGGGAGGCATACGGCAAGCCCGTCGTCATCGACGAGTGCGGCTACGAGGGCGACATCGACCTCGGCTGGGGCAACCTCAGCGCACGCGAACTGGTGCGCCGGTGCTGGGAGGGCGCCATCCGAGGAGGCTACGTCAATCACGGTGAGACTTACTGCAACGAAAGGGACATTCTGTGGTGGTCGAAGGGCGGCGCACTGCACGGCGAATCGGCCGAGCGATTTGGCTTCCTGGCCCGCATCACCAGTGAAGTCCCCAGCGGCCGCATCGAACCCTTGCCCTCCAGCTGGGACGTGGTGTGCGGTGGTGACAGCGATCATCAGATCATCTACTTCGGCTTCAGCTGTCCCGCCTTCCGTTGGATCCAGCTTCCCCCCAACACCCAGTGGGACGTCGATCTTGTCGACACCTGGAGCATGACCGTCGAAACGCAGATGCAGGCGGCTCAGGGGCGGACCAAGGTGGATCTCCCGGGTCGCGAGTACATGGCGGTACGCCTCAGGCGCGTGCTCGGCGACGCCGACAGCTGAGCCGCTGACTCCCTCGCGGAGCGTCGATGGCTGACTGTTCGACCCGCCTGCCGCCCAACAGGCGGGCCTTTCGCGGCGGATCGTTCCACCTTCACCCGAAGTACGTCACAAACTCACGGCAGTCCTTGTCCCTGCACCAAGTGCAGTGGTCTCCTTTGCCCGCCGGCCGGGCACGGGGGGTCTGTAAAATGAGGGGCTCTGTTCCGTAGTCGGTGGTGACGATGTGTGGGGGGACTCGTTGACATGACATGCTTGATGTCAACTCCCTTGTGGGAAAGGTGTTTCCGGGCTGTCAGCGTTGGTCATCGCGGAGGTAGTGGATGACGGCGAGGTGATCCGGGTGGCGGCCCGGACCAGGAATGGCCCTTGGTCTGCCCGATGTGCAGGGTGCTGACGGGGAAGGTGTACGGGTACCACCGGCGTACCGTGGCGGATGTGCCGGTCGACGGCCGAAAGGTCGTGGTCCACGGCCGGGTACGACGCTTGGTCTTCCGGGTCCTGGGATGCCGGCGGCAGACCTTCCGTGAACAGGTCCCCGGGCTGATGGAGCGCCTTCAGCGCCGCACCACGCGCCTGACCCCGGCAGACCGCGAGTCCCACCGCCCGCGCGGACGCTCCGGTGAGGGCGCAAGCCGCACTGCTGGGGCGCCAGCCGAGTTCGTCGGCGGTCGCCCTGAGGGTCGCCCGGGTCTGCGCGGAGACGCCCGGCCGATCGTTGATGTCGTACGACACCGCGACCTTGGAGACACCCGCCCGCTGCGCGATGTCTGGGATTGTCGGCCGCTTCATCAGCCCACTCCTGTACACACGCAACCGGTTCGCTCTGCCGGGGCCGACCCTACCCATCGGCCGTATGGGGGGGTGCCCCTATGTGTTTGGTCAAGGTCCAAGGCCAGTAGGTTCGTGCGGTCAGGGGCGGGCCGAGCCGTAGGGGTGTGCATGGGTGATAGCCAGGTCACGATCAAGCTCACGAGTGACGAGGCACTGGTGCTGTCGCACTGGCTGGAGAAGCTCCAGATGACGGACCTCAGCCGCGTTGTCGACGATCCGGCGGTCTGGGCGCCGATTCATCGGATTGCCGGAACGCTCGACAAGGCACTTCCTGAGCTGTTCGCGCCTGATTATGACCAGCGGCTTGCGGCTGCTCGGCAGCGGCTTCGGCCGGAGGGCTGATCGAGCGGTCCGGACTCCTCACCTGGCCGCAGTGGGTTGGGGCTCGTAGAAGGTGCCGTCGCGGAGCATCGCGAACAGGACGTCGGCCCGGCGTCTGGCGAGGCAGAGCAGGGCCTGGGTGTGGTGCTTCCCTTGGGCGATTTTCTTGTCGTAGTAGGCCCTTGATGCCGGGTCGCCGAGTGCGGCGAACGCGGAGAGGAAGAAGGCCCGTTTGAGCTGTTTGTTTCCTCTCCGGGAGGGCTGTTCGCCGCGGATCGAGGAGCCCGAGCTCCGGGTTGCCGGGGCGAGCCCTGCGTAGGCGGCGAGGTGGCCGGCGGTGGGGAAAGTGCTGCCGTCGCCGACCTCGATCAGGATGCGGGCTCCGGTCCTGACGCCGATGCCCGACATCGAGGTCAGGACCTTGGAAAGAGGGTGGGCCTCCAGGAGTTCCTCGATCCGCCCGGCCAGCAGTTTCCGCTGGTCAAGGACAGCGGCCAGGGATCCGGCCAAGCTCGGGACGATCAACGCGGCAGCCTCGGTGCCAGGGACCGTCACGGTCTGCTCGTCCAGGGCGGCGAAGATCTCCTCGACCAGGCGCTCGGCCATCCTCGGGGCCTTCGGCTGCAGCAGCGTGACCAGTCGCCGTCTGCCGGCCTTGCGTATCTGGTCCGGGGAGCCGAACCGTTCCAGCAGCGTGAGGATGGCCGGGTGCTGCAAACGCGGCCCCAGCACCCGTTCCAGCGAGGGATGGATCTGGGTCAGCAGGCCGTGCAGCCGGTTCGCGACCCTGGTCGCTTCCCCTGCGAGGTCGTCGTCGAACCCGACGATCATCTCCAGCTCGGCGATCGTCTCGTCCTCGCCGTCGATCGCCCGCAGCGTGTGGGGCATCGCGCGGGCCGCGTCCGCGATGATGAACGCGTCCCTCGCGTCCGTCTTCGCCTCACCCGGGTAGAGGTCGGCGATCCGCCGCATCGTCAGCCCCGGCAGGTAGGCGACCGGGCAGCCCATGTCCCGGGCGACCGCCAGCGGCAGGGCGCCGATCGAGGCCGGCTGGTCGACCACGACCAGCACCGTTCCGTGCTTGGCCTGGAGTTTCGCGAACAGCTCGCGGAGCTTGGGCTCGGTGTTGGGCAGGCGCTTGTCGAACGCCTTCTTGCCGGCCGGGGTGACGGCGGTGGCGTGGTGTTCGCCCTTGCCGACGTCCAGGCCGAGGAAAACGTCGATGGTGCTGGTGTCGAACACGTGCAGGCCCCTCCATCACGCTTTCATCCGGCCTTGCCTCGGCACCGAACTGCCACATCCACGTTACGGAGAGCTGTTCCGGTCTTGGGTGAAGCCGGTGCTCAAGCCCCTCATCAGCGGTCCGTCGATGCCTCCGGACCCGGTGACACCACCCCCCCGGATCATCAACAACAGGAGGGGGAAGTCATGCCGGACCCGAAGGCCGGAGGCCCCATTGCGGAGCCACGAAAAAGGTAACGGGGGGGGGACCTGGTGTGTGCCCGGCGCTTAGGCCGGTTCGGGGGCCAGGCCCTGCTCGCGCAGCCACTTCAGGTGGATGCGCGGCGTGGACCCGTAGCCGCCGCCGTGGTCGGCGAAGCGCCACACCGTGATGTCCTTGGCCCCCGCGTAGCTGTGGTAGGCCGCGAACACAGTGGAGGGCGGGCAGATCGGGTCCATGAGGCCGACACTGAACAGGGCGGGGGCAGTGGCGCGGGCGCCGAAGTGCAACCCGTCGAAGTGGCCGAGGGTGGCGAAGGCATGGTCTGGCGACTCGCGACTGTGCCAGCGCAAGTACTTGGCCAGCTCCATGTACGGGCCCTCGGAGGCGACATCGGCGCCGCGCCGGTAGTGACACAGGAACGGCACGTCGGACAGGACGCCCGACACCGCGTCCCCGGAGAGGCCCGCGACGGCCAGGGCGAGGCCACCACCCTGGCTGCCACCCTGGACGACGACACGGTTCTCGTCGACGTGCGGCAGGACGCGTGCGGCGTCCACGGCCCGCACGCAGTCCGTCATCAGCCGCCGGTAGTAGTGGTGGTGCGGGTTCTCGATGCCGCGCGTCATGAACCCCTCCACCCACTGGGTTCCCGCGCCCTCGCCCCGGTCGGGCGTCTCGTGTCCCTGCCCGCGGCTGTCCACCACCAGCTGGGCGTACCCGGCCGAGGGGAACAACAGGTGGTCCGTGGGCACCCCTCGGCCGCCGCTGTACCCGGCGAAGGTGACCACCGTGGGCAGTGGCCCCTTGGCCTGGCGGGGCACCAGCAGCCAGGCCGCAACCGGCTCGCCGCGCCAGCCCGGGAAACGGACGTCGTACACGTCGACCGTGTTCAGCAGTGTGTCGTAAACCGGCCGCACGCTCACCTCACCTTCACCCTCGGCCGCGCGGGCCTCTGCGAGGGTCGTCGTCCAGAAGGCGTCGAAGTCGGGCGGCTCCGGCACCTCCGGGCGGTAGATGTGGAGCTGGTCGAGCGGAAGGTCGGTGAGCGGCATGGCGTACTTCCAGGGATGAATCGGTCAAGCGCACAGGGCGCCGACACTAGTTGGCCGTCTGGTCGGCGGTCGAGGCGCCGCGGTGTGCCGCGATGAAGCGCCGGTACCAGCGGTAGCTGTCCTTGGGGGTGCGGCGCAGTGTCTCGTAGTCGATGTGGACGAGTCCGAAACGCTTGCTGTAGCCGTAGGCCCACTCGAAGTTGTCGAGCAGGGACCACACGTAGTAGCCGCGTACGTCGACACCGTCGGCGACAGCGCGGGCGACCGCCGCCAGATGGTCGCGCAGATAGCCGACGCGCCCCTCGTCACGCACGGTTCCGTCGGCGGGCGCCGGGTCCTCCTCCGCGCTGCCGTTCTCGGTGAGGAAGAGCGGCGGGAGCGCGGTGACGTACTGCTCCTTGAGCGTGACCAGCAAGTCGTGCAGCGAGTCGGGCACCACTGGCCACCCCATCGCGGTGCGCCGGACGCCGGGGATCGGCACGGCTTCGAACCGGTTGTCCATCGCCGTACGCAGAGCAGCGTCCGGCTCCCGGTAGGGAGCGGCGCGCACCACGGAGGGCGTGTAGTAGTTGATGCCGAGGAAGTCCATGGGAGTGGAGATCAGTTGGAGGTCACCGTCGCGGCGGAAGTCGGGGCGCGCGACGAGTTCCTCCCAGGTGTCGCCCTCGCTGTCTGGGTATCGACCGCGCAGCAGCGGCTCCGTCCATACGAGATTGCGCTGGGTCTGCGCGCGCAGGGCGGCCCCGACATCGCGCGGGTCGGCGGAGGCGGGTGTGATCCGGTCGAGGTTGAGGGTGATGCCAGCCTCGCGGACGCCTGCCGCCCGCAGTGCCTGGAGCGCCAGACCGTGCCCGACCAGCAGATGGTGGGCGGCGGCGAGCGCGGGTCTGCCTTCCTGGGTGCCGGGGGCGTGGTGGCCGTCGGCGTGGCCGAGGAAGGCGCTGCACCACGGCTCGTTGAGGGTGATCCAGCGAGGCACCCGGTCGGCGAGCGCGGTGGCGAGCAGGTGCGTGTAATCGGCGAACCGCTCGGCGGTCTCCCGTACGCGCCATCCGCCTGCGTCCTCCAGGGCCTGCGGCAGGTCCCAGTGGTAGCGTCAGGGCCGGTTCGATGCCGGCATGGAGGAGGCCATCCACCAACCTGTCGTAGAAGCCGATGCCCTTGGGGTTGGCGGGCCCCGAGCCGGCGGCCTGGATGCGCGGCCAGGAAACGGAGAACCGGTAGGAACCGACGCGCAGTTCGCGCAGCAGCGCGATGTCCTCGGGGTAGCGGTGGAAGTGGTCACACGCGTCGTCGCCGGTGTCGCCACCCCGGACACGGCCGGGCGTACGACAGAAGGTGTCCCAGATGGACACCCCGCGGCCGTCCTCTTGGGCGCCCCCCTCGATCTGGTAGGCGGCGGTGGCAGCGCCGAACACGAAGCGAGGCGGCAGGGAAGAGAGTGCAGTCACCGGTCGATCCTTAACCGATACATTGAGTTTGTACAGGAGGAATGAATGGCAAATTCGAGAATCTGCTAAACCGAAACTAAACTAGACCAAACGCTGGACAACGTTGTCAGACTCGGGGCGGTGGTCGGGTGGAACGGGGCGGCGGGCTCCGGGGCCTCATGAAGGGGCGGATCGTTCTGTACGCGGTCCTGGACATTGGTGGGACGAGGGCGGCAGGCGCGCTGGTGGACGGAGCCGCGGGTTCCTACAGGCTGAAAAGCGCGGCCTGGGCGGTGCCGAACTCCCTCCGGCTGAGAACTAACTCGTTCATGGTCTCCGGGCCGGCCAGCCCCAGGACGGCCTTGTCAGCGAAGTTCAATACCATAGAGCCGTCCGCGACTCCGAGCTCAGCGCGGCGATCAAGCGCGCGCCCTTGTCCGGCATGGGCGGCTTCTCCTGGAGGGAGGAGCGCGTCGCCGAGTACGGGAACACTGGCCCGGCAAGCACCGAAGGCCCCCACCTGACCGCCGCTCAGGCAGCGTCCCAAGAAGTCGCGGACCGGCTCGGCGCCTGTGCCTCCGTGACGATGTCGTGCGACGACCGGGAGCGGGGCTCGCGAGCGCGGAATTTGCGGTTGGTCCCTTCACCGTCTCGAACCGGTGCTCGGCCGCCGCGGAGGTCGGCGCCACCGGCTTGCGGCCCGTCACATGAACCCATGCTGTTCAAGGGAACGCCGACGCGCGGGGCCCGTCCGGACCGCGCGTCGGCATGCGGGCGGTCCAGACGGGCCCCGTTAAGGCGGTCAGTCGTCGAGGGCGTCCATGACCTTTTCGAGGTCGACGAACTTGAAGTTGGTCGAGTCGCGGTCGCTGTCGCCAGGGGCGTCGTGTCCGTCCTGGACGACGAGGAGGCCGTTGGGGTACTGGGAGCCGAGCGGGGCGTTGAGGACGGCGGCACCGTCGCACTCCTCGGAGCCGTCGAGGGTGTCGTTCGCGGCGGTGACCCGGAAGCCGCCCTCGTACTCGTTGGCGTCCTCCAGCTCGCGGTCGTAGGCGGCGAAGGTGTTGTCGCCCTGGCTGGAGGCGAGGATGTAGCCGTCGCCGTCGGACTCGGTGAGCAGCGTCAGTCCCTCGACGTCCGCGGAGATCTTCGTGCCGCCGAAGCCGGGGTCGGTGCCCGGCGTGCACTCCTCGGTCTCCTCGTCGTAGGCGCCGGGAACGCCGTACTCGCGGACCTTGTCAATCAGCTTCGGCGTGCCGGTGAGGTCGGCACGCATCCGCCAAACTCCGATGTCTTCCTGGCCGGCGTAGAGCATGCCGTTGGCCGGGTCGACGACCATGCCCTCGACCTGCGGCAGCTCGCCGGGCTCGCCGCACGGGGACCACGAGGTGCCGTCGGGCAGCCGGAAGGAGGAGGGCAGGTCCAGGGTGCGGAGCTTGCGGTAGGTGACCTTGCCGTCCGTGGCTGGCAGCAGTTCCAGGAGGGCGATGCTGGTGCGCTCGCGGCGGCTGACCAGGGCGAAGGACTTCCCGGTCGTCGGGTCCGTCCAGGTCGCCAGGCCGTAGGCGGTCCGCTGGTCGTTGATCTCGGCTTGGCCCTGTGAGAATACAGGCGGGGCGGCGGGGGCGGTGACGTCTGTCAGTGGGCCGCCGGCCCGGTCGCGGTCGATGCGGTAGAAACGCAGCCGGTCGTGGCCCCGGTCGCTGGTGACGGCCAGGTCGGCCTTCCCGGAGGAGAGGCGCAGGCCGTGCACGAGGTCCACGTTGTTGAATCGGCCGGGGGCGTCTTCCTCGCCCGCGGCGGGGGGCGCGGCTACCGACTGCACCGGTCGTGCGTCCAGATCGTAGACGCGCAGACCGCCCTCCTTGGCGGTGGCGATGACGAGGCTGCGGCCGGGGGCGGCGGCGTTGCGCCAGATGGCCGGGTCGTCCGCGTCGGCGTTGCCGCCCTCGTCGCCGTCGTGCAGCACAGGTGTCTCCGCACGGGGGGTCACGGCGGGCAGGGTGCCGGCGTATGTGCGGTGCTGGGCCTCGGCGGGCACGGCCAGTGCCGCCGCCGCGAGAGCCGTGGTCACGGTCAGCACGGCTGATCGGACGATGGTGGAGTGAGTCACTCAAGTCTCCTCTGCAGGGGGGTTGTTGGACCTGCGAGAGCCTGGTGCCGGAGAGTGTCCGTAAGGCAGCGGCCGCGCGGCGGGTAACACCGGACTCCGGTGTACACGCGGTGAACGATCGCATGCTGTGCGTCACAGAGGCCCGTCGCAGGGAGGGGCTCGTTCGCGACCCGTGCCCGGCGACCCCCGGCATGCGTGCCCGTCGTCCCTCCCGTGGACACCGGCGGGCCGCGGCCGAACAGATCGACGATGCTTCATCACGGCTTCACGCACTCGCCTCGTGGACGTACCGTCCTCGCCCCTCGCGGAGACGTTGGATGAATCCCAGACTTCGCCGCTGCCCCCGGGGCCACGCCGGCCTTCGCCCCAACTCCTGCGATGGGCCTGACCAGTTCGCTCGGCGGGCGCATGCCGCCCGTTGACGTCGAGCAGGAGAGAGACCCATGGGGGACGGGCGGAGCCGCGGAAGCGCTCGGCTGGGCAGTGGTCAGTCGGCGGCCGCCGACCGCGGCGCTCGCCCTGCCGGAGTACCGCCTGCGGAACCGCACGGTGCTGGCCGGACTGCTCGGGCTCGCCGCCGGTGCCCTATGCCTCGGCTGGACGTACCTCGTGGTGGTGCGGCCTCTGAAGGCCCTGACCCGGCAGGCCGACGCGCTCGCCGACGGAGACCGCCTCACCATGCTCCCTCCGCGCCATGACGACGAGGTTGGCGCGATCGCCCGGAATTCGGAGCTGATCGGGCTGACGGAGGCTCTGACCTGACGGGCATGCAGGAGGACGGCCCGCTCCCTACTTGGTCGCGCCTTGGGCGAAGCCGTTGTAGATGTAGCGCTGGAGGAACAGGAAGATGACCAGCGTGGGGATGATGACAAGAACCGCTCCGGCCGAGATGTTCTCCCAGTGGGCTCCGAACGGTCCTTTGAACCGGAACAGGGCGGTGGAGACCGTGCCGAGTTCCTGGGAGGGCATGTAGAGGAAGGGGATGTAGAAGTCGTTGTAGACGGTGATCCCCTTGATGATCACCACGGTTGCGATCGCCGGCTTGAGTAGCGGGAAGATGATCTTCCGGTAGATCGTGAACGAGTTCGCCCCGTCCAGCCGCGCGGCTTCGTCGAGTGAGACCGGGATGCCGCGGATGAACTGCAGGAAGACGTAGATCGAGACGATGTCGGTGCCCATGTAGAGCAGGATCGGGGCCCAGCGCGTGTCGAACAGCCCGAAGCTGTTCACCACCTGGAAGGTGGCGACCTGGGTAGTGACCCCGGGTACGAGGGTGGCGATGAGGAAAAGGCCCATGACGAGCTTCTTGGCCCGGAAGTGGAAGCGGTCGATGGCGTAGGCCGTCATCGACCCGATGATCACGGTGCCGCTGATGGAGAACAGCAGGATGAACGCGGTATTGCCGAAGGCCGTCAGCATCGCGCCGTCGGAGAACGCGGTCGCGTAGTTGCTGAAGTTGAACCAGTTGCCCGGCAACGACAGCGCGCCGCCGTCCGAAGCTTCCTTGGACGTTTTCAGAGACGTGAGGAAGACGACGCTGAGCGGGAGAAGGACCACCAGTGAGGCGATGACGAGCGACAGGTAGATCAGCGTCTGACCGATGCGGCCACGGCGTCGAACGCGTCGCGTGTCGGACACGGAACGGGTGGTGGCAGCTGTCTGCTGGGCCGTGGTCATACGAGGTCCACCTTTTCGTCGGGCACGAGACGGCGCTGGATCCAGGTGATCAGCAGGATGATCAGCAGCAGCACCACCGCGGCGGCCGAGGCCAGCCCGGTCTTGTTGAACTGGAAGGCGAGCTTCACCGTCTGGATGACGAACGTCGACGTGCCGGTCGCGCCGCCAGTCATGATGTACGGGATCTCGAAAACGGCGAGCGAACCGGAAATCGCCAGGATGATGCTCAGGCTCAGTACGGGCCGGATGCTCGGCGCGATGATGTGGCGGAACTGCTGCCAGCGGGTCGCGCCGTCGAGCTGGGCGGCCTCGTAGAGTTCGCCGGGGATCGACTGGATGGCGCCGAGGAACAGGACGAAGTTCAGGCCGGTGAAGCGCCAGACGGATACGCCGGCGAGTGAGGTGTTCGCCGACTCGGGGTCGCCCAGCCAGGCGTGGTCGGTGTCCGCCCCGAACCAGGACAGGACCGAGTCCAGGGTTCCGCCGTCCTGGAAGAAGTACAGGAAGACGAACCCGATCGCCACGCCGTTGATGAGGTAGGGGAAGAAGAGCAGGCCCTTGAACAGGTTGCGGAACCGCAGATCGAAGCTGAGCACCGTGGCGAAGTAGAGCGCGATGGCGATCTGCGCCACGGAGGCTGCCAAGTAGTAGAAGCTCACGAAGAACACCCGGAAAAGCTCGGGCCGGGTGAAGATCTGGACGTAGTTGTCCGCTCCGGTGAAGTTCCGGTCGGGGCTGATGCCGTCCCAGTCCGTGAAGCTGTAATAGATCATGTTCCCCACAGGTACGTAGGTGAACGTGATCAGCAGTACCAGGGGCGCTGCCAGGAACAGCCACGGAGTCGCGTGGCGGAGCAGTTGCCCCCACGTCCGGCGTCCCTGAGGGTGACTGGTGCCGCTCGCTTTGGTCCTGCGACGGGAGGCCACCGCGCGGTCCGTGTTCACGCTCGCGACCTCGGTCGTCTTGGTCATGTCGGGCCTTTCGTCATCCGCGTCTCGATTCCTTGTGCGCGGGAGGGTGGGGCCCCGGCCGGTGTCGTTCGGCCGGGGCCTCCCTCGCCGGGTCAGGATCCGGCGGTCTTCGCTGCCTCGTCCCACCGCTTGTTCAGGTCGGTGAAGTAGTCCTCGAGGCTGCCCTTCTGGGCTCCGCGGGCGATGTCGATCAGCTTCTGGCGGTAGTCGGGCTTGTTGAGCCCGATCTCGGCGGCGTTGTCGATGTCGTTGACCTTGCCCGTGTCGGACTCGGAGCGCTCCACATAGGTGACATCGTTGTCAACGAAGTCCTTGAGGGTGGCCGGCATCGGGGCCGACTTGAGGGTGGGGACGGCGCCCTCCTTGGCGGAGTAGCCCGACTTCTCGGTGAACCAGTCGATCCATGCGCGAGCCGCCTCCTTGTGCTTGGAGTGGGCGTTCACGGCCTGCTGGTAGTCGGAGACGAGGGTGGCGCAGTGGCCGTCGCCCTTCAGGACCGGGAGGGGCATGTAGCCGATGTCGTCCGGGTTCTTGCCCGCCTTCTTCGCGGCATCCTGCATCTGGGTGATCGACCAGGAGCCCACCATCATGGAGCCGATCTCGCCCTTGGCGAGCTTGGTCTTGGAAGCTTCCCAGTTGGTGGTGCTGGGGTCCTTCTCCGACAGCTTCCCCTTGACGATGTCGTGCAGCAGGGTGTCGATCACCCGGAGTTCGCTTCCCTGCTTCCAGGGGGAGACGGGACCGGCGAGCTTGTTGGTGGCGTTCTCGTCGCAGGTGACGGAGCCGATGTTGGTGGTCCACTGGACGAGCGGCCACCCGTCCTTGAAGTTGGTGTAGTAGGGGGTGGCGCCGGTCTTGGTCCTGATTGCCTCCAGTCCGCCGAGGAACTCGTCCGGTGTGGTGGGCCAGGCGGTGATGCCCGCCTTCTTCCACAGGGCCTTGTTGTAGACGAAGCCGTTGGCGGTGCCGAACTGGGCGATGCCGTAGACCTTGTTGTCGACGGCGGACTTGTCGCTGAAGCGGTACTTGTCCGCCATCTTGATGGAGGTGCCCAGGGGGGCGAAGAACTTGGGGTAGTCGTTCTTGGAGACGGACGCCGGGATCATGAGGACGTCGCCGTAGTCCTCGGTGTTCATCCGGATCTTGACTTCGCCCTCGTAGTCGGTCAAGCCCTCGAACTTCACCTTGACCTTCGGGTAGATCTTGTTGAACTCCGCCGCGTACGCGTCCATGGCCCCGCTCTGGACCAGGTCCGTCCGCTGGGTGAGGACCGTGATGGAGCCGGTCGCCTTGCCCGGGTCGGCGGGGGCCTCGGCCATCTCGGTCGAGGGCGCCCCTCCGCCGCTACAGCCCGTCGCGGTCAGCGTCGCGATGGCCAAAAGTGCACCTGCGAGCGTCTTGGTCTTCCCCATGTGCCCAACTCCTTCAGATGGCGGCTCAGGTCTGCGGTGGGATGTTGGCACTATGACAGCCAGTGTGTGAACCGGTAAAGCTCTCATTTCCCGGACGATGCCTAATCGTTACCAGGTGATGCTTTGGTGCAGGTTAGAGGGCCTGGAAATGTTCGGTGCGTTACAAGTCCGTGACTAGACCGGTTTATGGACAGTGATCGAGTGGCGGGTTAAGTTGTGCGACGTCACACATCTGCCAGCACGCGCACTGGGCGATTGGAGCCGCATATGAAAGACGTCACCCCGCTTACCGATGGCTGGACCCTGCGTCATGGCCAGGATCAGCTCCCCGCTCAGGTCCCGGGCTGCGTCCACACCGATCTGCTCGCCGCCGGAGTCATTCCGGACCCGTTCCTGGAGCTGAACGAGACCGAGGTCGCCTGGGTCGGACGGCGTTCGTGGACCTATGCCACCGACGTGCTTCACCACAGCCGGCACGAGCGCACCGACCTCGTCTTCGAGGGCCTGGACACCGCTGCGCGGATCACCTTCGACGGACAGGAGGTGGGAGCTACCCGGAACATGCACCGCACCTACCGGTTCGACGTCACGGGGCTCGCCGGCAGGCTGGAGGTGAACTTCGCCTCCGCCTACACAGAGGCCGAAGCGGTACGGGCGATCACCGGAGACCGGCCCAACGTCTACCCCGAGCCGTTCCAGTACATCCGGAAGATGGCCAGCAGCTTCGGCTGGGACTGGGGGCCGACGCTCGTCACCGCGGGCATCTGGCGGCCCGTGCGTCTGGAGCACTGGTCGACGGCGCGTCTTGCGTCCGTAAGGCCGCTCGTCACCGTCGACGAAGCCACGGGAAACGTCGAGGTCAGACTGCAGGTCGAGCGCACCACCGGAGGTGCGAACGCGAGCCTGCTGGCTCGCGCCACGGTGGCCGGCGAAACGGCAGAGGTCCGCTTCGAGGGCGACGAAGCCGTGCTGCGCCTGGCGGTCGACGCACCACAGCTCTGGTGGCCGCGCGGCTACGGTGACCAGCCGCTGTACGACCTCGACGTCACGCTGTCCGACGAGCACGGTCAGCTGGACACCTGGCACCGGCGCATCGGCTTCCGCACCATCGAACTTGACCGCACGGCCGACGCGCGGGGCTCGGGTTTCACCTTGGTCGTCAACGGTGAGCGCGTGTTCGCCCGAGGGGTCAACTGGATCCCCGACGATGTGTTCCCCTCCCGGGTCACGCCGGAGCGCTACCGCACCCGGCTCGGCCAGGCCGCCGACGCCAATGTCGACCTCGTGCGCATCTGGGGCGGCGGCATCTACGAGGACGAAGCGTTCTACGACGTCTGCGACGAGCTCGGGCTCATGGTCTGGCAGGACTTCCTGTTCGCCTGCGCCGCCTACCCGGAGGAGCAGCCGCTGCGGGGAGAGATCGAGGCAGAGGCGCGTGACAACGTTGTCCGGCTGATGCCGCACCCCAGCCTGGTCCTGTGGAACGGCAACAACGAGAACCTCTGGGGGTTCCGCGACTGGGACTGGGAGCCCGGCCTCGCGGGCGACTCGTGGGGCGAGGGCTACTACCTGGGTCTGCTGCCCCGTCTGGTCGCCGAACTCGACCCCACCCGGCACTACGCCGCGGGCAGCCCCTGGTCCGGATCGTGGGACCACCACCCGAACGACCCCGATCACGGCACGTATCACTCCTGGGAAGTGTGGAACCGCCAGGACTACGCTGAATACCGCACGAACGTTCCCCGGTTCGTCGCCGAGTTCGGATGGCAGGCCCCGCCGACGATGGCCACCCTCCGGCGCGCGCTTCCGAACGAGGTGCTGGCCCCCGACTCCCCGGGCATGCTGCATCACCAGAAGGCCGAGGACGGCAACGGCAAGCTCAACCGCGGCGTCGCCCGCCACTTCACCCTACCCGAGGGCGACTTCGACCGGTGGCACTACCTGACCCAGGTCGTCCAGGCCCGTGCCGTCGCCGCAGGCATCGAGCACTGGCGCTCCCACTGGCCGACATGCGCCGGCACCGTGGTCTGGCAGCTCAACGACTGCTGGCCGGTGAGCTCCTGGGCCGCGATCGACGGGGACGGCCGCCTCAAACCGCTCCACCACGAGTTGCGCCGTGTCTACGCGGACCGGCTGCTGACCCTCCAGCCCGGCGACGAGGGCCTCGTCCTCGCAGCCATCAACCAGGCCCCCACCGAATGGCGCACCACGGTGACACTGCGCCGCCTCGAAGCCGACGGTGCCACCGTCGGCCAAGGCACGCACGAGGTGACCGTAGCCGCGCGTTCCGTCGCGCGACTCCCGGTTCCCGCCGAGCTGGTGCCGGACGAGCGCAGCGCCAAGGAATTCCTCGTCGCCGACGCCGACGGCCTGCGGACCACGCACTTCCCGGTGCCCGACAAGGAGTTCGCCTACGCCCAGCCGTCCTTCGCCGTCGAGGTGGAGACGGTCACGGGGAGCGAAGGTAAGGTGGACATCGTGGTTGATGCACACACCCTCGTCAGGGACCTCCTGCTTCAGGCAGACCGGCTGAGCCCCACCGCCGCCGCCGACCGCGGCCTCACCACCCTGCTCCCCGGGGAGCAGGTACGGATCCGGATCGACGGCTGTGGCCAAATCAGCGCGGAGGACGCGCGGTCCGCCCTGTACTGCGCGGATACCAAGTGACCGGTCCGGCACGCATCACCATCAAGGACGTCGCAGCCCGTGCTGGCGTCTCCAAGGGTGCCGTCTCGTTGGCGTTCAACAACAAACGGGGTGTTTCGGATATCACGCGCGAGCGCATCTTCGCAGCCGCGCGGGAGCTGAGCTGGGCGCCGAATCAGACAGCACGCAGCCTCTCCAGTCAGAGAGTCGACATCATCGGGCTGGCCCTGTGCCGGCCGGCCCGGCTGCTGGGCCTGGAACCGTTCTACATGGACTTCATCTCCGGCATCGAGAGCGTGCTGGCCGAACGGTCCTGTTCGCTGCTTCTGCGGCTGGTGCGCGATGTCGACGAAGAGATCGACGTGTACAGGACGTGGTGGCGCAGCCAGACGATCGCCGGCGCTGTCCTGGTCGACTTCAAGGAGAACGACGCGCGGGTTCCGGCGCTTCAGGCAGTAGGGCTGCCCGCGGTTGCGGTCGGGCACCCGTCACTCACGGGGTCCTTCCCCGCGGTGTGGACCGACGATGCCACGGCGACAGCTGAGGCCGTCCGCTACCTGGCCGCGCTCGGCCACCGGCGGCTGGCGCGGGTCGGTGGTCCAGCCGAGTTCGGGCACAGCGCCATCCGGACGGCAGCCTTTGCCGCGACGGTGCGGGAGCTCGGACTTGAAGAAGGACACCAGATAGCGACCGGCTTCGATGGGAAGGAAGGGGCGCGTGCGACCCGCGCACTCCTCCTGGCGGGGGAACGCCCCACCGCCATCATCTATGACAACGACATCATGGCGGTCGCCGGCGCGGGAGTCGCGGCGGAGATGGGCTTCGTGGTCCCGGACGACCTCTCCCTGCTCGCCTGGGATGACTCCCACCTGTGCCGGATCACCCACCCGCCACTGTCCGCCATGAGCCACGATGTTCACCACTTCGGTGCGGAGGTTGCTCGGTCCCTCTTCGCTCTGATAGAGGGCATGCCCACCGGAGACCTTCAGGTCCCGACTCCTTCGCTCACTCCTAGGGGATCCACCGCACCAGCGCCGCAGCGGTAGGTCATTGCAGATTGGTCGAGGCCGTGCCCCGGGTTTCAGGGGCACGGCCTCGACCTCTTTGCGGCGCTCGTCGAAGTCGGTGGCCAGGTCCAGGTACTCGGCCCCGCTGCCGTTTCCACTCCAGGACCAACCCATGTAGCCGATTCCCAACTGCTGGGCAGCCGCCATGTTCGCGTCCTCGTCGGGTTGCCGTCCGAGTGCGCGTCGCCGAATTCGCCGACGACAATCGGAAGTTTCTGTGCAACGAACCCGTTCAAATAGTCCTGAACTTCGACGGCCGCGTCGTAGACGCCGTACATGTGGATCGAGAAGACCGTGTTCTTGTCGGGGTCGGATGCGAATACGCCGGCCGCGTCTCTCCGCATGGTTCCGGACCAGTCCTGGACCCAGTTGGGGGCGTCCACCATATTGGTGTGCCTGAATCCGGCGATCCATATGCTCTTGATAGCGTCGGCGGTTCCGTAGGTCCATTTCTCGTATCCCGTGTTTCCTACCGGTTCGTTGCCCAGGTTAAGGATTATGCGCTTTTCCTGCCCCTCGACCGCGCTTTTGATTCCCCTCCAGTGGTCCACCGCGCGGGAGAGCGGGACGGCGGCAACGGCCTCGCCGTACCCCGTGGTGTTGTGGGCCTCAAGGACGCAGATCAGGCGGCTGGCCTTGCATTGTTCGACGACGGCTGCGACGTCCGCGGTGTCGTTCCTGGTCCACTGGTCGCCTGTGCTCAGCACCACGCGAACCGAGTTGGCGCCGAGGGCCTTGATGCCCTTGAGCGCCTGCGGTGTCCTGGTCGTGTACCAGGTGTGCGCGTGATTGACCCCGCGCAGGACGAAGTCGTTGCCGTTCGCGTCGAGCAGGTGGCCGTCACTGACGTGGAACCCCGTAGGTGCCCCCGCGGCCTGAGCCGCGGAGGGTGCCGTGAGCACGGCGGCCGTGACAGCCAGCAGCGCTCCCGCTGCGGTGGCCAAGATTTTCCTCAGGTCTCGCTCCCCTGTGGTGGCGTGCACGCGGACCGGAACGGATCTCCGGCCGGGGCGTCACGCTCTGCCGTGAATGGCGGTTTCCTCTGCCCCGGACTGTGTTTCGAAGGCGCAACGAACGAGGCTTCCGCATCGCATGCTGCATTAAGAGATGCAGTCCGGGCGGATGAGTCCCCGCCGGCCGGAAAGTCATTGCTGCTCTCACCGGCCGACGAGGTTCTGGATCGCCAGAGAACACCCATGAGCAGTTCGCTCGAATTGCTGATAAGCGTGGGTGCGTCGCCTTGCAATTTGGCGACTTGGAACGACATTAGAGGCGGAAGTGCGGAGTGGCAACCGGTGAGGTCAAACAGATCTAGCTTAGCTCCGGTTCAATTGGCAGAAGGCCCCTGACTGTGCGTCAGGAGAGGCTCACGTCCACGGTGGCACGGTAGACGGTCCCATTCCCGGCCACCGTCACGGGCTCGCCAGCGGGCGCGTATACGGAGCTGCCGGCGGGCAACGCGATTTCGCGCTCCGGGCCGATGGCGGAGACCGTGCCGGCTGTGCAGAGAAGGATCTGCGGGGCAGCGAAGTCAAGCGTTACGGCTTCCCGGTGGGGGCCGGGCCGCACGACGGACAGTCGGAAGTCGTCGACGGGGGTGGCGAACACTTCCTCGCCGCTGTCCGTAGTGGTGGGCCGAAGGGTGCGTACGGGAGCGGCCGAGAAGGAAATCACACGGAGGAGTTCCTCGGAGTCCACGTGCTTGGAAGTCAGCCCGCAACGCAGCACGTTGTCCGAAGTCGCCATGACTTCCACTCCCAGGCCCCGTATGTAGGCATGTGGGATTCCGGCTCCGAGGAACAGTCCTTCGCCGGGAGCGAGCCGGAAGTGGTTGAGCATCAGTGCCGCCAGTAGCCCGGAGTCAGAGGGGTGCGCCCGTGCGATGGAGGCGTAGCCTGCGAAAGCGGCTTGGTACGGGCCGACCGTGCGTGCCTCGCGTGCCACGGCCCACGTGACGTCGTCCACGAGCGCGGGCCCCTCGGCCAGGAACGCCGAGAAAACCTGGCGGAGCGCGGATTCCTCCGGCACCGAACGCAGCATCGCGCAGTACTGATCCATGCGGTCGAGGTGCAATGCACTCAGAAGTCCGGCACAGTCCCGCGCCGTGCGAAAGCCGCAGAGCCCCTCGAACGAGCCGAGGGCGACGACCATCTCAGGCTTGTGATTGCCATCGCGATAGTTGCGGTGGGGGGCGTCGAGCGGGATCTCTTGCCCGTTCTCACGCTTGAAGCCGGCGGCGGCCCCGGCCAGGCCCGGGTGCACCTGGAGTGAGAGCGGCACCTCAGCAGCCAGCAGCTTGAGCAGGAACGGGAGACGAGGGCCGAAGCGTCGAAGAACCGGCTCACCCAGCTCTATTTCGGGTCCCTCCCCGATGACCCGGTCGAGGGGCTGAGGCTCCCCTTGCCGCCGGACCAGGGACGGAGCCGCCGGGTGGGCCCCCATCCACATCTCGGCCTGCGGAGTCCCGTCCGGTTCGACTCCGGCCAGTTCCGGAATGGCTGTGGCGGAGCCCCAACTGTAGTGACGAACGGTATTGATCATGCGGTCCATGCGTTGGTCCCTCTCGGGGGCGTCACCGGCCCGACCTCACGGTCGCGGTGCGCCCCTCTGGCGTTGCTGTCGGGCTACGGATTGGCGACACGGGGAAACGCGCTACGAGCGTGTCCCTGCCGCCAGCGCGCTGGTTCCGAGCTGCGAGGAGGCGACAGCAGCCGCCCCTATGAGCCCGGCGTCCAGAGCAAGGAGAGCCGGTACGACGGGCAGCCCTCGTGTGAAGTCGAGGACTGTGTAGTCGGCCATGCGCCGCCGCAAGGGAGCGAACAGCGTGTCGCCGGCCTGTGCCACGCCGCCACCAATCACCACGACATCGAGTTCGACGAGCGCCGCCGACGCCGAAATGGCCGCTGCCAGTGCCTGGGCCGCCCGCTCGTAGGCAGCCAGCGCCTGCGGGTTCCCAGCACGCGCCGCATCCGCGACCGCAGCCGCGTTCGGAGCCACCCCGGCAGGCGCGGACCACCCGGCCGCCTGTGCGTGCGCGGCTATTGCCGTACCGCTTGCGAAACCCTCGACGCAGCCGGGAGCACCGCACGGGCACAGCGAACCGTCGAGATCGACCGTGATGTGCCCGATGTGGCCGGCGTTCCCCGTCCGGCCGGTATGGAGCCGACCGTTGAGGATCAGGCCGCCACCGACCCCGGTGGACACCACCATGCACAGCGCGTTCTCGAAACCCCGCGCCGCGCCCAACCAGTGCTCCGCCGCAGCCATCGCCACGGCGTCCCCGACCAGGACCGGCCTCAGTCCCACCGGCAGACGCGGGTGGGCGGCCACCTTGTCGACCAGCGGAAAGTGCCGCCAGGCCGGAATGTTGACCGGGCTGACCGTGCCCGCGGCGGTGTCGACCGGGCCCGCGCTGGCGATGCCGAGGCAGGTCATCTCGTCCCACACCGGATGGGCCGTCAGTTCGTCGACGACCGAGGCCACCGCCGCCATGAGTTCCTCGGCGGATCTCTGTGCTGGCGTCGGCCGCTGTGCGCGCACGAACACGGTGCCCGCTTCGTCCACAAGAGCTCCGGCGATCTTTGTGCCGCCGATGTCCAGTGCTCCGTACACCGTCACGTCGCACACCTTTCGTGAGGGGAGCTGCTTCGTCATTTCGGAGGACACTCTGACCGCTTCTGACAACGTTGTCTAGTTTTCGGTTTAGTTAAGGTCAAGGTTTAGTAATGTTGATGGAGTGCGGAATCATGCCCAAGGGGGCAACGCGCTCATGCCGTGTGCCGACGGCCACCGGCGGCACACGGCACACGACGTCCTTCGTGGCTCAAGCGCACTCGGCTGTGGAGCCGGCGAGGTGTTCGGGTCGGGTCAGGTAGAGGTGCACACTGCGCCGTTCAGGGTGAAGGCCGCCGGAGCGCCGTTGGTGCCGGTCTGTGAGGTACCGCTGAAGCCGAAGTTCACGCTGGACCGTGGGGCGATGGATGTGTTGTAGCCGGTGGGGTGGGTCACGGTCACGCTCCGGCCGTCCTGGGTTCGGGTCGCGTTCCAGATCTGGGTGATGGCCTGGTCGCCGAGGAAGTGGAAAACAGCTCCCAACGGTCGACCGCGGCGGTGCCGGTGTTGCGGATCGTGACGTCCGTGTTGAAGGTGGGCCCCAGTCGGACAGCTGATAGGCGACCTCGCCTGGGGCGGCGGCCGCGGGTGACGTGGTCGGGGTCGGGGAGGGGGTGGTGGGCGGTGTGCGGCCACTCTTGGTGGTCATGTGAGCGGAGTGGTTGCGGAAGACGGTGAGTTCGGGGCCGCCCTGGGATACGCCGAACTTTCCGTCTATCTCGCGGTCCTGGTACCACCAGGAGGCGCGGTCGACGTTGTGGACGTTGAACTCGCCCATGAAGAACGGTTTGCCGACCTTGTCGTGCGAGTCGCTGATCCAGGCCCGGATCAGCTTCTTCGTCTCTTCGAGTGTCAGGTCCGCCCAGTGCTCGGTCGGGTATGGATGCGCTGAGGTGAAGTCCAGATACGGCGACTGCTGAAGGTGGACGAAGGGTTACCCTCGTCGCCACCGAACCCGTACTGCGTGCCGTGCCCCTCAATGCCGGCGCCCAGGAGATGGTTCGGGTCGATCTTCTTCATGAAGGCGCCCATCTCGTCGACCCAGGCCCGTAGGGTGGTCCCTTCGATGTCCTCCTCCGGACTCTGGGCTTCGTAGCGCGGCTCGTTCATCAAATCCCAGGCGAAGATCGTCGGGTCGTCCTTGTACTTGACGCCGGAGTAGTGGTTCGTCCGGTTCAGGGCGTAGCTCACGTAGTTCTTGTACGAGGTGAAGCATCCGGGCACCGCTTCTTGTCGAAGAGGCGGCGCGAGCCGGCTGTCCGCCGGACAGGCCCTCCCATCGGAGGCGGGTGTCGATACTGCCGTATGCCTCCCAGTAGTTCTCGAACACCGGCATGAGCCGCAACCCGTGGGTTCGGGCTGACTCGATGATGTAGTCGAACTGGGCGAACTGCTGCTCGTTGTACACCCCTCGGCCTTCTCGAAGCCGTGCCAGTCCTCGTGACTGAACATCCAAAGCCGGACGACATCGACACCGTCGTTACGCATGCGTGCGAAGTGGGCGTCGATGCGCGCCTTGTCCATGTACTCCGTCTCCGTGTCGCCGGAGCCCGAACCGTACGCGTTGGCCCCGGCGAAGTAGTACTCCTCGCCGTCCAGGCAGAAGCGGATACCGCACCGCGTCACGAAGGAGTCGGCGGCGGCCGATGCCGGGACTGGGCGCACGAGTGTCAGGCAGATGCCCGCCAGAGCGGCCAGGGGCAGTAATGCCAGAGGCCATGGACGCCTGGTTCGAGCGTGGGGGTGGGTACGCATCGCGTCTCTCTCGGCCGAAGGGAGCGGCCCGCAGCCTCGGGAAGGCCGACGGGTGGGCGAGCTGGCCTCGGCGGCTCGACGAGGCGAACTCCAGTTCTGCACCGGTTTATTGAGCAGGAACGTAAGGCGGTGACGTATGACTGTCAATCAATCGGGCAAGCCATATTTCTGCTGGTGAAGAGCCTTCTTCGGTTCGCGGTGCAGCTGGCCAGGAAGTTTAGCGGTTTAGTCTGCTAGGCGTTTTGTGCGTGGTGGACGGATCGTGAACCCGCTATTGACAGGGACGTAACACCCGGTGCCTCATGGTGTGGCGGCGACTCGTTCGAGCCACATCTGGCCGAAGTCGCGGCTGGACGACGTCAGTTGCCCGGCGCTACCCCCACCATCACGACTCCGGCGAAGCCTGCCCTCGGTGCCACCCGCACCGCACTGCACCCGGCGCTCACCAAGCGCGCCCAAAGGTCGGCAGACATCGTTGTCAGGTGAGTGTTGCCCGCCCTGCGGCCTCGTCCCGCTCAACCTGTCCACGCACCCGCACGCGAACTCGAGGAGAAATGATGCGAAAGCCGAGAAGTACCCTGATGGCAACGGCGGGCATGGCGTTCGCCGCCGCACTGGGCCTACTGGGATCGCTCGTCGGTCCCTCCGTCGGCGAGGCCCAGGCCGCGCCCACCGGCATCCGTGTCAGCGACGGACGGGTGGTCGAGGCGAACGGCGACGAGTTCGTCATGCGCGGGATCAATCACGCCTACACCTGGTATCCCGAGCAGACGACCGCCATAGCCGACATAGCGGCCAAAGGCGCCAACACCGTCCGCGTCGTCCTCGGAAGCGGCGACCGGTGGACGAAGACCAGTGCCTCCCAGGTCTCCGGTCTCATCGGTCAGTGCAAAGCCAACAAGGTCATCTGTGTGCTGGAGGTTCACGACACCACCGGCTACGGAGAGGACGGCGCCGCCACCACCCTGGACAAGGCCGCCGACTACTGGATCAGCGTGAAGAGCGCACTGGAGGGGCAGGAGGACTACGTCGTCGTCAACATCGGCAACGAGCCGTACGGCAACACGAACGCTTCTGCCTGGACGGGTGCCACCAAGAGCGCGATCAGTAAGTTGCGGAGCGCCGGACTCAACCACGCCCTGATGGTGGACGCCCCTAACTGGGGGCAGGACTGGTCCGGAACGATGAGGGCCAACGCTGCCTCGGTATTCGCGTCCGACCCCGACCGCAACACCATCTTCTCGATCCACATGTACGGCGTGTACGACACCGCCGCCGAGGTGCAGGACTACCTGAACCACTTCGTGAACAACGGGCTGCCCATCGTGGTGGGTGAGTTCGGCGACGCGCACAGCGACGGCAATCCGGACGAGGGCGCCATCATGGCGACCGCGCAGTCCCTGGGCGTGGGCTACATCGGCTGGTCCTGGAGCGGCAACGGCAGCGGCGTCGAGTACCTCGACATGGCCAACGGATTCGACCCGAACTCCCTGACGAGCTGGGGCAACCGCTTCATCAACGGAGCCAACGGCATCGCCGCCACGTCCGAGACCGCCTCCATCTACGGCGGCGGAGGCGAGCCCGGCGGCGGGGGCGACACGGGCAACGGTACCGCCCCCAACGGGTACCCGTACTGCGTCAACGGCAGCTCGTCCGACCCTGACGGTGATGGATGGGGCTGGGAGAACAGTCAGTCCTGCGTCATCCCGGGCGGCAGCGCCGACAGCGGTGGCGGGGCAGGCGACGGTACGGCCCCCAACGGGTACCCGTACTGCGTCAACGGCAGCTCGTCCGACCCCGACGGTGACGGGTGGGGCTGGGAGAACAGTCAGTCCTGCGTCGTTGCCGGCAGCGGCGCGGACAGCTGACAGCAGCCACGTGGGGCTCGTAGTCCTTTCAGCAGGCTGATTAGCGGACTCACGCACGCACATCCGACCGCTGACCCTCGGTCCGGCGAACTCGGCTGCCCGCGTGGGGGTCTGCGCGCAGGACTCGGTGGCAGCCCGCCCTCAGGAATTGGTCTGCCACTTTCCATAAGCAGCCGGCTGACCTGGGCCGGTGTTGCCGGCCATGGATATCCGCACTGAACGACGAGGCCCCGGCGGCGGCCGTTGAGCCACTGCCGGGACCTCGTGCCGTGCTATGCCCGTCCCCTGGCCAGAGCACGGACCAGGTCGAGACGTCTTCGTTACGAACGCTCCTCCCGGAGGTATGCGTCAGGCGTCGATCGCGTCGCTGTCGGTTGGGGGTCTGCCCAGTCGACGGTCCCTCCTGGGGGTCCGGACCCTGTCGCGTCGGGTACTGCAGCTCCAGAACTCGACAGCACCGCCTACTCCTGTGAGCGGCGACCCTGCCGGCGTCGTGAGCGTGTCACCAGTTGCCCTGCAAACAGCCCGGCGACACCGTGGTCTTCGCCGGCGGGCCCAGCAACGGCCGAATTACAGCGGGTCCAAGTACCTCGGCGAGATCCGCTCAGGGGACGCCGCCCTGAGGGCGACGCTCCGCGCTGCCTTGCCGGTACCGGTCAGGCCACGAGGAGCATCGGCATCTCGTACGACAAACCTACGGGTTTTTGATGCTCGTTTGACGCTCCGGGCGCCCTGCGGCCCTCGTTCCGGACCGCAAAGCATCTCTGACCTGGTGTTTTCCTCGTCCAGGCCGACATCTTTTCCGATGACTTCGCATGTTGAATGCGTGGCTATTTTGGAGCCTGCAGAAAAGGGTGCCTGACCTGCGGTTTTGTGGCCCGGGCGGATTGCTCGACCTGTTTCCTCCAGGTAAAGGGGTTGAGTGGCTGCATCGAGCCCTGTAGGGGGCCTGACCTGCGTTTTCTTGAGAGGTACGGCCGATTCGGCGGCGCTTGCTGGGGTTCTTTCGAGGAATCTTGACGCTCATATGACGCTCGAGTTCTGGAGGGAGACGCGTCGAGGAGACCGAGGCGTGGCCGGCCGGGGTCGCCTCGGGGAAGATCATCGACTCGGCGGGGATCAGCCGCGTCCGTCGGGACGCTCCCGTTGAACGGGCCGAGCCCGTCCGCCGCTACGGGACGTTGCTTTCGTGGCGCGGTGGGTGATGATGTCGGGTTCGTGGCCCCGGGCTCCGTATGGTCAGCGGGCTCCGGGAGAATCTCGGGCTGCCAGGGGCTCGGAGCCGAGGCCGCGAGGGGCTGACGAGCGTATCGCCGCAGCGACGGCGTGGCTTCCGGGGCGGGGAGGAAGGTGTTTCGCCCTGGCGGCCCACCTTGCCGGCAGTCGGCCGCCGGGATGTTGTGGTGACGGCAGGGCGGCCTCACGAACTGCCAAGGCCGGTGAACGTCCAGTTCACGTCGTACGGGGCGAGTTGGGCGGTGATCCGGCGGCGCTGGCCGGGGTCGACGACGGGAGGCAGGGAAACCATTGGGCGGCCGTCTGCCAGTTCGCACCGGATTTGTTCGTCGGCGACAGCGGTGCCGAGACCGGCCAGGGCTGTGGAGATCGCACGCCGCGTTGCGTCGAGGCGCAGAGGGACCTTGGAAGGTTTGCCGATGTCGGTCAGAGGCAGAGCCGGCAGGACGATGACGTCCTTGGGGGCGGCGGCTCGCTCGGGTACGTGCTGCGCGGCGAAGGCGATCAATTCGTCGGGGCCGGTGCCGGTCGTGCCGGGCCTGAGGGTGACGTAGGCGATGGGGACCTCGCCGGAGTGAGGGTCGGGGCGTCCGACGGCGCTTGCGCCGGTGACGGCCGGGTGGGTGAGGAGGGCGTCCTCGATGACGGCGGGGTCTATGTTGTGGCCGCCGCGGATGATCAGGTCCTTCGCGCGGCCGATCAGGTGGACGAATCCGTCAGAATCCACGCGCGCCAGGTCGCCGGTGTTGAGCCAGCCGTCGCGCACACTGCCGAGGGTGTCCAGACACGGTCCGGTGTCGTCGTGGCCGACGACGTAGCCGGGGAAGACGGTGGGGCCGCTGATGGCGAGAATGCCGGGTTCCCCCTGCGGCAGGTCGTGCCAGGTGCCGTCGTTGTCGATCCGTATCGTCTTCATCCGCTGGTAGGGCATGCGTTGGCCCGCGGCCTCCGGGCGCTGGTGCTCGTGCAAAAAGCTCCGAGCGCTGCCGCAGGTGGCTTCGGTGAGGCCGTACCCCTGGCAGAGCGGGGCGCCGGTGTGGTGCTCGAACGCCGCACGTACCGACGGCGGCAACGGGGACGCGCCGACTATTGCGAAGCGCAGCGAGGTGATGTCCGCGTCGAGCGGAATCCGGGCGAGGCCGGCGTAGACGGTCGGGACCGCGGACATGGTGGCGATCCGGAAATGCGCGACGATCTTCCAGAAGAGTGTGAAAAGCGCCGGTTCGCGGTAGCCGAGGGGGCCGGACCACACGCTGTGCTGACCGCGGAACAGCGGTGCCAGCAGGGTGACGACCAGGGCGTTGACGTGGAACAACGGCAGCCCGGCGAAGACTACGGAATCGGAGTCCAACGTGCTGTTGGCCGCGATCATCCAGGCGTCGGTCACCTCGTTGGCGTGGGTGTGCGCGGCCAGCTTGGGGGCGCCGGTGGTGCCGCCGGTGTGGAAGTACGCGGCCAGGTCGCCGGCCTTCGGGGGCACCACACCAGGATGGAGCTCTGCCGGCTGGGCGGCGGCCTCGACGTGCAGATAGGCGACGTGGACCCCCTCGATCCGTTCCAGTTCGGGCGCGGGCTCGGGTGCGCCGACCGGACGCAGGGCGAACAGCGCCGAGCAGCGGAGTGATGCCGCCGCGGTGCGGGCCGTCCGCCATGCGTCGGAGTCGAGTTCGGGTCCGGCCGCGACCAGGACCCTTGCCCCGCCCAGACCCAGCAACCGTTCGGCGTGATCGGCGGCGAGCGCCGGGTTGACCGGTGCCGCACAGCCCGCGAGCTGGGCAGCCAGGAGGGTGGCGGGCAGCAGGGCGGCGGTGGGGGTCAGCAGGCCCACGGCGGTGGTACGGCGGACGCCGTGCCGGTGGAAGAGGTTGGCGATGCGGTGCACTTGATCGCGCAGTTGCTCGAAGGACACGGTTTCGCCGCGCGTCCACTGCTCCGCGCTGGGCAGCATGGTGAGAGCCGGCCGGTCGGGCCACATCACGGCGGCGCGGGCCAGGACGGCGTACGTGGAACCGGGCAGGCCGCGGTCCTCGAGCGCGATGGACTCGATCTCCGTCAGGGCGCCCGGCTGGTCGTACGCCGGCCAGAGCAGATCGGGTTCAGGGGCGGTCACAGGAGCTGCCTTTCGACGGTGGGCTGGTTGATGGTGGGTAGGGGCCGACCGCGCGTTCCCGCGTGGGCGGGGGCGTCGGCAACGCTCGCCGGGCTACAGCAGGCCGTCCTCGGTCTGGGCGTACGACCAAGGGCGGAGGGTCTCCAGTGCCTTGCCGATGCGGAAGACGGCGGGGTCGTCGTAGGGGCGGCCGACGATCTGGAGGCCGGTGGGGACTCCCCAGCTCGACATGCCGGAAGGAACGTTGAGGACCGGGCAGCGGTTGTTGATGTTGAAAGGCGTGGTCATGGCGCTCCACAGGGTGTCGGCCACCTCCTCGCCGTGCACCACGACCTTGTCGCCGGCGAGATCGTCGCCCGCGTGCCAGCCGGGGACGGCGGTGGTGGGGCAGATCAGTGCGTCGAATCCGTCCATGGCGGTGGCGAGCGCTCGTTGCAACCGGTGTTCGGCGCGCAGGGAGTCGAGGTAACTCACCCGTGTGCGGGCGCGGGTCATGGTGTCGGCGAAGGCGACCGTGTACGGGCTGAGCAGGTCGCGGTGGGTTTCGGCGGCCTCGACGACGAGGGCGCCGAAGAGGGTCGAGAAATGGCCGGCGACCGCGGTGAGCAGGTCGAGGCGCGTCCAGGGGAGGGTGATCTCCTCCACGTGTGCGCCGGCGTCCGCGAGGGCCTGGGCGGCGGCGCGGGTGTGCGCCTCGATCTCCGGATGGACGTCGTACTCGCCGAGTCGGACGCACAGGGCGATACGTGCGCCGGTCACGTCCTCGTACGCGGTGGGTACGGTCAACTTGGGTCGGATCGAGGCGTGGTCGCGGGGGTCGGGGCCGGCCAGGACGTTCTGGAAGGCGATGACGTCGTCCACGGTGCGGGCCATGGGACCGTCGCCGCGGTAGTGGTCGGCGGTGAGCACGCCGAGGCCGGGGTTGCGTCCGTAAGGGGCCTTGAAGCCGACGGTTCCGGTGAACGCGGCCGGGATGCGGGTGGAGCCCCCGATGTCGGAGGCCGAGGCGAGCAGGGTCGTACCGGCGGCGAGGGAGGCGCCCGCGCCGCCCGAGGAGCCACCGGGGGTGAACTCGGGGTTCCAGGGATTGCGGGTGATGCCCCACATGCGGGAGTGCGTGTACGTGCTGAGGGAGAACTCCGGGGTCGCCGTGCGGGCGTGGATGATGCCGCCCGCGCCGAGGACGCGGTCGATCACGGGAGCGTTCTCCGTGGCGATGCGGCCCTCGTGGGCGAGGGAGCCTTCGGTCAGGGTGCGGCCCAGGATGGCGTGCTTCTCCTTGGCCGCGACCGGGATGCCCTCCAGCGGACGGGGGGCCAGGCCGTCTTTGCCGAGGTAGCGGGCCTCGGCGTGCCGGGCCTGTTCCAGGGCCTCGTCGAAGAGCCGCTCGGTGAAGGCGTTGATGCGCGGTTCGACCTTCTCCGCACGCTCGACGACGGCCCGCATGAGTTCGACGGGCGACAGCGCACGGCGGGCGAAGAGCTGGAGGGCGTCGGTAGCGCTGAGGTGGACGAGGTCATCGGCGGCGTGGGCGCGGCTGGACATGGGCGTGGCGTCCTTCCCGTACGGAGGCTGAAGCCGGTCGGTAAGCCGGTCGGTCGCTGTGCCGGCTGGCGTGCCGGTCGGTCGGCTGTCGTCCGGCGGTGGTGTCAGCCTCAGGTACCGGCCCCACCCGGCCTGCGGATTGCATGAATCCGCCAGGACCGGGGGCGGTGTGCCGGAAAGCGCAGCCGCAGGCTCGGAAGGAGGACTCGGACCAGACCTGGAGAGAGGGGGCGGTTCGGACGGGGGTGGTTCAGACGATCGGGTGCCACGGGTCGACCGGGACACAGCCGGTGCTGCGGCCGTCGCCACCGAGCAGGCGGCCCATGCGCTTGATCCAGCGCAGGTTCACGGCCCGATTGAGTACGCGCACGGAGGCGATCTGCGCGGCGGCCTGGACCTCGTAGCGACCGAGGTCGTCCAAGGCATGCAGCCACACCACGCTCAGCAGGTTCGCCTCGGCGGACACCGACGCCGCCATACGAGTGCTCCGCAGGCGACTCAATGCGTCGCCCGCCGCCATGAGCTGGGCGGGCGGTACGGACATCCAGAGCGTCGCCGAGCTGCGCCAGCCCGCGTACAGGTGGGCGGCGTCGCAGCGCAGTACCGCTCTGCCGCCTTGGAGCAGAGAGTGCAGCGACCGTCGCACCGTTGACTCCGGGCGGCCCAGTTCGGCGGCGATCGAGGTGACGGAGCGGCGGCCGTCCTCGGCGAGGACGCGCAGCAGGATGCGGTCCTCGGGCGTGAGCGTGGCCGCGACGGCGGTGTGGGCGCCACTGTCCTCGGTCTCCGCCAGCTCGCGCCTCTGGTCGCGGGAGAGGGAGTCCATGCGCCACTCGCTGCCGTCCCGGTGCACGTGCTGCACCAGGTGGGTGCGCGTGGCCGTCACCGCCTCGATACGGCCGAGGGCGAGTACGTACCCGCTCATCAACGACATGGTCGCCGTGGCCACCGTCAGGAGCAGGTCGCAGGATCCCGCCACCAGTTCCACGCTCATCGCCTGCGGGTGCCGGGCGAGCCGGCCGGCCAGGGCTTCCCGGGCCTGCGGCACGCACGACACCTCGATCAGGGCGAGGGCACCGTAGGTGACTTGGGAGGGAGACGCGTAGCAGGTGATCCACGCCTCACCGGAGTCCCGCAGCCGGGACCAGCGTCGGGAGAGCGTTGCCGCGTCCACGCCGAGCGGACGGGCCAGCTGCGCCCAGGGGGCGCGGGGCGCCATCTGCAGGGCGTTGACGAGGGCGAGATCGAGTTCATCGAGTGTTCCCCGGGACGGGGTGGTGGCGGCCCTGAGGCCGATGGGCCCTGCGGATTCATGCATGCGATCACCTTTCCGATGCGGATTCTTGCAATTGCGGGGTCGGGAGGGAAGTGGCCTGTTCTGTATGCCGCAACAGACCGCAGCACTGCCCGCTCCCCGACCTCGGCCCGGCCCGGCCCACGGCCCGTCCAAGTCCCCGGCCCGTACCGGCCCTTCGCCCCTCCCAGCCCTCGGCCCCTTCTCGGTTATCAGTCCTGGAGAGTCCTCCATGCCCCGTTCGCGGTTCCTCTCCGGCGCCATCACGGTCGCCGTCACCTCCCTTCTGGCCTCCGCCTGCACCACCGGCCCGACCGGCGGTCCTTCATCGAGCGGCGACAAGGGCCGGGCCACCGTCAAGGTCGGATTCACCTCCGACGTCACCTCGTTCGACCCGGCAAAGGGCGCGGGGTCGACGGACTACGCCCTCACGTCGTTGCTGTACCAGCCGCTGGTCGGCCAGGACGACGGCGGTACGGTCGTCGCCGGTCTCGCCGACACCTGGACGTCCACGCCGACGAAGACCTCACTGACTCTGAAGAAGGGCCTGACCTGCTCCGACGGGTCGGCGCTCACCGCCTCGCAGGTCGTCGCCTCGCTGAAGCGCTACCGGGCGAACTCGGCCGGTGCCCTGCTCACCTTCGGCGCCGCGAACGCAGGGGAGAAGACCACGATCACCGGCGACGACGTGGCCGGCACCATCACCATCACCACCGCCACTCCGTGGGGCGAGGTCCTCGCCGGCCTGTCCGGCACCGCCGCCGGGATCGTCTGCGAGGCGGGCCTCGACGCGGGCGCCGCCGCGCTCGCCCAGGGCGCCGTCGAGGGCGCGGCCACCGGACCGTACGAGATGGTGACGGCACGGCGCGGCGCCTCGTACGAACTGCGGCTGCGCAAGGGATTCAAGGCGTATCCGCGGTTTGCCTCGATGCCCGCGGGGGAGCCGGCCGACCGCCTGCGCGTCCAGATCTCGAAGAACGAGTCGACCCTCGCCAACCAGTTGCAGACCGGTGCTCTCGACCTGGTCCCCCTCACCGGCACGGACGCCACGCGGTTCGCGGGCAACGACACGTTCACGGTCAAGTCCGCGCCGTTCATCCGCAACTACATCGCCTTCAACCAGCGCCCCGGGCGTCCGGGCGCCGATCCGAAGGTCCGCAAGGCGATCGCGCAGGCGGTCAGCGTCAAGGCGTTCAACAACGTCTTCGGCGGCACCGGACAGCTCCTCACGTCGTACGTGGACGACAAGGCGGCGTGCGTCTCCACCGACGGCTCCCTGCTGACCAGGACGGACACGGCTGCGGCGAAGCAGGTCCTGAAGGGCGTCAGCGTCAAGCTGGAGGGATCCAACGCGGTGGCCGGCGGCGCAGGCAACTCCTACGTCGCCGAGGCCCTGCGCGCCGCCGGCGCCGAGGTGAAGCTCACCAACGCCGACAACGCGGCCTGGGCCACCGACGTCACCGCCAACCAGGGCGACTGGGACGTCACCGTCTTCCCGCTGATCAGCGGCACCCTCGCGCGCGGTGGCACCTACTTCCTGGGCCCCGAACCAGCCAAGGGCGGCCTCAACTACGGCGCGGTGCAGAACGCGGCCTACGCCGAGAACTATGTCGCCGCCACCTCCACCACGGACCGCAACGCCAAGTGCGCATTTTGGCAGAAGGCGCAGGAGGCGCTGCTCAAGGCCAACGACGTGATCCCGCTGGCCACGGTCGACGTGCACTACGTCGCCCGCAAGGGCGTCTCCTTCGCGATGCCGGGCGGATCCCTCTCCGTCTCCACGATCCGGGTCACCGGCTGATGGCGGCGGCATCGGCCGTAGGGGCGGCCGCGGGGGCCGGGGGCTCGGCGCGGCTGGGCCCCTGGGGCACCTTTCTCCTCCGGCGTCTCGTCGGGCTCACCGCCGTCGCGGTCACGCTCGTCGCCGGCACGTTCCTGATGGTGCAGCTCATCCCCGGCGACCCGGCACGCGTGGTGGCAGGCGCCGAAGCGACCCCTGCCGACGTGGAGCGGGCCCGCCACGACCTCGGCCTGGACCAGCCGCTGCTCGTACGGTTCGGCACATACACCAGCGGCCTGCTCCGTGGCGACATGGGCACCTCCTTCCAGACGCAGGAGCCCGTGGCCGAGATCATCGGCGGCCGCCTGCCGTTCACCGCCGAGATCGCGCTCCTCTCCGTCCTCGTGGTGCTGCTGCTCGCCGTACCGATCGGACTGACCGCCGCGGCACGCGGCAGCCGCCGCACCGACGCCTCGTTCACCTTCGTCACCGGGACGGTCGGCGCCACACCCGAGTACATCATCGGCACCCTCCTCGTCCTCGGCTTCGCCATCAAGCTGGGCTGGTTCCCGGCGGCGGGCGCCGAGACCATCGTGTCGATGGTGCTCCCCATCGCGGCCCTGGTGCTGCCGGCCACCTGCGTCATGGCCCGCATCGTGCGCAGCGAGGCCACCCACGTCCTTGCCCAGGACTACATGCGGACCGCGCGGGGCCGCCGCCTGCCGCCCCTGCGCCTGTACGCCCGACACGCCCTGCCCAACCTGCTGACCGCCACGCTCACCCTCGGCGGGCTGATCCTCGCCGGGCTGCTCGGCGGCACGGTCGTCGTCGAGTCCGTCTTCGCCTGGCCCGGCATCGGACAACGCGTCGTGGAGGCGCTCCTCGTCCGCGACTACCCCGTCATCCAGGGCTGCGTCCTGATCCTGGGGCTGCTCGCCGCCCTGCTCAACCTGCTCGTCGACGTCGTCCTCGCGCTGCTCGACCCCCGCACCCTCGCCGGAAAGGGAGGCCGCTGATGCGCCGCATCCGGTGGAACGCACCCCTGGTCGTATCCCTCGCCTGCCTCGGACTGATCGTCGCCGTCGGCATCGTCGCGCCCTTTCTCCTGGAGGAGGAGGCGACTTCGCTGAGCGGTGCCGCCCGCGCCCACGTGAGCGCCGGACACTGGCTCGGCACCGACGTGCTCGGCCGCGACGTACTGGCGCGGACGCTGGTCGCCACCCGCCTGACCCTGGAGATGACCCTCGCCGCGACCGCGATCGCCGCGGTCGCCGGCATCCTGCTCGGCACCGGCGTCTGGGTGTCGGGACGGCGCGTCCGCGAGCTGGGCCTGCGCCTGATCGACGTGATGATCTCCTACCCGGCGCTCATCCTCGCGCTGGTGATCGCCACGGTCCTCGGCACCGGGCCCGTCGCCTCCGTCCTCGCGATCGGCCTGGGCGGCGCCCCCGCCTTCGCCCGCCTCACGGCGAACATGGCGGCCTCCGTGGCGCAGCGCGACTTCGTGACGCAGGCGCGCCTGATGGGCGTACCGCCGTACCGCGTGCTCGTCCGGCACCTCCTGCCGAACATCTCCGGGCCGCTGCTGGTACTGCTGTCGGTGGCCTTCGCGAACGTGCTCGTCGCCCTGTCCGGCCTCTCCTTCCTGGGAGTCGGCGTGCAGGCACCGGATTACGACTGGGGCGCACTGCTCAACTCCGGCCTGCAGTCCCTCTACACCAACCCCGCCGAGGCGATCGGCCCGGCGGTCGCCATCACCGTCACCGGTGTTCTCGCGGGCTTCGTCGGCGACGGCCTCGCCGCGGCGCTCGATCCCCGCGGTGGGAGGGCGAAGTCCGCGGCGGTCCGTCCCACCGCCGTGGCCACGCCCTCGCAGCGGGCTCCCGCCGACGCCCTGGTGACGGTGGGCGGCCTGGCCGTCGTCCTGCCGGACGGCACCCGTCTCGTCGACGACATCTCCTTCCACGTCATGCCCGGCGAAATCGTCGGCCTGGTGGGGGAGTCCGGCTCGGGCAAGTCGTTGACGGCCATGAGCGTGGCCCGGCTCCTGCCCGAGGGACTGTCCGCTCACGCGGCGGAACTGACCCTGGACGACCTCGACCTGGTGGCCCCCGAAGCAGATCCCAAGCGGCTGGCGACCGAGATAGGCGTCGTCTTCCAGGACCCGTCGTCCTCCTTCAATCCGGCGCTGCGGATGCGCGGTCAGCTCACCGAGACGCTCCGCGTGCACCAAGGCGTGAGCGGGGTGGAGGCGGACCGGCGGGCCGTCGAGGCCCTGGAGCAGGTACGGATCAAGGAGCCCGCGCGGGTCATGAGGCAGTATCCGCACGAGCTGTCCGGCGGCATGCGGCAGCGCGCGATGATCGCCGCCGCGCTGCTGCCGGGCCCGCGGCTGATCGTCGCCGACGAACCGACCACCGCCCTCGACGTGACCGTCCAGGCCGAGGTCCTCGACGTCCTGAAGGACATCAACCACCGGCGTGGCACGAGTGTGCTCCTCATCTCCCACGACATCGGTGTCGTCGGCACGGTGTGCCACCGGGTCGTGGTGATGTACGCGGGACGTGTCGTCGAGGAACTGTCCGCGGCCGGCCTGCGGGCGGGCCGCGCCCGGCACCCGTACACGCGGGCGCTGCTGGCCGCGAGCCCGCGCCTGCGGGACACCGGCAGCGGAGAACGCGCACCGCTGGCCACGATCCCGGGCCGCCCGCCGGCGCCGGCCGACCGGCCACGGGGCTGTGCCTTCACCAGCAGGTGCCCGGTGGCGATCGCGGTCTGCGCGACCGAACGACCGCGTCTGATCGACGACGTGGCCTGCCATGCCGTACGACAGGAGGTACAGGCCGGATGACCTCGTCCCCGCACAAGCTGGCCGTCGAGGAGCTGACCGTCGCCTTCGGACACGGCCGGCGCGCGCGAACCGTGCTGCGCGGCGTGTCCACCGGGGTCCGGACCGGGCAGACCCTCGGCCTGGTCGGCGAGTCCGGCTCCGGGAAATCGACCATCGCCAAGGCGATCGTCGGCACCCAGCCCGCCAGGGCGGGCCGCATCCTCCTCGACGGAGAGGACATCACCGGCCTCGGGCGCAGGGAATTCGCTGCGGTGCGCCGTCGGGTGCAGCTCGTCTCCCAGGACCCGTACGCCTCCCTCAACCCGCGCATGACGATCGGTGAGGCCATCGCCGAGGCCGTCGACCCCCTGCGGGCCGACGCCAGGAAGCACGCGGCGACGGTCGAACGGTGGCTGGAGACCGTCGCGCTGGACGGCTCCGCGGCTGACAGGTACCCACACGAGTTCTCCGGCGGCCAGCGCCAGCGCATCGCAGTGGCCCGTGCTCTCGCGGTGGAGCCCGAAGTGCTGATCGCCGACGAGATCACCTCGGCGCTGGATGCTTCCGTACAGGCCGAGGTGCTCAACCTCCTCGAGGAACTACGGCGGTCCCTGTCCCTGACGATGATCTTCATTTCCCATGACCTGGCCGTCGTCCGCCACGTCAGCGACGAGGTCGCTGTCCTGTGTCAGGGCGAACTGGTGGAGCAGGGCCCCGTGCGGGACATCTACCACGCCCCACAGCACCCCTATACGCGCCGTCTCCTGGCGAGCGTGCCGACATTCGAAGAGAAGGAGGAAGCGGCATGAGCGAACCGACCGCCGTCGCCCGCCTCACGCAGGAGATCACCGCCGACGTGAAGCCCGTCGCCCTGCAGGACTTCTACCAGGACCTCCACCGCCACCCGGAGCTCGCCTTCCAGGAGCACCGCACCGCCGCGAAGCTCGCCGCGCGGCTGCGGGCGGCCGGCTACGCCGTGACGGAGGGCGTCGGCCGTACCGGGGTGGTCGGTGTTCTCGCCAACGGCGACGGTCCGACCGTGTGGCTGCGCGGCGACATGGACGCACTGCCGGTCCAGGAGGCCACGGGTCTGGAGTACGCCTCCACCGTCGACGGCGTGATGCACGCCTGCGGTCACGATCTGCACGTCACATGGCTCGCCGGAGCCGCCGACGCGCTGGCCGCGGCCCGCGACACCTGGTCGGGCACGCTCGTCGTCCTCGGGCAGCCCGCCGAGGAGTCCGGCGGCGGGGCGGCGGCCATGGTCGCCGACGGGCTGCACAGCCGCTTCCCCCTCCCCGACATGGTGCTCGGCCAGCACGCCGCGCCTGGCCTCGCCGGGTTCTACCCGCACACTCCGGGCCTCATCATGTCGGCCTCCGACGACCTCGACGTCGTCGTCCACGGCGTCGGCGGTCACGGCTCGCGCCCCGAGTCGACGACCGACCCGGTGGTGACGGCCGCCTACATCGTCACGCGCCTGCAGACCGTGGTGTCCCGCGAGGTCGCGGCTGCCCACTCGGTGGTGCTGACGGTGGGACAGTTCCACGCCGGTACGAAGCACAACATCATCCCCGCCGAGGCCCGGCTCTCCCTGAACCTGCGCACCCAGGACACGCGGGTGCGCGACCGCGTCCTTCGAGCCGTCCGCCGCATCGTTCAGGGCGAGTGCCGGACCGCCGGCTGCCCGACCCCGCCGGGGGTGACGGTCCGGCCCGGCTATCCGAACACCGTCAACGACACCGTCCTCGACGGCGAGATCGCCGCCGTGCACCGCGAACTGTTCGGACCGCCCACGGTGCTCGACTTCGGCCCAGCGATGGGCAGTGAGGACTTCTCCCTCCTCGCGCCCGGGGGCGTGCCCTACGACTTCTGGTACGTGACGTCGACCCCACCCGCGGTGTGGGACGCGGCCCCCGGAGCGGACCTGGCCGAGAAGATCGGCAACGTACCGGGAAACCACAGCCCCCTGTTCGCCCCCGACCTTTCGGTGCTGCTGCCCGGTGTCCGGACGCTGGTGTCGGCGGCGCTGAGCCGACTGGGATGAGCGACCTGGCCACGACCTAGGCTGACCTCGGCAGGATCGACGAGGACGTCCCGGCCGACACGTTCGCCGGAACTCGTTACGCCGCGACCCTCGTGGCCTTGCCGGACGGGGGGCGCGGCCCGTAGTCGTCTGCACTCCACGTGCCGGATGTGTGGGCCTCGGGCGGAGGAGCCGAGCGGTGAAGAAAGGGTCCCGCAGGTCGACGCGCGCGGGTTGCCCGCGCTCGACGGCTGTCGAGCAGGTGGTTACTGAGGCTGAACTCGTGATGTCGTGCTGCTGATCAGGCAGGTCTGATGATCAGGCCGGTCTCGGTGAGACAGCCGTCTATGAGGTGGCTGC